>NZ_LQYA01000093.1 GCF_001531445.1 Sporosarcina koreensis
ATGTAATATGGCCGAATTCATCCGAATCGTCACGCTGGCATTGCGTGGAGAGCATTTGGATGATCCGCTCGTCATTTCGGCACAGCCGAAAAAAGTGAAGATCACTTCATCCGAAGAAGTGCTGCTGAACTTGGACGGAGAATACGGCGGCACCCTTCCCGCCACTTTTGAAAACCGATACCGTCATATTGAAATGTTCGCCCCGCTCGACCAATTGCGGGAGCAGGATAAAATTGATAGAGAGCTTGAAAATGAAGAAGCTGCATTGGATTGAACATCCATGCAGCTTTTATTTATTGCCCGGCATATCACAAGGGCTGCCCTCAATTAATAAAATCAATCGCCTCATCCTGACTTGCTGCTAACGAAGGCAAGTCATTCACCGGAACCCAGCGGCAGTGGAAGATCATTCCATTGTCTTTCCCGGTACTGTTAACGATTGTGTCCCATTCGGTTTCCTCCTCGCCGATGAAAGCGAGGTGAAAGATATTCCGCTCATGAATGACGTCCTTCCGGTTTTCAGGAAAATAATTCTCCTTGTTCACCTTGCCATTCAACTGCAATTGTTCCCGGCGTATGCCGGTTTCTTCCTCAATCTCCCGGTAGAGCGCATCGATGAGCATCTCATCCTCTTCAATCGTTCCGCCTGGCACTTGCAAACCTGCTTCCGGATGATCTTTGTGCTCGAACACAAGGATTTTTCGTTCGGCATGTTCATCCTTCGTAATATAAGCTAAAACTTTTCTTTTAATCTCCATTGTGCTCACCGTCCTTTAATCTCTCTATTATACATAAGATTCTAAATACTCTCAAGAGAAAAACTCCGGTTGAAAACATTTCACAATAACTGTGACAAACCTGTTATTTCAATCGTAAAAAGGGAAAAGTATAGTGTAGTTATCTTATGATAGGGAAGAGGAATTCAAAGAACGGAGGGATCCCGTGTATAAGAAACAAGAGAAGTGGCTTATGTGGCTTGTCTTTGCAGTGGCAGGGATCATGTTACTTTCAATTGCCGGAAGAATATTTGGAAGTTGAAGGAGGAAAAATAGATGGGGAATGAAGAAGCCGTTTTTTATTCGCGGGTCTTAACGGAACTGACGTTATCGTTCCATATCATATACGCGACGATCGGCGTCGGTGTCCCGCTCATGATCATGATTGCGCAATGGGTGGGAATCCGGAAAAATGATGAACATTATATTTTGCTTGCCAGACGGTGGGCGCGCGGCTTTGTCATTACAGTGGCCGTCGGGGTCGTTACAGGGACCGCCATCGGCCTGCAATTGTCATTGCTATGGCCGAATTTCATGGAGTTGGCTGGAAATGTCATAGCGCTTCCGTTATTCATGGAAACGTTCGCTTTCTTTTTTGAAGCCATTTTTCTCGGTATTTATTTATACACATGGGATCGATTTGAAAATCAGAAAAAGCATTTGCTGCTATTAGTACCGGTTGCGATTGGTGCTTCTTTTTCTGCGGTTTTCATTACGATGGTGAATGCGTTCATGAATGCTCCTCAAGGATTCGATATCGTGAACGGTGAACTCGTCAACATCAATCCGATCATTGCGATGTTCAACCCGGCGATGCCGACCAAAGTTGCGCATGTCGTTATCACGGCATATATGACAGCGGCATTTGTGCTGGCGGCGATTGCAGCGTTCCGCTTGTTGAAAGGCTCCGATCATATTTATCATAAGAAAGCCCTATATTTGACGATGAAGGTCGGGCTAGTATTTGCGATCGCAACCGCATTGATAGGGGATTTCTCCGGTAAATACTTGGCCGAATACCAGCCTGAAAAACTGGCTGCTGCAGAATGGCATTTCGAAACGAAGGAAAATGCGGAACTTCTGTTATTGGGCGTTTTGAAGGATGGCGAACCGAAATATGCCATCAAGGTGCCGTTCGGGCTATCCTTATTGGCACATAACAATCCGAAGGCGGAAGTGATCGGATTGGATCAGTTCCCGGAAGATGAAATCCCGCCGCTCTATATCCATTACTTATTCAATATCATGGTATTCATCGGCATGTGGATGGTCTTGCTTGCAGCTTGGTATTGGATCGGCATAAAACGCGGCTGGAGAAGCGTGACGACAAAATGGTTCCGCTGGCTCATTGTCCTCGGAGCGCCGCTGACAATCATCGCCATCGAATCGGGTTGGTGGCTTGCGGAAGTCGGACGGCAACCGTGGATCCTTAGGAAGCTTATGCGGGTCGAGGACGCTGCAACAACGAGCGGGCAAGTCGACTTAATGCTCATGTTGTTCGCATTGCTGTACATCATCCTCGGCATCGGTAGTGTCGTCGTTTTACGACGGATGTTCCGCAAAAACCCAGTCGAACGTGAATTGGAAGACCGGCATATGGGAAAAGGCGGTGATGTGCAATGAACTTGGAGATACTAGGGATTTCGGTTCTTTGGACGTTCCTCTTCGGTTATATTCTTGTCGGCGCCATTGATTTTGGCGCAGGGTTCTTTAATGCATACAGCTTGCTGACAGGGAAACAGCGGATATTGACGAAGGTTATCCAACGTTATTTATCCCCCGTCTGGGAAGTGACGAACGTATTTCTCGTCTTCTTCTTTGTCGGCATTATCGGGTTCTTCCCGAAAACAGCTTTCTATTATGGGACGACGTTATTGGTTCCGGTCAGCATCGGCGTCATCCTGCTCGCAATCCGCGGTTCGTATTACGCGTTTGAAACGTACGGGGCCCGTGGCCATAAAGGCTATTCATTCATGTATGGGCTTGCAGGGCTGCTGATCCCCGCATCGCTTTCGATCGTTCTGACGATTTCGGAAGGCGGCTTCATCGAAATGGTCGATGGAGCCCCGGTGCTCGATTACTGGGTTTTATTCACAAGCCCGTTGACTTGGTCGATCGTCGTCTTGAGTATTGCCGCGACGCTTTACATTTCGGCGGTATTCCTGACATGGTATGCGAATAAAGCGGGAGACGTCGAAGCGACCGACCTGCTCCGGAAATATGCGCTCATCTGGTCATTGCCGACAATTATTACGGCGGGTGGCATCATCTTCGAGCTGAGAAGGCATAATTTCGAGCATTACAGCAATATCCAGACGTTTTGGCCGATGTTTCTCATTTCGTTCATCCTCTTCATCGGAACGGTTTGGCTACTATGGAAACGTCGGAGCTATGGCTGGGCGTTCGGATTGCTCATGGGTCAATTCGCCTTTGCGTTTTTCGGGTATGGCGCATCGCATTATCCGTATTTGCTCTATCCGCATTTGACGATTTACGACAGTTTCACGAATCCGGCAATGGCAATCTCGCTCATCGTAGCATTCATTCTTGGACTGGGTCTGTTAATCCCGTCGCTGGTGCTGCTCATGCGGCTGTTCCTGTTCAATAAAGGCTATGTCCGTGGGAAAAAGGATTTTCACGCGTAAAGGAGGAATACGATTTGTCTAACTTCATTATTTTTTATGCTCCTTTCATCATTTTGATTGCGGCGATTGTCGTAGCATTTGTCATCTCGCCGATGGATGGTTCGGTGAGAGATAAAAAAGAGTGACAAAAAGCAGACGTCATGATGGCGTCTGCTTTTTCGTCCTTTCTTTATACTTATCGTTCATTTCCGAGCTTATATCGATCAATTGGGAAGAGATATCAATCATTTCCCAGGATATATTATCATTTAGGGACTTTTGACTCACTTATCAGATGAAGAACCTTTTCGCTTTTGTGTTAAACTGAGAGCATACGAAATTTGGAGGAAGAAAAAATCATGTCTTTTATTGTGAATCAAAACGATCGTCTCACTGTTCATGTGGAGGATTTGACGCATGACGGATCGGGCGTTGCGAAAGTGGAAGGCTATCCGTTATTCATCCCCGGTGCATTGCCTGGTGAGGAAGTCGAGGTCAAAGTCGGAAAGACGTTGAAGAACTATGGATTTGCACATCTATTGAATGTGACGAAGCCTTCACTGGATCGAATCGAACCACCATGCCATGTATTTTGGGAATGCGGCGGCTGCCAATTGCAGCATTTATCATATGAAGCGCAACTCATCCAAAAGCAAAAACAAGTCCGCGACGTCATCGATCGCATCGCGAAGTTGCCGGACGTACCTGTCCACCCAGTCAAAGGGATGGAAGACCCGTGGCGCTATCGCAATAAATCACAGATTCCCTTCAGCGAACGGGACGGAAAAGTCGTATCTGGTTTTTATAAATCACGCACGCATCATATTGTCGACACGGACGTCTGCATCATCCAAAGCGAAGAGGCGGATGAGCTCATGTCCACGTTGAAGCATGAAATGCATGCACTTGGCCTTGAAGCGTATAACGAAAAGACCCACCGCGGTATGCTTCGGCATTTGATCGTTCGGAAAGGGAAGGCAACAGGGGAAATCATGGTCGTCCTCGTGACGCTCAAAAAGAAATTCCCACAGAAAGATGCGGTTGTTCAGCTGATTAAACGAGTCGTACCAGAAGTGACTTCGATCATGCAGAACGTCAACGGAGAAAAGACGAACGTCATCTTCGGAAATGAAACGATCCCCCTATACGGCAAATCGTTTATCATCGACACAATCGGTGACATCAAGTTTGAAATATCGGCGCGCTCCTTCTACCAAGTGAACCCAGCCCAAACCGAAGTGCTTTATAGACAAGCCCTTGACTACGCACAGCTGACAGGCGACGAAGTGGTCATCGATGCATATTGCGGAATTGGCACGATTTCACTATTCCTTGCAGAAAAGGCGAAGGAAGTGTATGGCGTGGAAATCGTTCCTCAAGCAATCGAAGACGCTAAACGAAACGCGGAACTGAACGGTATGACAAATGCCTACTTCGAAGCAGGGGCTGCGGAAGAAGTCATTCCGAAATGGTACGCGGAAGGCAAACGGTTCGACGTATTAGTCGTTGATCCGCCACGCAAAGGCTGCGACGAGAAGCTATTGCAGACAATCTTGGAATATAAACCGAAAAGAGTCGTGTATGTTTCATGTAATCCAGGAACACTAGCCCGCGACTTGCGGATTTTAGAGGACGGTGGCTATCGGACGAAGGAAGTTCAGCCGGTAGACATGTTCCCGCAAAGCAGTCATGTGGAGTGTGTATCGTTGCTACAACGACAAACTTTATAGAAATCCTTAGTTTTAAGCACTTTTACAAGCATTTTGTATTTGTAGGAGAAGGTGAAAAAACTAGAAATAAGGTATTGAAAGATCACATTACTGTTTCGGTGGTAATTGATCTGGGGTGTGGGAACACAATGGAATAATTATAAAAGTAAGTTTGTATATAAGCTATTACGGCGATTGTGAGTTAAGAAAATTTACAGTCGCCGTATTCTATTCTAGTAAGCATTATTTTGAAAAATTTGTGAAAAGATGAAGGATTGATCTAAGAAGTTAGATGATTAGAATGGGGGCTATTGCAGTAATCAATGTACTTAGATTTAAAAATCAAAGGGGTACCGATCAATATAAAATTTCTAGAAATAATGGTCTTACAAAGGAGGTTAAGACAACTGTAATACTATGACAATACAATACTGTATATATTATAGGTTTTTAAGAAATATCAAAACATTTGAGATGAATTTTTAAAATTTGAATTTTATAATAAAGTGGAATTACTTGATTTTGATATATGCATTAAGGAATATAAAATAATATATTAATGGATTTTCTTATTCGAAATTAAATAGTAAAAACTATCTAGTCAGGCGTTCTCTATTGATTTTCTTTTTAACTACTAAAACAATCTTATTTAACTAAAATAAATGCTACAATATTATTGTATGACAATTGGTTCAGGGGGATAAATTATGGAGATAAAGGCACTAGTGGTAGGTGTAAGTGAATATTCAAGCATTAATCAATCTAACCTACCTTTTTGTATAAATGATATCAATGCTGTAAAAAATGCTCTAGTTGATGGATTGTTAGTAGAAAAAAGTAATATTACATCCTTAGGTGATGATGGATTTGTTAGTAAATCAGATTTTCTTGATGCAGTTAAATTAATTAACTTTCATTTAGAAGCTGATGATACTTTTATTTTTTATTTTTCAGGACATGGTGGGAATGTACCTAGTGACCACTATTTATTATTTAGTGATGGTGTATTGAAAACACAGGATCTCATTCAAGCTTTTGACAATATTCTTGCCAAAAATAAAATAATAATTTTAGATAGTTGTATGTCTGGAAACTTTAAAGTTGAAGAAACTGCTAAACTCTCAGTTGATACAGAAATAGCTGACTTTTTTGGAAAAGGTTCTGTAGTTATTTCTTCAAGTAATGCTACTCAATATTCTTATGGACATCCAGCTAAACCAGTTAGCTTATTTACCAGCTTCTTATGTGAAGCTCTTAAAGATAAACTTTTAATAAAAAAAGGAAAAAAGTCTTTGCATGATATACAAAAACTACTTTTTCTCTATCTTGATATTTGGAATAAAAGTAATCCTAATCATAAACAAAATCCTATTTTTAGAGCAAATTTAGGAGGGACAATTTTATTCCCAGTTGAGACTTATATTCCATATAAAACTAAAGAATTTTATAACGAAACAGAAAATTACATTATTTATTCAGTGGAACCGACTCATAGTTCAATTGCAAAAAGATTCTCTGTTAAAATAATTTTGAAAAGACCTCTATCATTTAAGGAAATTTCCTCCATTAATTATGAGATAGTTGAAAAAGTAAAAAGAGAAGAAATATATAAGAGTGAACAAGAGGAATTCAAATGGAAAGGTCTAAATGCTAATATCGTATTTTGTTATTATGGAAGAGATGAAACTGATATGACAAATTCAAACTTTATTTGTCACACAACATGGATAGATGAAACCCAAGATAAAAAATGGTGGTATAGAAAATCTGATAAGACTGAAACTATTGATGGTGTCTATTTTAATTTTCATTCATACTATACAACTTTGAAAATATTTCAACAAGAAAATATAGGTGAGGAAAAAACACTTATATTTCAAACAAAGGAGATTATTAGCCAACTTGTCACATTAGCTGAAAAAGTAATAAACATATATAATGAATTTTTAAACGAAACAAAGACTGAACAACAATTTATAGATGAAATGAACTTGCTAGCGTCACTCATAGAAAAATGGTACTTTGCAGAAACGGAACTTACTCTTCCACCGAAAGAGATTAAAGAATGGTGTTCTGCATGTTCTGGGCTTACAGCAACAATCCATGATTTCACTTTGTTCTATAATGAGAAAGCTTTAGCTACGAGAAGCTTTGATAATAGGATTGCGTGTATGAATATAACTAAAGAAAGATATTATGAAGATTTAGAAAAACTTAAATTTGAAGAAGCTCGTATGAATTCATTAATTAATGATTAATATATTATGTAGGATAATAGAATTATCATAATATTACTATTAAATAATGGGCATTAAGGATTTCTTATAGATTATGGCTAAATGAAGTTGGTAAGAAAGATTTTAGTGATAGATGTATTTAGAATTTAAAGATCAAATAGGAAAAGCACCTTAAGACGTTCAGAAACGGGCGTCTTTTTTCTTTGCTAATTGTAATGTTAAAACAGAAAGGAAGTAAAATCATGTCACAAACAAAGAGTGGGCGCTCACTATCTATAAATTGTGCGAGCATATAATAATTTACTTTCAGTTCAAAACTAGAGAGAAAAGAGGTAAAAGTATATGGAATTAAAATACGTTATTCCAAACATGGAAAAACTTTTGGAAATTTAGAATATGCTGATGACATGGTAAAAGCATAAGGAGGAAAAGAAATGAGATTGGTACAAGGTATTGTAATCGATAAGGAAAAGACATTTGGTCTATTAAAGTTTTCCCTAAGACGCATTTTTGCCATGTGGTTGTTGTCATTTATAACCTTTCATCTTTCTTTTTTACTATCCAATGAATGGCAGCTATCCAGTATGAAGTAATACTTTATCAGTACTGCTATAACTGGTATAGACACATACCTATCAATTCTAATCGATAACATTGAAACAGTTTTAAATGAAGACAGAGATCAGACCACTGCTGAAATTGATAAAACATTAGAGGAATTACAAAATGAACTTCTAAGACTAGCAAATTCAAAAGAGGATTACGATGAAGTGGCTGAAGAAATATATCGACTCAGGGGACTCAAGCAAGATGTTTTAGTCGAGAATGCTGAACGTGAAGGCGTGCGGCAACGAATAGAAGAAATGACAAAGTTTTTAAAAGGACAAACACATCAACTAGAAGAATTTAATGATCCTCTTGTAAGACGGTTGATTGAAAAAATAACAGTTCATGAAAAACATTTAACAATTGGGTTTAAATCAGGAATTGAAAAGCAAATATAAATATAAAATATAGATTATTGGGGCTCATGTCAATCAGGCAAGGGCTTATTTATGCATTAAATTGACTGAAAATTCCTATAGATATAGAATGAAATAAAGGATGAAAAGAGGGGAAAAAGAATGCTATCAATCTTGAGAAAAGATTTATATGAAAAACTATGGACTATTGGTATCACTAAAACAGCTAAAGTACTAAATGTTCCATATAATAGATTGAAAAATGCATGTACTAGTAATGATATTCCACTACCTACAGCATCTTATTGGAGTAGTTTACATATGGGGAATGAGAAGCCAGTCCAACCGTCACTACCAAATCCAAATGATAATCATATGATTGTTCTTGAAAAAGCTAAAAAACAAATTGCAGCAGCACCTAACAAAAATATAGCAGCTGTAAATGACAAAAAGTCCAATAGCACCTCTCCTGAAAAAAATATTGCTTCGTCTATAAAGAAAGAAAAAAAGGAGAAGCCGGTCTATTTCTCTTACTTAGAATCTGATCAAGAAAAGTTAACCAGTATTTATAACACATTAAAGATTAATAGAGTTTTATCTAATAAACCCCATAAGGAAATAGTGAAATACCGCAGAAAAACTCAATCATATAGAGAAGATAAATTAAGAATTAAGTCAGCTTCTGGTGAAATCATTCCAGAAATTCTACCTTTCATTGATAGTTTATTTAAAGCGCTTGAAAAGGTGGGAGCAAAAATTGTAGCAACGTATGATGAAACACAAGTAATGTATAAAAAGTATACTTTTACGTTAAATTTTAAATTACCATGTAAAAAGATAATGTTATCTCCAGAAGATAAAAATTACTCAACTTATCATACATTTAAGTATGAAACAACAGGGAAAATAAATGTTGAAGTAGGTTACAAAGTTTATTGGTATAAATGGGGTAGAAATGAAAAGTTAATCAACCAAACGAAAACTATGACACCTGAAGATTTATTAAGAAAAATATTCTTATACATATTTTCACTTCCACCAATCATTGATGAAGAAGAAAAGGCTCATATAATAGCAGAAGAGAAAAAGCTGAAAGAGGAACAAGAGAGGGAATTACTCAAAGAGCAGCGGGAAAACGAATATAAAAGAACTCAGGATTTGCTCAATAATTCGATGAACTATTTTTATTCGAAACTAATGAAAGAATACATTTCCGCTGAATTAGATGAAACAACAGTTGAATATGAATGGGCTATGAATAAAGCTAATTGGGTTCAAGACTCTAGTAAACATCCAGATGATTTGTTAACAGAAAAAGATCAAGAACGATTATTCAATATAAAAACGACGAATAAATACTTTTTATGAAAAAGTTAATTCATATTTTAATTATTTAATATCCTTTACAATGTAGATAAAAAGGTTATTTTTACCAGGGAAGGGGAATGCAAAATGGAAAAATGGATCATCACTTGTAATCCTAATTATTATGATGTAATTGGTGCATTTGACGAATTTGATATATTGAATTGGAAGCAAAGTGTTAATGTTCATGTTGGTGATATTGTTTATATTTATGTAGGGAAACCTTGCGGCGCAATTAAATATGAAACAAAAGTAATAGCAGTAGATTTACCAGAAGCAAAACCTTATGACTCTGATTATGTGATTGATGGGTCTAACTTTGAAGAATATGGAAAATATATGGAATTGCAGTTATTGAGAACTTTTGATGATGAATTATTACCGTATAAGATTCTAAAAAATGAAGGACTAAAATCGGTACAAGGACCGAGTAGAATGACAAATGAATTGGAAAAGTTTATTTCAAATCAAATAGACCAATCAATAGAAATGGATAACAGACGATACTTCTTTGTTTTTCAGAACAAAAGCTATTCTGAGGAATTTAAGGGGGCCTATTTGTGGGCACCACAGCATGGCGATAATGGAAGGAAAGTTTCTCATTGGGAACAAATGAAAGATGTTCAAAAAGGTGATCTAATTATACATAGCTATCTAAAAAAGATAGTTGCAATTAGTATAGCTGAAGCGGATGTATATGAAGCCGATAGGCCAACTGCAAAAGGAGTACATGACGAATGGAATAACAAGGGCTGGAGGGTAAACGCAAAATACTATCCAATCACTAATCCAATTGTAACTTCAGATCATATGGATAAACTATTAAAATTACAGCCGGAATCTAAAGCCCCTTTCAATAAATTGGGTAGAGGGAATACCGGATATTTATTTACTGCTAATAAAAACATGGCAGAATACGTTATAAGAGAATCTTCAGAAATTCAATTTACAAATTCAGAAAAAGAACAGTTATTAAGGCTTTTAAACAAATCCAACGTTCAATCTGATGAGAACAAGTTGGATCAGGAATTATTAGATGATATTGATTCAATGTTAAAAGGTGCGGCTAATCAGCATATCACATATACACCGGAACCAAAGGAGAAACCTAAAGCGAATGTGAGTAAAGGGAAAAGGTCATATCCAAGAGATAGAAAGGTTGCAATGAACGCTCTTATAAGGGCAAATCATAAATGTGAAATTGATGTTGAACATCCAAGTTTTCTTAGAAGGAGTACGAATACTAGTTACGCAGAACCTCATCATTTAATTCCCATGGCTTCTCAAAATGAGTTTGAACATTCGCTGGATGTAGAAGCAAACATCGTTTCTTTATGTAGTAATTGTCATAATCAAATTCATTACGGATTAGGATCAGATATATTAATTGAAGTTCTTTATAAAGAGCGTAAGGATGAACTTGGACAGGCAGGAATAACAATCAGTTTATCGGATTTGCTGAATTTATATCAATAAAACATTTTCACTTATTTATAATAATGCTGTTAATCTTTTGGATCTTTGTACTAATAGATATAAAAGGTCAGAGGAAATATAGGAAGAATAAGAATTTACAATTGAATTCATGACCTGGAATGCGATAATGATTGCTGACAAAGTCATTTTTGAATAGCGTCTTCGGTATTTAATAAATTGAAAGTATTACCTATAAAATTAGAAAAAATGGAGGGAGTTTTGGGGGTGAATTTATTAAAAAACTTAAGAATTTGGAATAATGAAGATTGCCCTTGCGGTAGTCGTAAGAGGTATATTGACTGTTGTAAAACAAAAGGACATCAACCACAAGAGTTATCCAAAAAACCTCCTAATGTTCAAATCATGGAAATGATGAGAAAATCCATGGCCAAGTGTTGCATGCATCCTGAGCAAGAAAATTGTAAGGGGAAAATTAAAGGTGCCCATGCTTTACAAAACAATAAGATAATATCGCTGATTGCGGGAAGTGACAGGCATGTCTATATGCTTGATCCCAAAAAGCAGCCGTTATTAATTCCAAGGAAGAATGGTAAAACGGAAATGATTATTGAGGTAAAAAAGACAAGTGCAAATGATGCAACTACAGAAACATGTTTTTGTGATTTACATGATAATACTGCCTTTGCAATAATAGAAAAAGGCGCTCCGGATTTTGATGAATCAAACGAGGAAATGAAGTTCGTATATGCTTATAAAGCATTTATTTTCGAATATTATAAACAACGAATGGGTATAGATGTTTTTAGGGCAAGTTTTGCAAAACAACCAGTTGCATTCAAATCATTCATGATGGTTGGAATGTATAGAATGTTGCAATTTAAAATACGTGAATTTGAACCCATTAAAGAGCATTTCGACAGGGAATTGATTGCTAAGGAATATTCGGGTATTGAAACGTGTGTTGTGAGGATACCAGAACAAATCAAATGTGCAGCCTATATGTATATTGCCCCCGATTACGATTTGGATGGCAATAAAATTAAACATACTGTAAAAGGTGTTATGCATCGTCTTGCTGTGACAGTTTTTCCAGAAGATAGTCAATCATATATTTTATTAAGTTGTTTGAAAAGTGAAACGCCGATATATGAAAGATTGTTTAGCCAACTTAAGAGCTATCCAATAGATAAGATTAAATTCTATATGTCAATGTTTTTGCCGTTGTATTCAGAAAACATGGTGTTGAGTCCTACCCTATGGAATGCATGGGATGATAAAACAAAAATGGCATATACTTTTTATGCAAATTTAAATGGGCGAGATATGGTTGTTTACAGTAAATACATTGGTATGGGATTACGGAATGCCGCTAAAAGTAAAACGGGTTATGACTATAGGAATCGTAGTAAAATTGATTTGTTTGTATAACAAGTCTAGGTATAGAATTTGATATATTACCACATACGTCAAAGTCAAAATCGCCAATATGTTTCCGCACACGCAAGGTGCCAAAAATAGCGGAAAACATCAATTGTATCCACTTAAGTTAGTGTAAAACCGTTGATTTTAATTAATTACGAAAATATTCAAGTATATAAATATAACACAGTGCCACAACTCTTAATAAAATTAAAACTAAAATGAAGAATCTTTTCAGTTTTTTATTTCTACTTTCCTTTAAATAAGATAGCTGACTTATTAGTCAGCTCAACCTCTCTATAAAATAATGTGGTATAATTGTACTATATATATTTTATTATTGAAGAGGTGAAAAGCTAATGAGCCAGTATATAATAAATGAATTAAAAACGAAATATCATGACAAAAAAATCATCCCTTTCATAGGCGCTGGATTGTCTATTCCATTTCAATTGAAATCATGGAGTAATTTAATACAGGAGCTAAAAGCATCGTTTTTAAACGAAGCTTATTGGCCTATGATTGACCATGATTTAGAGTTAGGTGAATATCAATCAGCTATTGAAAATATTAAAAAATATGGGGGAATAGATGATCAACCAATTCAAGAAAAAATAGCTGATTGTTATTCTAGAAGAATGGTAAATACAGACGAAATTGTGGATAATAACTATATTGATCTTATCAAAGAAAACTTTAGATTATATTTAACTACAAATTATGACAGATTAATTGAGGATCATGTTTCCAAAATAAATAGTTTCAGCTCTCTTACTGATTATACTTCGAATATACAGAGGTTATTTGAAAACCAAGGGGAAAAATATCTGTTTCATATTCATGGAAGTGTATCTAATCCTGATTCAATAATCATTTCGTCAGAAAAGTATGATGAGTTATACTCTAATGAAGTATTTGATAATATGATGAAAGCGTTCTCTAGCTCCTACAGTTTCCTCTTCTTGGGTTTTTCATTTAATGATACTTTTGTTAAATCTTTAGTGAAAAATCATAAAAAGTATTTTAAGGGAACTCATTACTTGTTAGTCAATGCTAAAGAATTGGATGCTAAACAAAGAGGAGAATTAAGTCGAGAATATGGTCTGAGAATTATTGAATATGATGCAACTAAATCCTCTCATACAAAAGAGATACGAAGAGTGCTTGCAGAAATTACTGAAGAAATTACAGATTCAGATGAAAAGACAACTGAACAATCAAAAGATTTAACCTATACGGCAATTGGAATTGATGATTTAATTAATAGTGAAACACATGAACAAAATTTATTTTATCGTAAATTGGAAATTGCTAATATGGGTGAAAAATTGTGCGAGATAAGCAAATATTTTTATATCGCAGCGGAAAAATTTATAAGAACAAGTAAAAAATTTGGACTTCCCAAAGAGTTTATTGACGGTATCTTAGCCGAAGTCTTTATGAAATACAAGGAAAAATATGTTGAGATTTATGATATTGAAGGTAGAACAAGTAAAGAGTTGCTAATAAAAATTCATAAAAATTTAGAGAATATTAATATTGATAGATTGGTAAATAATTCGAATAAACCAACCACAGCAGAATCTAAGGGATTTATTCATGTGCTTGCAGACGATGAAGAAAAGGATGTTTGGTGGGGAAGTGAAAGATTATGAGCACTGATAATAATGTATTTCAATTACCCGCTGAAATAGATTTACTCTTTGATAATAAAAAATTAGACGTTTTAAAATATCTTGCGATTTTATATCATTTAAAAGAAATTTTTCGCAAAAGACGCTTAAGTCTTGAACAACTATTGTATTATTATTCAGTAATTTATTTTGAAAACCATGAAACTAATACTCCTTTGATTTATAAGTATTTAAGAGATAAAAAAGGAATGAACGAAATTATGATATATTTAGATAATTTGCAGTTTATCCAAGTTCATGGAGATATCTTTACTCCAATAAATAAGCTGAAAATCTCTATAACACAAAAAGGAATTGAAAC
>NZ_LQYA01000094.1 GCF_001531445.1 Sporosarcina koreensis
GTTTACTGGGGCTTCAATTCGAAGCTTCGCTTGCGCTGACCTCTCCTCTTAACCTTCCAGCACCGGGCAGGCGTCAGCCCCTATACGTCACCTTACGGTTTTGCAGAGACCTGTGTTTTTGCTAAACAGTCGCCTGGGCCTATTCACTGCGGCTCTCTCGGGCTGTAACACCCTACACAGAGCACCCCTTCTCCCGAAGTTACGGGGTCATTTTGCCGAGTTCCTTAACGAGAGTTCTCTCGA
>NZ_LQYA01000095.1 GCF_001531445.1 Sporosarcina koreensis
GTCCCGTTTTATGATCACTTGCCAGGATTTATGAGCGCCAGTCCCGTTTTATGATCACTTGCGGGGATTTATGAGCGCCTTTCCTGTTTTATGATCACTTGCGGGGATTTATGAGCGCCAGTCCCGTGTGATGATCATTTGTCGGGGCTGATATGTCGTAACGGTTATTTTAGTATGCGGCAATGGAAACCTCCTCCTTTTACATTGCATTACGATGTACCTCGTGTTACGATGTTTGTAAAGAGGTGAACGATTTGGATCAAGAGATGATGAAAGGGAGCATTGACTTAATTTTATTATCCCTCATCGCGCAACGCGATATGTATGGATATGAAATCGTCAAGGTGTTAAAAAAGGTAAGTGATGATACGTACGAGATGAGTGAAGGGACTCTTTACTCGGCGTTAAAGCGTTTGGAAAAGAGGAGATGGGTTGAATCCTATTGGCAGGAAGCGGATGGTGGTAGGAGAAAGTATTATCGCCTGACCGATGAAGGCAACGACGCTTTGGAAAGCAAGCGCGAGAATTGGAAGTGGATGAATGGCCTTGTCCGGAAAAGTTCGGAAGGTTTGATATGAACCAGGTTTTTCAACGCTTTGTCGAGGGAATTGTAAAGGAGACCGACAGTAATCAAGAGGAACGGGAAGATTTGTATGAAGAACTGCTCTCTCATTTGGAATGTTCATTCATAGATTACAAAAAACAAGGATTTACGGAAGAGGAGGCAATGCGAACCGCTATGACAAACTTTGGAGAAGAACGGGAGATTGGCCAGCAACTTCAACAGGCGATGTATCCGTATCGAAGGGAAATGATGCTTGGATTATCTGTGGCATCGTTGCTTTTAGCGTATGGTGTCTACTTGTCTCAATTATTTGTAATGGGGGACGCGCATATTCCGTGGTTGGTTGTTGCTGTCCTCAGTAGCACGGCATTGCTTTTGATTACCGTAAGACCGATTTCTTCCTTGAATCGGCGCTTATGGATGAATAGCTTGCTGCTCATTCATATCATGATTTTTTTCTATGGGCTTTTATTGGCGACCGATGTTTATCATCCAATGTCCATCGGGTTGACAATCATTGCAGGTCTGATTCTATTGCTTGCCGTTGTTCTTGTGTACCGAACGACAATATATGATTATTCTTCAAATCGCCAACCATGGGCGAAAGATGCGAAACGGATTCACTTTATCAATATTTCAACGGGAATCGTGATCATCCTCATTACATTATTTTTCCTATGGGCATTCCTGTTGTTCAGCTCGGAGATATCGCCTGCATTTTTCTTACTGCTTATTCCACTTGGCTTATGGATTCTCTCCTATACAAGCCAAATGCAATTACTTGCGAAACAACAGAAAAAGTGGGCGTATACAATTGTCTTTATTCAAACTGCCGTAGTTGTGTGTGCCATCGGCTATTGGCTATTAGGAACTATAGGAGGGATGGCATGAAAAAATCATTCAGTTTCCTCATCGGAAGTATCGGTCTCGTTACAATAGCCTTCATTGTGCTTGGTTTGGTGTTTGAAAAAGATGAAAATGAAAAGCAAAATGGATTGACCGGAATTTACGATGTGTCCATCGATGGTTCAATTGCTTATGTCGCATTTGATCAAGGAAAAGCAGGAATTTACCTTCCTGACGGAAATGAAAAGCCGGTTATCGAGTTGCCTGTTGACCAAACGATTTTGGACATCAGTTTCTCAAAAGATGGGAAAAAGCTTGCGTATGTCGTGAGCGATAAAGAGATGAGTCGAAGCAGCAAGAGTGAAGTGCATCTTTTACAAATGGAGACACTTGCGGATCAGCTGGTGTTTCATGAAAAGGCATTGATCACTGAACTGGCATTTGACCCGAAGGATTCTGAGCTTCTCTTTTATTTGCAAGCGGAGACATTTACGAACTATTCTCCGGTTGCAGGCGAGCGGCCGCATGATTTTGATGTGCATAGCATCCATCTCAAGGAAAATGAGCATACGAAATATACCGATTTGAAAAAGTATAATATGCAGTCAATGCAAGTGTCCGCGACGAATGAATCTGTGTATATTCAAATGGATGATGATGAACATGTACAATCGGCGGAGGATGTATTTGCATCCAAGCAGCGCATCTTCGAAATTCCGTTGGCTGCACCAGACGAAAAGATTGTAATCAGTGATCCGGCTGGCGAAGAAGATCTATATGACTTCCACCTTCTCCCGGAAAGGGAAGAGATCGTCTACCAGGCTGTCGGCGGCACAGGACCGAACGGAATTTTTGAATACGAGTTATTCAGCTACAATTGGAAAACGCATGAAACGAAACAGCTGACGAATTTAAAGGAGCATGCTTCTAAACCGGTAGCGGGGCCAGATAACCGAATTTACTTTTTAGTGGATCGCCAATTCGGAGAACGGCAACCTCTTTATCAGCTGTACCGTATGTCTGAAGAAGGGAAGGACATAGAGGAAGTACTGCTGAAATAGTGCTAGGAACCGGACGTCCCAGTCCCCAGCACCTTCTTAGAAAAAGGAGTGGAAAGGAATATAGGATTCCTTAATTCCATGGATCATCGCTTTCTTAATCGATGATTGACTAGTAGGTGCTGCGCGGAATGGGATTTTGTACTTCTTGGCGCATTCTTTGGCTAATCCGCTGCTGCGATGTGAGGAGTGCTCACTTGCTGAAATGATCAAGTCTTTGTTTTTGACAGCTGCTTTGAGACGGGTTTTGCTTTCGTCTCCACTAAAAACATCTAATGAAAAATTTCCGTTTTCCGCGAGCGGCATGAAATCGGCACTCCGAAAATCAGCCCCGATAATTACTATTTTTTTATTTTTTAATAAGTTCAATTCAACATCTGACCAGACATTTTCTTTTTTCGCAGTACTATCCTTATAAAAACTGGATGGTTTAGGTTCAGGTCTTGTGATTTCATGTGTGTGTTCGGGATAACACCAGACGACTCGGAATGACAGGGGATCCGATTCATGAAATGCGATTGTCACGACACTTCCTTCTTTCAAACTATACGTGTCACTATCTCTTTGGCTAATTAAAAATTGATAAGGAGACTCGCCATCGAGTTTTATTCTTGATAACCTCCCGTTTGTGATCATTTGATCTGCAACTAATAACCCGTCTGAAGTTTTTGTGATAACACAATAATCGATTTCGATTCGATTGCATTCATGCTCCGTTACACTATTTTTTCTCTTAATGAAAACTAGATCTTTTAGACGATCCCCGATTGCTTCGATATAATCCCCATGTGCAAACCCATGCATCCGAACGATTTTTTCCGGGACATATATATCCCCGGTCTTTCCTTTTAAAATCCCGCCTTTTAACTTTCTTTCCATAGGGGTTCCCAGGTTTGTCGCGTCAGAATTGCTCGTGACAATCATTCTCTGGGATGTTTCCCTTTTCGAATCGAGTATGTCAAGCTCCTTCTTTTCGGGTTCCGCCGCAACATTGATCAATGGAACGGATCCCCATAATCCTATGGACAGCTCGATGAAATCAAATAACTTATTGATCCTCTCCCTTGTTTCCGCAATATTATCGTCCGTCATTTGATCAATGCAGCTAATTAGTTCATCTGAAATCTGTTTCATGTAGTCAACTCCTTTCGTGTTATTATAACTTACTATTCCTAACATACCGACAAAAATAATTTACTAGCGTTTAATACCGGTGCATATTTTTTAAAAATATCAAGCAAACCCATTGTGAATTTGTTGATTTCTATGATAAGCTAATTCCTGTTTTGAATATCTTAAATAGAAATGAAGGCGATAAATAGATGGCGGCAGTTACAGCCAACGGCCCGGGGAAGAAACTTAACTTGTTTCATCTGACGTGGCCGATTTTTCTTGAGTTATTTTTGTTCATGCTGATGGGTTTGGCGGATACATTCATGTTGAGTGCGTTGTCCGATGATGCTGTATCGGGCGTCGGAGCGGCGAATCAATACGTGATGATTGCAATCCTTGTTCTCGAGGTTGTCGGAAACGGGGCAGCTATCGTTGTTTCGCAATATTTAGGTTCGAGACGTTTCATTGAAGCGTCGAAGATTTCAGCGCTGGCCGTGTCGTTGAATTTGCTGGTAGGGCTAGGAATTAGCGGTGTGTTCATTCTATTCACAAGCCGCATGATGAATGCGATGAATTTACAAGGGGAGGTCCTTGCTCATGCGGAAGCGTATTTGATCATCGTCGGAGGAGGGATTTTCCTTCAAGCAATCATTAATTCGCTCGCTGCAGTCATCCGTGTGCATGGATTTACGAAACAGACGATGTTTGTTTCGCTTGGCATGAACATCATCCACGTCATCGGGAACTATGCGCTCATCTTCGGGAAGTTCGGTATGCCGGCGTTAGGCGTACAAGGAGCTGCGATTTCCTCTGTCGGAAGCCGTTTGATTGCAGTGTTTGTCTTTATTTGGCTGCTGTACCGTGTGCTTGAATATCGCATTGAATTCCACTATTACATTACGTGGTCAAAGGAATACGTCAAAAAGATCCTGCATATCGGACTGCCTTCAGCGTTCGAGCAGATTCTGTACCAGGCGTGCCAAATCGTATTCCTCTACTACGTCACTTACTTAGGGACGGAGGCGCTTGCTGCGAGACAGTATGCGACGAACATCTCGATGTTCAGCTATTTGTTCGCACTCGCAATCGCGCTTGGGACGTCGATTATCGTCGGTCGTCTCGTCGGAAGCGGTGAAAAGGAGGAAGTGTACCACCAAGTTTGGGCATCGTTGAGACGGGCGCTCATCTTCACTGTCATCTTAGTCGCCCTTGTCATGACATTCCGATACCCGCTCATGCGGCTCTTTACCGACAACGAGCAGATTATCCAGCTTGGTGCATCTGTTTTGCTGTTATCGTGTTTACTCGAAACCGGCCGGACGTTCAACATGGTCATCATCAATTCGCTCCGGGCATCGGGCGACGCGAAATTCCCCGTCTTGATGGGAGCTCTCTCGATGGTTATGATGAGTCTACCGTTGGGCTATTTCTTCGTGTTCGTCCTCGATCTTGGACTTGTCGGTGTATGGCTAGCCATTTCAGTCGACGAATGGACGCGCGCCATCATCATGTCGCTCCGTTGGAAAAGCCGCGTGTGGGAACGGTACGCACTTGTGGAACCTGTACGTGAAGCGGAAGCGAAGTCGGATGCCGTGTGAATGAAGGAATGATAAAAGAAGGTCTCTCAATAGATTCATAATGAGAGACCTTCTTTTTTATACTTGTTGTATTATACAATCATCAGAAAAAGAAAAACGGGAGCAAAGCGAAAGTTACGATTGAGCCAAGTGCAATGCCTGCACCGAAAGCAAACCCACGCCCAAAGCCAAATCCGCCTCTAAATCCGTATCCGAATCCGCCTAAATTTCTTTGGCGGCCAAATGGTTCTAAAAAAACTCTATTGCCTCTGACACCTTGAATGATCCCTCTATGGGTTCGTCCATCTCTCGTTCCGATTACGACAGCCCTTCCGATATGCTTGCTGCACAAAGAATGATAATGTTGAACTGACATCGTGTTGTCACCCCATTTCGATTGAACATAGTACATCATATGTGAGGGATTTTTCTTCAAGGGGGACAAACACACCGTTGCATTTGTTTAGAAGGTGCACCTTTTCCATTTAGGATAGCCGTGCAATCTCTGTTGAGGAGAGGGTCAATACGTCCTCTGCATGAAAATCTGTACCCTTCAAGAAGTTTCGGACTAGATAATAGCCCACAGCATATCCAGCCATATGCGGGTAATGACCCGAACCAAAAAGCACTTCCTGATGGATAACAGTCTCTTTTACACGATGCCGATTCGGATGGACGAACGCTTTCCAAAAACGAGCCAACTGTTCGTCTGAATAAAGGGAAGTCCATGAGGAAGTGGATGCCTTGCCGAATCGTTGCTCGACAGCCATTTCTGCCAATCCTTCAAGAATGATTGTATCTAACAGTGTATACTCATCTTCCCGTTTCGGAAAACTGTTTAGGCGGCATACATGATTGTACTCATGTGTCAGTAACGCCCCGATTTCAATTTCCGTATTATGAGGAGATATAAATAAAAAGAGCTTATCTGCATAAGCTACTCCCGCTTTTCCATTGAATTCGCGGGTCAGTTCTTTGTTGTCGACGTCTGCAGGGAAGATAAAAACGGGGACAGAAGGGCCATTCCATTCGCTGCGCAGCAAATCCATTTCATTTGAAGTGATTTCCCAGACGTTTTGGTCTTGCAATTTCTTGCTGAGCGCTCTCCCTTGTTTTGCGGTGATATACATGCCGAACATTGTTAGGTGAAGAAGGATTTCTGCAGCGGAAGCAGTGGGAAAGTATTGGGTTAAGTGCCTGCATACTTTGGAAGGGTCTCCATGAGACTCCGCTATCCACTTGTCTGTCCGGACGATTGCCATGCTGCACGCTCCTTTTTGAACTATCATATTCCAGTGACGAAGGGAAGTTCCGATAATTTTAAAACCTACTAAATTACTATGTATTAAAGGGATTAATCTGCTATAATCAACTAAACCAAGAAACGAGAAGGAGTGGAACGGTTTGCGTGTAGTGAATAATATTGCCGAGTTGATCGGCGAAACGCCTGTAGTAAGATTGAATCGCCTTCCCGACCAACATGGCGCAGATGTCTATGTGAAACTTGAATATTTCAATCCGAGCAGAAGCGTTAAGGACCGTGCGGCATACAATATGATAATCGAAGCGGAAAAAGCGGGTTTATTGCAACCGGGAGATACGATTATTGAGCCGACATCTGGAAACACAGGAATCGGACTCGCAATGAACGCCGCAGCGAGAGGGTATAAAACGATTATCGTCATGCCGGACTCTTCTACACTCGAGCGGATCAATATTTTAAAAGCATACGGTGCAACGGTCGTGTTGACACCTAGTGAATTGAAAATGCCGGGTGCTATTCAAAAGGCGGAGGAAATTTCGGTGGAGATTCCGAATAGCTTCATTCCGATGCAATTTGAAAATGAGGCGAACCCGGATATTCATCGGTATACGACAGGACCAGAAATTATCAGAGCGATGGAATTGTTGAACCGCAAACTGACAGCATTCGTCTGTACGGCAGGTACCGGGGGCACAGTCACGGGTACCGGAGAATTTTTGAAGGAATTCGATAGTAGTATTACGGTCCATATAGCGGAGCCTGCAGGTTCTCCGGTGTTGTCCGGCGGAAAGCCTGGGAAGCATAAGCTTGTCGGAACAAGTCCCGGCTTCATCCCATCGATTTTGAACACATCCATTTACGACGAGATCTTCAAGATTGAAGACAAGGACGCTTATGAAACGGTCCGTGAATTGGCTGCGCGTGAAGGCTTGTTGCTTGGTCCTAGCGGTGGTGCTTCCGTCTATGCTGCGATGCAAGTGGCAAAACGTTTGACGCCGAATGATACCGTTGTCTGTATCGCTCCTGATAATGGCGAACGATATTTATCGAGCGATTTATTTGATTTCTAAAGGAGAGGAATAGGAGTCCTCTCCCTTTTCATACTACTAATTCCGACTAAACTAATCCGATAAGTAGAGGTGTGAGAAATGTATGTAACGATCGATGGAATAGAGAAGAGTTTCATCAATGAAAGAAAAGAGCAGGTTCAAGTGCTGGACCACATTGATATCGATATGGAAAAAGGGAGCTTCGTCTCCATCGTTGGACCTTCCGGCTGCGGCAAATCGACGCTCCTCTATATGATTGCAGGCTTGGAGAAGGCGGATAAAGGCAGTATCCGCATCGCGGGGAATGAAGTGAAAAAGCCTGGTCCCGACCGAGTCGTCGTTTTTCAGGAGGCTGGACTGTTTCCATGGTTGACTGTCCTGGAAAACGTGAAGTACGGCCTGCTGCTGAAGAAGATGCCGAAGCAAGAGGCCGAGACAAAAGCGATTGATATGTTAAAAATGGTCCATCTCAGCAATTATATCCATTCGTATCCACACCAACTTTCAGGTGGGATGAAGCAACGGGTGTCCATCGCGAGAGCATTAGTGATGGAACCGGATATTTTATTGATGGATGAACCTTTCTCCGCGCTCGATGAACAGACGAGGATGGTGCTCCATAAAGAATTGATTGACATCTGGAAGAAGACGAAAGTGACGATCTTTTTCGTTACACATAATATCCGGGAAGCCGTTTTACTATCGGAAAAAGTGATTGTGTTCGGCACCCGTCCCGGAAAGGTGAAGGAAATCATTCCAGTTCCGACTTCAACGGACGGCGTGTTGCCCGATAGTGTGACATTGCATACAGAACAACGGATTTTAGCAATTTTGGAGGAGGAAATTGAAAAGGTGTTAAAGGAGGAAATGGGTGATGACTACAGCTTTACGACGAATCATCTTCATCGCAATGATAGCGGTGATATGGGAAGTCACATCTAGACTTTCGGTATTGCCGGATTTCATGTTTCCGCGTTTAACACAAGTGTTGGAAACTCTTTTTAATGGTCTTGTGAACGGGCAAATTGTAGCGGCAATCGGGAAAAGCATGAGCCGCCTGCTGATCGGATTTGCAATCGCAATCGTTTTAGGCGTCATTATGGGCTATCTCATTTGGCGATATAAATTAGTCGAGGACACACTCGGTTTTCTCGTAACCGCGTTGCAATCCATTCCGAGTATCGTCTGGTTCCCGCTTGCCATCATCTGGTTCGGCTTGAATGATTTCTCGATCCTGTTCATCGTCACAATCGGCGCGACGTGGACGATGACAGTTAGTGCGACGAGCGGATTCCGGAATGTGCCGACATTGTATCAACGGGTCGCGAAAACATTCGGATCGACAGGGGTTCATTTCATTCGAACTGTCATCTTGCCGGCGTCCGTTCCCCAATTGTTATCAGGACTCCGTATCGCTTGGGCATTTTCATGGAGGGCATTGATGGCTGGCGAATTGCTTGGCTCAGGCGGAGGGCTAGGGCAATTGCTTGAAACAGGACGGTCTCTCGGTCAAATGGATCTCGTCATCTCAGTCATGATCATCATCGCGGTGATCGGGACGATTATGGATAATGTTGTGTTTCTACGTTTGGAGCGTTCCGTACAGAAAAAATGGGGTCTGGCATGACCTATACAAAGGAGATATCGACAATGAAAAAGTCATTGATTATGATGTTGTTAACAGTTTTAGTGGCGGGCATCCTATCTGCTTGCGGTTCTTCCTCGTCAGGCAGTAAGTCGGTAAAAATCGGGTACTTCCCGAACTTGACGCATATCGCAACGATTGTCGCCCTTGAAAACGGCTATTTTGAGGAGGAATTCGGGGTTGATGTAAAGATTGAAACGAAAACAGTTAGCAACGGCGGGCTTTTCATGGAAGCGATGACAACGAAATCAATCGACGTCGGTACAGTCGGTCCTGGTCCATTGTTGAACTTCTACGTGAAAAACCCGACGTTCCGCTTGATTTCAGGCGCAGTGAACGGAGGAGCTGTGCTCGTTTCGAGTGAAGGCGGAGGTGTTTCGGAGCTTGCCGATCTTGACGGCAAAAAAGTCGCCATCCCGGTCATCGGAAGCACACAAGACGTCATGCTTCGAAAAGCATTGAAAGAAGTGAATCTCGAAACGACATCGAACGGCGGTACAGTCGAATTATTCGCAGCAGCTCCGGCAGACACCGCTACATTATTCGTCCAAAACTCGGTCGATGCTGCAGCGACACAAGAGCCGTGGGGAAATATCCTCGAAACTCAGGCGAACGGTAAGCTGATCCTCGACTGGGATGAATTTGCGTGGGGGAAGGAATCGACGAACACAGTCGTTGCTGCCAGCGATGAATTCTTGAAGAATAAAGAGTTTGCGAGCGCTTATTTGAAAGCCCATAAACGGGCAGTCGAGTTCATCCAACAAAACCCGGAAGAAGCACAAGATCTCGTCATCCAGCATATTAAAGATTTGACGGGGAAAGAAATAAATAAAGAAGAAACAGCCGCAGCATTCGCAAAGCTTGAAGTCACGACGGAGGTAAATGAACAAGTCATCCAGGAAATGGCGGATATCAGCAAGGAAGCGGGATATGTAACGAGCAGCGACATTGAAGGGATGATCGATCTTTCTTATTTATTGGGAGAGTAGGCTGATATGGAAGAAACCTCAAAGTAATAATAGATATAAAAGATTTATGTAATAATGAGGTTGAATTAAGCTTCAGAAAAATGAAAGCCTAATTTCTAGCGACAGTGTGAGGAGAAATTAGGCTTTACTTTATGAGCATACCCTCTACTTGACTTTCGAAATTAATCCCAAATTTGAGGTCGATCAATTCCTATGGTTCTCATATAATCTAATAACTGACCTGTATGAACAGATTCGTGATAAGCGATACGCAAAAGCATATCCCCAAGTGTTCTTACATAACCTACGTCTGAACGGTCTATTTTTACATTTTCTAAATCGTACATAGTAAGTGACTTTATATAGTTCAAGAATTCCAAACGATATGGGTAAGCAAATGCAATTTCATCATCTACTGATATGAATTCTTTTTTCTCAAATGGATTGGTTGAATTAGATAATGCTCCACTACCTCTATTAAGGAGAATTTGGTGATATAGAAACTCACCTTCTAATAAATGTCTGATCATATCAGCGCAAGTAAGGGCATTTTCATCGGGTTTCCAATCCAGCATATGATCAGGTATCGCTTTCCATACTTTAATACTTCTACGCCTGATTTCTTCGAAGTTCAGAATTATTAAATCATTACTATTCAATTTTATTCCTCCTATCGTGTTTCCACTATTTTATCATATGGATAATTCGGTTATAATCGAAGTATGGATGTAATTGGAGTGGTGATAATGGAAAGTAGACCAGATTTTTCGTACGTTGCAAAATTGATGGGTGATTCATCTCGGGCTGCTATGTTAGAAGCTCTACTTGGGCTTGACGGGCTTCCAACAAATGAGTTAGCAAGGAAGGCAAATGTTTCATTGCAAACAGCGAGCGGGCATTTAGCGAAGCTAGTAGAAGGAAATCTGATTCGTGTAGAAAAACATGGGCGCCATCGCTATTTTCGTCTAGCTAGCCCCGACGTTGCACATGCGATAGAAACGTTGACTGTTATTGCGCCAGCCCCGAACATCAAGTCTTTGAAGAATTTTTCTCGAGCGGAAAAGGTTCGAATTGCCCGAACTTGTTACGACCATTTGGCCGGAAAACTTGGTGTTTCCTTAACTGAAGCCTTCATTCAAAAGGGGTATTTAGCTGAGGGTGAAAATGATTTTCTTGTAACGGATAAAGGTGAGAAATTCTTTAGTGATTTTGATATTAATCTTGATGTTTTAAGAAATCAACGAAGATATTTTGCTCGAAAATGCCTTGATTGGAGTGAGAGGCGTTACCATCTTGCAGGAGCTTTAGGAAATGCTGTTCTATTACGGTTGTTAGATTTACACTGGATTGAAAAGCTTCCAGATAGGGCTGTGAAGGTTACAAGAACAGGAAGAGTTGGCTTATATGAATCATTAGGGATTACGGATTGCAAAGTGTAATCTTGAGTAGATTAATAATACTTTATTTTATGTGAGATTTGCTGCGGAACTGAATAATATGCATATGAAAATTATCTACAGTTTGGTCTGTTCGCGGAGCTTGCTAGCCAAGTTCTGTTTTTTATTTATAATAAAAAAGGACCTCACTGAGAATGTGGCCAATGAAAAACTTACGCTTTTATATTTGTAAGGTACTTCGAAATCTAAAAAGACACTACTTCGTTCTAATTTGAACGAAGTGGTGTCTTTTTCTTTGGTATTTCTTACTCACGGACATTATCCAAGCAATATTTACTATTCAACCCTTCAAGAATGAAAGTGAAATCAACAAGTTCATTTATTTGACGCAGCAGATATCTTTAGAAACGACGATATCGTATGGACTGAGGTTTAAAGTTTCTTGATTAGAAATCATCGTGAACACCATCAGAATTTATTATGTTGATTATACAATAAAAACAGCGATTCATTCCTCGTTGAAAGGAAGTAAATCGCTTGTTTTACATTTTCATTTTATCTGAGTTCCGTTGATTGGAGTGAAGAGCGGCGAAAGAGGTGCTCTCAACGCTTCGCTTTTGTTCGCAAAAGCCGTTCTTCGTGACGGCTTTTCCTGTGGGATTAGCGGGACAGGTGAGACCCCGCAGAAGCGAAGCGACGAGGAGGCTCACCGCCCGCCCCACGGAAAGCGTCCGCTCGGAACGCAAATCAACAGTTCTAAGGGGAGTCCTTTAAAATGGCCTTTTTCAGTGACCTCCTAAGAATAAAGGTCCTCTGTACTTCATTTATTAACTATCAGCCTTTGCTTCCCGCAGGCGTCTTGCCTTGCCAGTTGTCATCGATAATGAAACGATAGCGAATAAGAAAGCGATGATAACAACTATACCACCGACAGTCGGCATGCTTGTGACTGAATCGGTATAGCCCAATACGAGCCCACCAATGCCTGATCCCATCGCAATTCCGACTTGCAACGCAGAATTGTTAAGACTTTGATGGATATCAGATGAAGCAGGATCCGTCTGTATAATATAATCCTGCTGCGGCGGCGCAAGGGCCCAGCTCAATGTGCCCCAAATCATCATGATGACAATGAAGAACGCGAATGAGAATGTCGAATAGGGCAATACGAACAAAATGATTGCGAAAGCACCAATGATGATGAGAATGCTTTTCTTCGAACCAATCCAATTTGCAAGATTTCCCCCTAAAGCGCCACCCCCAACTGCAGCAATTCCAAATAGGAAATAGCAGATGCTGATCCAGTATTGGTTCAAGTTTAAGTTCGTTTCAAGGAATGGTGTGAAGTACGCGTAAACCGTATAATGGCCGGCCAACATGAACATCGTCGCCAAGTGGGCAAAGACGATTTTTTTATTCGCAAGTGCTTTGATTTGTGCGGAAAGGGGTTGAACGTCACCCATCGGAACCTTCCCAAGGAAGATGGAAACGAAAATGAAAGAGCAGATCGAAAGAACCGCAATCCCTAAAAACACACTACGCCAACCGAATGCATTCGTTATAAGAATACCGAGAGGCACACCTAAAACAAGGGAAGAACTGATCCCCATAATAATATATCCTAGCGCCTTTGCACGGTGGGACGCTTCGACAATCCGCGCGGTAATCGTCAAGGAAAGGACGATGAGAAGCGCCGCACTCATCGATGTAATCACGCGGGCAATCATCACAAATGTAAAAGTGGGGCTGAAATAGGTCATAATATTTCCAATGAAAAAGATCGACATTGTGAGTAAATAAAGCTTTTTCCTTTCGACTTTCGCGGTCAATGATAATAAAACCGGACCGGCTATGGCGAACACAAGCGCGTAAACCGTTATGAGCTGACCAGCCGTTCCGATTGAAACGTTCAAATCATCTGCGATAATCGGTAAAATACCGCCAACGATCAATTCAACGAGCCCAACTGTAATCGTCGATATGGCAAGAATTAAAACTCGTAAATCCATAAAAAATCCTCCTCTATAAATAAAAAACTCCCGACTGCAAAGTAAGTTCCTTTGTAGTCAGGAGTTAATGGTTCCTGGTAGAGACCCTCAAACCGTATTATTGAGGTTATACATATATGTTGAAGTTATGAAATTTCCATTCACCAATCTACCATGGTCCGACAAATTTTTCAAGAACAATTTCATTTTTATTGCCGATTATGGTTACATAGATTGACCTGTCTTATCTGGAATAAAGAAATCCTCCCTGCATAACAGAACCTGTAACTTCATGGGTTTTGCTATTTTTATGATGACGTAACAATAGAGACAAGTTAGTCAAGAAGAAGGGAAAGCAACATGTTTGTCGAACTTTCAAAAGTAAGTGAAAGCTGAAGGGATACGTAAGGATAATCAAGGGAAAAGGGGATGAGGAAAATGCCAGAAATAAATCATAAAACGTATATTAAAGTACCTTTAGAAGAAGTGTATAAAACAATTTCAACATCTCAAGGGTGGAATGCTTGGTTTACGGATGACACATTTTTAAAGATAAACCTAGATGGAACTGGTGAAATACGATTAAGATGGACAAATTTCGGTAGTGAAAATGTAAATATTGAAGATGGAGGGAGAATACTCGAGGTAGACCCAAACAAAAGATTTGTTTTTCAATGGTCGCCAGGAGAACAAAGTTCAACAGTCACTTTTACACTTGAGCCTTATAAAGACGGAACATTAGTAGTACTTAATGAGACGGGTTTTACAGATTCAGAAGAAGACTTAAAAGCGTGTATTGGATGTGCAGTAGGTTGGGGAGAAGCATTAACACTTTTAAAGATATACTTAGAGTATGGAATTGTGTATAAACAAGATTTATAAACCAATGAGGGGTGTCCCGATGTATGATCCAACAGTCTTTGAAAACTTAAAAGTCGCATTTGAAAACCGAGTGTATGATCTTGATACGATCGATAGAGAAATAAAACTTACGAACCGATCGGATCAAATGGATTTTGCCATCCTTTCTCGGATATTCGCTATACAGTTTACGCTTTTTCATTTAGAAGATGTGTCTGCCGAAATCATTTTGGAGGCATCTTTACGGGATTTGGCGGATGAAATATTGGAAGCCCCAGAGGGAAATCCCGGCTGTTCATTGACAGTGCGCTTTCTTAAGCGTGTCCAGCATGAAACGGAGCAGTGCAGTCTTATCGAAGATTCGTTACGTGATATTTGGGAAAACGAAGTTCTCGTCGTCCAAACGTTGAGCTTTTTATATGGAGAAGGCGAGCGCGGTTATTTGAACACCATTGATGTGAAATTCAGAACAAAAATCAATGAGGAGAATATGTCGGAGATTCCGGATTTTCTCCAAAGTATTCTCGATGCGCTTCGTGTGCTACATGCCATTTGAGCATGAAAAATTTCGAATCGTCTCTATCCTGATTCAAGAAATCGCTATATAATAAAGGACGTAAGCGCAATTGAAATGAGTTATGCGCAATTGCCGACGTTTATGCGTGACTATTGCGATTTATGCGTAATTTGACCGTTTTATGAGCGTTAGGATTTTATTTTGACAGAAGGAAAAGGTGTACAACATATGAGTTTATTGACAGTAAGTAATTTGAGTCATGGGTTTGGGGATCGGGCGATATTCGATGATGTGTCGTTCCGTTTATTGCAAGGCGAGCATATCGGGCTGATCGGTGCGAACGGCGAAGGGAAATCGACGTTCATGAATATCATTACGCGAAAACTTGAGCCGGATGCGGGTACAGTCGCTTGGGCGAAGCGCGTGCGCGTCGGTTATTTGGACCAGCATGTCGTATTGCAGCAAGGGATGAGCATCCGTGATGTGCTTAGGACTGCGTTCCAATACCTTTATGATTTGGAGGCAGAGATGAATGCCCTTTTCGCGAAGATGGGCGAAGTCGATGCGGACGAACTTGAGAAACTGCTCGAAGAAACGGGGCAGATGCAGGATGAGCTGACGAACAAAGACTTTTACATCATTGATTCGAAAGTGGATGAAGTGGCGAACGGACTGGGCTTGGATGAATTCGGCCTCGACCGTGATGTACACGATTTAAGCGGCGGGCAGCGGACGAAAGTATTGCTCGGAAAGCTTCTTCTTGAGAAGCCGGATATTTTGCTCCTTGACGAGCCGACGAACTATTTGGATGTCGAGCATATCGAATGGCTGCGCAATTACTTGCAGAACTACGACAACGCGTTCATCCTCATTTCGCATGATATTCCATTCCTGAACAGCGTCATTAATTTGATCTACCATATGGAAAATCAACAAATTACGCGGTACGCAGGGGATTATGATGAGTTTTTACGCGTCCATGAAATGAAGAAACAGCAAGTGGAGGCGGCGTACAAGAAGCAACAGAAGGAAATCGCCAATTTGAAAGACTTTGTGGCGCGCAATAAAGCGAATGCTGCAACAAGCCGGATGGCGATGTCTCGTCAGAAGAAGCTCGATAAGATGGACATCATTGAACTCGATGCAGAAAAGCCGAAGCCGCAATTCGATTTCAAACTTGCCCGTACGCCGGGACGTTATTTATTCCAAACGAAAGGCCTTGTCATTGGGTATGATGAGCCGCTGTCGAAGGAGCTCGACTTGACGATGGAGCGTGGGCAGAAGATTGCATTGGCTGGAGCGAACGGGATCGGGAAGACGACGCTTCTGAAAAGCATCCTCGGTGAAATCCCGTCTCTTGCAGGATCTGTCGAGCTTGGCGATCATCTTGAAATCGGCTATTTCGAGCAGGAAATGAAGACGGAATCGAATCGCACTTGCTTGGAAGAAGTATGGGATGAGTTCCCGCATTTCACGCAGTATGAAGTGCGTGCCGCATTGGCGCGATGCGGTTTGACGACGAAACATATTGAGAGCAAGGTGAAAGTACTAAGCGGGGGAGAACGGGCGAAAGTGCGCCTCTGCAAGCTCATCAACCGAGAAACGAATCTGCTCGTCCTCGATGAGCCGACGAACCACCTTGACGTCGATGCGAAGGCAGAATTGAAGCGGGCGTTGAAGGAATACAAGGGAAGCGTCCTGCTCATTTCCCATGAGCCTGATTTTTATGAAGGCGTTGTGACGGATGTGTGGAACGGAGAAAATTGGACGACGAAAATGTTTTAATTACAAAAGCGAAAGCCGTTACGGAGAACGGCTTTTGCGAGCAAGAAATGTAATTAGCGATTTTTTGGAACAGAGTAACTTTTTCTTATGACCCGAGATGCTGCCGCCCGGAGTCTAGACGTGACAGAAGGGCACCTAAGTGAGTTACCTCCACTTAGGTGCTTTTTTCAGATGTAGCCGTTGATCCGCGATTTGTTTTCCTGATGGATTTCCTCTTGTAATCCTTCTATCGCATCTTTCCGCCGTTCATTCTTTTCCTTAATGGAAGCAAGCTCTGCGCCTTCCGCGGTTTTCGCCGCTTCGTTCGCTGCTTCCATATTGCTGATCGTCTTCTTCAATCGGTCTACATTATCGGCAGAATCATTCGGTAATGGTCTCGGCATGATCATTCCTCCTTCACTTTTCAATGAAATAGTCTTTCCAACTGACGAAGAAATATGTATAAGCTCGCAATCTCGCAAAAATGAAAATGATTCTATATAATACCCTTATTGGTATAAAGAACGGGGGAAGATGTCAATGGAAGTGGAGCAAGTTCTTCATTCACCGGAAGCGCAACGGAAATTGTATAAACGAACGTTATTCGTCGTTGTCATGTCTCAAATTTTTGGTGGGGCGGGACTGGCGGCGGGAGTAACTGTTGGAGCACTCATTGCGAAGGATATGCTTGGCACTGCAAGCTTTGCGGGAGTTCCGGCAGCATTATTCACGCTTGGCTCTGCACTTGCTGCATTCCTGGTCGGCCGCATTTCCCAGCGGTCAGGTCGCAGATACGGACTGTCGCTTGGCTTTATCACTGGCGGAGTTGGAGCGATTGGCGTCATACTTGCCGCCACGTTTGACAATCTGTTTTTATTATTCATCTCATTATTCATTTATGGTGCAGGAACTTCGACAAACCTTCAGGCGAGATATGCCGGAACGGATTTGGCGAATGAAAAGCAGCGTGCAACAGCGATTAGTATCGCAATGGTTTCGACTACATTCGGTGCTGTTGCGGGACCGAATTTAGTGACACCGATGGGTGAAGTTGCTCTTGCTTTTGGTATTCCCGCTTTAGCAGGACCTTTCATATTGGCGGCAGTTGCGTATTTACTAGCAGGTTTTACATTTCTCGTCTTTTTACGCCCAGATCCATTCCTTGTTGCGAAAGCGATTGCTGCTGAGCAAGAGAAAAATGTTCAGCAAAAGACGAAAGATGCAGGACGTGAATTGCAAAGCAAAGCGAATCGCATCGGTGTTGTAGTCGGTGCAGCTGTGCTGATCTTATCTCATTTCGTCATGGTCGCCGTCATGACGATGACTCCGGTTCATATGCAAAATCATGGAAGCGGCTTGTCAGCTGTCGGAATGGTGATCGGCTTTCATATTGCCGCGATGTATTTACCATCACTTGGAACGGGAATATTGGTCGATAAACTAGGACGTACATTCATGGTCATCGCTTCGGGTGTCACACTTTCCATTGCCGGATTGCTGGCGGCCTTTGCTCCCGGGGAATCCTTCTTCTGGATTGCGGTAGCGCTCATCCTGCTTGGGCTTGGCTGGAACTTTGGATTGATTAGCGGAACCGCGATCATTATTGATTCGACCAACATGAAAACACGCGCGAAGACGCAAGGCTCTGTTGATGTGTGGGTTGCGCTTTCCGGCACGGCGGGCAGCTTGCTATCAGGCATCATCGTCGCTTATTCAAGCTACGCCATTTTAGGGTTTGTCGGAGCGTATTTATCGTTGCTTCTCATTCCGCTCATTATTTGGGTTCATATGAAAGGTAGAAGCAAGGAAGTTGCTGAAATTATGTAAGGTAATAAATCTAGCGGGCGAACGAAGGTTATCTTCGGTCGCCTTTTTTTTATTTCCTACCCCCTTAAACAGAGAACTCGCTTCGAATAACTAGTATGTCCCAAAGTGGACAACAACTTAGATGAGGTGATTGATATGCAAAAGAAGTGGAGAAAAACAGGAGCGGCATTGCTTATCGCAGGTTTAACAATAAGTGGGACTGGCTATGCGCTTGCTGATGGTGGGAAAGTGACGGAAATTATCGATCTTAGCGAACTTGGAAAAGACACAGTGGACGAGTCGCCGGTAAGCCCGGTTAGAGAAGTTGTGAAAGTTGATAACACGGAGACGGATAACGGCACTGCTCCTGAAACGGACGAAGGAAATGGAACACTAGAAACTGAAAAAGAAGACGGAACCACAGGGTCTGATAAAGAAGCGACTGAAACAGATGAAAACGAATTGCCTGAAATTCCGGAAGGCTATACAGCAGGAAATCTTGCCGCTTTAGCAAAAGCTTATGACCAAGTTCAAAATCCAAATGCGAAGGCGGCCATCAAACGGAATATGGAACGTTCCATCGCAAAATGGGAAAGCAAGCAGCCTGTTGTTGAAACGCCTGAAGAGGAAGGTAAAGAAGAAGCGTCGGTAACTGAGAATACGATTAAAGTTGAAGAACCGGTGAAAGAAGAAGCACCGGAACAAAAAGAAAAACCGGCTAAAGTGACAGCGAAAAATCCTCAAGCTGAATTGAACGCAAAACATAAACAGCAAAAAGACGAATTGAAAGCTACTCAAAAAGCTGAACGTGAAGCATTGAAACAGCAGCGCAAAGCTGTAAAGGAACAGCAAAAACAAGAGAAAAAAGAGAAGAAAAACTAATTTACCATAGTTTGCTGCTTTCCATTTTCCGTTGCCCCGCTTACAATCGTAGCAATCGGAATTGATGGGAACGGGGGGATAACCATGCTTTTGTCCATCATACAAGGAATTTTCAACAAGAAGTCTGATACAGCATTGAAAGAGCTTGTATGGAAGGCGAAGACCGGCGATGAGAAGGTTCTGAACGATCTTCTCATCGCATTTACTCCGTTCATGAAAAAAACGGCTTCTTTTGTATGTGATCGATTCATTGACGAAAGCGATGAGGAATTTAGCATCGCAATGGTCGGATTCCACGAGGCGGTTTTGAAATATGATCCGGAAGAAAAAACGTCGCTTACGACATTTGCCCATTTGATCATGAAGCGGCGGCTGATCGATCATATCCGAAAAGAAGCATTGAGGAAGGAAAACATCCTTTTAATCATAGATGATGGAGATGCAAAGACCCGAGAATACGCCTTCGACGAATCATCGATTTCCTCTTATTCGGAAGAGCGGTGCGCAGAGGAACGTCGGGAAGAGATGGTTGAGTATAGCAGGTTGCTGGAGGAATATGGCTTGTCATTCAGCGAGTTGGCTAAGGTATCGCCCAAACATGTGGATTCTCGAAAGACCGCTTTTCAAATCGCGCAAATCATAGCAGAGACGCCCGAGTTTTTTGAGCTTCTTAGTGAAAATAAAAGACTGCCAATCAAGCAGTTGGAACATATTGTCGAAGTTTCAAGAAAAACGATCGAGCGACATCGAAAATACATCATTGCGGTTGCACTGTTGCTGAACCACGATTTTACATACATAAAGGAATACGTAAAAGGGGAACTCCTATGATGCGGACATATAGAGGCGTTGTTTGCGAAAAGAAAACAAAATATATGGTGTTCCTGACGGAAAAAGGCGAATTTCTGCGAGGAATTCCGATCGGGAATTCGCCGGAAATTGGGGAAGAGGCCGAATTCACACTCGCTGTCCCATCTCTTATCGCAAAAGGAAAGGCGAAGCCACGGTTTATCGGAGTTGCATTGGCCGCTGCAGTCCTTCTATTTTTCTTTATGTCGTCATGGGGTCCTTTGAATGAAAAAGTGATGGCTTATGTCCAACTGGATGCCGGCGCTGCGATGGAGTTTGGGGTGGACCGGAAAGGAAATGTCATTTCATTGCGTTACTTGAATGAAACGCCGACTGAACGGGATCGTCTGTCTGAATGGGAGAACCATCAAATCCTTGATGTGCTGAACATGGCTGTCTTGAAATTATCGAAACCTGACGAGAAAATCAGTATTACGACAATCTATCAGAGCCGCGGAAGTGAACGGGAAACGCGTAAGATGATTGAAGACGTCGTCCAACAAGTCCGTATGAAACATGTTGAGTTGAATTTGGATATTGCTGAAAGCACAGCAGCGGAAAGAAAAATGGCGAATAAAAAGAAAATGTCGATCCACCAATTCAAATCGACAAAAAAAGAAAAGAAGCACGCTAATAAGAAGGATCCGTCCAAGGAAAAACCGGAACAAAAGCAAAAAGACGCATTGCAAAAACCGAAGAAGGAAATTGATTCTCCGGTACAGCCTCAACAAAAAAAGGTGGAAGAGGAGAAGGAGCAGCAAATCCCGCTTAAGGAGAAGAGTGAAGTGAAGCCGAACAATAGCCGAAGTGACAAGGTGCCACCTCATGCGGATATAAAGGGACCACCGCCTCATTCGTCTTCGCATAAACATAATAAAGGCAATCAAGGAACGACGGATAAGCAGCAAAAAGAGAATGAGGCAAATGAAAAGAAACAGAATCAGCAAAATAACAAATGAGGCTGCCACAGAACCGTAGCAGCCTCTTTTTTTCGTTTAATAATACCTCAAGTGATCATAAACCTGTATAAGCGCTCATAAATCCCTGCAAGTGA
>NZ_LQYA01000096.1 GCF_001531445.1 Sporosarcina koreensis
AAGCAGGACTGCGGGAACCGAATGGGTGATTCCGCGATGATTCTGTATATAAACCGCATTATTCCTCAATTTAAGGACAGTATCGACATCGGGTACCAATGAGCCCGAAACGACGCCGATAAATACCGCCGTCATTGTGACGGAATCTGAGGCAACAACTGGATCCGCCAATGTCAAACCGCAAATGGCGGCGCCCATGACAATATGTGTTCCGGTATCCAAAAAATCACTCCTTTAATCGCCTCTGAATTGGCAATAAAATAAAGCATTACGCAATCATTATTCTTTATTAAGTATATACCCTATTTTTCATTAACGAAAAGCATATGCAAAACGGAGGTACTCATGCAACTCTTTGAACGGAAACTTGAAAGTGAATTCAGGAAAGCATTGCTCACATGGTATTTAGAAGAAAAGAGGGACCTGCCGTGGAGAAGGACGTCAAATCCATATCATATATGGGTATCGGAAGTGATGCTCCAACAAACACGTGTGGAAACGGTCATTCCTTATTATGAACGGTTTATCGGAAAGTTTCCGACGCTTGCCGATTTGGCAGATGCGAAAGAGGAAGAGGTTTTGAAAATGTGGGAAGGACTTGGCTATTATTCCCGCGCACGGAACTTGCAAGCTGGCGTAAAAGAAGTCGTAGCGGAATATGGAAGCCGGATTCCCGACAATCGAAAGGACATTTCCAAGTTGAAAGGCGTCGGCCCGTATACTGCAGGAGCCGTACTAAGCATCGCTTACGGCGTTCCCGAGCATGCTGTCGACGGAAACGTGATGAGAGTGCTGTCACGTATATTATTAATCGAAGAGGATATTGCGATTCCGCGCACAAAGAAAATATTTGAGGAAGTCGTCATGGCTTTGATTGACAAGGAAGATCCTTCATCGTTCAATCAAGGCTTAATGGAACTCGGGGCCACGATTTGTACGCCACGACCAAAGTGCCTACTATGCCCAGTCCGCGATTTTTGCACTGCGTTCCACGAAGGAAGGCAGGAGGAGCTTCCGGTGAAATCCAAGAAAGTGAAGATGAAGACAGTGCCGCTTCTTTCGATCGCCGTACAAAATACCGAAGGGAAATGGCTTTTGAAACAACGACCGTCAAAAGGCTTGTTGGCGAATATGTGGGAGTTTCCAATGGCGGAAAATATAGCTGGTCCAATAGAGGAAGTCGTAAAAGCCGAATTTGGAATGCATATCGGCTCACTTACGCCGTTAACTGATTTCAGACATGTCTTCTCCCATTTGACATGGGAAATGAAAAGTTATATGGCGGTGACGGATGACGCAGCGCCTGAAGGGTTCCAGTTCTTTTCGGCGGAAGAAGTGGAAGCCTTGCCAAAGGCGGTGCCTGTCATGAAAATTTGGGACGAAGTGAAAAAACGATCGAATGTCTAAAAAAAGATAGAATAAAACGTGCTGCTTTGAACATCATAGTGGTTACGGAGGTGAAAATCCATGACAAACAAAAATCGAAACAACCCCAATCAACAAGCTTCACAAGCTTCGTTCACAGACCCAAACAAAGTAAAACAGCAAATCATGTCTGAAGAGTTTGGATCTGAAACAGACGTGAACGAGGTGCGTAAGCAAAATCAGCAATCCCAGATGAATAAAACTTCTGGAGGAGCTAGCAGTTTCGAAAATCAGTCTAAATAATGGATGGACATCACCTGCCGGCAGCTAAAGCTGCCGGTTTTTTTATGTATATCGAAGGGTAAACGTTTCAATTTTGATTGGTCAGTTGGTATAATGTACGAATATTAGGGGTTTCGAAATTTAAAGGTGGTTTTACGGATGACAATACCGAAGGAAGGCGAAACGATACAGGTACATAGCTATAAGCATGACGGCAATATCCACCGTGTATGGCAAGAAACTACCGTGTTGAAGGGGACACGTAATATTGTAATCGGGGCAAACGAACGAACGCTCGTAACGGAAGCGGACGGGAGGACATGGCTGACCAGGGAGCCTTCGATCTGTTATTTCCATGCGGAGCATTGGTTCAACATCATTTGCATGCTTCGTGAGGATGGGGTTTACTATTACGTCAATATGAGTTCTCCATTCGTTTACGACAATCATTCATTGAAATATATCGATTACGACCTCGATGTGAAGGTGTTTCCGGATATGAGTTACTTGATCTTGGATGAGGATGAATATGATGATCATCGAAAGAAGATGAATTATCCCGAAGTGATCGATCAAATCTTGAAGCGCAATCTCGATAAGCTCCTCATGTGGATCAAACAGCGCAAAGGCCCATTTGCACCGGACTTCATCGAAGTGTGGACTTCCAGGTACCAGTTCTATAAACAGGTAAAGAAAAATGACCAATGAGAGCCTGTCTGCGTCAATGCAGTTGGGCTTTTTATTATTCAAGGAGGATGTAAATGGGAGAAAGCATAAAAAGATATTTAAAATTTGTAAAGCCGTATAATTGGCAGATCATCTTGACGATTTTAATCGGCGTCGTGAAATTTGCAATTCCGTTGTTCATTCCATACCTTATTAAAATTGTCATCGACGATATTATCGGCGCGCCTACGCTGACAGATGCGGAGAAGACAAAGCAGCTTTTCCTCTGGCTCGGAGGAACCGTATTACTGTTTTTCATCATCAGGCCGCCTGTTGAATATTATCGACAATATTTCGCGCAATACGTCAGCAATAAAATCTTATACGATATCCGTGAAAACTTGTATGGGCATTTGCAAAGGCTCGGACTGCGCTATTATTCCAATACGCGAGCGGGCGAAGTCATTTCACGTGTCATCAATGACGTCGAACAGACAAAGAATTTCGTTACGATCGGCTTGATGAATGTGTGGCTCGACTTGGCGACGATCATCATTGCGACATGCATCATGCTGACAATGGATGTGCCGTTGACGATTGTAACGTTGCTGGCATTCCCATTTTATGCATACAGCGTGAAGCATTTCTTCGGAAAGCTTCGGGATTTGACGAGGAAACGTTCGCAGGCGCTCGCCGACGTGCAAAGTTACTTGCATGAAAGGGTGACTGGAATAAGCATCATCAAAAGCTTTGCGCTTGAGGATAAAGAGCAGGAGCGATTTGATGAAACGAACGGCAATTTCCTTGATAAGGCGCTCGATCATACGAAATGGAATGCCAAAGCGTTCGCAGTCGTCAATACGATTACCGATGTCGCCCCTTTACTCGTGATTTCATATGCGGGCTATCAAGTGATCAACGGTTCTTTATCTGTCGGTGTGATGGTCGCTTTCATTGCGTACATCGATCGTCTGTACAATCCGTTGCGGAGATTGGTCAATGCTTCCACGTCCCTGACGCAATCGTTCGCATCGATGGACCGAGTATTTGAACTGATGGAAGAGCCTTATGATATTAAAGATAAAAGCGATGCAAAAGTATTGCCTCGGATCAAAGGGGAGATCCAGTTCGACCATGTCGGTTTTTCGTATGAGGAAGAGGAGGATCTGGTGCTGCGGGATGTCAATTTCACGGTCAAGCCGGGCGAAACAGTGGCGCTTGTCGGCATGAGCGGCGGAGGAAAGTCGACAATCATCAGCTTGATTCCGCGGTTTTATGATGTGACGGCGGGCTCGATCCGCATTGATGGTTATGATATACGTGATATTCAATTGAAATCGTTGCGTGACCAAATCGGACTCGTTCTTCAAGACAGCATCCTCTTCAGCGATTCGGTAAAGAGCAATATTCTGATGGGGAATCCTGATGCGACGGACGAGGAAGTGATTGCCGCCGCTAAAGCCGCGAATGCGCATGACTTCATCGAATCGCTGCCGGAAGGGTACGATACGACTGTCGGGGAGCGGGGCGTGAAATTATCGGGCGGACAGAAACAGCGGATTGCAATCGCACGCGTATTCTTGAAGAATCCGCCGTTGCTCATCTTAGATGAAGCGACATCCGCTTTGGACCTTGAAAGTGAAGCACTTATCCAGGAGTCGCTCGAGAGGCTCGCTAGTGACAGGACAACTGTCATCGTCGCCCATCGGCTGTCGACAATCACCCATGCAGACAAAATCTTTGTCATCGATCATGGGGAATTGAAGGAAGTCGGAAGCCATGAAGAACTCATGGCACAACAAGGCATTTACTATAATCTGTTTCAAGTTCAATCATTATAATCATGAAGCTACCGGGCGAAGAACCCGGTAGCTTTTTTTCTGCCATTCGGCAATCGCGTCGGAAGAAAACCCCCCGCGTCCAAAGCAAGTCGCCCCGCGTCCAAAGATGACCGTCCCGCGTCCAAAGCAAGTCGCCCCGCGTCCAAAGATGACCGTCCTGCGTCCAAA
>NZ_LQYA01000097.1:0-2747 GCF_001531445.1 Sporosarcina koreensis
CTCATAAATCCCCGCAAGTGATCATAAACCTGTACAAGCGCTCATAAATCCCCGCAAGTGATCATAAACCTGTACAAGCGCTCATAAATCCCCGCAAGTGATCATAAACCTGTACAAGCGCTCATAAATCCCCGCAAGTGATCATAATCTTGTACAAGCGCTCATTAATCCGTTCTCTTTATCTTTGTTATCGTCCAGACTCAGGGTGGCAAAAAAGACTGCCTTAATTTCTGCAAAAAGCGCAGAAATACGGCAAATCGAACCTTACACAGTTCGATTTGCTCGGGTCATAAGTCAACTCTGCTACACGGCAAAGGACGCCGTTTCGTGCCCGCAGGGATGCGGGTATGCAGTCGTTGCCACAGGAAGTGGCGAACTTAGACTGCCTTCCTCTAAAGCCTTTTGCGAGCAGTGGTTCCGCCACCCTCCGCTTTTTATCATACTTCTTTCAAAATCGCATCTACTGTCGACTCTACCTCTGCCCGGTTCATCTTCTCCTGCCCGCCATGCAGCGCGCCGATCGTCCGCTTTGCCAGGGCAAGGGGGATTTTGCAGAACAGCAGGATGTTTTTATTCGAAATCGATTCGATATAGTCATCGGCCTTTTTCAAATTCGATTCCGCATATTCGAACAGGTCATGCCTGTCCCAACCGTCAGGAAGGAAACGGACACCGCGCTCCGCATCCTCGTCCTGATTGCGCAGCATGTTGACGGCCTGCAATCCGCGGCCATACCCGATTGCCAAGTCCCGATCTGTCTTCGTGCCGTCATACTGCTCCCAAATATCGGAAAGCATCACACCGACGAGACCCGCAACATAGTATGTATAATCGTCTAAATCCTCTTTTGTTTGAATCAAGAAGTTCCTGCCGACCCATTTCGCCATGCCGTCCGCCATAATGCTCGTCGATTCTTTCACTTTCGCAACGATACCTGCGGGACATACAGCGAGCCAATCGCCAAGCCGCAATGTCACTTCCGGCAACAGGTTTTCATAGGGCTTCAGGAGTGCCCGATACGCGGCAACGTCAAAAAAATCGGTTTGCAACAGCTTGCTTGTAGTCTTTAACAAATGCTGCTTGCTTTCTGGATGCAATTCCTCATGATCTTCTATTTCATCGATTGCGCGCATGCATAAATAAGCGGAGCCCACCGTTTTTCGCAAAGTGGGATTGAGCAATTTAATCGGTATATAGAAGGTTCTGCTCGTCAGCTTCAGTACATGCATTGCTTCTTTTTGCAATTTCGCTTCGTTCATAATGGGGGTCCTCCTTCATTTTTTGAAGCAGTTCTTATTGATTATCATACACTATTCCATGAAGCAGTTGCCAACCCTATCTTTGTGGGATAAATAAAAAAAGAAGAACTTTTTCAAATTTCCTATTGACAATGAATAATTGGAAATGGTATCCTCGATAAGTAAGTTATTCTAACTATCAAAAAGGAGGTACGGAACATGAAAAACGCAATTCTAATCCAATATAATTTAATACTTGACCCGTGCCTGACAAATCTCTCTTTCTAATTGTAGACCGAGGAATGGCATGGTATGCCGTTCTTTTATATGAGCACACGCTTATGCAAAAGGCGTGTGTTTTTTTGCGTCTTTATCTGAAGGAAAATTCGGTGTTTTCACGCTCTGCGTGTGACATAAATTTAATTTGAAAAAGGAGTGGTTCTGATGATGAATGAATGTCAGCGACGGAAAGTATTGATGGTGGAGTCTCTGGAAAGTGGGTAGCGTTGCGATCTGCAAGTGAATTGATTCAAATAAAACATAAAGGAGGAAAAGCAAGATGATTATTCAATATGCACAACGTGAACAGAACGAAAGAAAAAACACAAAAAAATTGATGGAGTGGGAATCTCCAAAATGGATAGATGGTAATGGCGACACAACTGGTGAACGCCGATTGTAATCTCGTTTTCTGGTCCCTCTCCAATAGGAGAATATATATGTATACAATTGATAGAGAAGTAATTCAACGACAAATGGATGATATGCGAAAGGAAGTCGAACTGTACCGCTTGGGGCAAAGAGCGCTCAAACGGAGACGGAAAGAGCGGAAAAGTGCTCCTTTCTGGATGATTTTCTTCAGCTTCTCCAACTAATAAAAGGAACGCTCCCCGATTTGCAGAGGGGAGCGTTTTTTTGTATGAGCATATTAGTTACAAAACTATCTTGAATGTGAGATAATCACCAAGTAACAAATCGTGCCCTGGATGAAAAGGGTTGTATACCTTGCAATCGAAAGGCTATTCTAAGATGAAAAAAGAAAAGGAGTACGACAACAAAATGACTATTTCAGTAAAAGCAATTATCGGAAGCACTAGCTCCACTTCATACAACTTGAAGGTAGTTGAATATTTGAGAAAGAAATATGCGGGTAAACTTGATATCACACCTGTCTTCATTAATGATGTCGATATGTTTTCCGTTGATATAGAAAACAATCAGCCAGAGAACGTTAAAGATTTTCTGGACAATGTAAGGGATTCAGATGCGGTCCTTTTCGCTGTTCCTGAATACAACTTCTCGATTCCTGGATCGTTGAAAAATGCGGTAGACTGGCTATCCCGAAGCAATTTTGCGATCAAAGACAAGCCTGCTTTCATCGTAGGTGCGTCAATGGGTGTGTTGGGAAGCGTCCGCGCGCAATTGCACTTGCGTGAAATTTTGACGAACCCGATGCTATCCCCTGCAATTTTGCCGAACAATGAAGTGTACATCGGCTCAATCCATGAG
>NZ_LQYA01000097.1:2769-16444 GCF_001531445.1 Sporosarcina koreensis
GACAATCGACTTCTTGGATAGCGTCGTCAACAATTTCATCGAGTTTTATTCAAAAACAAAAGCGGTAGTTAAATAATAATGAAAGAAGGCCGTCTCGCTGAATTACCGAGGCGGCCTTTTTTATGGACTGAAAGGATTACGGAAGAATGGCAAATGATCTAACCGGGAAGCCTGATGCTTTTTCGGGTTTAGCAACAATATTGAAGATAATGGCTCCTTTAGCGGGCACTTTATCTAAATTGGTCATCAATTCAATCTGATACGTGTCTTGGTCAAGAACATAATATTCTCCTTCCAATTTTCCTTTCTTGCGGAAGTCCGCAGCAGAGTCGGTGTCGTATGTTTCGTGGCCAACCGCTTTTATATTTCTCTCTTCGAAAAGGAATTTCAATGCGTCCAATCCCCAGCCCGGTATTCGGTTGTTGCCGTATTCGTCTTTATTGTTAAACGCCTTGTGATCCGGCCAACGTTTACTCCAATCTGTACGTAATGCGACGAATGTGCCTTCTTCGATTTTGCCGTGAACCGTTTCAAAATTTAAGATGTCCTGGATGCTGAATGTGAAATCATTGTCGGTTTCGGCCTCCTTCGATTTATCGATGACGACTAACGGAAGGACCAGCTCTTGCAACTCCAACTCATCCAAATACCGTGTATCGCGGACGAAGTGGATAGGTGCGTCGATATGAGTGCCATATTGCCCTGGAAATGAAAACTTTTGGGCAAAGAAGCCGTCATCATGAGTAAAAAGCGTCTCGAATTTGGCATCGTCAAACATGAAGAAATGGGGAGAGTCAGGTCCAAAAGTATGGGTTAAATCCACCCACTCCTTGCTCTTTAACAGCTGAAGTGCTGCATGTATTTCATTCACTGTTCCAACTGACATTTTCATCACTCTCTTTCCCTATTAGTTGTTTTGAACGACAGCAGTCGTTTCAGCAGCAATCGCAATGGCTTGCTTTAAATCGGCGATGATATCCTCTGCCTCTTCCAATCCGACTGAGAAGCGCAATAGCCTTTTATCGACGCCACGTTTTTCTCGCTCTTCCTCAGGAATGTCCGCATGCGTTTGCGTCGTTGGATACGTGATCAAACTTTCAACGCCCCCAAGACTTTCTGCAAACGTAATGAGCCGCAGATTCCGTAAAAACGGATCGACCCAATCACTTTCTCGGAGCCTGAACGAAATCATACCTCCTTTCCCTGCATACAGAACATCATCGATCAGCGGTTCGTTTTGCAAATAAGAGACGAGCTCCTTCGCATTAGCATCATGCTGCTTCATCCGCACATGCAAAGTTTTCAAACCGCGGATGACGAGCCAAGAATCGAACGGAGAAAGTGTCGCACCGATCGCATTATGATTATCCCCTAATCGATGGCATAGCTCTTCTCCCTTGGCGACGACGAGACCGGCGAGCACATCATTATGGCCGCCAATATATTTCGTTGCGCTATGGATGACGATATCCGCCCCTAGCTCAATCGGGCGTTGGTAATAGGGAGTCAAAAACGTATTATCGACGATCACAAGCAAACCGTGCTTTTTCGCAAGCTCCACATTCTGTTCAATATCGATTTCTAGCATGAGCGGATTTGTCGGTGTTTCAATGAAAAGCGCTTTCGTATTTTCGGTAATCAATTTTTCCGTTTCCTCCACACTCTCGAATGACGTATACGTCGTCCGGATGTTGTATAGGTCGGCATATTGGTCAAATAAACGGAAGGTGCCGCCGTACAGGTCGTCAGGTGCAATCAGTTCATCTCCTGATTTGAAGAGGGAAAGGGCGAGTTGGATTGCCGCCATTCCCGAGCTGCATGCATATCCGCGGTCGCCGTTTTCAAGATTGGCAATGCCTTCTTCGAGGATCGTCCGAGTCGGGTTTTTCGTACGGGTATAATCGTAGCCCGTGGAGAGACCCAATCCATCATGCTTATATGCTGTTGAAAAATGAAGGGGAGGATTGACGGCTCCTGTTCTCGGATCGCTCTGATTTCCTAACTGTACCAATTTTGTGTTGATGCCCTGCTTTGTCAAGTTGTCCATCTCCTTTAGTCTATTAAAAAAAGAGGCCTCTCTATATAAGAAGAGGGCCTCCAACAGTTGTTGAAATCAATCTTCTTATCTTCAAGACGTTCGTCGCCTTTTGGAATTAGCACCATACCAAAATCGGGCTGGTTGCTGAGACTTCATCGGGCCAATCCCTCCGTCTCTCGTGATAAGAATTAAAATATGTAATTGTTAGAAAAATGATTTATCTAAAGTTATCATGCTTCCGGATGGAATGCAAGAAGTTTCGGAAATGAATGTCTGTAACCTTTTGCTATAATGAGGGCATGTTGAATGACGAGGAGGATTTCCATTGGCTTGGCTTTATGTTTTAGTGGCGGCGATTGTCGAGGTCTTCTGGGTGATCGGACTTCGTTATTCCGACTCTGCACTTGAATGGACGGGAACCGTCATTGCCGTCATTATTAGTTTCTATGCAATTATAAAGGCTTGTGAGACATTGCCGTCCGGGACCGTCTATGCGGTGTTCACTGGTTCGGGTGCGGCGGCTATTGTCCTCATCGATTTTTTGTTTTTCCATGCGGAGTTTTCCATCACGAAGGTGATTTTCATCGCGATTATCATCGTCGGGGTCATCGGGATAAAAATGACGACGTTCGAATCCGATGCGACAGTGGAAGGGGGCGATTGAGATGGCGTGGGTGTATTTGGTCTTAGCGAGTTTCGGGGAGATTTTTGGCGTCATGGCCATCAATCTTTATTTGCAGAAAAGGTCGTGGTCCCGCCTGCTACTCATCGTCGGAACGTTTTCGGTTGGATTTTGGTTTTTGTCACTCGCGATGCGTGATATCCCGATGGGGACGGCCTATGCAATTTGGACCGGACTCGGTGCGGCAGGTGCTGTACTGATGGGCATTTTGTTTTTCAAGGAAGCGGCAGGATGGAAACGGATGTTATTCCTTTGTTTGATTATCGGAGGAGCGGTCGGGTTGAAAGTGTTTGGTTGAATGGCATATGTTAATTTCAATCGAATTAAGGGTAAATAGTGTATACTGGATCTATCAGAAGAATGCGGAAGAAGGAGATTTGGCATGAGCTCGAAATATGCAGATGACAGTTTGGCATTACATACAGATCTTTATCAAATCAACATGGCGGAATCTTATTGGGCGGATGGCATCCATGAACGGAAAGCGGTATTTGAGCTGTACTTCAGAAACTTGCCGTTCGGGAATGGTTATGCGATTTTTGCAGGGCTTGAGCGGATTCTCGATTATTTGAAGGAATTTCATTTCAGTGAAAGCGATCTTCTTTATTTGAAGGAGGCACTCGGCTATAAGGATGACTTCCTCGATTATTTGAAGGACGTCCGTTTCACGGGAGATGTTTATTCGATGAAAGAAGGGGAACTTGTATTTGGGAATGAACCGATCATCCGTGTGGAATCGACATTGATAGAAGCTCAGCTAGTCGAAACGGCACTTCTCAATATCGTCAATTTCCAGACGCTCATTGCGACAAAGGCAAGTCGTATTAAGCAAGTCGTCAAAGATGAAGTTGTCATGGAGTTTGGCAGCAGGCGCGGCCATGAAATGGACGCGGCAGTTTGGGGAGCGCGTGCAGCTGTCATCGGCGGAGTGGAAGCAACGAGCAATGTGCGTGCTGGTAAGCGGTTCGGCATCCCGGTTGCGGGAACGCATGCCCACTCGATGGTACAAGCATATCGCAGTGAATACGAGGCGTTCCATTCGTACGCCAAGCGCCATAAGGACTGCGTGTTCCTCGTTGATACGTATAATACGCTTAAAATAGGAGTTCCGACGGCAATCCAAGTCGCAAAAGAGCTTGGTGATCAAATTAACTTTATCGGCATCCGCCTCGACAGTGGTGATATCGCATTCTTATCGAAAGAAGCGCGGCGCATGTTAGATGAAGCCGGATTCCACGATGCCAAAATCGTCGTCTCGAATGATTTGGATGAATACACGATCTTGAACTTGAAAGCGCAAGGGGCCAAGGTCGATTCGTGGGGAATCGGTACGAAGCTGATCACCGCTTACGATCAACCGGCTCTTGGCGCCGTCTATAAAATTGTTTCAATTGAAAATGAAAAAGGCGAAATGCAAGATACAATCAAAATTTCATCCAGTTTCGAGAAAGTGACGACGCCAGGTCGGAAAAAACTCTATCGCATCATCGACAGGGAAAACGGCAAGGCGGAAGGAGATTATATCACAATGTACGACGAAGACCCGACAGTCGAAAAAAGGATAAAAATGTTCCATCCGGTGCATACATTCATTTCCAAATTCGTAACGAATTTCGATGCTGTGAATTTGCATACGAAAGTCGTCGAAGGCGGAAACGTGTTGTACCAAAATCCGACGTTGAATGAAATGCGCCAGTACGCCCACGATAATTTGAATTTATTATGGGATGAATATAAACGTTCGTTAAATCCGGAGGAATATCCGGTCGACTTGAGCCAGAAATGTTGGGACAATAAAATGCGCAATATCCGTGAAGTCCAGGAAAAAGTGGACGAGTTTTCAATGAGATGAGGAGGGGCGGACAATGACGTTTCAAGAACAGGTCATTGCAGAGCTGAAAAGCATGCCATCGATTGACCCGAAGGAGGAAATCCGCAAATCGATTGATTTCATGAAGGAATATGCAGTGAAAAATCCATTCGTCAACGGCTTCGTTCTCGGCATATCGGGCGGGCAAGATTCTTCGCTCGTCGGCAGGCTCGCGCAAATAGCCGTGGATGAGCTGAACGAAGAGAACGAGACGGACCGGTTTAAGTTTATCGCCGTCAGACTTCCGTACGGAAAGCAGTTCGATGAAGAAGATGCGCAGGACGCCCTTGATTTCATCAAGCCGTCCCTACTCTATACAGTTGATATTAAAGAAGCGGTCGATGCGAGTGAAAAGGCATTGTTGAATGCTGGAATCATCATTTCCGATTACACGAAAGGGAATGAAAAAGCGCGGGAGAGGATGAAAGTCCAATTCTCCATCGCAGCGACGCATAGCTGTGTCGTTCTCGGGACCGACCATGCAGCGGAGGCAGTGACCGGTTTCTATACGAAATTCGGTGATGGTGCAGCCGACCTCATGCCGATCTATCGGTTGAACAAGAGGCAAGGCCGTCAATTGATGAAGGAGCTCGGGTCGCCTGCGCATTTATACGAAAAGGTGCCGACTGCCGATCTCGAAGACGACAAGCCTGCATTGCCCGACGAAATTGCACTTGGTGTCACGTATGACGAGATTGATGACTTCCTGGAAGGGAAGCAGGTTTCAGCCAAGGCACTTGAAACGATTGAAAAGCATTATAAACGATCGGAGCATAAGCGTCATATGCCGATTACGATATTTGACGATTTTTGGAAATGAATATCAATAGCCCACAACTAAAACAGATGAAGGAATGCACGAAGCTTTCCTTCATCTGTTTTTGTGTATTTTTGTCATATCTTGTTTTATAGTGTTTGCAAGAGGTTGTAGCCGATTCGTTATTACGGTATTATTAAGTTGCATTTTGTAAATTTTCGGACATGTTATTGTAAGATTTTGGGCAAGTTATAGAGAGAAGCTGGAATGGGAGGAAGAAGAATGACATCTGCAGAAGTGATCGACAAAGTTCTTGCGAATATAGATAAGGTAATGATCGGCAAGCGGGATATCGCGGAGTTAAGTGTGACAGCCCTACTTGCAGGCGGGCATGTATTACTCGAGGATGTGCCCGGAGTAGGGAAGACGATGATGGTAAAAGCACTGGCAAAATCGATTGGCGCCTCATTCAAGCGTATACAGTTTACGCCGGATTTATTGCCGTCGGACGTACTTGGTGTCTCCATCTACAACCCGAAGGAAATGGAATTCGAGTTCCGGCCAGGACCGATTGTCGGGAATATCGTTCTAGCTGATGAAATCAATCGGACGTCTCCGAAAACCCAAGCCGCCCTACTCGAGAGCATGGAAGAATCGTCCGTGACAGTGGATGGGGAGACGATCCGGATTCCGCAGCCGTTTTTCGTCATGGCGACCCAGAACCCGATTGAATACGAAGGGACGTATCCGTTGCCGGAAGCGCAATTGGACCGGTTCCTCTTCAAACTGAAAATGGGCTATCCAAAGCGCGGCGAAGAAATTGAAGTGCTGTCCCGCGCGGAAAAATCAGTGCCGATCGATCATCTCGAAACCGTCCTCACGATTCAAGAGTTGACAGAGCTTCAACAAGCGGTGAAAGAAGTGAATGTCGATCATACAATCAAAACGTATATTGTCGATTGTGCATCGGAAACACGCAATAATCCGCACGTCTATCTGGGGGTCAGTCCGCGGGGGTCGCTTGCGCTCATGAAATCTTGCCAGGCGTACGCGCTCATTAAAGGACGAACGTATGTGACGCCAGACGACGTGAAGTATTTGGCTCCATTTGTGTTCGATCATCGGATGATTCTCCGTTCGGAGGCGAAGTATGAAGGGATTACAGCCAATGAAATCGTCGAACGGATTCTCATGCGTGTAAGCGTACCGATTGACCGGGTTGGATCGAAATGAAAAAAGGGAAAGAATTGCTTTCGGTGACAGGCCGCTTCGTTTTCATCGTCGGCCTTTTCTTTTCCGTCTATGTCTTTGCGATGTTCCAAGGCGGTAAAGTAAGTTGGACGATCTTTTACATGTTGACGCCCTTTCTCTTGTATTCAATCGCTCTATTTGCCTATCCGATGAATAATATAAAAGCCGAGCGCATCATCCGTACCAAGACGATTGAGAGAGGTGGGAAGCTCGCCGTTACGGTAAAACTCACGCGGACAGTACCTTTTCCTTTATTGTATACGGTTGCGATTGAAAAATGGGCGGATCCATCCATGGTTAAAAATACGAAAAATCGTACGAAACAGATCTTTTTATTCGGCTTCAAAAAACATATGGAATTTTCGTATGAAATCGACAAGCTTCCTAGAGGCGAGCATATTGTGGAGGGCGTCGAAATAGAAGTTTCCGATTTTTTCGGTTGGATTCAAAAACGTATATTCATTGAATTGAAGGATGCCATCCTCGTTTATCCGAATACTACTTCCATCAAATACGTGCCGATCAACGCCCAATATGACCGTGGCTCTCTCATATCCCCGTTTTCGCTCGTCAAGGATACAACAATGGCGACAGGGGTGAGGGATTACCAGTCGGGGGACCGGGTCACATGGATCCATTGGAAATCATTCGCCCGTACGCAAAATCTGATGACGAAGGAATTTGAGGATCGGCAATCGGAAGATATTATCGTTTTGCTCGACGGCAGGGAATCGAATCTGTTCGAAGAGCAAGTTGAACTCGCAGCTTCCATTGTTGAGGAGGCTGCAAACCATCAGGCGAATATCGCTTTCGTTTCCGTGGGGGCAGAGACAGTTGCATTTCCATTCATCCATTCAGCAGACCAGCTGCACGATGTATTTGGACATTTAGCTAAAATAAGGCCAGTAGCTGCGGAAGATGTTCAGCCATTGGCTTCGACACTACCAGCGGTTGCCGGCAGCGTCGTCTTGGTGACGTCAAATCCCGATTGGACGTTCATCCAATCGATGATGGCCATCGTGAAAAATACGAAATCTATCATCTGTTTTGTGCTTGTTGACGGAGAAAGTGCATTGCCTCCGCAGCTTCAAGAGCAAATCAGATTCGCTAAAGCGAAAGGGATCACAATACATGCACTTAGCAGAAAGCAATTTTCAGAGGCGTTTAAGGAGGTGGCCAGTTGATGAAGGAAGGAAGGACGGATATGCGTTTCCTTATACTCATGTATGCACTGGCTTTTGTCCTGCTCTGGGAATGGCTTCTGCCTGTCATTGAATTGACCGATACGGAATATATAGCGGTCTTCCTTTATTTCATCGCCATATCCTTCCTGTTCGGCTTACTGAAGATGAGATGGTGGCTATCTGTGCCGTTGAAGCTCATCTATCTATTTTGGTCGCTTCATTATGTGTTTTTTGAATCTGTCATGTTGTCGAGGGAAACGGTTTCTTTGTTGACGCAGGATCTTTTGTCCAACATCGGCATTATTGCGGCTTGGAATTGGGAGGGCATAACGAATCCTTTCCGAACGGTTCTCTTTTTTGTGCTGTTATGGATGACCATTTACTTGATCCGGCATTGGATCGAGGTGCGGAAAAGCATCCTTCTTTTCTATGCGATGACGGTCATCTTCATCGCCGTTTTGGATACGTTCAGCTCTTATTCCGCGGAAGGCGCAATTTTCAGGATTATGGTATCGGGTCTTTTATTAATCGGATTGCTGACGATTTCCCGCATTTCAGACCGACATGGACGAAAAATGGGGACGGGAATGTTCGCCACTTTTTCACTCCCTTTGTTATTCGCGGTCATCTGCAGTAGTGCATTCGCGAGCTTCATGCCAGATCGGGGGCCGGTCTGGGCTGACCCCGTTCCTTTCTTAAAGTCAGTCGTGCAGGGGGAAGGGATTGGAAGCGGCAACTTTGTTTCGAAAAGCGGCTATGATACGGATGATTCGAAGCTAGGGGGCGCATTTTCACAGGACAACACGGTCGTATTCAGTGCGACTGTCCCTAAAAAGCAATATTGGAAAATCGAAACGAAAAACACGTACACGTCTAAAGGGTGGGAGCAGTTATCCAGTGAGACGTTGCCTGTTAATATCGTCCCTGGATCATTACTTGCTTTTGACGGAGCAGATAGTTTGCCGGAAGGGACCGGATCCCTTCATGCGGAAATCAATATGAAGGAACAATTACCTTATCTCGTCTATCCATACGGTACGTCCAAAATCCATACGAGAACGGACGTTGTGTTGCAAAATCGTGAGGAGACAGGCCAGTTTTGGGTGATGAAAGATGGGGAAGAGACAGAGCTCGATTCGTTTGGTATCGACATCGTCGAGCAAAAATACAGCTTAACCGCGTTGCGCGAAACATCGATGGATGACTATGCGCTGGAATCCGTGGATTTCACTGAATTCTTGCAGTTGCCTGAGCAATTGCCGGATCGTGTACGCGAATTAGCGCTCGATATTACCGGCAAAGAGGAGAGCGTATACGAAAAAGCGAAATCGATTGAACGTTATTTTGCCAGAAACGGGTTCATGTACGATCAGCAGAACGTGGCGGTGCCGAAAGGGAATGAGGATTATGTCGATCAATTCCTGTTTGATACGAAACGTGGCTATTGCGACAACTTCTCCACTTCTATGGTCGTCATGCTGCGCGCATCCGATATTCCGGCACGCTGGGTGAAGGGGTTTGCTCCGGGTGAAGGAAAAACGAATTCTAGGGGCAAGATGGAATATACCGTGACCAATAATGAAGCGCATTCATGGGTAGAGGCTTATATTCCCGGTTTCGGATGGATGCCTTTCGAGCCGACGATCGGATTTTCGAATACTACAGGTATTGAATATGACCTTGAAACGGATATGAGCGATCCGGAAGCGCCGGAAATGGAAGAGCGTGAGAAGCCCGAAGTCGACCGCGCGGAAACACCTGCTAAGAAGGAAGAAGATAGCGGCTTCATTGCTTTCTTCAGCAAGACGGATAAATTTCTGCGTGAAAATGCATGGATTGGGATTATCGGGATTGCAGTGTTGCTAGTCATCGCATGGAATGTGTATAAACATCGCGGGAAATGGATTCCGAAACTGCTCATAAACACATATCGGAAGAAGAAAACGGATTGGGATATGTATACAAAGCAATACAAAAGCCTCCTGAAGCAATTGGACCGATTCGGATTTAAACGGACGGATAGCATGACGTTATCCGAATATGCGAAAACGGTTGATAGGCACTTCGGCGGCCGCCGGATGCGGATGCTCACTGAGGCGTATGAACGCGGTCTGTATGGCGGGTATACAAATCATGGCGATTGGGCAGGCTTGCAGGAAATATGGGAAGATTTAATCAATAGGGCTTCCTGTTGATTTTTGCAAGTCGGAAGCGTAAGATTGAAAAAAAGAACAACCGTATGCCCTCATATATGTCCGATAATATGGTTCGGACGTTTCTACCAGGCCACCGTGAATGGCTTGTCTATGAAGGCGGGACAGCCATGTCTGTTTCTGCCTGCAGTAGATAGAACGATGAGACGCGTGGAAAGAAGGACTTTCTTACGCGTCTTTGCTGATTTATGAGGCAACGGAAACTAATTGGAAGAGGTGGATCAATTGTCGACGGCTCCTTTATTGATCGAACAGGAAAAGATTGTAGTGCTGAATTACGGTAACGCATATAACCAACTGATTACACGCACAATCCGTGAGTTAGGGGTTTACAGTGAATTGCATCCGCATACCGTTACAGCGGAGGACATCAAAAATATGCAGGCTGTCGGAATCATCCTTTCCGGCGGATCGAAGGAAGTTGACCTCGGAATTGACGCAGGCATTTTTGAACTTGGCATCCCTGTGCTCGGAATTGCTTCCGCCGCGGAAGTGATCGCCCGACAATTCGGCGGAAAAACTGAAACGGGGAAAGAGGCGGCCGATGTTCAGGAAGTCAATGTCACTTCTGCTTCGAAGCTGTTGTCTGGACTTGCAGCAAAGCAGTCCGTCTTAATGGGCAGAGGGAATGCGGTCTCTGAATTGCCATCAGGCTTTTCAGCTATCGCGACAGGCCCGGATGGCGGTACGGTCGCTTTTGCAAATGAAGAAAAACACCTTTATGGCATCCTTTTCCACCCGGAATCCCCGGAATCCGTTGAAGGCAGAGAGATCCTTAGCCAATTCGTCTTTGCTGTTTGCGGCGCACAGAAGACGTGGACGATGGAAAAATTCATCGAGATCGAAATCGAGAAGATCCGCTCGCAAGTCGGCGACAGAAAAGTCCTTTGCGCGCTTAGCGGCGGCGTCGATTCATCCGTTGTTGCGACATTGATCCACCGCGCGATCGGCGACCAGCTCACTTGCATTTTCGTTGACCACGGCCTGCTTCGTAAAGGCGAAGTGGAAAGCGTCGTCGACACATTCAGCAATAAGTTCCATATGAACTTCATTAAAGTCGATGCCCGCAAGCGCTTTTTGGACAAGCTGAAAGGCGTAACAGATCCTGAAGAAAAACGGAAAGTGATCGGTAATGAATTCATTTATGTCTTCGACGAGGAATCCGCAAAGCTCGAAGGAATCGATTTCCTTGCTCAAGGTACGATTTACGCGGACATCATCGAAAGCGGAACGGCGACGGATGAAGTGATCAAGTCTCACCATAACGTCGGGGGACTGCCGGAAGACATGGAATTCGAATTGATTGAACCGTTGAAAGCATTGTTTAAAGACGAAGTACGCGCTGTAGGTGCCGAGCTAGGCTTGCCTTCTGACATCGTGCATCGCCAGCCATTCCCTGGACCGGGCCTTGGCGTTCGTGTGCTTGGGGAGATTACGGAAGAGAAGCTTGAAATCGTCCGTGAAGCAGACTGGATTCTCCGTGACGAAATTGCGAAAGCGGGACTTGATCGGGAAATTTGGCAATACTTCGCAATCCTACCGGACATCCGCAGTGTTGGAAAGAGGAATGAAAAACGTTCTTACGACCATGCAATCGGCATCCGCGCTGTTCATTCCGTGGACGGTATGACGGCGGATTGGGCACGCATCCCTTGGGACGTGCTTGAAAAGATCAGCACACGCATCACATCGGAAGTCGACCAAGTGAACCGCGTCGTCTACGATATTACTGCAAAACCACCGGGCACAATCGAGTGGGAATAAAAAATTGAATAACTGCATCGTATATCTTTGGGGATATGGCCCAAAAGTCTCTACCAGGACGCCGTAAATGTTCTGACTACGATGATTGAATTAAAGCGGAAATCGTTTTAATTCGGTTGTCGCGGGGAAGTATACGAGTATATATCGTATACTTCCTTTTTTGATTATTGAAATGGATCTCCGGCCCGCTGACATTAGACCTGTGGCTTCATTCTAAAATTACATAAAAGGACGGTTAACATGAAGAAATACTTTGAGTTTGAAAAGCTTGGAACGAATTACCGGAGAGAAATCATCGGTGGACTTACCACTTTCCTTGCAATGGCATATATTTTGGCGGTCAATCCGATCATGCTTTCTTTGGAAGGGGTTCCTGATCTTCCTGATGCGATGCGGATGGATAAAGGCGCCGTTTTCGTCGCAACAGCATTGGCGGCAGCAGTAGGTTCATTATTCATGGGGTTAATTGCAAAGTACCCGATTGGCTTGGCACCAGGTATGGGCTTGAACGCATTCTTCGCGTTTACAGTTGTGCTCACCTATGGAATTCCTTGGCAAACCGCATTGACAGGCGTATTATTCTCTGGACTTATCTTTATTATTCTATCGTTATCAGGATTACGTGAAATGATCATCAATGCTATACCGGCACAATTGAAATATGCGGTTGGAGCGGGGATAGGTCTATTTATAACTTTCCTAGGATTCCAAAATGCGAATATCATCGTTGCAGATCCGAATACACTCGTAGCACTCGGTGATTTGTCTGCTGGACCAACACTTTTAGCGATTTTCGGTTTGGTTATCACGATCATTATGATGGTGCGTAAGATAAAAGGAGCCATCTTCTATGGAATGATCTTGACGACGATTTTAGGAATGATCGTCAGCCTGATTGATGTTCCGTCGAAGGTGGTCGACAAAGTACCGTCCGTAGCTCCGACTTTCGGTGCGGCGTTCGAAGCAATCTTCAACGATCCGGCATCTTTGATGACAACTCAATTTCTTGTTATCGTCATCACTTTCTTATTTGTCGACTTTTTTGATACGGCAGGTACACTGGTTGCAGTAGCTACACAAGCGGGATTAATGAAGGACGAAAAATTGCCGCGTGCTGGAAAAGCATTGCTTGCAGACTCATTGGCGACCGTAACAGGCTCGGTGTTCGGAACGTCGACAACGACTTCTTATATCGAATCGACTGCAGGTGTTGCTGCTGGAGCCAAAACAGGATTTGCTTCTATTATAACGGGAATATTATTCCTGCTGGCTTTGTTTTTCTCTCCATTATTGTTCGTTATCACTCCTGAAGTGACAGCACCGGCCCTCATCATCGTCGGCGTGCTCATGGTATCGACATTGGGGAACATCGAATGGATGAAATTCGAGATTGCAGTACCAGCATTTTTCACAATCATCACGATGCCACTGACATACAGCATTGCAACAGGAATCGCAATCGGCTTCGTCTTCTATCCGATCACGATGTTGCTGGCCGGAAGAAGGAAAGAGATTCACCCGATCATGTATGGGCTCTTCATCATCTTCATCCTTTATTTCATATTTATTAAATGATATCGAGTATTATTGGAAGTTAATTGCATAGTAAACGGAACGGTTCCTTTGGAGCCGTTCCGTTTACTATCAATTGAATAAGGAAATTTGAAATACACCATCCGTAGAAGTGGATAGCCGTATTGATATGAAGGCCATTTCAATAGGGGAAATCAAGAATGAAAAAATTATTCGTTAAAACTATTGACACTTTAAATGTCATTTGGTATAGTAGTAAAGCAGTCGAGAGAACGACATGAACCGACAGCGTAAGACATGAACCTTGAAAACTGAACAGCAAAACGTCAACAAATAAAGTTCTGGAGCCGACCTCGTCGGTGAAAAGAACAAACGAATCTTCG
>NZ_LQYA01000098.1 GCF_001531445.1 Sporosarcina koreensis
TCGCGATACTGAGCGAGCTCCAGCTTGATCGAGCCGGCGACCTTCTTCATCGCCTTGGTCTGCGCGGCCGAACCGACGCGGCTGACCGACAGACCGACGTTGATGGCCGGACGGATACCGGCGTTGAACAAGTCGGTTTCGAGGAAGATCTGGCCGTCCGTGATCGAGATCACGTTCGTCGGGATGTAGGCCGACACGTCGCCCGCCTGGGTTTCGATGATCGGGAGAGCGGTCAGCGAGCCGTTGCCGTTGGCGTCGTTGAGCTTGGCGGCGCGCTCGAGCAGGCGGCTGTGCAGATAGAAGACGTCGCCCGGATAGGCTTCGCGGCCCGGCGGACGGCGCAGCAGCAGCGACATCTGACGATAGGCGACCGCCTGCTTCGACAGATCGTCATAGACGATCAGGCCGTGCATGCCGTTGTCGCGGAAATATTCGCCCATGGCGACGCCGGTATAGGGCGCCAGATACTGGAGCGGAGCGGGATCCGACGCGGTAGCGGCGACCACGATCGAATATTCCATCGCGCCATTTTCTTCGAGCGTGCGGACGAGCTGTGCGACGGTCGAGCGCTTCTGGCCGACGGCGACATAGATGCAGTAGAGCTTCTTGCTCTCGTCGTCGCCCTTGTTCGCTTCCTTCTGGTTGATGAAGGTGTCGATCGCGACGGCCGACTTGCCGGTCTGACGGTCGCCGATGATCAACTCGCGCTGGCCACGACCGACGGGAACGAGCGCGTCGAGCGCCTTGATGCCGGTCTGCACGGGCTCGTGCACCGACTTGCGCGGGATGATGCCGGGCGCCTTGACCTCGACGCGGCTGCGGAGGTCGGAAACGATCGGGCCCTTACCGTCGATCG
>NZ_LQYA01000099.1 GCF_001531445.1 Sporosarcina koreensis
ATTTTGCGCCGGAACTGACCGTTCTCACCTTTCCGGGGTGGGACTGCCTTCCCTATGACCGCGCGAGCCCCACCCTTCGCGGTACGGCCGAGCGGCTCGCCACGCTGCACGCGCTCCAGGCGAAGCCCAAGGGACCGGTGTTGCTTGTCACCACGGTGCAGGCCGCAACGCAGCGCGTGCTGACCCCGTTTCGCATCCGCCAGCTGGTCGCGCGGCTCGCCCCCGGTGAAAGGATCGACCTCGACCGGCTGACGGCGTTGCTCCAGACCAACGGCTATGTCCGCACCGACACGGTGACCGATCCCGGCGAATTCGCCGTGCGCGGCGGCATTGTCGACCTCTTCCCATCGGGCGAGTCGCATCCGCTGCGCCTCGACTTCTTCGGCGACGAGATCGAGAGCGTCCGCCAGTTCGACACGGGCGACCAGCGCACGATCGGCCCGATCGAAGGCTTCACTCTGCTGCCGGCGGCCGAAGCCCTGCTCGACGAGGAGACGATCAAGCGCTTCCGGGGGCGCTATCGCGAGCGTTTCGGCGCGAACGCCACCGGCGACCCGCTCTACCAAGCGGTGTCCGACGGCCGGCGACTGGCAGGCATGGACCATTGGCTGCCGCTGTTCGAGGAGCGGCTGGCCACGCTGGCTGATCATCTGTCCGACGACGACCTCGTCCTGCGCGAGGCCGGCACCAATAAGGCCGCCGAGGCGCGGTTCGAGGCGATCACCGATTATCACGCGAACCGCGTCCGGGCGCTCCGCGCGGATCCAGGCAGCTATCGGCCGCTCGAACCGAACGAACTCTATCTGACCGCAGACGACTGGCAGCACTTCGTCGCGGATCGTCCCGTCCATCTCGTCACG
>NZ_LQYA01000100.1 GCF_001531445.1 Sporosarcina koreensis
GCTCTCACGTTGTCTGTGCGATCCCTTAAAAACTCTTTCGCACTTTTATAAACTAATCCTATTTCAGCCTTTAAATCGCTCACACGACCTTTTAACGACCTATTTTCTTCAACCAACTCATTATAATCTTCAATATTTGAATTAAATCTCTGAACAAGATCATTGTATTTCTCTTTCACTACTTCATTCTGCTTGCGCAAGCCTATATTTTCTTTCGCCATATCGGTATTTAATATATTTTTTAAATGTGTTTTTAACTTTTCATTATCTTGAGCAGCAGTAACCA
>NZ_LQYA01000101.1:0-9942 GCF_001531445.1 Sporosarcina koreensis
ATCCAAGAATGATCGGGATATACAGTGCATCGACTAAAAAAGCGCCGACAATTGGGATGATTAAAAACGCAGTTGGAGACGGACCATACTTCCTCGTGATCGCATCCATATTGGCAATCGCGTTTGGCGTTGCACCAAGCCCATGACCCGCCAATCCTCCCGCCATGACCGCAGCATCAAAGTTTTTCCCTAATAACTTGAACGCAACGAAAATCGTGAACACAATAATGAACAGCACTTGTGCAATGATAATGAGAATTAGCGGCAACGCCATATCTGCCAGCTGCCATAACTGAATGCTCATCAAAGCCATCGACAAGAAGATGCCTAATGAAATGTCACCAATCATATTCGTACTCTTTAAATCGAAGTACTTCATTTTCAATTTATCCATTACATTTCGAACGATAATCGCCACAAACATTGCACCGACATAACCCGGCAGCACAAAGCCCGTCGCCTCTGAAAAATATTTCCCAAGTAAAGTGCCAAGACTCATACAAAGGGTGATAATGAAGATTTGATTAATAAAAACATTCGCAGTCAGTTTCTTCTCATCTGTATGTACCGCACTTTCGAGGCCTTCCAAATTGAAAGCGTTTTCAGACGGTCGTAATTTATTCTTTGTGATCAAGTGCTTTGAGATCGGCCCTCCGACTAAACCACCTGCAATCAACCCTAATGTCGCTGCCGCCAATCCGACCGTTACAGCTGAATCAATACCTAAACTCTCCAACGTTTCCCCAAATGCCGCCGCTCCCCCATGTCCACCTTCCATCGAAACCGCCCCAACCATGATACCTAGCAATGGCTGCAAGCCGAATACTTTGGCAAGAGCTACACCGATCGTATTTTGAAAGAAGGCTAAAGCACCACAAATGAGCCAATAAATGACGAGAAGCTTTCCGCCTTTCCTGACAAGGGCGAAACTAGCTCCCAATCCGACAGTCGTGAAAAACGCCAGCATGAACAAGGATTGCAAAGTGGTGTCTAATGTAACTTCAATAACACCGAAGCCCCTCAGTGCCGTAGCAGCAATCGCGAATAAAAATCCACCAATGACTGGGGCAGGAATGCAAAACTTTCCCAAAAAGTTTATCTTTCTTGCGAGATACGAACCAAATAACAATAAAGCCAAAGCTAAACATAATGTTTCCACTACCCCAAGTTGTAACGTAAACATACATTTCCCCCCTCTATTCAACTAATTCATTTACATATTTAATTTTAAAACACTCCATCTATAATGTATAATACAAGTTTACAATGAACTTATAGCTTAAAGCTATAAATGGAGGGAACCCGGTTTGGACATCCGACAGTTGAAATACTTCGAATCTATTGCCCGAAACCAGAATTTTACAAAGGCGGCCGAAGAACTATATATATCACAGCCTTCCCTTTCAAATATGATTAAGAAGATGGAGAAAGATTTCGGCTTTAAATTGATTGAACGAAGTACAAGAGAAGTGCTTTTGACAGAGATGGGGGAAGTTCTGTACGAACATGCAAAAAAGATTCTCGGCATGTATACGAACACTTTGAAAGAAATGGATGAAATCAAAAACATCGGGAAAGGGGAAGTCCATATCGGTATCATCGAATCGTCCCGCTTTTGGCTGCCTAGCATCATCCATTCATTCAGCAATGAATACCCAAATGTAAAAATAAACTTCAGGAACATCATCCGTCCAAATGAAATCATCGAAGCACTCAAGAGTTACGACATCCACTTCGCCATCACGGTAAATGAAATGCAAGATCCAGCACTGACCTGCTATCCGATTTTTAATGAAAAATTTGTCTTGTTAACGAATAAGGAGCACCATCTAAGCGACAAGACAACAATCGATCTTATCGAAATTCAAAATGAAAACTACATTCAATACCCTACTGAATATCAAATTCAACAGGTCTTTTTGCAAGCATGTAAGCAAACCAATTTCACGCCACGTGGAATGTACATCGTCGACGACTTGGAATTGGCGTGCAGCCTCGTAGAATTCGGCCTCGGCGTGACAGTCGTTCCAGAAAGTTACCTAAAGTTCTCACCACAACGCCTATCCAAGCTACACATCATGCAAATAAGCAATCCAACTCCGACGAGGAAAGTGTATATAAGCCTGATTAAAAACAGATATTTGCCCCCGACGATTACTAGCTTATTAAGACTGTTCGAGGGAATGGATTAAATGGATTTTTGGCAGAAATTGTGTCGGTGCCTGTGCAACGTGCATTTATGGCAATTCATCCATAAGCATGAAATTACAAAGAAAAGTCAGCCGTTTACTTATGCGACTGACTTTGCATTTCTAGAATATACAATTGTAGTTAATACACCAAATAGTGTCTTGCACAGGCACCGAAAAACAATCTTCAACTTTTCCTATGAATCTTTCCAATTCCTTACGAATATGATGGGTGTAAAAGGAGGCTTAATGGTCATTTCCAAAACAATTCTTCTACCATTCCACATCAAATGCGCTGATACTTTCTGGACCAGATTCAAGGGGCGTGTAGGTCCCAAAGGTCCACTAGTCGATAAAGGTCTTCTCCTTACACCCTGCAATTCCCTCCGTATGTTTTTTATACGGCATCCAATTGACGTCATTTTCCTTAACAAATCAAACCGTGTCATCAAAACGATCTCCTATCGTAGGCCGTGGCGTGTCATACCTCCTGTAAAAAATGCAGAAGCCACACTTATTCTGCCCCTGGGGACGGTTAAAAAGGAGAAAGTCCGTGTCGATGATACACTACAATTTAATTTCAGCAACCATAACAAAACCTAATTGTGTCGGTGCCTGTGCATAGTGCATTTATGACAATTCAATGCAGCAAATATAAATACGTAGGAAAGCCAATCAACTGTCATGTTGATTGGCTTTCCGTCTTTTGATTATGCATTTATAGTGTATTGACTGAATAGTTTCTCGCACAGGCACCTCAGAGGAGTGGGGTCACCTCAGCAGGAAGACACCTCAACGGGCTAGACGAGCTTCTACCTCTTCCTTGGTCGGCATGCCGGATTGGGCGCCTAATTTTTCGACGGATAATGAAGATGCTGCATTGGCAAACTTCACCGCGTCATATAACGCATATTGATGACTTATTGCATATGCCAATGCGCCATTAAACGTATCTCCAGCGCCCGTTGTATCTACTGCATTTGTCTGAATGGCTTCGACATGAATATGCTTCTCCCCATCAAAATAGCGAACACCATCCTTGCCCAACGTTACGATCAATTGATTTGGATACATCTCCAGCGCTTCATCCAAGTCCAGGCCGAATAGCTGCTCACATTCATATTGATTTGGCGTTATGTATCGAATGCTCGAAATCATGTCAACTTCGAAGTATTTGGCTGGTGCCGGATCCATGACGACTGGAATCGTCAACTCATCACAAAATTTCAACACTGCTTTCACGGTTTCGGGCAGGATTTCCAGCTGCATAACGACGACATTGCTCATTTTTATAATGTCTCGTAAGCCTTCAATCATTTGGGGTGTTAATTCATAATTCGCACCGGGCACAACGATAATCCGGTTATCTTTTTCAGACAAGATGATGTTCGCAATCCCTGTAGATTTCTCCGAAGAGTACGATACGTTTGCGGTATCTACTCCTTCTTCATGTAAATTTCGGGTCAACTCCGTTCCAAAACCATCATTCCCGACACATGCGATCATATGGACATCTCCGCCTAGCCGTGCAGCTGCCACCGCTTGATTTGCACCTTTACCGCCCGGAAACGTATAAAAACTGTTCCCTAAGATGGTCTCTCCGTTTTCCGGAACTCTACTAGTGTCAACGACCAAATCCATGTTCATACTTCCGATGACTGTTATCATTTTCATCACTTCTTTCCGCCTTCTTAATTCCCCAATATCTCATGCACTTTTTTGAACGTCGCAATGAATTCTCGTCTGAATTCCTCTACATCAACATCCAAGACTACTTGTACATGTCCTTCTTCATTATAATGCGTAATCGTACATCCCGATGCCTCACCTTCCGTGACGACATTAACGGTTGCCCTTTTTAGTCCGAATAATTCCGGTCTTGTCAAATAAATAATGGTGCACAAATCGTGAATTGACATCTCTGTTTCCGTAGATGAAGGGCTGTCATAGTAACTGAGCATTTGACTGACCATCTCTCCCACTTTGCCGTAGCCCTCAATTTCCTTTACATCGTCGGTTGAAATACGCGTCTGCAGCGTCACATCCAATCCGCACATGACGATGTTAATTAGCTCGTCAAAAACAATCTTTGCCGCATGCGGATCCACGAACATATTAAATTCAGCTACCGGAGTCCTGTTGCCACCTTTAACTGCTCCGCCCATTAGGACAATCTCTTTAATATTCCTTTTTACTTCAGGGTACATTTTCAAAAGCAATGCGATATTCGTAAGCGGTCCAATCGGCACAAGCGTAACCGGTTCGTTTGAATGAAGAATGGCATCCCTCAATTCCTCAACTGCATGTTTACTCGAAAGAAGCACACTATCCTCTTTCGTTTCAAAGTGGTAGCCGCCGACGCCGCTTTCCCCATGAACTTTTGTAGCAGATACTAATTTATTCAGCAGCGGTTGATCCGCGCCTTTCGCAACCGGCGTATCTTTCCCTAAAAAATCCACCAAGTTTACAGCATTATTCGTCGTATTTTCAATCCCGACATTGCCACCGACTGTCGTAATTAATTTCACATCGAGTTCTTCAGCAAACAAAGCTGCAGTAATTGCAATTACGTCATCAATTCCTGGGTCAGTATCAATAATAATCGGTGTCTTCATAACATCAATCCTCATTTCTTTAATTTGCACAAATGAATATTTATGGATGAAGCGATGGCGCTTTCCCTAATTATAAAAGAAGATTGAAAAAACATCCCTTGCAACCCCTCGGCGTGTTGCTAATCTGGTTCGTTGTGATTTGAATTATGTATATAATGGAGATATAAGATAAGATGAACCCAAAAACGAAGGAAGTGTTAAAACAATGAATTTAGAAACAGTTATGCAAGAACTCGAAGCCCTTGGCAAGGAACGAACAAAGAAAATGTACATGTCCAATGGCGCGCATGAGCCGCTTTTCGGTGTGGCGACTGGCGCAATGAAACCTATTGCCAAGAAAATCGGGATTGATCAAGCTTTAGCGGAAGAGCTTTATGCAACAGGTAACTATGACGCCATGTACTTTGCGGGCATCATTGCGGATCCGAACGGCATGTCCGAGACGGACTATGACCGCTGGATCGATTCTGCCTATTTTTATATGCTATCCGATTACGTCGTGGCCGTCACGTTAGCGGAAGCGGATATCGCACAAGAAGTTGCCGATAAATGGATCGCAAGCGGTGATGAATTGAGGATGTCAGCGGGCTGGAGTTGCTATTGCTGGCTTCTAGGGAATCGTCCGGACGTTGAATTTTCCAAGGACAAGCTCGCCGCTATGCTTGAAACCGTGAAAAACAACATTCACGATGCACCGGAACGAACGAAGTCCGCCATGAACAACTTCATGTACACTGTCGGCTTTTCCTATTTACCTCTTCATGAAGAGGCAGTGGAAACTGCAAAGGAAGTCGGCCCAGTCGAAATGAAACGGGAAAATAAAAAACCAGGCATCCTCAACGCTTACGAAAACATTCAAAAGGAAATTGATCGAGGAAAGATCGGTTTTAAGCGCAAATATGTAAGGTGTTAAAAACTAACCTCCATACTCTACAGGTAACATTTACATGACTAACCACAAGATGTTATAATTAGGCGAATGGTCAAAATACTTCGATAACCAGGAGGAAGTTATGGGGAGATTAATTCATTTCGAAATTCATGTTGATGACATGGAACGAGCAACGAAGTTTTACGGGGAAGTATTTGGTTGGGCATTCCAAGATTGGAGCGATTTTGCGGGGATGCCTTACTTCGGTGCAGTGACGGGCGAAGATAGCGAACCGGGCATCAACGGCGCATTAATGCAGAGGCAAGGTGCGCGGCCGGAAGTAGGACAAGCGATGAACGGATTTGCATGTACAATGGGTGTCGAGAATTATGATGACACGCATGAGAAAATCATGGCGAACGGCGGCACCGTCGCATTGCCTAAACATGCCCTACCCGGAATGGCGTGGCAAGGCTATTATATTGACACGGAAGGCAATGTTTTTGGAATCCATCAGCCTGACGAAAATGCAAAATAAAAGTTAACACAAGGGCTGTCTTGGAAAGCCGGTATACGCCGATTTTTGGACAGCCCTTTTCTTGAAAAACAAGGCAAATGTTAAAATGTCGCTTTCTACGGGGGAACTTAGAAGAAAATTTAATGATGTGGTGAACAGCAAAACATATCTTAGATTACGAAAAAACTATTTTGGGATAATAACACGCACCGTCGTTCCCTCCTCCACTTTAGATGTTATCTCAAAAGTACCCCCGCATGTTTCGGCACGTTCTTTCATACTAAATATACCAATACCTCTATGTTTACCGACTGTTCGCTTCATATAATCTTCAATTGTAAATCCTTTTCCATTATCACGGATAGTAAGAAGAATCTCATATGGATTGTGATCCAAAGTGATTTCAATCAGCTTTGGATTTGCATATTTGGCGCAATTCGTAAGTGCTTCTTGACAAATTCTGTAGAGAGCTGTTTCAATTTCCGGATCCATCCGTTTCATTCCGCCTGATGTCCTTAATGCAATTTGAATGTTATGCACTTTTTCGAACTGGCTCCTATATATTCGCAGCGCGGTCAGAAAACCGAAATCATCGAGTGAGCTAGGTCGCAATGAATGGGCAATGTCTCTCACTTCCTGCATTGCTTCCACAGTCATTCTTTTTACGTTTTGCAGGCAAGGGGCTTGTTCCTCCGACACTTCAAGTTCTGCGATATTCAATGTCATTAATATGCTATAGAGTGATTGGCCTATGCCATCATGCAGCTCTCGGGACACCCGTTTCCGTTCTTCCTCATGAGCTTGTAAAACGAGTTTCGACAAGTTCTTCTCAGCTTCAAAAAGCATATTCTCGGCCTCCCTCCATTTTCTCTCTGCCTGTTTTTTGTCAGTCAAGATATCCTGGACTTGCAGATAGAACAACGCTCGAAATAAATACATATAACCTACAAATTTATAAATATGGCCCAGCAGATTTTCAACATCATCTATTTGAACATAATGCGTAATAAACAATTCACCCGTCATAATGAAAAATATGGCTAACCCTAACCGAAGTACATCAAGCTTCTTCGATTTCCTATATTCCAAAAGTAAGGCGATGAGCACAACGAATATTATTGCGCATATGACATATTCCAAGAATACTTTCATCTTCGTCATTCCGTTTTCATCATCTAAGAACACCGGAAGCCAATCCTGCCTTAGGATTACAATTGAACTGATGAAACCGACTGAGATGAGAGCAGTAACTAGGCCAATCGAACGAGGCCTCGTGATCACTTTCAACGGAAAAGTGACGACAATTCCCACTCCCACACTTTCCGTCAATCGTGCGACGACCCAAAACCAAGTCGCTCGATTACCGGAAAATTCACCTTCCGCAAAAGGCATGCCTTTATAAAAAATAGTATGGAGCAAATCGAATGTTCCGATCGCAAAAAACAACAGTCCTAAAAAGAAGTTCGCATTTCGAGATTCGATAGAAGTAGTAAGCAACGCTGTGGCGAAAAGGGAAAATGACAAAAATATGATAAACGATTCCAACAACGTATGAATAAGTAACAATTGTGTTGGCGGGATAGCGACATGCCCATGAGGCAAGAAAATACGGATGGCCACAATGAGTAAAATCGCTATTATAGCTATAGAAAGATACCTTAATTTATGCATTCGGAAATTGCTATGACGTTCGATTGCCACTTTGCTCATGAAAAATCCAGAAACCCATTCTTAGCTGCATATTCGACGAGTGCAGGACGCGTTTTCAAATTAAGCTTTTCCATTATTTTAGAACGATGGGATTCTATCGTTTTAATGGAGACAAAAAGTCGCTCGGCCACTTCTCGATTTGTGTATCCTTTCGCAAGGTAGGATAGCACCTCTTGTTCACGTCCTGATAAATTCATCAACGTATGTGCCCGCACCCCAGCTGACTTCCAGATATAATCTTCCAAGAGAAACTTCGTAGCATTCGGATACAAATATGCCTCCCCTTTGCTGACCGTTCGAACCGCTTCGAGTAGATCATTTACACGATGACTTTTTAATAAATAACTGGAAGCCCCCGCTTGCAAAGCGCCAAATATGTATTCCCTACCATCATGCATCGTCAACGCGATGATCTTAATCTCATCATTCTCTTCGGTAATCTCCCTGATGGCTACTATTCCACTTTTTTTCGGTAGATTTAAGTCCATGATGACGACGTCAGGCATGAGATCCTGAGCTTTTTGAACCGCTTCTTGCCCATCTCCGGCTTCCCCAATAACTTTCATATCCGGCTGTTCATCAATCATCATTTTGATACCAGCCCGCACTATCTCATGATCATCTACAATCAGGACAGATATCATGACCCCAGCTCCCCTTGCACATTGTGTTAGCCCTATTATATCGTTTTTTTCTTTTTATTCTCGGAACTAATTTTTTCCAATCGCACAAGAATGACTTTTTACTCATTTCATTTTAAATGTACCAACAATTTCTTGTAAATTGCTCGCCATATTAGCCAATGTTTCAGAAGCCGATGTGATTTCCTCCACTGTTGCGCTTTGTTGCTCTGCCGCCGCGGCTACTGATGTGCTATTGTCAGCTGTTTTTATTGCCACCTCTTCAGCATTTCCGATTGTATGGAACAAATCTTCGGAGCCAGCATTGATTTCTTGGATAGATGCATTAATATGTTGTATCTTGTTTGCAACATTTTCAATCTCAGAATGAATAAGTGTGATTGAACGGCTTGCTAAATCCACTAGATTTTGCCCTTCTAAAATTTCCTTTTCCTCTCCCTTTGCAGTGGTTATTGTTAGCTCTACCTTCTGCTGAATCTCATTTACTAGTTCGCTTACTTGGTTTGTTGCATTCTGAGATTGCTCGGACAGTTTCCGCACTTCATCCGCCACGACAGCAAATCCTTTGCCATGTTCACCAGCACGTGCAGCTTCAATTGCTGCATTTAAGGCAAGTAAGTTCGTTTGATTGGAAATGTTTTCAATCAAGGAAATGATCCTACCGATTTCCATCGATGTATCGCCTAGGGACAGAATCACCTTTGACATGTCCTCACTCGATGACCGGATCGCATGCATCTGATCCTTCGTCCTGACAAGAACTTCATATCCCTCTTTTGCGTTCCTTTCCGTACCATATGCAAACTGTGATAGCTCCTCGACACTATCGGTAATCACTTCAATTCCACTATTGATTGTCTGAACTGTCTCCTTGGCACGCCTTGTTCCCTCCAAAGTGTCAGCTGTTTCCTCGGAAATGACAGAAATCGAAGCCGCCACTTCCTCACTGGCACTGCTGGACTCCTCCGCACTCGCACTCAACTCCTCCGATGTCGCAGCCACTTCTGTAGCATTCACTTGAATGCTCGTCACCATCTCTCTCAAACCGCGGAGCATCCGATTGAATCCAAGTGACAAATCACCTAATTCATCTTTCCGATCAATTTGTAATTCGTCCGATGACAAATCTCCCTCGGCAAGCACTAACATATGATTACGCAGCGTAACAATCGGTTTTGTCATCCGGGAGACAACAACGAAAACGATTGCCAAACCGATAACGGTTGTTAATGTGACGGTAATGAACAAAGAAGAAAGCAGTTGATTGGCCGCTGCGTTAAAATCCTTGTAAAAGGTGCTTCCACTTAAGACCCAACCCCACTCATCGAATGAGGCGGAATACGCGATTTTCTCTGAATCGTTATGGATATATTCAGTAAAGCCCCCACCGCTTCCCGCC
>NZ_LQYA01000101.1:9952-15443 GCF_001531445.1 Sporosarcina koreensis
CCCGCCTGTGTAATGAAATCTTGTACATAGAAGAGTCCATTCGGATCCTTGAAATCAATGGTTTCTTCCCCTTCAATCGTTGGATGGGCGATAACCTTGCCGTCAGGGGAAACAATCGTAAAATACCCATCTATCCCAAAATGGAAGGCGGATTTCGGATCTCTTTTTCCTTCTGCACCCATTGGACCGATGAGCTCGATCTTGGCAATTTCTTGTGCCTCTTCCTTCGTAATCAACCCTTCATTCACTTGATCTTGCAATAATGAGAGCGTAGAGATGGCAATCTCGACTTTATCCTTAATTTCATTCCTGCCTAAATCAGCCAATGAATTACTTGCAGTAAAATAAGAATAAAAACCAATATATAAACTAGGCAATAAAACTAAAACGGCTGTCAAAATAATTAACTTTGTTCGGATAGACCGTACGATCAATTTCATATTCAAATCCCCCATAATAATCTATTCTCATTGTTCCGCTATGTACTCAAATACCGCTTTTCATAAGTTGAAAGCGGAATTGGCTTGTTGTATATAAAGTTTGCAATCTATTCGTATTTCTGTTCCCTAGCTAGCGTTGATTCCCCTTCCAAATAAATGGTTTTCGATTGCTTTATCCCCCAATAAACAGACTTGATTCGCCCTCCTCGGAGATATCATTTTTCGAATATCTTTTGTTCAACTAATTATCCCCGTTCTTTCCGACTTGTACTATAAGGTAAAACCCTAGATATCATAGGGATAAACCGAATGCAAAATCATTATTTCGAGGGGTTAAATATGGGTTTCAAATAGGGAAAGGTTTCCATTAAGACAAAAAAATGAAGCGCGCGCCCTCACACACTTCATTCCAACGATTCACTATTCATTTCCAAAAATCAATTCACTTCTATCCCGGCATTATCTGTTACAAATGTGGAATGTTAATTAGGCTTTCCTCTCATCGTCTCTGCCTATACTTTTTGCATGTTTCATTCACTTTCCTCGTCTCTTTTACTCTTGAGACTGTGACCCTAGTAGGCACATTTCTCCAGGGAACTATTTGTAAGACAGATCAGGTAATAAGGATTTATGGTTCATTTTTGATACTTAGTCTTTCGAATAACTATGAATTCCTTGAATCCTCTCTCCTTCTTACACACATTTCTACTGTCTCTGAATCTACTATGATATAGTTGATTCAAATATTCTTTTTTATCAAAATGCAGATTCATTTGGGGGAAATTAAATGAAAAAGATAATAAGAAAAACATTCCTATATACATTATTCATTACATGGGTGGCTGGAGTCACCATAGCCAGCCCTGTATCAGCCCATGCAGCGGTCACTTCTTTTAAAGATGTGCCGAAAAGCTTGGATCACCATGAGGCAATTCTGAACTTGACCGGAAGGGGCATCCTACAAGGATATGAGGATGGCACTTTCCGGCCGGACGCCACATTGACACGCGCGCACGCCTCGAAAATCCTTGCGCTATCCCTTGAGTTGGATACGCGGAATGTAAAAGATCCAGGCTTCAAAGATCTGAAGAAAAACCAATGGTACTACGGTTATGTCGCTGCACTCGCGAATGCCGGGTACATCTCCGGCTTTGAAGACGGCACTTTCCGGGCGAATGCGCCAATGACACGCGCACAAGCAGCGAAGATCATTGACTTAAGCTATAAACTTCCATTAGAAGCGAAAACGGCTAACCCTTTTAAAGATGTCAGCAATTCAGCATGGTACGTCGGCCATATCCGTAAACTTGTTGAAAACGAGGTGACGAAAGGCAAAACGGCGACGACATTTGAACCGAATGCAAAGGTCACACGCGCACAAATGGCTTCATTCGTCGTGCGCTCTGAAAACTTAGTGAAAGCAGCCAATCTCGCAGAAGAAACAAAAACAAAAATCCGTGCCATCGTACTCGAAAACAGTGTTATTGAAAAAGACGGAAAAAAAGTATCACAATCCACTTATGACTCAAAAACCGACACATTGACAATGACCGCTTATAATCGTGACGACGGAATAAAAGCTGTCCAAGGCCTCGGCTTTTTCTCTGACAAGCTTCTTGCGCTTGGCGTTTCACACATCCGCATCGCGGACGGCCCCCTTATCAATGTCGTCGAAAACCGTACAGCCGCCAAAGAACAACTTCAAAACGCTATGGTGGATATGCTCAAAGCACCGAGCGACAAAACCAACGGAGATTTAGTCGCGAACAACATCAAAGTCACACTGTACGGCCAAAGTGAAGGCAACCAATTTTGGGAGTATTTTAATGTGAATTTGCGTGTTTATACGGGTGGGTGATCATTTCTATCGGCAGTGGAGAATCTCGAAGGATGTTTAAATCCTCTTTGCAGAGTAAATTCTGTTAAAGCAGAAAAACAGGCGTCAACCAGTATAATTCTCATACAACCGAGTAAGTGGGATGGGTGAATAGTCATACATCCACTAAAATAGACTACGCACTAATCCCCCGGACAAGAGAGCTAATCTCTACACTTAACTTCAGTGCTGCTCTCCCCTCTTTCATTAGGGATTATTTTCACCAAAAGGATGTATAAATTATGACAATACCTATGCAGTAGATTTATATCATAATTCATAAAAACGGATTAACATGCAAAAACAAGCCAATCAAAGACAATAATGATTGACCTTTCGTTGCTCTATTATGCAATTATAGCGAATTAACAAAGTAGTTCGCTGCACCGTTTAGGTAGTCAAAAAAATGCTGGCGCCCCAAAAAACAGGTACCCGCGCGACCCTACAATCAGTCAATACTATCTTTCCACGCCTTATAAAGTGGTGGGTTGAGGTTCTTTACATGGTACATGAACTCGTTTCCATACCCTTTCTTTTTTATTCCTTTAATAAATTTTGTAGGGGTGGTTCGAACTGAACCAAACGCTCTTTTCAAATCAATCACTTTAATTTCCATTGCTTCATTGAACAAAATATGGCGAACTTCCGTATCTATTCTTTCGAACCCTATTCTTTTCATTTCAACAAACAACGCTAAAATTTTTTCCACAATTTCTTCAGGTAATTGCTTTTCTTTTTTTAGATATTGCGGGAGGGAGATTCCTTTCACGTACTCCATGACTATATAATTTGGTCCATGCTCATAAAGTCGAGGAATTATGGAAGACGATTGGCCCTTTTGCATTGCATGCATTTCAAGTTTTTTTGTTTCTTCGTTCCCAAATACTTTAACGCACCTGTCCGGTGTCAGTTGAAAGACCGATCCATCATTCCCCTTCCCAATCACCTTATAATCCTTAAAATCTTTAAGACTGACTTTCCCTTTATTTTTGGATATTATCGATTTAAAATCTTCCATTATTTCAACACACCTCCATTTTTAGTTATTCGTTATTTTGATTGCATTATCGCTTCATAGTAATTGAAAGTATCACTTAATCCAGTAAGCAAATCATAGGATGGTTGCCAACCTAGGAACGTTTCAGCTTTTGTGCTATTCAATCGACTATGTTGAATATCTCCTTCACGCGCTGGCATGGATATTGGAGTGATTTGAACAGATGCGATTGACGCTATATTGGCAAGAAGCTCGTTTATACTCGTCTTTGTATTGCCACCAATATTGAAGATCTCATTTGTGCCTTTATTGATTGCCATCAAAGTGGCTAAAGCAATATCTTTTACATAAACAAAATCCCGGGTCTGCTCCCCGTTTCCATATATAACCGGTGCTTCGCCGACCAATATCTTCCTAAAGAAAATCGATATGACGCTCCCTTCTCCTTCGGAAGATTGTCTCGGACCGTAAATATTGGCATATCTTAATATGGTGAACGGAACTTCATGTAAGTCTTTAAAAAGTTGAATGTACATTTCGGAGGTATATTTGGAAAGTCCGTAAAAGGACAAAGGCTTTAGGGGGTATGACTCCGAAATACTACTGTCCTCAGTTTCTCCGTACACAGCACAAGAGGAAGAGAAAATAATTTTTTTCACCTTGTACTTTTTACAGTAGTTTAGTAAGCGAATGGTGCCTAATATATTTTGATCAGCATCATAGACTGGATTTTGTATGGACGTCCCAACGTCCACTTGCGCTGCCAGATGAATCACCACATCTGGTTTTTCAAGTGCGAAGACTTTTTCCATTTTGGGTGAGTTAATATCCATTTCGACTAGTTTAGCTTGAGATGGCACCACATCTTTTTTACCAGTACTGAAATTATCAACAATGATTGTCTCATGCTCATCTTGAAGTAATAGCTCCACAACATGGGAACCAATAAATCCGGCTCCTCCAGTAACTAGTATTTTCACAATAACTCCCCCCTTTTGAATTTCATTATTTTTAATCTCTTTGTTAAACGGTTTTTGATAAATTAATATAAACCAAGTTCCTTTCCCCAAATCATTGTTTTTTCCAAATACCTTTCTAACAACACACTCTTCTCTCCCCTTAACACTCTACGCAAGTGATTTAGCAGCCTTTTTTCTAAAGTTCTCTGTAAATAGGCCATTTTCATGAGCTGTACAGGGTCCGTTTTAAACGTAATCCCATATTTTTTCATCTCATCACTATATAACTGTGCACAATGATTTCGTATTGCATCAGCGTTTTTTTGCCAATCCTTTCGGAAATCGATTAAAATCTCCACAAGGACTACTAGGTCAAACCATCCGGGAGCATATTTCGCGGATTCCCAGTCCACTAGCTGGATATCCCAGTCTTCGTTTTCATTTGCATTCCGGCAACTGATATTATGAATATGAAGATCTCCATGGATGAGGCTTTGCCCACTTTCTATCACTTCAGGAAAGAATATCGGACCTTTTCGGAAAATACGATGCAGATTTTTGTAGCAAGGTTCTACAAGACCCCTTAAATTTGAATCTTTCATTGCAAGGTCAAGAAATTCTTTCGTTTTTTCAATATGCTTCCTTCTCTCTGAATCCATCGACTTTGAAGTATAAGCGGGTAGCCAGGAATCGAAGATGTCTCTATGCTGCGAAATCCGCTTCTCAAATGTTGCTGCATGAAACTTTGCCACTGTTGGAATAATGTTATCGTAATGACTTGGGTCAAGTTTGATTTGCCCCCGTAATGGCTTGCAATACTCGATGAACATCCAAATTTCCCCGGACTTTACATTAGGCTCAATCCAATATACTTTCGGCATAAATTCCTGGAGAAAGGTATTCGCTATTTGATACATATTCAATTCAACGACATGGTTCTCTTTCAATGGCTTTTTATAAATTTTTAGTACGATAGGAATTTCAGTCGTTCCATCTGTGATCATTAATTTCCAAATACTTGTTTTTTCACGGGAGTTTTTTAGGCATTCCACTTCTTTCTCGAATAATTTAACAGGTTTTCCGAAAACCATCTTGAATCGGTTTTCCCAACCAAACCGCCTCCACTGTTGTATAACTTCTTCTTTACTAATCAAAGAAAAGCACCCCCTTTTCTAAAATTGATTCTGAACGTTTTGCCCAAAAGTAACGTTTTGAACCG
>NZ_LQYA01000101.1:15453-65301 GCF_001531445.1 Sporosarcina koreensis
TAAAGTTTCACTTGTTATTATGGGATAAATTTCGAAGGTGGGATATTGTGCTTCGTAGAAATGGAAGTGGGTCGTCCCACCTAAATAGTGCCTCAACTTTTTTCCCCTTCAACCCTTCAATCCATTTTCCAAAAGTCATTTCTCCCCTACTTCGCTTTTGAAGAAATGAGATGAAATCACGAACTAGATACACCCATTTGACACCTTCCCATTGACTAGTGACAGGTGTTGGATTTTGTCCTGTAAGAGACAGATAATACAAGTAAGCTAAATCTACGCCACACGCGATTGATAACCGCTGAGTTAGTCCAATTCGAGAATTAATCTCTATAAACTTCAACTCTCCATCCCTTTGATCTCTTTTGAATTCCGTAATGGCCAAGCCTTTAAATTGAAGTTGTGAGAGGAAAGATACAGCCTTTTGAATCACTTCTTCATCTCTTACACTTACGACCATTGCTGAGGAACCATAGTCTGGAGGGAATTGATGGATTTTTTGATTCATATAAACGCCTATCAAATTCATTTGTTCATCAAAAAATGTTTTGACTGAGTAAATGCAAGTCTCATCTCCAGGAATGATTTCCTGGATCATCAATTCACCATACGGCAGGTAAGTAAGGTATTTTTCCCGTAATTCTGATGCCTTCTCCACTACAATCGCTTTCTTGTACAGTCGATGACTGATTCGCTTACGGAAAGCTGAAGAATTGATAGGTTTTAAAATACATGGAAAGCTAATATCATCGATGATTTCTTCAAGATACTCCTCATCATATATCGTGAAAACTTTAGGGCATGGAACGTTATTTTTTGCGGCGAGATCATATGTCAGCCTTTTATCCAATACTGCGTCTACTAGTGATTTCGCTGGAAGTAAGAAGCGGTAATACCGGGACAATATATTTCTATGATTCGATATGAAATGGACAAAGTCATCTGACCCTGCATAAAGTACCGGACTTTCACTGAATTTCTCACCGAGCTGGATAAGGAATTTCAATAATTCTTTTCTTTCTGTGATGGGGTTCGGACAAATACCACAATTGGCATGACGGGTTTTGCCAATTGCATATTTCCCTTCCACATCGTACGCAAAGACATTAATCTTTTTTTCTTTCAAACTTCTCACGATTCCAATGCCAGTTGCACTTAAATCAAGAACAACAGCGTGAATATCATGTCTCATCCTTTCGCCCCCTTAAGAAAAGAATGATAAATCGCTTCGATTCGTGTAACCATTGTTGAACTCCGTAAATTCTTTTCGGCATAACTCGTAGCATTTGCAGCTATTCTTTCTCTTAACGCCGGGTCGCCAAGAAGGGATAGAATTTTTTCAGCTAATTGCTTCGAATTCCCAGGATCAGTTAGTAATCCGGTATGGTTATTTTGAATAATTTCCGGAATGCCGCCAATTTTCGTTGAAATAATTGCCTTATTTGCAAACATCGCTTCGATAATTGCAAGCGGCAGTGTATCGCTCGTAGTCGGTAATATGAAAATATCGGACTGACTTAATAGCTTATTTATATCTTTTCTTTCGCCAAGAAATTTGACTTCTTTTAAATTCAAAGCTTCCACTTGATCTTCCAGTTCTTCTCTTACTTCTCCATCACCAACAATCCATACTTCAACATTTGTTAATTTGCCTTTTATTGAGGCAAGCGCCTCAAACAGGTATTTATGGCCCTTGCGTGGACGAAGACGAGAAATACAAGTGATAACGGTTTTATCCTTTTTTGTTATTTTTGATGTTTTTTTAGTTTCCAATTTAACATCGATACCCGTGTAAACCGTTGTAATTTTGTCATCCTTGGCCCCTAATTTCTTCAATACGGGGCGGAAGACTTCACAAAGTGTAATGACTTTGTCCGAAACTTCTATAGCTTTTCGATCCAATGATAAGAAATATGTCTCTTCCACCGTTCCTTGTTCAAGCATCCCTAAATCGAGTCTTCGTTGTGTCATAAAACCATGTGGAGTAAATAGTAGCGGCTTTTTGTACTCTTCGTTTACTCTCCCTACTACAATTGCTGTAAAACGATCCTGTGCGTGGAAAATATCATATTTCTCTAAATCCAGTTCCCTTAAGTTCATCTCGTAAAGAGAAAGTCGACAATTTTCCTTTACGATCTTGTTACTGTAGGTTTGATAACGATTCTTGTAAAATCGTTTGGTCTCCTCGGTAATTCTCTTTCTCAGTCCCTTTGAGTTATCTGAAAAACTATTCGAAGAAAAAACATCAACAATATGGCCTAACTTTTCTAAGCCTTTTTTAAGCGTTGTTATATAATTTTGAAGACCACCGACAACTGGGTAATCCCAGTATGTCGTTAGTAAAATCCGTAGTTTTTTTTGTTTCCCACTTTCGAACTTTTTCCTGTTTTTCTTCTTGTTCCTTATCTGTTTTCCATCATCGCTAAAAGTCACGCCATAGTATTTATCAGTTGCAACAACAAGGTAAGGATACGGAATCGACATTGAATCGATATCGGTCATTTCCATACTCTCCTAATGATTTCAAATGCTTCAGCATACTCGACTCCGATGGTCATGCCACGCATTCGGGCTAAATATTCGACACCTTTATAAGATCGCGGATGGGGAAACAGCCTCATTTCAACATCATAAAACTTTAGAGCCTCTATTTTTTTATCAATGGTATCTGTAATGTCGACAAAATAAGTCGGTTTAAAATTCTTGTTATCCGACTGTTGACCCCATTCACTGGAGGAGACTGTTTCGAAACAAATAAGTTCAACAGGTTTTTTTCCTGGTAACGGCCGGGTTGCCGTTAGGACAGCTTGGAACAGGATTTGGTGATCCCTGTTCACATCGCCATAATGATGGGTGAAAATTATTGAAGGATCATATTTTTCGATTAACTCTTCGATATCTTTAGTAAGAACATGTAATGGCATCATTTCTAACAATAGATTTGGATGTTCAAGAAATATTACTTCGTCTATCCCTATGTGTTTATTTGCATTTAACACAATCTGATCCATATGATGTTCTTCTTCCTTACGTCCTTTGGCAACAATAACGGTGATAACGTTATATCCTTCATTCATTAATTTCTTCAATGTTCCACCGCTCCCGAGTAGCTCGTCATCAGGGTGTGCTGCTATGACTAATACATTTCCTTTCATTTTTTTCACCTCTCAATATGATTCACTCATTTCTCAACTCCTTTTATGTATATGAAACTACTTTCTTGTTCCGATAGACAGAAGCGGATTCTGCTAAAATGAAGTGGCATCAAAGTGGTTCTACATACCAAAAAACCTCCTAACCATCGCTGAAATGTGATCATCACATTACACGAAAAAGGTTAGAAGGCGTGTCCGACGCATACCTGTAGGTTTTGATGAAAAATTCCTTTCAATCTAGGAGCTTAAATTCAAAGGTTTTGTAAATAATCTACAAAAAGTGAATTCTACTTAATAATTATCCAAGTGTACCTTCTTCAAAGTGTGGAAGAACCCTTTTAGCTTCGAACTTATATTGTTGGACTTGTAATACTTTTAAATATAGATCCATGACGATTTTTTCCCTTAGTCTATTGAAACTTGCCTCTGGGCCCACCGCAACCGGTGAAAAATCAAGTTCATAGAAGTTAGCACCAAGTAGCTCGCCATATGGTTGCTCGTTGTATTTCACTTGGTTCTGGAAGAAATACTTATCTAAACGCGGAACCGTTTCGTTATGATCGTTAAGGAATTGCGCTTTACTACTATCGGAAATTCCAATTACAGGATAAACGAGAAAGTCATCCTTAGTAAGTTCGGTAAATCCTGAGAATCCTACATCTGCAATTCGATCACGGATCGCTCCATTGCAACTGCTGGAAGAGTATTCAATATTCTTGCGGATGTACCCAGATACATACAACTTGGCTTTTCTTACTTCGAAATAGCCTGTATCCCCAATCTCCTTGAATTTGACCGGAACCAGTTTTACCTGATCCAAGAATACGTTCTTGGTGACCCGCTTAATTTCCGTTGCGGCTGGAGTCAACAAAATGTCGGATTCTAAAACAATTTGAATCTTCCTTTCCGCTAAAACAACGGGTACTTTAATCGTTGGATGACGGGTATCTTTTCTAAAATCTATATCATCATCGTGAAAAGGTATTTGTTGATAGGATGTCACCTCACAGGCAGGGACAACAGGCAATTGTTCAGAGTTACCGCTCATTAAAGATCATCTCCTTGAATATTTGTAACTTACATTACTACATTATGCTTGCTCGACACCCTGGTACGGGCAAACTGGCATATTAGCATGTATTTACAGACATTCTTATGGATGTCGATTTATCCAAGGAGATTTCTGTTTTTGATAGAGGATTAGGTGAATTGCGGAATTTATTTGTTTCACCGAACAATGACAATTTTGGAATCCAGATGTCTTCTTGCTCACTTCTATTTCAACATTCTAGGCTTATACATTTTTGCGGTGCTAGATTTCCCTACAATTCACTTGAATTCCCTGTTCCTGCAAGAGCTGGACAACCAATTCTATTGTCATTATTTCATGTAATAGATTCCCTGTTCTTTTTTGAGAACTCTCGTTTCCATTTGATATCGCAGTATACTCGATATTTTGTACGATAAGTCCTTCTATTAATAGCATTCCATTGGTGACTAAACGAGTCCCTTCCTCTTGCGCTTTAGCATATCGGTTTGGGATAAAATCGCAATTTGTTAAGACAACATCTTTGGAGACTTCTTTAATTCTAACAGCCTCATCTCCAAACAAAACCTCTTCTTCTATACATATCTCGATTTTATATTCTCCCACTACAACCGGGACTCTAATCTTAATGGACTCATGAGGTTGTTTTGATTTCCTTTTTTTAGCTGAACGGTGTAAAGGATCAATTGAAGATTTGGCGATAGTAGTATTTTTTCGGGATCGATAGCCTGCAGATTTTTTTGTTAAATAAACGATCTCATGGATGGTAGATTTTATTAGCTGGCAAGTAGGCTTATGCGGGTAATAGGCGGTCGTACTTATGAATTTTGAATCAATTTCAAAACTTTGTGCTTTCGGGTCGTGAAACTCAATTGTATTTTGGCTGACTTCACCAGATAGAGGTACATGCAGAAAATCATCAATTTCTATATAGGTTGAAAACGGAGTTTCAGTAACCTTACGAAAAACACTGTCGTCTTCCGAAAACAGATCTGCGTCATCCGACGTTCCTTGCCCATCGACTTCGTCCCTTTCCAATCTTTCATTTGAATTATCAATTGTATCTGGGGTTAAAAATTGCTCTGTTTCTGATTTTGGTTGATCAATCTTATTAGATGCCTCTATTAGATTGCTTTGGACTTTCGTCAATAGATTTACCAACTGAACGATACCGTCTTGTTTGGCAACCCGATTTCTTTCTTTTAGATTAATACTGCTGAGAATATCAGCTTCTTCAAGAATTTTTTTCTCTTTGTCCAATTCAATTTGACTAGAAGCAGCGTCAATTACATGAATCTCCCCCATCTCGTGATCGTTGAATGCAACAGGTTCATGATTCATCTCAGTAGCTGGAGCCTCTTCAATTTTCGGCAATTCAGGAACAAGTGATAACTCAAATGGAAGATTCGACCGGATTTCTTCTACCAGTTGAGATAGGCCGAACTTTATGAACACCTCCCTATCCTTTTTCAGGCCTATACATTTTGTGATGTCTAAATTACCCGGTAAATCGGTTTTAGATTTATACTCTATATAGTAATTGGCGATAGTGGATTGCGAGCGAATCGCTGAATTTAATTCTTCCACGATTTGATGAATCGTTTCTCTATTCATTTCATCAGGTATGTTAGGAAGATCTTGCTGGGTTCCAATTGAATTGCCAATCTTCGGTTTTACTTCATTTGGATCAGCAGGACTAGGAGATGCATCTAATTTGCTGTAATCACAATCTGTTTCTGTTTGTATAGCTTCGTTTGTACCTTTAGATTGTAGTTTACTTCGTTCGAAAGGCGAGGTGAAAGAAAATGTGGTCTGTCGCTTTCGATCAAATTGATCGATCCCCTTATAATTAATCCACGGAGTTTTCATAACATTCACTCCCAATTAAACTAATATCTATAGTAATTTATGCAATTTTTTCGGTATGGGTGACCATTGCCGTCGCATTATGTCTAGACTCCCGCACAATTAAAAAATAAAATAGAAAGCAAACAGATAAACCTTCAGTTAACTCAGCGTATTCAATAGATAAATCTCCATATTCAATAGATAACCCACCTATCCCAACAAAAAAACCGGTGAGCCGGCCACCCCACATCTAATCGACTCACCGCTCTACTTATATAATTAACAAATTAACATTTCATTTCCCTTCCACAGCTTCCCAAATCCTGGCTTCCAACTCTCCCCAATGCATTTCCTTTTCCTCAGCCGTCCACCCCATAATGACCGACATGTACTCGACGACTTCTTGTTTCCATTTATTCACCCAATCGATATCAAAGAATACAGCCCCTGTTCGCCGTATGAAAAAGTCGACTGGAGTCACGGCCATTTCGTAGTCAATCGCATATTGCAAGACGAGTTTGATAGATAGAGGCAACGGCGAGTCTGATAGTACATTATCCACCAAGCCGGCAATAATCCGTGTATTGGTTCCGTACATAGCTGCAATGCTTGTAGCATCCTCTAATGAAATTTCAAGTTTAGAGAGCTTATTTGACTCATCTATTATGAAACTTTTATAGTCGCGCGGATCACGAAAATCACCTCCGGACAATCGAAGTTCTTTTGTAACAGAGTTCTTGCTGCTGATTCCTTCAGTTCGTAATTGTTCACATAATAGATCCGTGATTGTTTCGGCCATTTTTCGATAGCCGGTCAGCTTGCCGCCTGCGATGGTGATCAGGCCGGTTTCAGAAGTCCAGATTTCATCTTTTCGCGAAATTTCGGATGGGCCTTTCCCTTCCTGGCGGATGAGCGGTCTGACGCCAGCCCATGTTGACTCCACATCTTGTCTTCCTACTCGAACTTGCGGGAACATGAAGTGGATGCTGTCGAGTAAATAGTTAATGTCCTCTTCAGTTGCCTGTGGTAGTTGAAGATCTCCTTTATATTCCGTATCCGTTGTTCCAATATATGCTTTACCGTTCCGCGGGATAGCAAATACCATTCGTCCATCGGGTGTATCGAAATAGATTGCTTGCTGTAGCGGGAATTTGCTTCCATCTATAACGATATGGACACCTTTGGAATGAAACAGGCTCTTCCCTTCAATTTTGCGGTCCATGCCAATGACGCTCTCCACCCAAGGTCCAGTCGCATTGACAATCCTACTCCCCCTCACTCGGTATTTCGATCCAGAAACCAGATCTTTGAAATAAAGGCCATTCACCTTGCCAGAAGCATCGTATGTGAAGGATTCAGCTTTTGCATAATTAATTAATGCAGCTCCATGTTCGAAAGCTTTCTTCGCCACTTCAATTGTTAGCCGCGCATCATCGGTACGATATTCGACATAATATCCGCTGCCGATTAAACCTGTCTTGTTCAGCAACGGCTCCCGCTGTACCGTTTGTTTACGGTCTAGCATTTTGCGGCGCTCATTCTTTTTGACGCCAGCCAAGAAATCATATACTTTCAAGCCAACTGAAGTGGAATACTTGCCAAAAGTCCCTTTTTTGTAAATCGGAAGCAGCATCCATTCAGGATGTGTCACATGGGGAGCATTCCGATAGACAACTTCCCTTTCTTTGCCGACTTCTGCCACCATGCCAACTTCAAATTGCTTTAAATAACGTAAGCCCCCGTGCACCAACTTTGTGGATCGACTTGAAGTGCCCGCAGCGAAGTCCTGCATTTCAACAAGGACGGTTTTCAACCCTCTTGTGACACAGTCCAGCGCAATCCCGACGCCCGTAATCCCCCCTCCAACGATGACAACATCATAGTGTTGGTCGTCCAACTTTTGTAAAATGACTTCACGATCTGTAAAAGAAAAAGTCTTCATTAGTAACACTCCTCCATAGAAAATGGCCATTACAAGAGCCCTGCATAGTTGCAGGGGTTGCAATGGCCTTCTCTGTGATCTCTGACCTTATTAATTATATTTTTTCGCACTTTCCTTGTGGTAGTATAGATTTATGTGACGTACTAGAAAGGATGAACAAAATGAAGTTAGTCGATATGGTCGAATCTCAAATGATAGCCTCTGTAAAAAGCGAAGCAGACTTACAACCCGCCCTAAATTCCAATGCAAATATCGTTTTTCTCTTGACTGGTAATCTGATGACAATCGCTGATTATATTCAACAGCTTCGCGCTGCGGACAAGCATGTATTTCTCCATCTCGACTTTATTGACGGGCTTTCCAATTCCAAAAATGCGCTTAACTATGTCGCAGAATACTGGAATCCGACAGGTATCATCACAACGAAAAGCCATATTGTGAAAATGGCCAATGAAGTTGGCTTAAAAACGATTCAGCGGATTTTCCTGCTGGATTGGGGCGCTATTAATAAAGGAATCGAAATGGTTAAATCGTGCAAGCCGGATGCAGTGGAAATCCTGCCTGGCATCATGCCGAAAATAATTGATCAGTTATCGCGGGAGCTTGACTTCCCAATCATTGCCGGAGGGCTCATCACCGATATTTCAGAAGTCCATGCTGCCCTTGAAGCGGGCGCATTGGCCGTCTCTTCAGGCAACCCCGACATGTGGAACTTTGATTTATAAGGAAGCGATATCTTTTACGCTCTCCAAGACAAAGTCGGGTTGATGTGCAGCACTTTCCAACATTCCTTCAGTCGTAATGCCTGACAGGACAAGGACTGAATGGATTCCAGCATCGTTTGCCATTTTAATATCCGTTTCCAAACGATCACCTACCATATAACATTGATCCGCCTTCATACCTAACACATTGCCCAAGACGTATTCAGCCATTAAGGATGAAGGTTTTCCAGTAATCATTTTCACTTGTTCACCAGTAGCTCCTTCAAGGGCACCAATCATAGCGCCGCAATCCGGGATTTCACCATCCTTGACCGGACAAGTCCGGTCAGGGTTGGTCGCCAGAATTTCGGCCCCATTTCGCCATGCTTGGAAGGCATTATTCAATTTGTCATACGTGAATTGCCGATCCCATCCCAATACAACATGAGTGGCGCTGGCGGGATTATCCGCCAGCTTTATATTTTCATTCGCCAGTTCTTCGAATAAAGGGCCTTCGCCGATTACGTAGACGGAATCGTTCTCGTCCATAACTGTTTTTAAATAATGTGCAGTAATGTAATTGGAATTAATGACTTCGCTAAGCTCGACGTTAATCCCCATAAGATTCAATTTCTCAACATACTCTTTACGATTCGCAATTGATTTATTCGTCAGGAAAACCACTTTATCCCCACGCTCTTTCAGCGTTTTTATCGCTTCCGAGGCTCCATCGATAATATGATCGTCAAGATATATCGTTCCATCCAAGTCAAAGATAAAACCTTTCAACACCCTCACCCCAAGTCAATTATGCCAAAACATAAGTTGTTCTGAACTTTCTCTTCGCTCTTTAAATTAAAGCCGTTGTTTTTTCCCAATCAGATTGGCAATACCTTGTAAGATCAGCACCAAAGCGACGAGAACGACAGACATCGCTGCTGCTGAATAGTACTCTGCCCGAAGAATGTTTTGGAAGATCGCCAAACTCATCGGCGCCCATTCAGGCGGTGCAAGCAAGATCGAAACACTCGCCTCTTTAATGACCGTAATGAATACGAGAACGGATCCCGCTGCAATTCCCGGCAGCATTAACGGTCCTACAATGGTTATTGCCGCAGTCAAAGGGGTAGCCCCGAGATTCACTGCTGCTTCTTCAATATCCTGTTTGATTGCCCGCATCGATCCCATTGTCGAGCGGACCATATAAGGAAGTCGTCGAATTGTATAAGCGATGATCAGTAGCACAGCAGTCCCTGTCAATTGTAGAGGTGCCGTATTGAAAGTTTGGATTAACGCAATCCCGAAAGCGATGCCCGGGACGACTAATGGAATAGAAGCGACGAAATCCAATTTCGCGGAATTCTGTCGGACAACAAAATACGATACGAACGTTGCGACAATAACACTTAACACCAATGCGCCCGTTGCGAGCATAATACTGTTTTGAATATTACCCATGGACGTTGAAAAGATTGTTTTATAGTGGTTCAATGTATAGCCGCTCGGCAATAAGTCTTTCCCCCATGTTGTTGCAACGGATTGAAGTGCTACAGAAAGCATCGCCAACACCGGAATTAAGACGACAATAAGGGAATAGCCAGATAGGACACGCGTCAATAATTTATTTTCAATCAATTTCTGCTGCTTTGGCTTTCCGGAAACGGAGCCATAGTTTTTCCCTTTCGTAAACAAGTGCTGGAGATAGAAAAAGAATGCAGCCACTATGACCATTACAACAGTAAGAATTGCCGCCCCGCCCCAGTTGAAGAAACCTGATATTTCTCGATACGCTTCAACTACAAGCAAATTCAATTCTTTTGGTGCAAGAACGATCGGGCTTCCGAAATCCGAGAAGCTTACCGTAAAGATGAGCAATGCACTCGATATGACGCCTGGCAATGCAAGCGGGAACGTCACAAAGATAAAGGTGAACCAGTTTTTCGCCCCCAGATTCTGAGAGGCCTCTTCCAAACTGATATCACTCACTTTGAACGCTGCCACTAACGGCCATAATGCATAAGGGAAAAAGAAGAATACTTGCACGGCAACGACCCCCGCCATCGAATAGGGGTTCAATAGCATGCCTTCCCCGCCTAGCGCGTTATAGATTTGTGTCACCCATCCGGCCCGGCCGAACATGATGATAAACGCATATGCAGAAATGAAAGTCGGTACGATCAATGGAATCATGCATAGTGCAGATATCGTCTTTTTGAACGGCATTTTCGTCCTTGCAATCCCATATGCAAGGGGAATACAAATAAGGATGATGATGATTGTAACCGTAAACGCCAACACAAGGCTGTTTTTCAAAGCATAAAAGTAGCCAGCCCCCGAGAAAATCCTTTTATAATTATCCATTGAAATGTTCTTGAACTTTTCTAGTGTTGAATTAAAAATCGCTGGATCTGTCAAGGAGCCTAGTAGATTGGTCGGTTCACCGGTAAAACTAACAACGAAAACAGAAAAAAGCGGAAGCAACATGAACAGACCGAAGAATGCATAAATGAGGACTTTTACGACCGTCAAACCACTGAAGCTGTTTTTAATGCGGTTCATATTAACAGCACCCTCTCGTGATCTACAGTTAACTTGACTTTCTTCCCTTCCTCAAAAATATTAGCGCCTGAGGAATAAGTTGTATCGACAATTAATTGATAAGAACCGACTTGAACATCGTATCGGACAATCGATCCTAAATACGTAGACATGATGACAGTTCCTTCAATTACATTCGTATGTGCATGATCAATCACACTGTCCGCGGCTTCCACTTTCACGTGCTCCGGGCGGATGATGACATCGACTTCTTGTTTCTTCGCTTTATTTGAAGAACGGAGTAAAAACCCTTCTCCTTTGACGATAGTGAATCCACTCTCTTCTCCTTCGACAGTACCTTTCAAAATATTTGAAGTACCTACGAAATTCGCGATGAATGGCGTAGAAGGATTACTGTATAGATCTGTCGGCGTGCCGATTTGAACAATATGGCCTTTATCCATAACCGCAACCCGGTCCGCCATACTCATCGCCTCTTCTTGATCGTGCGTGACGAAAATCGTTGTGATGCCTAAATCCTGTTGGATCGATCGAATCGTGTTCCTCATAGAGTGACGCAATTTCTGATCCAAGTTGGATAACGGCTCATCCATGAGAAGTACAGCGGGCTCCATGACTAAAGCCCTTGCCAAGGCTACCCTTTGCTGCTGGCCGCCCGATAACTCGCTCGTCAGACGATCCGCATGATTTTCCAATTCAACATACTTTAATATTTCCATCACTTTGTTTTTCAGTTCGACCGGATACTTTCCAAAACGCCTCGTCAACAGACGTGTGTATATCCCCATTTGTTTAATCGGATTGCTCGCATTGAGTTCCTTGATATTCAAACTGTAAGCAACGTTTTCAAACACATTCATATGTGGAAACAGTGCATAGCTTTGAAAGACCATACCGCAATTCCGACGATTTGCCGGAATCTTTTCCACTTCACGATTCCCTATGTAAATGGATCCCGACGAAGGATTTTCAAATCCTGCGATACACCGCATCGTTGTCGTTTTCCCACATCCCGAAGGACCGAGAAGAGCGAAAAATTCGCCCTCCTCGATATCAAGGTTAATGTCGTGAAGAGCAGTAAAGTCCCCAAACGTCTTTGTCATATTTTCAATTTTTACTGACCCCATACATATCACCCTTACTTATTGAAATTTGTCTTTCCATTCGTTACGAACGCGATCGTAGTTTTCATTCACCCAATCGATATCTAAATCCACCGCGTGTTCTTTTACCTTTTCAAGCGTCAATGGAGTTTTCGACTCTACTTTCGGATTGATTGGAATATGGTACCAATCTGCCATGATTTGTTGAGCTTCCTCGGACAAAAGGAAATCGATGAACTTCTTACCGCCTTCAGCATTCGGGCCACCTTCAATCAATGTTGCAGGGTTGACGAGCACCGGTGTCTTATCAGGTACGACGAAGTCTACAGTTTCACCTTTCGCTTTTTGCTCATATGCCATGAAGTCGAATCCGATGCCGATATGCGCTTCACCCATCGCTACCGCTTTTGTAGGCGCAGAGCCTGAGTCAGGAATCGAGTTCGCTTGCTTCACGAGCTTCTCAAAATACTCCCAAGCTTCCTCTTCACCTTGCTGCATCATCTGATCCATAACCATTAGAGTGGCTGTACCGGACGCTGCAGGATTCGGGAACTGGATCTTCCCTTCCCATTTCGGATCAAGCAAGTCTGCCCACGTCTTAGGAGCTTCCTCTTCAGTAACCAAATCCGTGTTATAAGAGAAACCTAATACGAATAGTTCAACGCCGACATATTTACCATCTTCATGCTTCAATTTAATACCGTTCTCTACAACATCCCAGTCCGCCGCAAAATCCGGTATGTAAGAAGCTAGGATTCCACGATCTACTGCAGCTTCAAACGGCAGAATGCCTCCTCCGCCATACCAAACATCCGCTTGAGGGTTGTCCTTCTCAGCCATCATCCGATTGACAAGGATATTCGTTCCCGCGTATTGTACGTCGACTTTCTCATCGTACAATTCCTCATATTTCTGAGCCAATTCCTTCGTGAAATCAGGTGTTTCCGGTGAATAAAGAGTAATCCTGTCCCCTTTTCCACTTCCGCCTTCTGATGCTCCCCCTGCACAACCGGCCAACAATCCTGTTGCCAATAAGATACTAGCAGCTATTCCACCAAATCTTTTCATGAAAATCCCCCTAATATTTTTTTAGGCAAGAAAAAAGAGAAGAACGCCAAATGAACCCCTTTTTCAAGAAAGGGCTTACATTTTAGGCTTTCATCTCATCGTCTCTGCCTATATTTAACTATCCATAGTATACAGTAGATTCGTATAATTGCAATAGATTATTTTGTTTTTCAACCTACTATTTGCATCGTTCATTCATTTTCTTCTTTTCTATTACCTCTGAGACTGTCACCCTAGTAGGCAAATTAGTTCATAGGAAATGGATATTGTTGTGATTCAGGTAGAAAAGAATTGTTTTTACTCCTTTCCAATATTATAACCTTCAAATAATTTTAAAAACATGTATACTTCTAACCGATTGCTTTCTAGATTGCTAGAGTGGCGGTCTAATTCGAAAGGGGGAATTGGGATGATATACGGTAAAAACAGATTTACAAAGTGGGTCATCATTGGCGTTGTCGCAATAACGGCAGGCATAAGCTATTTGGTCGGCACATGCAATGTGGCGAGTGCGGAACAGACAGTGCTTGTCGAAGAAGATTTTGAGCAATTGGAAGGCGTGATGCCAGAGGGATGGAAAGTCATTCAAGGAGAAGCATCAATCGAGGATGGAGCACTGAAGTTAACCTCGCCCTCGTCCGCTTTACCGGCGAGAGTGCTTGTGCCACTCCCTGATAAGAACGGAAACATCGTTTTCGAGGCAGATATGACTTTCGTTTCCGCAGTCGAAGATACTCGATGGGCATCGATGATGTTCCGTGTGCAATCAGCTGATTACCCGTACTATCAATTCGCAATTCGTAGAGGAACGACAGCATTGAATGGGGCGGAATTTGCAGAACGGAATGCTCAAAACAAATGGGTCGTACCAGAAGCGACATTCTTCACGGAAAAGTTCGAGTACAACAAGCCTTACCGCATTAAAATCATAGCAAGTAATAATCGCGTCCAGCAGTTCATCAACAACAAGCTTGTCATCAATACAGACCAAGCATCCAGTTTACTGAACGGCGACATCGGTTTCCAAGCGAACGGAGCCACTGTCCTATACGATAATGTAAAAGTCTCAACTCTCGAGCAGGAATTGCCACCAGTTGAAAATGCAGGTGTGTTCCTTCCAGAAGAACCGCAAACAACTATTGTAAACGCTCCTACACTTATCGGGCAAAACCTGTCTGCTGCCGAATCTTCAAATACGGCATCTGTCCTACTAAAAGTTGAACAAAATAGCGCAGGTGAGTTAACGACGAACGGCTTGCCATTACATGATGCGCTCGCCAATGTCAAAAACAAGCATATTCCAATCTTGCAAATTGAAACCAAAGGCATTGAAGAAGCAATCATAGATATCTTGGATGCAGCACAGACGGTCGATGTACATATTGTCTCCTCTCATCCGGAAATCGTAAAAACAATCACTAACCTCATGCCGACAGCTAGAGGGGGAATCGTTTACACAAAGAATTCATTCAACAAGCATGACCTGAACGAGTTAGCCCAAACAGTCCACTCAAGCAATGCAAAAGTTGCTTTGATTCCTGAAAAACTAATTGATGCTGAAAAAGTCCACTTCTTGCATACAAGAATGGTGGCCGTATGGGGATTCGGTGCCATAGATGAAAACGGGGCGCATGCACTCATCCATACTGGAGCAGATGGCATCATTACGACGAATCCTGTTGCTTCCATAGAGGCGCTCGGAAAGTACCCTGCAAATACAATCGTTAAACGACCAATCGTCGCCGCTCACCGTGGAGTACCTTCGCTCGCCCCTGAAAACACAATGGCAGGATACCGACTAGCATACGAGCTTGGCGCGGACCAAATCGAAACGGATTTACAATTGACGAAAGACGGTCACCTTATCATCATGCATGATACGACGGTAAACCGGACAACCAACGGGACAGGCGCAGTCAGTGATCTGACATTCGAAGAAATCCGTCAGCTTGATGCAGGCATCAAGTTCAGTGATGAATTCACGGGCGAGCAAGTGCCGACGTTCAAAGAATTTCTTAAAGAATTCAAAGGAAAAGACGTCATCCTTCTCGTTGAATTAAAAGGCGTCGGCATTGAACAACAGGTGATCAAAGAAATTGAAGATGAAGAAATGGTAGACCAAGTTGTCATGCAAAGCTTCGACTTAGGCAGTATGATTGATTCGGTTGAATTAAAACCGGAAATCCCTGCTGGCTATTTGTATTCCGCATCAGTGCCAGGAACAACAGACGCAAAGATTAAAAACGCCCAAAAGATGATGGATTATGGAACATCTCATAATGTCACATTGAATGCAAGCTACGGCAGCACATACGAGGAATTCATCACATATATGCGCCAACGCGGCATGCTGACAATGCACTGGACATTCCGCGATGAAGAGCCTTTCCGCGATAAACTCGCACAAGGACTCGTCGGCCCGATCACCGACTATATGCAATGGCTGACAGATGCACCGATCAGGCTCGAAACACCCATCAAGAAAATCAATCTGAAGCCAGGAAAAACATCCACTGTACAAGCCAAAGCCTTTGTCAATTACCGTACAGCGAAAAAGGAAAATATCGCCTCAGAACTTTTCGTTGCGGAAAACAATGGTGTCGTCAGGCTAAATGGCAACACGATCGAAGCTGTTTCACCGGGAACAGCCCAAGTGTTTGTGAAACACACATTCACAATGCTTGGAACGGAATGGAATATTGTCGGAGAGCCGATTGAAGTGAATGTGAAGTAGAATGGATGCCTGTGCAAGACACATTTAAGTTTATAAACAAACACTATTTGTATATAAACATCAGCCCTCATCTTTCAGTGGACGAGGGCTTTAGGTCTTGTTGCGACTGGGTGTACTTCATTTTAGGAATCCGATCTGCCTGTGTACATAATCACTAATATCCATAATAGCCTGCGTTGGATTCTTGATAGATTCTTCCGTTTCCTCTTCGAACATGATCCAGCCGGTATAACCTGCTTTCACTAGTTCCTTTACAATTCCAGGGAAATCCACTTCACCTGTCCCCATCTTTCTCCATTCAGGCGTAGCTACGGCATCTTTAATATGTACGTGCCTGATTGCGTGCATGTACTTCTTGAATATTTTCATTACATCCATGCCTCCATAGGCAATGTGGCCTGCATCTGGTGTATAGCCGATGTATTCTGTAGCCAATCCGGCAAACAGGACTTCGTAATCTTCCTCTGTCCTGAAGAAGGACGTCGGAGGGGAACTTGGATGGAAAGAGCAGATGATGCCATGATCGCTCGCCCTTTTCCCTAATGCATTTGCGCAAGTAATGATTTCTTTTTGCCTCTGTACTAAATGATTGCGGTTATTTCCAACGCGGGGTGCTACGTTCATAATAGCGTCCGGGAAGTGTTTCAAGTAGTCGATATAGTGTCTTGATAATGCAATTTCCTCTTCTGTTTCTTGTTGACCGCTCCAACTAAATGGGATTGTCAAGGCTGCAAGTTCGAGACCTCTGTTATCCAGTTCCTCTTTTAGCCGCTCGGGGGCTTGTTTAAATCTCCCTAATAACGAAACTTGAACATCGATACCTTGGAATCCACTATTTTGAACGACATCCATAATCCCCACTAAGTTATCGGTTTCTTTATCATAGTCAAGCTCCCATGTCGATCCGTGGCATCCGTATTTCATGTCCATCCATCCTCCTTAACCGAAAAGACGATCTCCCACCGTGCGGAACATCGTCTAATCATTCTCTATTCTTTTGTATAAAAATAATAATTCTACTGCAGTTCTTTTACGATATTCGGTGGTGTCTGACCTGTGACGCCGGCCACTAAATTCTCCGCAGCCTTCATAGCCATATCGAACCGAGTATCCTCTGTACAAGAACCGATATGTGGCAGTGTAATGACATTATCCATTTTCAACAGTGGGTTATTGTTTAGTACAGGCTCGATTTCAAATACATCTAGACCCGCAGCAAGAATTTCCTTGTTTTCCAAAGCAGCAATCAAAGCGACTTCATCCACCACTTGCCCTCTTGAGCAATTGATGAAAACGGCATCGCGTTTCATGGACTTGAACTGTTCTTGGCCGATTGCATGGTAAGTCGCCTCCGTTAAAGGCAACATCACCACAACGAAATCGGATTCTTCCAATAAAGCGTTCATATCACGGTACAGAACGCCATACTCCTCTTCCAATTCCAACTTCCGTGATCTGTTGTGATAAAGAACATTCATCCCAAAACCCAACTTCGCTCTTCTTACCACTTTTTCACCGATACGCCCCAATCCGATAATGCCCAAAGTGGCATGATGGACATCTTTTCCGAAAAACTCCTGGCTGTCTAAATGATGATTCCACTTACCTTCTTTTACATACTGATTAAACTCCACAATTCTTCTGGATGTAGCAAGGATCAGCCCAAATACCAGATCTGCAACAGAATCGTCAAGTACGTACGGCGTATGCGTACCAATAACGTTTCTTGCCTTCATCGCCTCAATATCAAAGCCATCGTAACCAACGGCAATATTGCTGACCACTTTTAACTTAGGAGCATGACCTAGAAAGTCTTCTGTTATCATGCCTTTCGGTGTCATGATCCCTTCCACATCCGCTATTTCCTTCCACAATTCACTCTCCGGAATCGGTCCGTTCCCCTTCCAGATTTTATAGTCGCAATGCTCGGCTATGAAGTCTTCAACCTCTTGCGGAATCGGCTTCGCTATAAATACTTTTGGTTTCATATACATCCCCCTCAAGTTTACCAGTTACCATTCAGCAATACTGCCATCCTTATGTCTCCAAACAGGATTCTTCCAATTATGTCCTTCCTTCGCTTTCTCTCTGACATAATCTTCATCAATCTCAATTCCGAGACCAGGTCCGTGCGGAATGGCGACGTAGCCATCTTTATAGTCAAATACGGATTTGTCTGTAATATAGTCTAATAGATCGCTGCCTTGATTGTAGTGGATTCCTAAGCTTTGCTCTTGGATAAATGCGTTATGTGAAGTGGCATCCACTTGCAAACAAGCGGCGAGTGCGATTGGACCTAGTGGACAGTGAGGAGCTAATGCAACATCGTACGCTTCCGCCATGCTCGCTATTTTCTTCACTTCTGTTATCCCGCCGGCATGGGACAGATCCGGTTGGACAATGTCCACATAACCGTCTTGAAGGATGTTTTTAAAATCCCAGCGAGAGAACATCCTTTCACCCGTCGCGATCGGGATGGACGTATGATTGGAAATTTCTCTAAACGCCTCTGCATTTTCGGATAATACCGGTTCTTCTATGAACATCGGTCTAAACTGCTCCAATTCCTTCGCCAAAACTTTCGCCATCGGTTTATGTACACGCCCATGAAAATCAATGCCAATTCCGACATACTCCCCTACCGATTCCCGCACCGCTGCGACTCTTTCAAGTGTCTGGTCAATCTTTTCAAACGTATCAATGTATTGAAGCTCTTCCGTTCCGTTCATCTTCACGGCAGTAAATCCGGCGTCGACGACTGATTTGGCAGCCGCACCAACATCTGTCGGTCGATCGCCGCCAATCCACGAATAGACTTTGATAGAATCGCGGCATGCGCCTCCCATCAGTTGATAGATTGGAGTATTAAAATACTTTCCTTTAATATCCCATAACGCCTGGTCGATTCCGGAAATCGCACTCATTAAAATAGGCCCACCCCTATAGAAACCGGATCGATAAAGCATATTCCAATGATCCTCGATCCTCATTGGATCCTTGCCAATCATGTATTCCATCAATTCTTCAACACAAGCTTTTACTGTATGTGCCCTGCCCTCTACGACGGGCTCCCCCCAACCAACGATTCCTTCGTCGGTTTCTATTTTCAAGAACAGCCATCTTGGAGGTACCAGGAATAATTCATAGCCAGTAATTTTCATCATGCTGCCCCCTTAAGAATTCTTCATGATTTTTTTCGTGAACAGTGGTGTGAACAAAGTGATGACCGCGATTGATAACAAGACGACAGTAATCGGCCTCGTATAGAAGATGCTTAAATCACCTTGAGACATCACTAACGCTCTTCTTAGATTACTTTCCATCATCGGTCCTAAAATCAGCCCTAAAATGACAGGCGAGGCTGGAATTTCAAACTTTTTAAAGAAATATCCGACTACCCCTGCAATAAACATGACAACTACATCGAAATAATTATTTCCCAGAGAATAAGCACCAACAACACAAAGCATTATGATAAGCGGCGTCAAAATCGTTTTAGGGATAAGCAGGACCTTTGTAAAGAAACGGATTCCCAATAGCCCGAAAACCAATAACAACACGTTTGCCAAGAGCATTCCGACAAATAATGTGTAGACGATAGGACCATTGGATTCAAATAGCATCGGTCCCGGTTGAAGACCTTGAACCATTAAAGCTCCAAGCAGGACAGCCGTTACAGCATCGCCCGGGATGCCCAATGTTAAAAGTGGAATCATCGCACCGCCTGTCACACTGTTCCCCGCGGCTTCTGGCGCTGCAACTCCACGCATGTCCCCTTTGCCAAATTCATCTTTATTTTTCGCAAAGCGTTTTGCTTCATTATAGGCGACGAAAGCAGCAATATCTGCACCTGCACCCGGAATCATTCCTGTGAACGTCCCAATTCCTGCAGAACGAAGAATTGTGCCAATCAATCCTTTAAACTCTACCCACTTCAGCTTCACTTTTTCAATAACAACGTTGACCCTCTTTTCAACGAAGATATCTTCCATTGATTTAAAAGCCTCCGAAAGCGCAAAGAGACCGATCATGATCGGAATAAAACCGATGCCAGTCGTCATTTCAGGCATCCCAAAGGTGAATCGGGGAAAGCCTCCAATCGGATCCAACCCGATTGTCGCAATTAACAGCCCTAATGTACCGGCCATCAAGCCTTTGACGATTGACTTTCCAGCGATACTTGACACGATTGATAGCCCGAACAATGCCAAAGCAAAGGATTCCGGCGCGCTGAACTTCAATGCAAAACTAGCTAATTGAGGTGCAACTAAAATTAATACAAGAACACTTATTATTCCGCCGATAGCACACGACAAAGTGGAAATGGTCAACGCTTTATGCGCCTGCCCTTTCTGGGTCAGCGGATAGCCATCCATCACAGTAGCAGCAGAAGCGGGGGTTCCTGGTGTATTGATCAATATTGCGGTCAAAGATCCCCCGTACACCGATCCGAAATAGACGCCGATCAGCAATAAGATTCCTGGCACAGGTTCCATTCCAAACGTTAACGGCAACATGAGAGCCACTCCCATTGTTGACGTCAAGCCGGGCAGAGAGCCGATGATGATTCCCAATATGGTCCCGAAAGTTAGGAATAACAGTACTTCCCACTGAAATACATTAACTAGCCCTTCTAGTAATAAATTCATCTCTGTCCCCTCCCGACTATAAGAATAATGAACCACTTGGAATTTGAACTTTTAACAGCAACTCGAAAACTACGTAGACAAAAAGTAAAGCGCCTACAGGAACACTGACCAAAGTCAGGATACTGCGTATTTTAGAAAACAGCAAAAGCGCTACTAGCGTCAACGCAGTGGATATGTAAAAACCGACATACGGCATCACGACAATATAGAGACAAACAATTCCCATCGACAGTAAAGCGAACAAGAATGTTTTCTCCTTTTTAACTTCCTTATTTTTGTCAAGAATCCCCTGGATAAAGAGAATCAATCCGAATACTACTAACAGTCCGCAATAAATTCTCGGTAAAAATGCCGGACCAGTTTCAGTATTGTTCAGTTTCGGAAAGTCCATTGTCAAAAAGTAAAAGAACCCGCCTATGAAAATTGAAACGATTCCACTCGTAATATGCGGAACTTTCATCGGTTACACCCCTTTTTCATTTTAACGATGTTGAAAAAATAAAGATTGGGAAATCCCAATCTTTATTTTCGATCTTTATTTGCCGCTTAAGCCTAATTCTGCGAACATTTCTTTATAGTAATTGTAGTTTTCATCCATAAAGGAAGTAAACTCTTTGGAACTTTTCAACTCAATGCCAAGACCGTTGCTGCTCATGAATTTCTGGAAGTTCTCTTCTTTAGCCGCTTTGAGGAAAGCATCTTCTAAAATTGCTACAATTTCATCCGGTGTATCTTTAGGTACCGTAATTCCTCTCCATGTTGCAATTGTTTCACTTTCAAGTCCCGCTTCTGTAAACGTTGGAACATCCGGAATGATGTCAGATCGTTTGTCAGACATAACTGCAAGTGTCTTCAGAGTCCCTGCATCCAAATGTGTTTTCACTTCTGCAGGACTCACTGTAACTGCGTCAACATGACCACCAACTAAAGCTGTTACAGCTGGTGCTGCCCCTTCAAATGGAACATGGTTCAATTCGATACCTGCATTTTTCGCCAAGCTTTCAGCTGCCACGTGCCAAATAGATCCTGAACCAGCATTACCGACGTTCAATTCGCCTGGATGTGCTTTTGCGTAAGCGATGAAGCCATCCAACGTATCATAAGGTGCATCAGCAGGAACTGTTAATGCAGCAGGATCCAAGTTGATCATCGCTACCGCTTTCATTTGATCTTGATTTAGTGAAGAAACGCCCATATGCTCCAACATTGTCAACTCCGCAATAACCATTGTAGCTGTGTAACCATCCGGATTCGCATTCGCGCCTTCAGTCATACCAACTGACCCGCTTCCGCCCGGTTTATTTACAACACCGACTGGTTGCCCCAAATGCTTTTCAACATCTGCAGCTAACGCTCTAGCAGCTGCATCCGTTCCGCCGCCAGCTGAAGTAGGTGAAATCAGTGTAATCGCTTTTTTAGGGAATTCATCTTTCCCACCTGCACCGTCAGAGTTGTCTTTTCCACATCCTGCAATTGCTAAAAGCAAAACAGCAACGATTGCAAATGCGCTATATTTCATATACTTTTTCATCATAGTTCCTCCTTGAATTCTAATGATCTTTGTAGTTCCCTACTAGTTTTTGAACATTTTCTTGGCAATTTCTTGCGCGCCAATCACGAGCGAGTATTCAACTTGCAAGTCATCAGCCTCTATCACTGACCATTTCGTGCTCATTTGATTCAACAGATATGCAAAAGATTGTCTCAATGGATTGGTTCCACCAACTACAATCCATTCAACATCCCCAATTCCTTCAACACTGCCCAGAAGCGCTTGGATATCATCATAGATGACTGAACCGACAAAGTAGTTAGCCCTTTCATTATCCGTCAGATCTGCAAACAGCTGTAGCAATCGAATGTGATAGAAGCTTCTTGTCAGTCCATACTTTTTGGCAGCTTCAAACCCTTTGATAAGCATATCTTTATCAACTGACTGAACTAATTTCGGACTGATGGAATCAGAAAGTATCGTTTCTTTCTGCATGGCCATAAGTGTCTCTCCACCTAAAGTGGATAGGCAAGAAGATAGTGACTGATCCCGATCAACAATGACAAATTTTGTATGGGATCCTGGCAAGACTAAAATCCCTTTGCCATGCAAATCCAATTGTTTCATTAAGCCGATGGATTCCACTTCTTCCCCGCGCATAACATCAAATTGATTGATCATTTCAACTGGATGATCATCCGTTACGCCATTTCTCATTCCTGGAACAAAAATACAAGGTATGTCGTAAAACTCTTTCAATGCAACAACCTTGGAGTTTCTTACAAAATCCTCTACTGCCACGGGGGCTAAAATATGAGGTATTTCGTAAAGCCCCAAATTTGACGTTATCATACCGGAAGCGACTATATATTCTATATCTGAAGCTTCGAGATGATTTCGTTTTAGCAAATATCCTAATCCGGTGTGCAGATGACTTTTCAGCTCGTCATTATGGCCATCAATCGCAGTATTCCTGACGCCTATCCGCACTTTCTCGATATCTTTAATTTGATTTGTTCCCTTGTCGATCAATCTGATTCTTGAATTGGTCGTACCAGAGTCAATAAGTATGGCAAACACTCTATCACCGCATTTCTGTTTTTCATCTGGATGTACGCGCATTAGTGGCAATTTCAACAAAGTGGAATGCACGCCGTTCAATTTCTTCAAAATTTCCCTTTTTAACCACTTCGTCATCGACTAACGAGCTTCCTACACCGAGCGATGTAGCGCCAGCTTCCAAATAATCCTTCGCATTCTCCAGCGAGATGCCGCCAACAGCCATGGTTTGAATGAAAGGCAATGGACCTTTAAGGTCTGTCAGAAATGCGGGACCAAGTTTACGAATCGGAAATATTTTAACCATTTTAGCTCCATATTCATAGGCAGTTAATGCCTCAGTCGGAGTGAAAACCCCAGGAATTAAAGGCACATCATATCGATTAGCTGCTTCGATTGTCTTTCGGTTCAACGTAGGTGCTAGCAAAAAGCTTGCTCCTGCCATAATTGAGAGAACTGCCGTTTCGGAATCCAATACGGTACCCGCCCCAATTATCAAATCGGGGTAAAGCGCTTTCAACTCCTCTATACCTTTCAACGCTCCAGGCGTATTCATCGTCACTTCAACCATGCGAATTCCGCCTTTGTATAAGCTGTTGACGGTAGAAAGTAAGTTCTCCGTAGATTCTGCACGAATAATGGAAACAATCTTTTCTTCGGAAATCCTGTCTATGACCGATTTCAAATTTTCACCCCTCTCGTTCCTTAATGAGGAACGCCGTTTCATTAATAGTGCATTTTTTAGTCGTTCCTTAATAAGGAACGACGTTCCATTACAATGCATGTCTTAATTATAAGGCGAAAACAAAAACAAAGTCAATTCAAGATTTACACTTAGAGAGCCTTTCCGCCCAACATTTTAGAAATTTCCAGGGAAGTATGTAAAACTTCTGCAGCCATAGCGCTTAGCTTCTCTTCAGTTACTCTCATAATCGGGCCTGCAACACTGATACCTGCAACAACCTCACCCTTTGCGTTCAAGATGGGAGCAGCCGCACATTTAATGCCCAATTCATGTTCTTCATCATCAATCGAATACCCTCTGTTTCGGATTTCTTCCAGATGAGGCAATAGGGTCTCAATATCAACGATCGTCTTATGGGTGAAACCTACCAAACCTTTATCCTCAACAATTTCAAGAATGTCTTGTTCCGGTAAATATGCAAGAATCGCTTTACCGACCCCTGTGCAATGCATCGGGGCACGTTTTCCAATATTGGAGAACATGCGGATTGTAGCAGAGCTTTCAATTTTATCGATATAGACGATCTCACTTTTTTCTCGAATGACTAAATGGGCCGTTTCTCCCGTCTTTTCAGCCAATTGTCGAAGATGGCTTGACGCTACATCGCGTAAGTCGATATGATCGGATACCGTTTGACCGAACTCGATCAATTTCAGACCTAACCGATATTTTTGGTTCTCCGAATCTTGTTGAACAAACCCTTTCTTCAATAGCGACATTAATAACCGGTGGATTGTGCTTTTAGAGACATTTAATTCAGCAGCTAACTCAGTAACTCCTAAACCCTTTGGCTCCTCTTTTAAAATCTCTAGTATGATCAATGCACGATCTACCGATTGGACCGTGACAACTTCATTTTTCATTCAAACCCTCCCACTGTTCCGTAGTACAGAACATTGTTCTTTAGGTTGATTATACTAAAGTTTTACACAAAAACAACAAGCAGCAGTTATATGGGAGTTGTGAAACCAAACGTTGCCTCTCGGTCAATATAAAACGATGTCAGACACTCTTATATCTTAAACTTCCGTATCAATCCATTCAGGTTTTCGGCTAAGTTGGCCAATGCCACAGAACTTGCCGTGACCTCTTCCATCGAACTGCTAATTTGTTGTGAAGATGCCGATGTCTGTTCAACCCCTGCAGCTGATTCCTCTGAAATAGCAGCCATCTCGGTAATCGATTCATTCATCTCTTTACTGTTCGATGCAATATGGCTCAACTTATCTGATACGCTATTGATATCTCCTGCCATTTCTGTGATCGCAGCATTAATTTGACTGAAGGTTTCTTGCGTAGACTGGATCTGCTCAGACCCTTGATCGACTTCCTTGGCAACATCTCGCAATGAAGCCGAAACGATGCCGGATTCTGTTTTAATCCCTTCCACTATTCCTGTGATGTCCAGTATGGATGACGAAACTTGTTCAGCAAGCTTTTTAACTTCGTTAGCAACGACTGCGAAACCTTTTCCTTGTTCTCCAGCCCTTGCTGCCTCGATTGCTGCATTTAACGCCAACAAGTTAGTTTGACTCGCGATATCCTGTATCACGGACACTAATTTCGAGATTTCTTGAGACTGTTCATCCAGCCCTTGCACTTTCCCCACGGCCTCTAAAACGAGATGGTCGATCTTGGTCATTTGGTTGTTCGACATGACCATCAATTGATTTCCTTTGCCCGCCATCTCCAAAACGGTCGCAGAAGCATGACCAATCTTTTCTCCATTTGTAGAAGCTTCTATTACAGTTGAAGCAAAAGAACGCATGCCTGAAGCTAAATCTCCGGAATTCCTAGCTTGTACTTCCGTACCGCTTGCCAATTCTTGCATTGTGGAGGCAATTTGCTGTGATCCCGCACTTACTTCATTTGCCGATTGCGTCAATTCCTCGCTTTGCCCAGTCAATGATTCAGAAACACCGTTAATTTCTTCAAGTAATTGACGTATGTTATGATTCATTTCATTCGTTGCCAAAACGAGCTGCCCAACCTCATCTTTTGTAGTGCTACTCAACGGTTCACTACTTAAATCGCCTTCCGCCATCTGTTTCATGCGATTCATTATGCGAATGATCGGCTTCGTAATGACACTTGCCGTCAGAAAAGCAATGCCAACACAAAGAATAGCGCCTATTACTGAAATAAACAGAGATATGTTCACTGCTTTCGATCCACTATCGATGATGTCTTTGCCAGTTTCGGTAATTAACGCTTCTCGTTCGCTCGCCAATTCCTCATAGCCTGCCATAACCGACGTAGTTGTTGAACTAATATGATTTTGGTTCGAAATTGCTTGTTCCTTCTCACCTCGATCATATACCTCGAAAACCTGTCCCCTCACATATTTTACCCAATCCTTTTCCCTTGCTATCAGCACCTCAAGTTTCTGATTGGCCCCCTGCTCCAAGACGAACTGGTAATATTCCTCACTTTTTTCAGTGTATTCGTCGAATTGCTTTTTGAAATCAGCATCCCCACTCAATAGATATCCACGGAGCAATCCCATTCGAGTTGCCATATTCGCCATCAATTGCTCTTCAGCGATAAGAACTGGCAATTCTGTTTCCGTAATATTTTTCACCTGTTCATTTACCGTTTTCGTTCCTGAAATATTGTAAATACTGGATAAAAGGAAAATCGCAATAACAAATGAGAAACCAAAGATCATTTTTCCTCTTATTGTTTTAAATTGAAATACTTTTTTAGATCGAATCGGCTTTTTCGATTGTGTTACCTTTTCAGATTGAATCGGTCTTTTAAATCGAAAAAACTTTTTAAATTGAAACAATCTCTTCATATTCCGCCCCTCTTTTACGAATGTAGTAGCTTACTGATCATGCATTTTGCCCCTCCAGCAAATTTCAATAAAACAGTCTCACATCCAAAGCACCCCCCAACTTTATACAGCGACTTTTTTACCATGGCTATTATACCTTGATAATAAGTATAAAGATAGGCATTCATTTTACTATTTAGGTTCAAGGTAACGAACCCCATAGAATGGTGCCTGTGCAAGACACATTTATGACAATTCACTTGAAAGCATGAAAATACAGTTGAAAGTTTGATATGCTCGTTGTAGGTGTCTTTTAATGCACTTATATACAATTGTAGTGAATAAACTGAATTGAACCGGTGCCTGTGCACGGTGCATTTATGACAATTCATTCCTATACATATAAATACACAAAAAAGCCAATCAAATATTGAATCGATTGGCTTTGTGTTTTTCATTTATGCAATTGTAGTTAATAAACTGAATAGTCCGCTGCACAGGCACCAAAAAGAGGGCGTCTTTAACGATTCTTACATTGATTCGAGCTCACTCCCATACCATTTATCTCCTCAATTAACCTAATAATCTTTGCTGTTTCCTCTAGAGGGACCTTCGTCTCCCCAGTTTGAAAAAAGCCGATCATTTCCTCTAGTAAATTTGCGTAGTAAGGTCTTTCATCGTTCCATAACTGAAATGCCTCTGTCCGATTACCAAAATGTAAAATGCCTCCAAATCGATCATGCCAACTATAATCTCCTCTCACTAACAGTTCTTCCGTCCCGTTACGCAATAGTCTCAGGGTTTCGAAACGCTCAGTTTTTTCTCTATGCATGACCTGTAAATTACCGCCAAGCAATGAAACGATTAGTTCGATCGTATGAACACCGTACCAAAAGTATCCAGGCATGGCTTTTTGCATAGGTAAAGGACCGTAAAAATAACCACTTTCAAACTTCTCCATACCAAGATTCTTTAACCTTTCGACTGAGTCTGCAAAACGTAACGAAGAACTGCTCATGACTGGAGTATTATATCGCTTTGCCAATTCAATGATCTGATCAACCTCACGATCACTCATTGCAATCGGTTTATCAATAAACACCGGTTTCTTGTAAGATACGACTTTCTTAAACCAATGCAAATGATTTCTTCCGTCCACAGTACCGATAATTACTGCATCCACGTTATCCATTAATACATCAACTTCAGTAACGATAATAACGTCATATCGTCTTTCTACAATATCCCGGTATTTTGGATACCGTTCAAAACTGATTGGAAGATCCTCTGAATAGATTGGCATGGCATGTGTAATCAATCCGCCCGGGACATGATGAGTTGCTGATCTATCATTCAAAAGGCTAGTAAATATTTCACTATGTGACGTGTCTAAACCAATCATACCAATCCGCACCTACATCCCTCCTACTCTTTGATCGCAAAAACTTGCCTTGGTCTTCCTCTTGTAGTCATCTTTTCAGTTCCGATGACTTCGATGATTTTCCCATCCAACCAAGACTGCAAAATTCGATGGGCGCTTCGATTTGTAATCCCCAATATTTCAGCGACTTCCTGAGCCGAAAATTTATTGTCCTTTTTCCTCTTCAACATCGAGAGGGTCTTTTCCAAATACACAGCACTCGTTCCGATATCCGCGGCTTTTTCTATCAACTTTTGGTCAGTAACGGACAATGGATATTTAATAGGCGCATCAAGCTCAAGCGGACCAAACACTTCCCGGTCCTCGCGAACTATGAAGCCGCAGTTGCCTCCAAAGTTTTTCGCTTGGAAAACTGCTGTTCTTGCATTCCCACCCGCTTGAAATGCAGTCTCTCCAAATCCTATTCCGATAGACAACCTTATATCCAATCCTTTTTTCGCCTCATCAAGTATGGGCAAAGACTTATATCCTTCCGTAATCCTCTCAAAAGCCCCTCGATTTGTTACAAATAAATATTCATGCTCGTGCAAAGAAGTTAGGAACCCATCAAACTGTTCGACAAAATCAAACAGCATACTATATATTTTGTGATTTCTCGTTTGAAGTTGCTTCTCGGTCTTGAAATCTTTCATGAACGAGGTATCGTCAATATAAATTCGCCCAAAGACGATTTGCATTTCTTTATGTTTACGTTGAGTCGTAGCCAACAACAACCTTTCCAAAATCACAATCATATCCTCTTCAGTCGGAATGAGCCATTCACTTGTAATTCCTTCCTTTTTAAGCTGTTCATGTACTATTTTCAAACTAGTCACAGCAACACAATGTTCCTTCACTTTATGTACCTCTTTATGAAAATGAACAATGCACTCGAAACTGTTGGGCAGAACCGGTTCCTCGAAAACGGTATATGTGAAGCTCTCCGACAAAGATTTTTTGACCGAATCAATAAAAGGTATTTGTATTCCGTCAAAACTAATATGTGACATTTCCTTTCTTCCTTTCAGAAGATAGAGTGCACGGTATAGGCCCGCCCCTTTTAACGGAATATAAAAAGCTGAAAGATGATCAGGGATACTCTCTTTTGCAACCAAGTATGGCACTCGCCCGGAATACAGCAAACAATCCACCTGAGAAGAAAGTTCCCTAGTTATTTCACTTGCGTCCGACAAACAATCCGACAGTCTGAAAATTGGACTTAGAGACGGAAAAAGATCAAAGCATCTCTGAAGGGATTCCTGGATCCACAATGGCCCTACAACACCAACTTTAATCTGAATTGTCATCCAATCAATCCCATCCTTATGTTTAAAAGACACATCCGGGTGAATGTGTCTTCTATACGTTATACATGACTTACATTGTTTAAAAATGATTTAACAAATTTCACATCATTCAATTCCGGGTATTCTTCTTCAACGCGTGTAATCTCTTCGCTCTGCCCTTCACTCAACACTTCGTGATCTGCCAGACACCAATTTCCTTGCAGAAGCCCTTGCCGTCTCAGTACTTCATTGATTCCTGCAATACTTCCCTTAAACTGATGTTTCGAATCAAAAAAGGCGGCATTAGCATCTGTCACATTTTGAGCGACTTTCAACCACTTCAGCTCTATTGTTTCCTTATTTCTCGCTTCTTTGATCTTCTTGAACATTTGAACAGCATTTTCCGTCCAGACAGACCAATGCCCTAATAATCCTCCGACAATCTGTTTTTCAACCAATTTACCATCTATCCTGAATTTAAATGTTGTAAATAAGTCCAAGACTATATTATCGTCATTCCCGGTGTATAACGCAATTTCATCTTGTCGACCTGATTCACAAACAGCTCTTGCAACAGAAAGCGTTTCATACCGATCAAACGGTGCCATTTTTATCGCGAGTACATTATCGATGGCAGAAAAAGCTTTCCAAAAATCAAAACTTAACTGTCTTCCGCCTACAGCAGGTTGTAAATAGAATCCGAACACAGGGATGACCGTTGCAATTTTACGAGTCCGCTCAAGTAAATCTTCCTCTGTGTAATTTCCCAATCCTCCATTGCTTACTAGTACCATGTCATATCCGAGCCGTTTAGCCATTTTAGCTTCTTCGACTGCTTGATCGGTAGGACCACATACCCCAGCTATCATTAACAATTCATTAGTTACATTGAGATTTTCCACTTCATCAATTGCCAGACTCAACACTTTTTCATATAAATTAATTTCCGGATCCCTTATCTCGAATTGTGTTGTATGAACCCCAACAGCCAACCCGTTAACACCGGCTTCAATGTAATAGCGAGTAAGACGCCGCTGGGATTGCTCATCAAGACTTTTGTCATTGTGCAAAGCAAGCGGATGGGCCGGTATAAATGCACCTTCATACAATAACTTCTTCTTTTCGAAAGAAAGAACCATTTAAAACTGCCCCTTTCTTTCTTGGAAGTGTGTCGGCTTATCTATCGTTTCTCGCTCATTTGCTACCCAATCCGCAGTCCATTCAATCAATTCTCGAATCGAAACCCTTGGATACCCGAATAATTTGTGTGACTTACTTGCATTATTCAACAGCGCAGTTGGCTGTTCAATTCCGACAAATACGGGTTCCTTGCCAAATAACTTCCCGAACTCTTCTGCAACCCATCTGACTGGAAGGGTTTCCGGACCGGTGACGTTAATAATTTCAGGAGGCGTGTTCGCGATAAGCAGCGAGCGCAATGCGTATTCATTCGCATCCCCCTGCCAAATAACATTTACATGACCCATCGTTACATCAATTGGCTTTGATGCAAATACAGATTTTGCAATTTCGAGTAAAACTCCATATCGCATGTCGATCGCGTAATTCAATCGGAATATAGCCAAAGGTGTTTGGTTCTTGTGGGAGAAATACGTAAATACCCGTTCCCTGCCTAATGACGACTGTCCGTATTCACCAACCGGCTCTACCGGGTGGGACTCATCACAACCTCCTTGCAGTACCGGGACAAGCGGATAAACATTCCCCGTGGAGAAGGCGACAATTCGAGAATCCTTAAAATGCTCTGCAACTCTACCGGGCAAGTAACTATTCATAGCCCAAGTTACATGCTCATTACCTGTCGTACCAAATTTGTTTCCAGCCATATAGATGACATTTTTCTCTTTCGGCAATGAATGCAAATCTTCATCATTCATCAAATCGGCAGCAATCGTTTCGATACCATCATGTTCAAGCTCGTTTTGCAACGACCCCGAAGAGAATCTTGATACACCAATCACTTTTTTAGTGAGCCCCGCCTCATCAATTGCTCGCTTAGCCATTTTGGCCAAGGTAGGTCCCATTTTCCCACCTATGCCCAATATGAGTATATTTCCATCCATTTTCTTCATATCCTCAATAAGCTCACTTGATGGAACGGTCATAACCTCTTCTAACGTTTCAATATCCATCATTTTAAAACCACTCCTTGTTTATTATGAAAGAAATATATTCTTAAAGTTATTGAATGCTAAATATAATAGGACTAACAATCCGATAATTCCCAGTGCATTGCTTGTAAGTTTATTTTTCAAAGGCCCCATGATTTTCGAATCATTTGCAACCACTAAAATACAAATCGCAATGAATGGTACGACAAAAATAGTAATAGCCTGTGCAAAAACAATCAGGTTGACCGGAGCTGATCCAAAAATCATAGCAATTATTGAACCGAATAAGATAACAGCCATGATGGACAATTTCACTTTCATGCTAGACAGTTTTCTTCCAAATCCTAACCCGTCGGCTAGCATCGACCCTCCAATTGTCGCATTTCCGATAAGTGAAGAGTAGGATGCACCAAGAAGACCAATCATGAAAACAATCATAGCCCATGAACCAAAAATAGGTTCTAATGATTGACCCATTTCATTGGCATCATTCACCATCAAACCTTGCGGCTTCAAGATCGTTGCAGCCACCATCATGACTAGGAAAGAAATTAAGCCTAAAATAAAAATGCCAACATACGACTCACGTACGCTATACTTCGCGTCGCTAATTCCCCAACCCTTCTCCTGTACTAAATAGGATTGATAGACCGCACCAACAATTGAAAAGCTGGTTGCAAACAAAGCAATGATTAGCCCCATACTTCCATCTGGCACCGTCGGGATAAGACCTTTTGCTATCTCCCCAATTGATGGTTTAACAGCAATGAATGTAATTAGAAAAGCTCCTAACATTAGTAATACGAGACCTAGCATCAATTTTTCCAAAATTGAGTAGAAATGTTTAGCGAAAAGCAATATGATAGCACAAGCTGTCATAACAACAATCCATACATTCTCGTTTACCCCAGTCAATGCGTTTAAAGCGATCCCCGTGCCAATAGCATTTCCAGCCTGGAAAGATGCAGTAACAGCAAATGCCCCCAAACCTATCAAAACCGCAGCCACTCTTCCCCATTTCGAAAGCATAATTCCAATGAAACTATCTTTTCCAGCAAGACCAATCCTGGTACTCATTTCGGTATAGCTCATCATAAGTACAATTGCCGCGATGATTGACCAAACTAACTGAGATCCGTAAACCGCTCCAATTTTTGAAGATAACGTCAGGCTTCCCGGTCCCAACATCAATGCCGAAGTAATAAATGCCGGACCGATATACTTCAACAAAGACCCTTTACGCTTCACATCTGCCCCCACTTCACTTGAAAGCGCATTCTTCTCCATTCCCTTTCCCCCTTTTAATAAATATCTGAACCTTCCAATTTATTATACAATCAAGTTCTATTATTTGACATGTCTTTAATATGACCATAATTCAATCAAGCATATTCTAGAATCAACTTCATAAAATGGCGCCCCAACCGGTGCCTTCCAACCGGTGCCTGTGCAAGACACATTTATGACAATTCATTCTTATACATATAAATACAAAAAAACCAATCAAAAGTTGAATCGATTGGCTTCGCGTTTTCAAATTATGCAATTGTAGCTTATAAACTGAATAGTGCGCTGCACAGGCACCAAAAAGTATTACATTTCGTGTCACTTCAATTCACCACATATCTAACCAACCCAGTTGCATTGGCATATAACGCGGCGTGGGTTCTGTCTGCGAGTTCGAGCTTGGCGAGGACTTGGCTGACGTGCTTTTTTACGGTGTATTCGGTGATGTACATTTTTTGTGAGATTTCCTTATTTGAAAATCCTTTGCCCAGTTCCATTAATACTTCCAGCTCCTTAGGTGTCAGGACCTCAGCTTTTTTCTCCGCTTTATATGAAGTACTCGGCCTCATTACAAAATCGAGTACGCCTTGATCGTAATAGGTTCGGCCTTTATTGATCATGCGTAATGCATGCAGCATTTCTTCGGGTAATGCTTCTTTTAGTACATAGCCGTCTACTCCCAATTCTTTTGCCCGGGTGAAGTCCTCTTTTCCCCTTGAAGAGGTTAGCACAACAAATTTACAGACCGCCCCTTGCCTCCTCGCCTCTACAATCAAATCAAGTCCCGATTCGTCACCAAGCCGTACATCGACAATCGTTAAATCCGGCTTCAATGACTTCAATACAATCAACGCCTCCCGACTATTTGCTGCTTCACCAAGAATCTCTATATCATTTTCAAGTGAAAGGATTGCGGTTAATCCTTTCCGAACCAATGCATGATCGTCGACAATTACAATATTCATATTTATCATCTCCATTATTCGCCTAGTTTTGATCTTCGGAAATTCAATACGTACCGCAGTTCCTCATTCTTGCAAACATTTCACTCCATTTTCCTTACAAGCTATGAAGCGAATAAACGATGCCCATCAAGTTCATACTTTTCACCCAAAAATCCTCCCTCTAAAAATAAAAATCCCAATTAAACCGGACAGTCGTCCGCATTCAATCAGGTCGGTTGCACCATTCACTCCATACATCCCAGGTGCCCACATACAGGACGTATTTCATCGTTTCCATGATAATATTGTAGTATTACAAGTAGTATATCGAACCAAATTTGAATATTTTGTCATTACACGTAAGTAGTATAGTTCTATTTTTGCTTGAAAAGTTATTTTTTTGGCACTAAACGTCGAATACCTCAATTAATCAAAAAAGAGAATTGACCGGATAGATCAATTCTCCCAAAATCACTTTTTCGATTACTGAAAAGACGATGTAAATACATTAACCAATAACAAACTCTTTTCTCTTTCCAAGATCTTTATTTGCCCTCTCTGGCGCAGCAACTGTACTCGGCACATATGTGTACACACATAACACGTCTACGACAAGGTACATTTGGCTATGCTCATTTCCGTTTTCATAGAAAAAAATCGGCTGTTCGATTTCATCCGCAATTTTCAACATCGAGGTAAAAGAAGCGAATGGAACAATGGTCTTTCCTTCGACATCAATTTGTTTTGAGATTGGAATCACGCGCCTTCCATACTTCTTAGTTAGCTTTTCCGCTTCCGATGTAACGGCGTTCACTGGACCCTCGTCCAAATACACAAGCGAAAATAGGACGGACACTAAAAGAAGAAGGAATAGGGATGTACTACTAATCCGCACGAGAAGCAATGAAAAGGAGAATCCAAGGACGCTGAATGAAGTCGTCATCGTTTGATTTTCATTGGGCAGAATAGCTGTAGAAAAGACTTTCGCACTAGCAAGCTTGATTTCCTCAGATAAATAATTGAATAGGAGCCTGTCCTGGATGTCGATCTCCGTTAGCTTATCCGAGTATTGAAGTACTCCTTGAATAGTTGGAACGATTTCGAGTTCGTATTGAGATTGTCTAACCCCAGTTTCATTTTCCACCTGAAGAATAAACGTTTTCACTTGGGCCAAGTCGATTTCATAGGAGCTGTCGATAACAGATATATCCATCCCTTTCTCCACAAAGTTTTGTTTGTTTTGCAAAGAGAAGGCCCTCTCCCAATTATCCCCCGCTTTAATTAGTAGTTGTACCTCATAAGTTCCTTTGGCGAGCACTTCCTCCTCTGCACTTATGACGGACGTTACATCAAAAGGAATTGCGGTTGTAATTTTTGGATAAAGGGTATCGCCTACTTCAATCGTTCCTCCTTTAGGATGAAGAACGTTAGGTGCCACCACTGCTTGATAAGCATAGGTCGTTTCAATTCTAGGTGCACTGTCAACGGCTGGAAGAGTTGTCGTTTTCGGTCTAATCCAGGAGTAAACGGACAGACCGCCCATTACAATTAATAAAGACAGTAAGGATAGAAATAGTTTCTTATTGCTCTTTTTCAGTACAGTAGCCAAGATTCTATTCAGCACGACCACACCTCCCAGCTTCAATTAAGGGCTAGTATAACAAATGAAATAAGAACAATTCGTCGATTTGCGCGGTACGATCCATTCTATTTTTGTCGAATAACTGAATCATGCGTCAACAACGAGGAAAAAACAGTCCTATAGAAGAATAGAACTGTTTTCTGTATAATTTTATAGATTCGTCGGTACTTCTTCTGAAACCAGTTCTTCGTCTATCGTATTTTCCTCTTCCTCATTACTTCCATCCTCTTCAGGTGTATCACGTATTTCATCTTTTGATTCGACATCTTCCAACGGTATTTCTGACTCCTCATCGGTATCGGCATCAGGACCACTTTCTTCCTCCAGCTCCTGCTCCTCATCCACCTCTATCGTTCCATCCTCCGTCTCTCCGGCCCCTTCTGATTCTTCACCGTTACTCCCATCACTTTCAATGGATTCTTCTGGAGCAACCCCGTCTGGTATGGTGCCTTCCCCGCCTGTAGCAGGAGGGGAGATTGGCGGCGGAGGTACGATGATGGAGCTATCCAAATATGCCATCGCTTCCGCAAGAGCGGCATCCAAGTTCGCTATAATCTCCGCTTTCTCAGCAGTGAGATCGATATGCAACCCGCCAATCAGGTTTGCAGCGTACTCTTGAAGCATACTAAGGCGTAAAGCCGTCTCATCAGCTGTGAATTGCGCCAACTCTGCATCTGACTGCTGCATTTCCATTCTTATCGCTTCCCGTAATTCTTCCATGAGACGCTCTTTCTCACTTGTAATCGCTTCATCAATTTGATTGATTGAAGCGTCTCGTTTCGAATCAAACCAGCTCGTCAGCAAGCTTTGTATGTTTTGACCGGCTAATGCCTTATTCATTCCTGCGCCGAGTGCAATACTGAGCAACAATACAGCGCATATAGACAACACTTTTCTGAAGTTCGTCTCTGGAAGTTTCATATCTACTATCACTCCTATCAAGGTAAATAAGGACCCCAGTACAGCAGGTCCTTATTGTCATTAGGCAGATTTATTTATTGATACCGTCAACGATAGCTTGTAATTCACTCTCTGCTTTCAATAAAAGTGCTTTGGCGCCCATTGTAATGATTCTGTTTTGTTCAGCAATTAAAGCTTTATTCGTCGCCGTGATTTTTGTACGAAGTTCGCTGATTTTCGCATCAATAAGAGCTTTAATTTCTTCGATTGTCAATTCAGTGTTCTTGTCCAACTGGGCTTGAAGATCCTCTTTTGCATATTTAATAGTTTCCTCTAGATCTTTGATAGCATTCTTTGTAACCGCGTCTACATCTTCAACCATTTTTTTCTGTGCTTCGCTTCCAGCTGCATTTGCATGATTCTTTAAGTCTTCATTTGCATACTCCAATGCTTTCTTTCCGCTTTCATTAATCAAAGTTGCCGCGAAATTTTTCAAGTCTGTAAATTGTCCAGCAAGATAGCTTTCAATATGCGCCTTCTGTTCTTTGACAGCATCGATATGCTCTCCTGCCCTCTTATCAATGCCATCATTAGTAATATCTGTTACCTCTTGTCCTCTCGTGCTGATTTGAGTGGCAGCGTCTGTCTTCAGGCCGTTGTATTCCGCCACAAGCCCGTCAATCTTACCTTCACCATAATTGGCAATCTCTACTGCAATTCGATCACTCGACTTCCCAAACTGTGCATCGTACCAGGTTTTCAATTGTGCTCCAGCATCCGTCGCACCAAACGCAACCCCGACTCCTGATAATAAACCGAATGCGACTGTTCCTGCGATTACTTTTCCTTTAACTGTTTTCAACATGTAATTCTCTCCCTTTAGTATGTTTTTTAATGGTTTACTCATTTAATAGCTCTTCTAACATTTTTTCTACTTCCACCGTTAGTTCAGCTTCGATATTGAGCTCGTCCACATATTCATCGAAGTTATCCTGCTGTAAAGCTGCGACCGTTTCTTCTAGTTCATCGACCATCTCGGCATGTTGCATTTCAATACTCAATTGTACATCGCTCGTTTTTTCGTCAAACAAGACAGCAATCATAGCATCTAGCGATTTTTTCGATCCTGTAATGAACTGGTTAAACTCTGACAAACTAGTTACAAGTTCAACAGCCGTTAAAGACCCTACCAACCCGCTTTTCTGCTGAAACGCATCTTTGTACCAGTCAGACAAATTCTGTACTGAGTTTGACTTTGCATAAATCGTAGTTCCTGCCCCGACTAAAAATAATGCCAGAATGCCAATGATAAAAATTCTTCTCATCACTTTGCACCTCTTTAACAGATTTCCATCTCCTCCGTTCGAATGAGTGTTATATGTTTTTCGAACTATCTTAAGTATAGGTATATGTAGGTGGTACAACCTCCCTCCAAGGTGTACTCTTGAATGGCAATTTCGTTTACTACGACATACTACTTCAGTGTAAGAACCTTGACGGGTACCACTACCTTGGCAGATGCCTGTGCAAGGCACATTTATGACAATTCATTCGTATGGATAATTAAACGTAAAAAAGTCGTCTCAAATATGCAATTGTAGCTAATAAACTGAATTGTATGCTGCACAGGCACCTGTTTTTCATTCGGGCTTGGCGTAGACAATGTAGCGTTGGGGTGCGTTTCCGATATAGCGGAAGGGGTAGCATGTGGATAATGTTAGCATTTCTTCCGGAGCTGTTGATCGGATGACGGTTGTATCATTTTCGTCCACAATTTCCGTATCCACTATGGTGTAGGTAAAAGTGCCATGAAGCATTTTCACGATAATCGTGTCGCCATTTTTCAGTTTGTCCAGTCCTGTAAAGACAGTGTCCCGATGTCCTGATAATAGAATTTGATCTTTTTGCCCCGGATACACAGTGCTCGTATAATGACCGACGCCTTGCTTCAAAGCATCCTCGTCCGTCCCTTCTACAATCGGCAGCTCTTTATTGATACCTGGAATTTCTAGGATGCCAATCGTTTGTCCAATCTGAAAAGACAGCTCCGGATCGGAAGTATCTAAATCCGTTTTAGCTGTTGGGATGATTACTTCCGAATAGTCATTGCCTTGGATTTCGTTCAAAAACGCTTTTGCCTCCGCTACAGCCAGCTTTTCAGATTGCTTTATGTTCCATAACTGCAAACCTGCGTATCCGATGATGAATAAGCCAACTGCCAGAGAAAATAGAGCTACTTTTTTCAGCAAAACGTATCAGCTCCTGAAGATGTGTTGGATGAAAACAGAAAAGCCGCCGCTCCATAATCGAATCTGAGCAAGCAACTTTTCCATTTCTCACTTACGGTTTTCTATTTTTGTACTAGCTTTAACCGTCTATAATGCATCACGAGCATTAAAACAATCCCAAAAGTCACAAAAACAGATCCGAACAATACTAGATTAAATATATTTGTAGACGTGGCTGGTAGGATTGATGTTGTAGGCTTCTTCGCTGTAGAGTTGCTGTCTGACGCACCAGGCAAATTAGGTAGCATACTGGTAGATGATGACTCTGGTGGGTCAGTTTTAGTTGACGACTCAGGCGGAATGGAATCAGAATCGCTTGACGGCTCGTCTGGCGTTGTGGAACCAGGTTTGTCATCTGTTGGATCGGGAGTGGTTTCAGGTGTTTTCTCACCACCGCCGTTCCCTACTTCTCCTGGAATCGTGACAGATTCCGAATCGCCATCTTTTCCTTCAGCCGTAAAAATGAAAGCGAACAGTGAGTCAGTCCCTTGAAAGTCATTACCTAAATGCTCTGGAAAACGAATCGTGATATCTAAATTCTCCGTGCTCCCCTTTGCAAGTTTTCTTGCAGGCAATGAAGTAAATGCAGCCAATTTCCCTCGATACAATTCCTTTTCGCCGACACTGATTTCCAACATCAACTCATTGAATAGCTTTTTTTTACCATTATTTTGCACACTCATTTGGTAAACAAAATCTTTGCTGCCGGAATTTTTGACGGCAAGCGTACGTGGTGCCCAGTCCCCCGGCTTCATATCGTTGATAGCAAATAAAATATCTTGTGGCGCAAGAGTGATGTCTATTTCCTTTTGACCCGTATCATTTCCACCATCCGCAAACACACTAGTCACGGGATAGAAACAGATTCCGCTACTCAATAAAAGAAGCGGGAAAAGCAGCAATAACTTTTTCATTGCAGTGCCTCCTCGTATACTTGTAGCGATTGATTCAGGAAGAACTTTTTCCTCCGTCTCCTCCCAAAACTTCTGCTTGCTTTTTTTGAGGCAATTCGATTTGAGACAGTGCTCTCCATATTGTAAAAGCGGAATAGATCAGCAATAGGAAACCAGGGATCAGCAACAGAAATGCCCCATTCTTCGATTGCGAAAAGTTAATAAAATAACCGACATAAGGCAATGTGAAACCGGTGTACTCCGCGACTACATTGTCAGATAGAACGGGATTCATGTCCTCGGCATTATTATTGTCACCCTTTGTCCGGTAGAGGACGTTATCTCCGCTTTTAACAACCTCAGTAATCCTGTGGGTAATCAAAATATCTTCTTCCATGAACGTGATGACGTCGCCTTCTTTAAAATTGGTTTTATCTTCGGCCTTTTGCACTGCAATGATCGAGCCAGTTTTGATTCCCGGCTCCATGGACCCGGACAGTACCGTTTTTAATTGGTAACCGAAAATTTGCGGCTCCCCACCGGATGCTTTTGAAATGACCACTACAGAGGCAACACCAATCAGCAAGATCATCAGTATGGTAGATACAATGCTATTAATCCACTTCATTAGTTTTTTCGTTTTCATTTGGATCCGCCCCTGCTTTCATTATGTTTTGTTGTTGTTCTTCAGGTATACTCATCTCTTCCTCTTCCTTTATTTCAGAGCCGTCAGAACTACTTTCTATAGAAGGCTTTTCTTCAGTTTCCTTTATAGATTCATCTTGATCTTCCGGTTGTGTTTGAATGTCTTCTTCAGGGTTTTCTTGTTCTTCCTCTCCGTCGAGACCCAATTCTTCGTTGTCCTCTGTATCCTCTGCATCACTTGGCTTTTCAGTTTCCTGATCGGTTGCACTTTCATCTTCTACCGTTTCATCCGTTTTGGTTTCATCCGAGGTATTCTCGTCGATGTCGCCGCAGTCAGCAGTGGTGTCGACGATTTCAGTTTCTTCTTCAGTTTCAATTTCAGCCTCAATTTCAGCCTCAATTTCGTCATCACCACAATCAGCAATGATGTCATCGCTTAATTCTGCGTCTTTCTTATCGGACTCGCCAACTTGGTCTCCGCAGTCGACGTCATCAGCTTCGCCTGTCACCACATCGTTTTCGTCCTCTTCCTGAGGCAGGCCTTCTTCGTCTTCGCCACCGACAGATGGTTCTTCGTCTAATGATGCACCGCTTCCGACTTCTTCCTGTGGTGCTTCAACTTGTTCTTCGCCACTGCCTGGTGTTTCGTCACCTAATAATCCGTCGCTTCCGCTTTCTTCTTGTGGCGTACCAATCTGGCCTCCACCGCCGACAGGTGTTTTTCCACCTGATGATACGGCACTTCCAGTTTCTGCTTGGGGTGCATCGACTTGTTCCTTACCTCCGACAGGTGTTTCATCGCCTCCAGCTTCTCCACCTGGCTCTTGGTCTTCGCTATCAACAGGTTCACCCGGAACACTATCACTTTCAACAAACTCAGATTCCTCTTCAAGTCCAATTTCTTCCGCGCATTCCCCCGTAGCCGGAATCCATATACCTGCTGCGATCATCTGGGAAACTACTACCTGGCTACTAAGATAGGCAGATGTGTTGGATGTCATATAACTAGCGCTAAAAATTACTAAATAACATATGAGTGCCATTTTTATAGACAGAAATAGTCCATGATTCTTTTTCCTACGAGTATGTCTTCGCCTGGTTCTCAAACGGATTCCGCCTTTCAAGTTTTTATCAATGCAATCTCCTTACCTATATTCCTCAAAACATAAAAAGAGTTATATGTTGAGAAATATACATAAAGAACAAATCTGGCTGCTTAGCTTAAAAAATATAAATGAGGGAGGAGAAGGTCTCTCCTCCCGAAATATTATTTCTCTTCACCTTTTGTTTGCTTCGCATCAAATGTCCATTTCAGTTCTAAAGAATCCCCTTGGAATTCGTTTTGATCTTCTCCATTATCGACAAATTCGAATTGAACAGACAGCGTGTCAGAATCGCCAGCTTTTAAACCTCCTTTTTCTTCCAAATACGGAACAAAGATTTTATTGGCAACAGCATCTGGTGACATACCCTGTAATTGATCGAGTGTTGTATAGTAAATCACCTGGTCTAACCCAGTCCAAGGTCCTGTAATTGATTTATCATGGTTCCACATGAAGTTAACGCGGATGTGTTTTCCGAAGTCCTCTACGTTATTACCATCTGCATCTGCTACGGTGTACTCTGTTTTAAGCTCGATCTTTGAGATATCGAGTGTGCCATCATTGTTCAAAGTAAAATCTCGATTCATCCAGTCGCCCGGTTTAATGTTTGTTACATTTATAATCTCTTGAGGGCTTAGTGAAAGATCCAACGTACCTGCAGCGAACGTATTCGTGCTAGTTTCAACATCATTGAAATACGCATACGTCCCCCCGCCAATCATACTTACAGCCAAAGCGCCAGTTGCGATACCCATTGCCAATTTCTTTTTAAGACCCATTTAAAATTCCTCCAATGATTTTCATTTTTCACTTGCGATTTTGTTTTTTCGTGCAGATAAATTTGATTCTTAGAGCAGATTTGAATCAATGAACCATCTTCATAGTTTGGCAGTTGTTTTAGCTTCGAATGTTTCACTTTTTTACTGGAGTGGTTTTGAATGAATTATTTTTGCATATTTCACACCCAATCTGGGATCAGAAGTAGAATGCAATCTTCATTTATCAAAAACTCATTTCCAGTTTTGAGTGAAACTTTGTACAATCCATCTCCTCCTTTTGACCTCGCTTTATTCACTATGAAATTGGAACTGTGTTCAGTATAGACCGAGAAAAACAATTCATCCCCCCGCAAACGAGTGATTTTTGGCGCACCGGCATTCTACTTTAGGGTGATTTCTATGTTGCACTTTCGTGTCATTCAATTTTACGTTTCATTTGATAGAATGTTTGTACTAGTTCGTTTATGGAGTTTAAGTAGTATAAATCCGCTTACGCGGAACGCTCTTTTACAATAGGTGAGGAGGCTATGGAGTGATGAGAATTGTAGTGGTGGATGACCAAACGCTCGTCCGTAAAGGGGTGATTTCGATACTTTCATTGCAAGAGACGATGGAAGTATCCGGAGAAGCAAAAAACAAACAAGAAGCGCTTGTCCTCATTCAAAGTGAAAAACCGGATTTGGCTATTGTTGATTTCCATTTGGGAAAGGGTTGTGGATTGGAGGTAATTATTGAGGCAAGACAAGTAGGAGCCACCTGTAAGTTTGCGATCCTGACCTATTCAAAAGATCCAATGTCCTTCGAGCGTGCGAAGGAGCTGGATGTGGACGGTTATATCTCATTGAATGCACAACCCGAAGAACTCATCTATGCCATCCATGTGATTCAAAAAGGAAGGAAATACTACGATCCCGATATCGTCGACCTGCTTATGCAAACACAGAAAAAACCGCAAGTAGATAACAATCTTGTAGAAAAGCTCACCTCTAAGGAAAGGGAAGTTTTGAAAAAACTCGGAATGGGATTCTCGAATCGACAAATTTCCGAGAGTCTATTCATTACGGAGAATACAGTGAAAAAGCATGTCAGCCATGTCCTATCGAAATTAAACCTCGGCGATCGCACACAAGCCGCACTCTATGCAAACCAAGTAGGATTGGTATGATAGAAGCATATGTGTTATGTGACGGAAACTATAAACCATAGAATAATTGAAATCCTTCGAATCAAAAATCCGCCCACGTCTTACTGTTGTGGGCGGATCTTTCCTATTCCATTAAACATAACATCTCTGTCCGGTTATTTGGCTGAGACAGTTGAGTCAGACGTGCTTAACACGCCCCCGGTTTTTCAATCTTCTCTGAAACCATCATTCCTATTGTTTAACCGTAATCCGACCCTCCGGCTGTAAATCAAGTGTCGCTAATGTCTTCACATACTCGGTAAATATTTCAACGTCTGTCTTGGCATTCGACTCGTTGACAAGTATTTTATCATTTGTAAACATTGTATACCCGTCTCCACCAGCAAAAATGAAGTTAGGCAGTGCAACTTTATACGTCTTTTTATAATCAAGAGGTTCATCTCCTACATAGATGGAAAGAACTCGCTCACCAATCGGTTTTGAAGGTTCATATGCATAAGACAACCCAGCAACTTGTAAAAAGCCACCCCCTAACTCTTTTGATACGCCATTCTCCAATGCTAATTTAATATTTTCACCTTTAATTTCAGCTAATACCGGTTTGTTGCCAAATGGAAGAACGGAGTGTGCGTCCTTCAAGGTTAGATTCCCGGATTCAATGCTGGCACGGATTCCTCCACCGTTCATCAATCCGATATCAGCATCATAATGGTTCCTAAAGCTATCAGCGATCAGATTCCCAATATTGGTTTCTTGAAAGCGCGATTCATGATTTGCTCCATAATCCAGCTTTGTTGTCACAGTCGCAATGGTTTGTCCTAATTCCTTTTCAAGCTGTGCCTGATACTTATTCGCCATCTTCTGTAATCCCTCATGCGGTTTTACCGTTTCATTAACCTTCAAAAACTTCGTTTCAAGGGTAATTTTATCGTTCTCTTTCGTAATATCCAGTTGAATGACGGACCCTAGATTCCCTTCTGCTTTGGCTACAAAACGGTCTTCCATTTGGTAAAGAGTCGACATGTTTTCAAACTCTTCTTCCGAAAAGACGTACGAGATTTCCGGAACTTGTACTAGCAGTTCCTTGTCTTTTGTTAGTGGCTGCTGCGTATATGCGACAATCACATCGACTTCCGCCTCTTCCTGAATCGCCTCGACTGCCTGCTTAGCAGATTCAATGAGGTCAGCTTGGATCACCTCATCCGTCTGTACCGTAGTATGCATGCTGTCTGTCAAAGCAATCATTCCAATTACAATTCCATTTCGCTCTTCAATTACAAATGACGGCACATTGGCAAAAGGCTTCCCATTTGCATCAATTAAATTAGAGCTTACCCATTGGAATTCAGACTGCTCTACAAGTTCCTTGGCATTCCCGACACCTGCATCAAAATCATGCTGTCCGAAGTTTGCATAATTTATTTTCATCTCATTAAAGGCTTCTACCATTGGAAAGCCCTTGAAGACTCCCCCAAACAACGTACCTCCACCCAAATCACCACCAAATGCCACGATGGGATCACCTTTCTCTGCTCTGACAGATTCAAGGACAGTCATCAGGCGAGCAACCCCTCCCCGGTCTCCATATTGATTCACAACCGGGCTGATTTCATGGCCATCATTAAAATACAAAATTGTTGCTGATTTACGTTCATTTTTCTCTAGTGGTAGATCGGAGAAGGATGCACTGACATGGGGAACTTGACGAATCGAGAACAACAAGAGAACAGCTAAAAGTATTCGCGAAAGCATTCTTTTTCTTTTCATTTTCATAACCTCCTAGATTTTTAACCATCATAGCTCAAATACTTCTAAAGTTAAATGAAATTTACAATAACTTAACGTCAAATATAATAATAATTAAACCGGTGCCTGTGCTAGACACATTTATGACAATTCATCAAGAAACATGAATATACAAATAAAAACCAGTCATTAGCAATTATGACTGGCTTTTCTCTTTGAAAATATACAGTTATAGTTAATAAACTGAATTGCGTGCTGCACAGGCACAGGATTTACCGGTTTTACGAAACGGCATCTGCTGTATTTTCCCTTTTCAATTCGGTCATTTGATAGGGATTGAGCAGGGTGTTTATTTCATCGATTGTGAGGACTTGGTAATGAAGGCATAGCTCCTTGACCGGGATGCCCGTTTCAAATGATTCGCGCGCTATCTTCGATGACATTTCATAGCCGATGTATGGAGTGAGCGCTGTTATTGTACCAATGCTTTTATTAACGTTCTCTTGCATTTGATCGATGTTTGCAGTAATGCCACTTAGGCAATATTCCCGGAATACTTGAATACCGTTTTTCATGATTGTTAATGACTGCAATAAATTGTAAACAAGGACAGGTTCCATTACATTCAATTCAAATTGGCCAGCCTCCGATGCGAGACTGATGGTATGATCGTTGCCGATAACTTGGAAGGCAATTTGATTGAGCACTTCGGCCATGACTGGATTTACCTTACCAGGCATGATGGAGGAGCCAGGTTGTCTGGACGGAAGATTTAATTCCCCCAGACCGGCTCTTGGTCCAGATGCCATAAGCCGTAAATCATTTGCCATTTTCGAAAGATTGATCATGCATATTTTCAAAGCCGAAGATAGTTCGGTATAACTATCAGTATTTTGTGTGGAGTCAACTAGATTATCGGCGGATTTCAAGGGCAGGCCGCTAATCAAGCAAAGCTGCTCTACAACAGTTTCAATGTATCTTACATTCGCATTCAGCCCTGTACCGATTGCCGTGGCACCCATATTGACTTCGGACAGATGCGTTCTTGTTCTCCCAATACGCTCGATATCTCGTTCGATTACTCTTCGATACGCACCGAATTCTTGGCCAAGTCTTATTGGAACAGCATCCTGTAAGTGCGTCCTTCCCATTTTAATAATCCCGTCAAATTCTTTTTCCTTCACCTTTAGTTGATCCACAAGCAGTTCCATCGTATCTAGCAGCTGATTAACCAATTTATGTGTTGCAATTTTAATTGCTGTAGGGAAAGCATCATTTGTCGATTGGGACATGTTCACATGATTATTCGGACTTATCATCGTATAATTGCCTTTTTCGTGCCCCATGATTTCAAGTGCGCGGTTAGCAATAACTTCATTCGCATTCATGTTGAATGAAGTGCCTGCACCCCCTTGGATCGGATCGACGATAAACTGATCAAGCAATTCTCCATTGATTATCTCGTTTGCAGCTTCGATGATTGCCGCTCCCACATCTTCGGGCAAATCATTGACAAGAATATTCGAGGTAGCCGCGGCTTTTTTCACGATTCCTATTGCACGAATTAATTCGGGATGGATTCGCTCTTTCGTGATTGGGAAATTTTCCGTTGCTCGCATAGTTTGAATTCCATAATAAACATGATCTGGAACTTCTTTTTCTCCTAAAAAATCTTTCTCGACTCTCCCAAGAAATACGCTCATTTTTCCTTATCCTTTCCTTGCATCGTCGCCTCTTTAGTATTACTTCACAAAATTACACATAGCCAATGCCATGATGTTCATTCCAAAATTCCCCTTAACGTTTCGCGAGCAATGGCTCACTCGTTTTCCCACAACCAAGAAGACCTAAAACTGTCAGTAAAATTTTTTGCGCACCGAAATGAGCATCCGTCGGGTCAAAGTATTCTTCTAGCGTATGGAATCCTCCTGCGTCTCCTCCGCCGCCAAGTGTAACGGCTGGGATACCAAGATTAATTGGCACATTCGAATCCGTACTGGAAGCACTCTCCAAAGTTGGTTCAAATCCTAGTTCAGTTGCGGCAGCCATCGATGTCTGTACAATGTCTGCCTCAGGGCTTTGGCTGCCTGCAGGTCGATTTCCAACCAATTCGATATCCACGGTCACTTCGCCAGACTTTTCTCTAAATGAATTCTCATCAGCTGCCGCCTGCCGTAGTATGCTAAGCACCTTTCCATCAAGTATCGCTAACTCCTCTTCCGAATTGGAACGGAGGTCTATGATCATTTTTGCTGACTCCGATATCGTGTTTACCGAAGTTCCACCACTGATGACACCGACATTATACGTAGTTTTCGGCTCGGCAGGCGTCTCTAGAACAGAAATACCCGCAATCGCTCTTCCAAGCGCATGAACTGGATTCGCTGTACCAAAGCTGCCGAAGCTATGGCCACCTGGTCCCTTATATGTGACAGAATACCGTTTACTCCCCGTTGCCAAATAGGTGATCCTTTCAGGAGTCCCGGGTTCTATGGAAATGAAGCCATCGATATCATCGCGTGCAGCAAATAAGTGCTTCACCCCGCGTAAATCTCCCAGTCCTTCCTCCCCGACTGTCGCTCCAATAATCAAATCACCTTTCATTTCCAAGTCTGCAAAATTCAGCGCACGAAGGATCGTTAGGACAACTGCCAGCCCACGACCGTCATCCGCAATACCCGGTGCATAAACCTTTCCATCAATCCACTTCGCTTTAACATCGGTTCCTGCAGGAAAAACTGTATCGAGATGCGCGCAAAGTACAAGCGAAGGACCTTTCCCAGTTCCTTTGCGTATGCCGAACACATTTCCGACTTCATCCACCTGGATCTCCTGAACACCCAATTGCTGAAGTTTTTCCTTATATGCCTTTCCTCTGGTCCATTCATCAAATGTAGGTGCTTCAATTCCTGTTAACTCAATTTGCTCATTTGTCGTCGCATCATTATCTGTTTTCAAAAAATCGAGCGCTTCTTTCACTTTTTCATCTTTTGCTAGCTCTTTGACTGTCTCAACGATTTCCAATTTCAATGCATTCATAGTGACAAGTCCCCCACTTGTGAAGTATTTAGGTGATGATCAAAAACTCAACTGTATTCGTTGTCATGAAGTTAACAAGTCACCAATAAATGCTTATTGAAAAACTCTACAACTTTTGTGTTCAGCGTAATATGATTTTCAAGTTTATCTGTTTGATGACCTTCATCTTCAAAAATAAATAGCTCAACGTCTTTTTTCATTTCAAGCATTTCTTTTGTCAGTTGTTCCGCTTCACTAACTGGCACGCGCGTATCGTTCCGTCCGTGAAACACGAGTAAAGGTGCTTGTATCTTTGATAAATGATTCATTGGCGCTATTTCTTCAAAGAAATCATCGTCTTCTCCTAAATAACCATATTCGCATTCTCTTAATCTGCGACGCCAAGGGCCCGTATTTTCAAGGAATGATTTAAAGTGTGAGATTCCTACGATATTAACTCCCGCCGCCCAAAGTTCTGGGTAATGGGTTATAGCTGCAAGTACCATAAATCCACCATAGCTTCTTCCCATAATTCCAATGTTATTTCTTTCAATTCCTTTATTTGTTACAAGATCTTCTACTAAGCTTGCAAGATCAGCAACCGAGTCCATTCGCTTTCTTCGATCATCCAATTGTAAATAGGTGCGGCCATATCCCATACTGCCTCTGACATTAGGAGCAACAACTGCGAATCCTTCTGAAACTAAATATTGAATGACAGGGTTAAAGTCTTGTTTGATTTGGCTTTCGGGACCTCCATGTACATATACAACTGTCGCTTTAGGTTTTTCCTCATTTGTGTAATAAAAATAGGGAACCTCTAGACCGTCATGGGACTTGAACGTACAGATTTCAGGCTTCGTCCAAAAATGTTCGATTTCTTTCGACACGCCAAGATAAGTGGCACGTACTGCTTCCGCTTTGTCGATTGAGTAGATGAAAATATCGCCGGGCATAACAGGGCTTTTCAAGCCGAAAACAAAACGATTCTTATCTAACCAAGATATTGAATTGATAACTCCTTCAGGTACATTTTTCAATTCAGAAATCGTTTTATCTGCGATAGTATACATTTTCAGAACTGACGTCCCACCTACATTCACACTATAGACCAATGCTTCCTCATTCGGAGCAAGTGAAATTTCTTCAATATCCCATTTGGGCTCATCAACGAGCTTTTCCAGAATTTCTGGTTGATCAATCTTATATTTATAAATCGCCAGCGTATCATTTTCAAAATCGGATAAAACAAAAGAAGCCCTTTCTTGTTTCGATAATACAACCGACTTATATCGAGCAGAGACATCAGCTGGACCAATCTTGCTTTTTTCACCTGTATCGATATTTAAAATGTAAAGTGCGTTGTCAATATTTGTTTTTTGAATACTTATAATGACTTCATTGTCGCTATTGGCAACCCAACAAATCGGATTACAATTTCCGTCATATTCAAAAACCGCTTTCTCTTCCCTTGTCGCAAGATCCAGCGTAAAGATATCAAAGCATCCGCTATGGCGGCGATTACTTGAATACACTATTTTACTTTCATCTGTCGACCATCCACCGAAATTATGAAAGTATTCCGGGGAGACAACAAGTCCTTCCTGATTTCCGTCCTCGTCAATCAAATAAAATTGTTGTTTTTCATTTCCTTGAGTATCCATTCCTACGATGGAGCTCTTTCCAGATGGGGAATGAAAGACCGAGAGTATCCGATCTTCAAATTCACCAAATGGCTTGAT
>NZ_LQYA01000102.1 GCF_001531445.1 Sporosarcina koreensis
ATTCTTTGTCTTTTCCCGTAAGCATGACGGTCAGGTATGCGAAGTTCTCCTCCGTAGGGCATGATCGTGCATGACCTAACCTTCATGCCTGACATTTTTGCAGCGAAAATATGACCTGCCTCATGGAAGAGAAGTGAAATAAAAACAAGAGCGTAAAACGCCAAGCCACCTGTAACCATCAGCACAAGGAAAAAAGGCGCCAAAATGGGGTGAAGGTGTAATTTCATTTTGTATCTTCCGAGAAATAGGTAGCCAAAATTTCAGCTTCCAACACGACCCCTTCCCGCTTCACTTTCAAATAGATTGCTTCTTCGTTCATAAGGGCAAGCGTGTCCCCCCTTTTCACTGTCGAATAGGGAAGCTTCGAAATCGATCCGACAAATCCGTACGTCACTTCGTCCCCGTCATCGTACAATACGGTGATCGTCTTGCCCGATTGCCGGGTAAAGCCTGTGAATACGATAAGCCCGTCCCCTTGCGCTGTAATCGGCATCGAATGGGCATAAGACGCAATTACACCATCCTTATAAGGCTGCATCGATTCGTACGCGGCAAAAGGAATCTCCTCTACAGGATCGGCAGAAACAGTGATTGTATCCTCCTGCTCGCCGATGATGGAAGAAACCCACTTTTTCATGACGATGAAATCTTTGCCTGTCGTTATATATTGCGTAACAGGCTTTTTGATAACTCCGATTTCTTCTAATTTGGCAAAGCTGAATACGCCAATCGCTACTATAATTGCAATGAACCATTTTGTTTTCCATTTCACCCCGCCACACCACCTTTTTTCTCAGTATATGACGGGTGTAGGATGATTATTATGGGCAAATGTCCAAGTATGCTCTTTATTATCTATTAGTAATAACCGCTCCAGGTGGACGCTTTCCGCGGGCGAGGCTAAGCCTCCTCAGTCGCTACGCTCCCTGCGGGGTCTCAGCTGTCTCGCTTTTCCCGCCGGAGTCGCCACCTTCCGCTCATTCTCAACTTAATTCTCCACTTACAAGAAAAAACTATAAAAAAAGAACCCCTGATGACAAGGGTTCTGGTTATTTTGCGAATAAGGATTTCAGTTTGCCGAAGAATCCTGGACTTCCTTCATCGAGTGACATGAGCGGAACGGATTCGCCTAAAATACGGCGAGCGATGTTCCGGTAACCGATCGCTGCCGGGTTCGATGGATCCATGACGACAGGTTCGCCTTTATTCGACGAGGAAATTACTTTTTCGTCATCGAGGACGATGCCAAGCAAATCGATCGATAAATGAGTCGTGATTTCATTGACATCCAAAGCATCGCCGCTATTGACGAGACGGCTTTTGATACGATTGATGATCAATTTAGGAGGCTCGATATCCTCCTGCTCCAACAATCCGATAATTCGATCCGCGTCGCGAACCGCCGAAATTTCTGGCGTTGTAACTACGATAGCACGATCTGCTCCTGCGACAGCATTCTTATATCCTTGCTCGATGCCTGCAGGGCAGTCAATCAAAATGTAGTCGTAATCGCGTTTCAATTCAGTGATCAGTTCCTTCATTTCTCCCGGTTCGACTGCATTCTTATCTGTAGTCTGGGCAGCCGGAAGCAAAAAGAGCCCATCTTCAAAACGCTTGTCCTTGACGAGTGCCTGATGGATTTTGCATCGACCTGCGATCACATCGACAAGATCGTAAATGATACGGTTTTCAAGACCGAGGATGACGTCCAGATTGCGAAGGCCGATATCCGTATCAACAAGACATACCTTTTTACCTTGTAGAGCCAATGCTGTCCCAAGATTTGCAGATGTCGTCGTTTTACCGACTCCACCTTTTCCTGACGTTATTACGATTGCTTCACCCACACTAGCTCCCTCCTTTGAATGTTGACAGATTTGGCCGCAGAATCCGTAGCTCCTGTAAACGGTCGATGGCAATGAAACCGTTAGAATGTATGTATGCGCATTCCATCTCCGGTTGTTCCGACAAAATCGTCAGTTCATCAGTCATCGTTTCCAACTTATCCGCTATCATCAAATGCGTCGCTTCAAGCCACGAAGCCGCGATGACCGCCTCTTCATTGCCAGTTGCACCTGCATGTGCGATTCCTTTTAATCTACCTAATATATAAATGCTCCCAGCAGCCACTACCCGACCATTCGGATTGACGTCGCCAATGACGACAAGATCGCCGTCAGCCTTTACGACCTGTCCTGAGCGGACGATGCCGATATACGTCTCCGATTGATTCTCAAGCACTTTTTGGTTGCACTCTTCGATTGTAATGACCTCGCTCTGAATCTTGGAAACCCGTAAATGCGGCGATTCGTGCACGACATTCATGATTTCCTTCAGTTCCTCTTCATTACAATAGCGGTTCCCAATATGGACCTTCACTTCAGCAAGCCCTTCCAGACTATTTTCGCTGACTTTATTGCGGAGTTCTGCAATCATGTCCGAATAAGCGCATTTGTCGTCAAGTCGGAGGACAAGCCCGTCTTTTGTCCCTTTTATTGTTACATAGTGCTGTTTCGTCATTTGCGTCCCTCACAGTTTCCTTGATTATATTCCGGCTTTCTGCATTCCTAATTCATCGATCAGCCGTTTGAACAGATAGCCGAACATCCCGACAAAGATGGAATTGGCGACCATTGTCGGCATAAGCCGTAGCACGATGAACTCTTCAAAACCGATAGCGGTCAGTGCAATCAGGCTCGCAAAAAAGAATGACATTAGTTCAAGCAGCGCAACCATCGCTAATGATAAAAGCATGACTGTTATGATATGGCGATGGATCTGCCTAATGATCAAAGCAGCAAAATAACAAATCACCGGATATAAAAAAGTATATACTCCAATAATATCAATGTGATACATATCATACAAGAGTCCAAGTATGATTCCGTAAAGGATTGCACGTTTGCGACCATAATAGGCGGTGATGAAAATCAGATAAACGATAACAAAACGGGGAACGAGCGTGTAAGAAACATCGGCGATCGATATCGGCGAGAAAAGACTGAATACCGGCTCGAGAAAAAATAATATGACAGCAATAAGAGGGATTATGAACCTAATCATGATTCATCCTCCCCCTCTTCGTCCTCATCAGGGACTATACCGTCCGTACCACTCGTAACGCCGGTTGACCTCTGTACTACCATTACATGATCCAACATAGAGAAATCTGCTGCCGGACGAATATACGCCAACTTGGTCAATCCGAAATCATCTGTTGACACTTCGGTCACTTCACCGATGAGCAAACCTTTCGGAAAAATTCCGCCTAAACCGGATGACTCGACCTTTTGTCCTTCCTTGACGTCAAAATTAGAATCGATACGCTTCATTATCAATTCGCCGCGTGCTGGGTCATATCCTTCAATCAAACCGAAAATCGCTTCTTCACCAGGAATGACTGCAGCAACCCGGAAGTTGCTGTTTTCAGTCGATAACAGTTCCACTGTTGATGTGAAAGCAGTGACGAGCACGACTTTTCCGATGAGGCCGTTTGCAGTTATGACAGCCCTATTGAGCTCTACGCCTGCAGCGGCGCCTTTATCGATGACTATTTTTTCTTCCCATTGATCGGGATTACGGGAAATAACAGTCGCCTGGATCGGCTCGTATTCACGTAGGCTATCTTTCTTGTCTACGATTTCACGCAGCTTTTTATTATCCGCTTTTACATCTGCCAGCTCCGCTTGAGTAGAGGCATATTCTTTTAATCGCGCTTTTAAATGCTTATTTTCTTCATATGTATTCAAAATGCCATCGATTTTATCTAATGTGCCTGTAATATAATGTGCCGGTTTCGAGAAAAGAGATTGCCCGAAACCGACGACGTCTTTCACTATTTGCTCTGGAAGGGTGGCATTCTGCCTGTCTTTTAAGGAGAATGAAATCAATGCCACGAGGACAATGATGCCCACAAGCAGCAAAATCAACCGTTTATTCGAAAAAAATCGCGGCATTGCCCAAATCCTCCCTCATTACCTAACTTGCATCTTTTTGATCACTTCGAAATTATCAAGCGCTTTACCCGTTCCGATTGCTACACAATCAAGCGGATCTTCA
>NZ_LQYA01000103.1:0-12657 GCF_001531445.1 Sporosarcina koreensis
GCATAGTCCCTTATGAACAGGAACACCTGGGATTCATCAATGCTCAAGAATGGTAATAGTGTAATCAAAAAGATTAATAGTGGAAATAGGGACAATAGGAAAAAGAAGGCCAACTGAGAACCTAATCCGGTGATATCCACTTTCTTGATTCTCACAAGGAGCTCTTTCCAAAATCCCTTTGCCGTTGTGACATCGAATTTATCCAAATCCCCATCTTTCACATCATCAATAAATTTCATTAGTTGGGAATCCGCCATGAAGCCACTTTTTTCTTCTTCAGTTGGTTGTTGTTCTTTTTTCGGAGGTAACGGGTCTTTGTTCTTCACATTTGACTCACTCCTTCCGTGATTTAGTTCTTTTTTACATCCATACTTTCTTTCGCTTCGTTTACAATTTCCTTATATTCCTCTTTCGAATCAACAAATGCGTCCTTCGTGCCGACGACAAGTTCTTTCACTTGCGGAGTCAGCGTCTTCAATTCATCAACTTGATTCTTAATATAAGCGGCATCGCCTGAAAACTGTTCGTAAATCGATAAGTACTTGTCTTTCTGTTGTTGTAGCTTATGTTTCAAGACATCAGGATTTTTCGAATAATAACCGACTTGTGAAATCATTGCATTCGATTTTTTCATCACTTGTTGGCGGGTGCTTCTATCGAACATGCTGACAGCTCCACCCAAAATCGCTCCCAACATGATAAATCTTCCAAATTTGCTGTTCCCCACGTAAAACCCTCCAATATCATTCTAATTTGCATATATCATTATACCCTTCAGATGAAAAAACAAACAATCCACACGAATTCCAAAAAAACTCTTGACTAATGTCAAAAAATTAAGGATTATAGCCATAACACTATCAATTTTCCCAATAGTCTAATGTATTTGATAGTGGTAATGAATGGGAGTCAATAGTCGGGGAAAGCTGTTGATGGAATGGTTCATTTGAAAAAGAAAAAACGAAACAGGGGGTAGTAGGATGGATGGAATCACTAGCTTTTTAGACAAGGCAAGCGGGTTTATTTGGGGACCGCCACTTCTTGTCTTACTTGTGGGAACAGGTATCTTCTTAACTGTCAGACTCGGATTTATCCAAGTGCGTTTATTACCGTATTCATTGAAACAAGTATTTTCCCGCAAGCATAATAAAAAAGCGGATGGCGACATTTCCCAGTTCCAGGCGCTGATGACCGCGATGGCTGCCACTGTCGGTGTCGGTAACATCGTCGGTGTCGCGACCGCCGTTTACATGGGTGGTCCAGGAGCAATCTTTTGGATGTGGCTCGCAGGCTTCTTTGGAATGGCAACGAAATATGGGGAAGCCATTCTCGCGGTTAAATATCGTGTCAAGGACTCCAAAGGTCAAATGGCTGGGGGCCCTATGTACTATCTTGAACATGGTCTGAAGCAAAAATGGCTCGGTATCATGTTCGCCATTTTCGGTGCGCTTGCCGCATTCGGTATCGGTAACGGTACACAATCGAAGGCCGTCGCGGACGTCATGAATAGCACATTCAATGTGCCGCATTGGATTACAGGGATTGCACTTTTGATTTTCGCTGGTCTCGTCATTCTTGGAGGAATCAAATCGATCGGACGGGTCACCGCATTCTTCGTACCGATCATGGCACTCTTCTACTTCATAGCAGGTGCAATCGTAGTAATCATGAATTTCGATCTTGTTCCTGCGGCATTCGGATTAATTTTCAGTGACGCGTTTACTGGACAGGCTGCTGCAGGTGGAGCAATCGGTGCGGTTATCCGTTTCGGTGTTGCCCGTGGCCTATTCTCAAACGAAGCGGGTCTTGGTTCCGCTCCTATCGCGGCGGCGGCTGCCAAAACGGATATGCCTGGACGTCAGGCACTCATTTCCATGACCCAAGTATTATTTGACACGCTCATTATCTGTTCAATTACTGGTGTTACAATCGTCATGTCAGGTCAATGGAAAGACAAAACAATTGACGCTGGCGCATTGACTGCCCAAGCTTTCGGAGAATTCCTTGGCGGTGCTGGACCGATCATCGTCGCTATCGGTATCGTGTTCTTCGCAACTTCCACAATTCTCGGATGGGGCTACTATGGAGAGAAATGTTTCCAATACCTTTTCCCTAAACACGGAGCTGTATTGGGCTACCGTATCGCATTTGTTTCATTCATCATCGTCGGGGCCATTGTATCCCTAGACATCGTTTGGCTTCTTGCTGACGTCTTGAACGGTTTGATGGCAATTCCTAACTTGATCGGTCTTCTTGGATTGTCTGGCGTAATTGTTATGGAAACTAAACGATTCAGAGCAAAAATTGAAGAGGAAAAAGAAGCTGAAAAAATGGGGAAGACAGCAGCTGTTGACAGCACGGTCGATTAATGTGATGATTAAGTCCAACTAAGCTAATGAAGTGAAGGGCGGACAACATTATGGATCTATCTCAACCAACACCTGAAAATGTAACGTATATGATTGAAAAAATTAAAGAGAAACTTCGTATGGTCAATGTGGATGTAATGAAAGCGGATAACTTCAGCACTTCCCAATATGAGGATCTCGTCTACATGTACGAGATGGTCATGAAAAGGGACACAATCAGTCCGAATGAAATGCAAGCGATCGCTGCTGAACTTGGTGCGTTACGTAAATAAATAATGAAAAGCGGAGGGCTGTTGCCTGAAGCTAGACAAATAGAAAAAAGCCGATGCGGCAGGATAATCCTGAAGCATCGGCTTTTTTCTTTTTATTCAACTGCTGTTCCATCTTTCAACACAAGCGGTTGCACAAGTACTTCAACCCGTCTGTTCTTGCTTCTTCCTTCTGCTGTGTCATTGGAAGCGACCGGTTTATTTTCGCCGTACCCCTTCACACTGAATAGCTGAGGATCCATTTTATCATCACTGACAATCGTCTTTAGGAAATTGATCGCCCTCATCATGCTTAGTTCCCAATTGGATGGAAATTCAGCGCTATTGATCGGAACATTATCTGTATGCCCGGTTACAACAATTTGTCGTGGTTTCTCAAAGACAAGCAGATCGGCGATGTCTTTCGCCAATGTTTCGTATTCCGGTCTGATCGTCGCCTTGCCTGACTCGAACAGGATGCTGTCCCTGATTGTGATTAGCAGCCCTTCTTCGGTCAATTTCGTCTGGAACTGATTTTCAAGTTCATGAACCGCTATATATTCATCCAGCTTATCTTGAGTTTCCTCAAGGGACTGCTGGTCTTCCAAATAGGAGGAGTTTTCATTCTCCTCCCCTGCACTATCTTTCGGAATCGGTACGGGGGTTGGCGCAGCGTTATCCATCACGCCAGTCCCCCCGTCAAATATTTGGTTGAATACGGAAGAGATTTGACTAAATTTAGATTCATCCAACGCACTTGAAGCGAATAAAACGATGAACACCGCCAACAGCAAAGTCATAAGATCGGCATATGGCAAAAGCCAAGATTCATTGATATGACCTTCATCCCCACGCTTTTTCTTACGTTTCCTCGACAACCTGTCCCGCCTCCTTGTCGCTCGTATTTTTAGCAGCGAGCTTTCGACGTTCTTCCATTGATAAGTAAGAAGCCAACTTCTGTTCAATCACCCTTGGCGCTTCACCTTCCAGGACGGACAGGATGCCTTCGATCATCATCATCTTCTGGCGCACTTCTTCCTTCGACTTCCGTTGCAGTTTATTGGCGAATGGATGCCAAAGGACATACCCTGTAAAAATCCCCAATAAAGTCGCTACAAACGCCGCAGCAATGGCTGTTCCAAGCGCCTCGACATCATTCATGTTTTTCAGTGCAGCAATCAATCCTACTACCGCACCCAATACCCCAAGTGTCGGGGCATACGTTCCGGCTTGCGAAAAAATTTGCGCACCAGCCGAATGCCGTTCCTCCATTGCATCCACCTCTTCGGTAAGGACATCACGGATGTAGTCGGCATTTTGTCCATCGATTGCGAGCCCAAGGCCATTTTTCAAAAACGGGTCTGAAATTTCATCTGCCTTCGCTTCCAAAGACAATAAGCCTTCCCGCCTTGCAACATCCGCCCAACCCGAAAACAACTTGATCAAGTCCGAATCGGCTGTCAAATGCTGTTCTTTGAAAATGATGCCGAATAACTTGGGCACCCGTTTGATCTCCTTCATCGGGAAAGCGATGACGACCGCCGCCACCGTACCCACAATAATGATGAGGATCGCAGCTATATTCAATAGGCTATCCGGTGTAACTCCTTTCATCACCATACCGACAAAAAGCGCCACTATTCCAAGGATAAGCCCCACAACGGTTGATAAATCCATATCAGTACCTCCATGTCCTACAGTCTACTTCTTCTTATTTCGACATAATCCCCTCTTTCTTTAGTAATCTTGGAGAATAAAAATAATTCACAAATGAAATGTCACCTTGTATACACAATTTGACTCGTATGGCTTAACGTTTTTTCCCTTTGCCTGTTTTCTGACACTAGAGTACTATTAATACATATAGATGAAGGAGGTTTTAACTTGTCGACATTTGAACAGAAGTTAGAGAATTACGCAAGTCTAATTGTGGAGGTAGGAGCGAATATCCAAAAGGATCAGACGCTCTTCATCAGCGCTTCCATTGAAACAGCGCAACTTGTCAGAAAGGTGGCTGATAAAGCCTACACGGCAGGCGCAAGACACGTCATCGTAGATTGGGTTGACGATGCACTAACTAAACTGCGTTATGAAAAGGCACCAGCTGAATCATTTTCTGATTTCCCGGAATGGAAAGTTATGGAACGTGAAAAGTTAGCGGAAGGCGGAGCGGCATTCGTTAGTGTTGTATCACAAAGTCCTGATCTACTGAAAGGGGTCGATCCTTCCCGAATTGCGGATTCACAAAAGGCTAGCGGGAAGGCGCTTAGCAATTACCGCAAAATGTTGCAGGCAGACCGTTTCAGCTGGTCCGTTGTGGCAGCCCCTTCAAAGGCATGGGCTGCAAAGATGTTCGCGGACTTGGATGTATCTGAACAAGTTCCTGCACTATGGGAAGCGATTTTCAAAGCCGTTCGGGCCGATCAGGATGATGCTGTAGGGGCATGGAAGGAACTTGACCGCAACTTGAATGAAAAAGCCAATTATTTGAATGAAAAAGCTTATGCCAAATTGCATTACAAGGCACCAGGTACAGATTTGACAATCGAATTGCCGAAAGGCCATATTTGGGCAGGCGGTGGAAGTGTCAACGTCGACGGGAATGCATTCATGGCCAATATGCCGACGGAAGAAGTGTTTACAGTTCCACATAAAACAGGCGTAAACGGTTATGTCAAAAACACCAAGCCGCTCAGCTACGGTGGCAATATTATCGATGATTTCACAATCACCTTCAAAGACGGTCGAATTACAGAAGTGAAAGCCGGCCAAGGAGAGGAAGTCCTCCAACATTTGATCGATACGGATGAAGGAGCTAAGCATCTTGGAGAAGTTGCACTTGTTCCGCACGCTTCGCCAATTTCCGAATCAGGGCTTCTCTTCTACAACACATTGTTCGATGAAAATGCATCGAATCACCTTGCGATTGGCAGTGCATACTCTTTCTGCCTCGAGGGCGGTAAAACGATGTCAACGGAAGAGCTGGAAGAACACGGACTGAACCAAAGCATCACGCATGTCGACTTCATGATTGGCTCAGCTGAAATGGATATAGACGGCGTGTTGGATGATGGAACTGTCGAACCTGTTTTCCGGAACGGCAACTGGGCTATCTGATTTTAGACACAATTTATTAAAAGATTGCAATCAGCTCTTTAATTATTCCAGGAATATAGTATAATGAATGTATCATAACATTCATTGTAGAGAGGGGTCTCATCATGGGCTTGATGTTCACTACAGTTATCGGTTACGCTATTGTCCTTGGTATTGCAGCATTGTTTACAATGCATTATCTTGGGAAAGCTCTTAATTCTGCCGACGCAGAAACAATTGATCCAAAACCGGAAGTAAAATAAAGTAAAACTTCAATCAGTGGGACTTTTCCACTGATTGTTAGTTGAACCAATCGGGCATTAACTGGCTGTTAACCTCCCACTTCCAGTTTTTATATTCTTGCTGAATATTGAAGTAGAGGCCTTACAGCCAGTTAATGCGGGATAAAACAAAGAGTTGCCACTTGGCAGCTCTTTTCTTTTTCTGTACACTAATTAATATAGTTCGACTGAAAAATATGGATATTTCTCAGTTCATGAATCCCAAATGGAAAGCGGAGGGGCCAAAACATGACAATTTTGTCTGAAATCATTTCGTACAATAAAGAATTCGTCAACGAAAAGAAATATGAAGAATACGCCACAACAAAATTCCCTGATAAAAAAATCGTCATTTTAACTTGCATGGATACAAGATTGACGGAACTATTACCGAAGGCGATGAACTTACGGAATGGCGATGCTAAAATCATCAAAAGCGCAGGCGCCATTGTCACTCATCCTTTTGGCAGCGTCATGAGAAGCATTTTAATCGCCCTCTACGAATTACAGGCAGATGAAGTGTACATTATCGGCCACCACGACTGTGGCATGAACTCCATCGACACGAAACAGATCATCGGCAAGATGGTCGATCGGGGAGTGGATAAAAATCTGTTCAAAACATTACAATACTCCGGCGTTGATATGGAAGATTGGTTGCGCGGCTTCAATGACGTGACAGAAAGCGTAAAAAGCAGTGTGGACCAAGTACGGAATCATCCGCTTATGGATTGCAAAGTTCCTGTCCACGGCCTTGTCGCACATCCTGACACCGGCCTCCTGGACATCATCATTAACGGGTATGATGAAATCGACGAAAACTGACATCGCTATTCCACATTTCCCGGGAAATAGACACGACCAAATAAATAAAAAGCCGATTCCTCATGTGAAGAAACGGCACGCCATTTGCTCGTAACGCTACGCTTTTACTCGCAAAAATAAAAAGCCGATTCCTCCTTAGAAGAATCGGCTTTTTATTTTTGCTACTACTTTCCGCCAAGCGGCCTTACCCTTTCAAAAATCGTCCGCCAAGCTCGCATACATATAATGATCTTCCCAAAAACCGTTAATGTACAGAAGCTTCCTTAGCAATCCCTCGCGAATAAAACCGGCATTCTCCAACACTTTCACAGAACCGGCATTGCGTGGTGAAACAAATGCCTCCACCCGATGTAACGAAACGGTTTCGAACGCGAATTTTGTTACGATCTTCACCGCTTCCGTCGCAAGGCCCCTTCCTGTTTCCCGTTCATCGATTGAATAACCGACGAAGCCGCTTGAGAACGGAAGCCTTTTAATGCTGTATAACGATATATGACCGATCAACCTGCTTGTTTCGGCGTCAAAAATCCCAAAGTTGTATTCACGCCGATCCCTCATTTGATAAATGGATTCCCTTATTTTATCCCGTTGGACAGCGACCGTATAGTAGGCCGATTCATGACGAGGCTCAAAGACCGTCCAATATTCCCGATTCGCTTTGAGCAACTCGGTGAAAATCGCCGCATCGTCTTCTGTCAATATACGTAAATAACAAGTTCGCCCTTCAAGCAGAATCAATGCGTCTTCACCTTTCTTCGGAAGCTATTTTCAAAAACTCTTCGACATCTTTCACACATAACGCCACACCTTTTGCCCAGAACGCCTCTTTTGTAATATCTTCTCCAAGATGCTTCATCGCAAGATCTTCGACAGACATGACCGCTGTATCACGCAACAAAGCCATATACTTCTGTTCAAACGAATCTCCTTCTGCAATGGCTTTCGCATAAATGCTCAACGAGAACAAGTATCCGAATGTATACGGGAAGTTATAGAATGGTGTTCCCGTAATGTAGAAGTGCAGCTTTGAAGCCCAGAAATGCGGATGAACAGTATCAAGAGCACCTGCGTATGCCTCTTTTTGTGCTTCTGCCATCAATTCATTCAATCTTGCAGCAGGAACAACTCCATTTCTTCTTTCCTCATAGAAACGTGTTTCGAAAAGGAAACGTGCATGTATATTCATAAAGAATGCAACACTTCGTTGAATTTTATCCTCCAGCAATGCAAGTTTTTCCTCTTCCGTTTCTGCTGCTTTGACAGAAGCGTCGGCAACGATCATTTCCGCAAATGTGGAAGCCGTTTCTGCAACTCCCATTGCATATTGACGGTTCATATAATGAACAGGGCGTAATGCATATGAATGGAACGCATGGCCAAGTTCATGTGCTAACGTCGCCACATTGGACATGGATCCGCTATACGTCATGAAAATACGGGATTGTTCTGAAACTGGCATTCCCGTACAGAAGCCTCCTGGACGTTTATTCGCACGGTCTTCCGCTTCAATCCAGCTATCCTCGAACGCTTTTCTTGAAAACGACTCCAATTCAGGACCGAATTTACCGAAATGCTCCAGAATGAATTCAGCGCCTTCTTGGTAAGACATTTCTTTCGTGGATGACGTGACCGGTGCATCTAAATCATACCAATTCATATTTTCATTTCCCAATAGTTCGGCTTTCCGCTTCAAATATTCCGCAAAAGGTGCTTTATTTGCGCTGATCGCCCCCCACATTGCGTCTAGCGTTTCCTGACTCATCCGGTTTCTCATGAGAGGTTCTTTCAATACGGAATCCCAGCCGCGCTTTTCATAGACGGCTAGTCGGAAGCCCGCGAGATGATTTAATGTGGATGCGAAGAAATCCTCTTTTGCTTCCCATGCTTCTTCAAGTTTTTCAAATGCTTCTTTTCGTACATTAACGTCCGCATGAGAGCTCAAATTATTCGCCTGGCCGACGGAAAGCTTCTTCTCTTCCCCGTCAACTGTCATCTCGATTGTAATATCCCCGACGAGCTGGTCGTATAGTTGTCCCCATCCTTGATACCCATCGACGCTTAACGCTGTGATTAGGCTTTCTTCTTCTTCAGATAACTTCATTTGAACTTCTTCGCGCCATTCTTGTAGAATAAAATCGAATGGGGACAGCTGTTCAGTCGCCAATAATTCTTTCCAAACAATTTCTTCCGTCTTTGCAACGACCTGTTTGATTTTCAAGACGGCTGTCTGGAACCGTGCGCCTAACGAGCCCACTTCCGCTTGTAGAATGAGCGCTTTTTTATCTTTCGTATTCGCGGCGATGAAACAGCCGATGACCGCTCCTGCTTCTCTTAAATTTTTTGCAGTGTTTTTAATTTCATCAATTACGTAAAGGACTTGTTCCGCCTCTTCGGCAGATACGGGCGTGTTTGTGGAGGCCGCTAGGTTTTCCAATGCACCGATCTGCTCTTTCACAGCGTCCAGATGCGAACGCAACTCTTCTGAATCGCTGCCGCCTTTGAAAAATACATCTAAATCCCATACTAGTGAATATGTTTTTGTCGTAGTCAATGAATGATCCCCCTAATTTTAGAAAATTTTTATAAAAGCGTGTTTTTATTATACCATGAATCTTCGGCATTCGAAATATTAGATTTGTGACGGAAACTTCATACTTTCCTTCGCACAAATTCCCATTCCTATGTATACTGTTCAGAGGGAGGATGTACTATGTCAAGAATACTTCTGATGACCCTGTCACTATGTACAGTCATACTATTGAATATAAAAGCAAGTTTTTACTCACTGAACGGACACACAACAGGCGAAATAACAAATCGGCTGCCATTGCTTTTCTTACCGGCGGACTATGTATTGATCATCTGCTGGTTGCTTTATATCACGATCTTTTTCTGGATCTTCAATTTCAATAAGACTCGCCACGAGATGAGCTCCGCGCATCGAAACCGCGTCACTTTCCTTTTCGTTATAAGTTGCCTTCTGCATATAGCTTGGATTTTCCTTTGGCACTTCGGATTGTTCACTGGTACCGTCATTACGAAAATTGGTCTGTTAGTTACGCTGCTTACTTTCTACTTTACATTCCCGAAACGGGATAACCGAATGCTTGGCAGAGCGCCATTCAGCTTGCTTACAGGATGGATTTTCATCACGACTATTTCGAATATAAGTTATTTGCTTATGATCCACGGATGGTCAGGATTTGGATTAAGCGATCCGTTATGGGCGGTCATCTTGTTAACGGCTTCAACGGCGTTCGCTTTACATTTTATGTACCATTACAAGGATTATGTAATGAATCTTGTATTTGTTTGGGCGTTTATCGGCATTGCTGTCAGGAATGGTACAGAGGAGCTGTTCATCTCCGCAGCGGCCATCTTTTTATCTGCCGTCATCGTCACGTGCATCTTCCTGTTTTCAGGCAAGCGCACTGACACCAAAAAAGGAGTAGGCGCATGAATTCATCATACGCCTACTCCTTTTTTATGCTTTTTGAATAAGTCTAGGCGCGGATGTAAATAAAATGACCGCTACGATTGCACACAATATGATGGATGGAATCATATAGGTTGCATTATATCCTAAAGAGAATAACCAAGCTGGCTTATCTCCGGCGGCATCAGCGAAAAACACCATCCCGCCAATGAAGTGCGCCAAGAAGCGGAGAGACCCTCCTAGTACCGTTCCAACAATAATCGCGGCAGCCATCGAGCCTTTACGTCCCGACAATTTACTCTTAATCAACCAACCATGTGTTGAGGCCGCTAAACCAACTACAGTGTAGGCAACAAAATAGTCCAATGCACCTTGCACAGGATGAATAATATAGCCTCCAATCACAGCTTGGAGAAGACCTGAAATCAACCCAGTCAATAAGCCGCCAGCAACTCCCCAGCGGTATGCCATCAAGATTATCGGTAACATTGATAAAGTGATAGATCCTCCTTGAGGCATTTTGAATAACGTCAAATTATCCAACACAAATGATAAAGCTCCTAAAATGGCAACCTCCAACATTAATTGAAGCCTTTTACGATCCAATAGTAACTCCCCCTTTTTTAGTCGGAGGGATACGGAAGGAAAAAAAGTTTGTCTGCTTTAACCGTGCATCACTATTAGCAGGCACGTTTGAAGTATGCCGAAGATGGCTACGGTTAGTAAACGGCTTTTAATTTTTCCGCAACAAAAAAAACGACATCCCGGATAGAACCGAGGCATCGATATCGTTGTCAGTTTCCATCCACATCCCTACGCAAGTATGAACTTACAGGTTCGAAGGGTCAGGACGAATGTCCAATCTCAGCCAGTGAAGGCACCCCTTGTGGTCATGTAATTCAATTGTCGTTACCATTGTATATGTTACAGTACTTATAAGCAAGATGATATTGTAAACTACTTATTAGATTTGCGGGAGGTAAGCCCATGACCAATAATAAACTATTGTCCGCCCTCTGTTATTTCAGCATCTTCTTTTCACCGCTCCTATTGCCTGCAATCGTCTATTTTGTAACAGATGATCATGAAGTGAAAGGACATGCGAAGCGATCACTTATCTCGCATCTTATTCCAGTCGTTCTTCTTATTGCCGGCTTCATCCTGTTTTCATTTTCGATAATTTCTTATGAATCGCGGATGCATACAATGTTGACAGGGCAATTCGACTTTTGGGGACTGGCACCTTTCCTGTTCATGATCATCTATGGACTGCTGTTCTTAATCATCGTGATTTGGAATGTCTACCAAGGTGTGAAAGTATTGAAATGATAGGCATACGTTTATTTAGGCTTGAATAATTATGTTATAATCAGATGGAAAATTACGTTTCAAAGAGGGGACCTGTAAATCATGATTGTGAAAAACAACGAAGAGATCGAAGCGTTGAAAAAGATCGGCCGTATCGTCGCAGAAGTGCGGGAAGCGATGAAAGCGGCGGCTGTTCCGGGCATTACGACAAAAGAGCTTGATGAACTCGGGGGGCGCCTTATTACTGAACGCGGAGCTGTGTCCGCACCGATTGACCAATATGAGTTCCCAGGGTATACATGCATCAGCGTTAATCATGAAGTTGCCCACGGCATTCCAGGATCACGCGTCATCCAAGACGGCGACCTTGTCAATATCGATGTCTCCGCATCATTTGGCGGGTACTTTGCAGATACCGGCATTTCATTCGTCGTCGGTACGGCTGACGAAAAGAAGCAACTGCTTTGTGACGTCGCAAAAAGCGCATTTGACCGCGCGATGACAAAAGTGAAAGCAGGCTCACGCTTGAATCAGATCGGGAAGGCAGTTGAGCGTGAAGCGAAGGATAACGGCCTGAAAGTCATCAAGAACTTGACTGGGCACGGCATTGGAACATCTTTGCACGAGGAGCCGCAGCATATCCTTAACTATTACGATGCATGGGATAAAACATTGATGAAAGAAGGCATGGTGTTGGCAGTCGAGCCGTTCATTTCCGAAAATGCTGAGCATATTATCGAGCTTGGAGACGGCTGGACATTCGTCACCCCAGATAAATCCCTCGTCGCCCAAATTGAACATACGATCATCGTCACAAAAGACGAACCGATCATACTTACTCAGCTATAAGGAAAAAGGAGACTGTTCGGAAAGTTGATGGATCAACTTTCCGGCAGTCTCTTTTGTGCGGGGAGAGATTTTATGATCACTTGCCGGGATTTATGATTACTTATCGGGATTTATGATCACCCGCCAAGTTTTATGATCACTTACCCGGTTTTATGATCACTGACAGGGTTTATGATCACTTGCCCGGTTTTATGATCACTCGCCAGGATTTATGATCACTTACCCGGTTTTATGATCACTCGCCA
>NZ_LQYA01000103.1:12796-26959 GCF_001531445.1 Sporosarcina koreensis
TAACTTTTTTTCTTCGATTTCTTCACGTCTTTCGGACCGCTGACCGTCTTCGAATTCCCTTCGGTCAACTTCCCTTTATACCAAACCTTTTGGACAGGCTTGAACCCTTTCGAGAGCTTCCTGTATGTACGCTCTTCAGGATATGAAAGCAATGTGAGCACTTCCCCGTCCTCCCCGGCGCGTCCTGTACGCCCTGAACGATGCAAATATTGCTCGATCGTATGAGGGACGTCGACGTGGATGACATGGGTCAGCCCTTGTATATCCAGGCCCCTTGCCGCCAGATCCGTCGCTATCAAAATCCGGATATCGCCCTTCCGGAACTTCTCCAGCGTTTCCTGTCTTTCGAATTTCGTCATTGAAGAGTACAGGACAGCAATCGGCGCCTCATTATATTGCAGCTTCATTTCCTTCATGCGCAACTGATCGACATTATTCATAAAAGCAAGTGCTCTTATGGAAGGCAAATGGGATATCCCACGAAGCAGGTCTGTTTTATCCCGCGCTTCCGTTTTGACGAAAGAATGGATCACTTTTCCTGACAACGGCATATCCTCAACAGAGACATGCAGACGTATCGGATCATTCATCAGCTTTTTCGCAACTAGTTCGATTTCGTCCGTAATCGTTGCGGAAACAACGGCGACTTGACGATCAGGATTCGCGGCTTCAATCAAGTCTTTCACGATGACACGGTAATCCCGTGATAATAACTGATCACCTTCATCCAGCACGATATAGCGGATATCATGCATTTTCAAACGCTTCGCTTTTACGAGTTCGACGAGGCGTCCCGGCGTTCCGACGACGATGGTCGGTTTCTTTTTCAGACGTTCAATCTGCCGTTGCATATTTGCTCCGCCGATCAATTGGGTCACGGTTATATCCGTCCCTTCCACCCACTCACGGATGACGTTGACGATTTGCATCGACAACTCCTGGGACGGCGCCATGATCAACGCCTGCGTCTGCATCTTTTTGCCATCCACCTGTTGGAGGATCGGCAAGACATAGGCAAGCGTCTTTCCGGTTCCGGTCGGCGATTCCGCCACTACATCCCGGCCATTCAACAATTCCGGAATCATTTGGGATTGAATCGGTGTCTCTCTTTCAAACTTCCACTTTTTCTGAATACTATCGTCCATTTTTTCCAAGAAGGACATTCTCATCCCCGCTTTCACTGTTCCTTATCTTATAATGAACCGGATTCGCTTTTCTTTCAAGTCACGGCTTTCTTCTCGCTTTTGCCGACTGTTCAAATGCATAGGCGTAGCCGATCAGTTCAGGCTCGGAATATGCCTTTCCGCAGAGCGTAATGCAAAAAGGCTCGCCCTCCTCCGTGAAGGATGAAGGGACCGTGATCGCTGGATATCCGGCTGCCGCGCTAAAGCTGCATCCATGATCCTGTGGGAACACAAGCGCATCAATTTTATACTCGTCAAAAGCCCTGTCAAGAGCCAATTCCCCTGCCAAATGACGGTTTCGCAACAGTGCTTCAATGTATTCCGGCTCGGTCAACGTCCCACTCGTCCGGTCCACTTTTTCCAACATCACTTGGCCGAATTGAAGTGTCTCTTCCGCATGCTCCTTATTGAATTGAATGATATCGGATAATGTGCGGATCGGGTTCGTCGCTGGCGTTTTTCCGAGATACTCATTCAATGCCGCTTTGAATTCATACAGAAGTACATCATAACCTAAATCATCTTCCATCGTCCCCAAATCAATATTATCGACCAGCTCTGCGCCTAATGATTCAAGTCGATAAAGCGCTTCTTCGAATTTTTCCTTCCTCTCCGTCGAAATCTCCCGGATGAAAATCGGTCGGGCGATGCCGATCCGTTTCCCTTTCAATGAAGATGCATCACATATGGACAGCCAGTCGATTCCATCGAAGCGGTCGGCTTCCCTCGTCACCGGATCGGTTTCATCATAGCCCGCCATCAGGCCAAATGTGATGGCCGCGTCTTCCACTGTCCGTGCAAGTGGCCCCGGTGTATCTTGGGTGAATGAAAGGGGAATGATGCCATTTCTGCTAATTGCCCCGACTGTCGGCTTGATGCCGACGAGAGCGTTTTGCGCTGATGGATTAATGATGGAACCGCTCGTTTCTGTTCCGATGGAAACTGCCGCCATATTAGCCGCAACCGCGGCTGCGGCACCGGAACTCGATCCTCCGACATCAAAAAGACCATATGGATTATTCACTTGTCCACCGCGTGAACTCCATCCATTCCGCATACGATCCGACATGAAATTCGCCCATTCAGTCATATTCGTCTTTCCTAAAATGACTGCGCCCGCTTCCCGGAGTTTCTTTACCAAAAAAGCATCTTCCGCAGCATAGTGGTTTTTCATCGCCAACGAGCCGCAGCTTGTATGCATGCCGTCCCCCGTATCCATATTGTCTTTCAACAGTACTGGAATGCCGTGCAATAGCGACCGCACAACGCCGCCGCGCCTTTCTGCATCAAGCGATCGGGCGATTTGGAGTGCTTGTGGATTCAGTTCAAGCACTGCGTTGATATTCCGGTCTTTTGCCGAGATTGCTTTCATGTACATGACTGTCAGTTCTACCGACGTAAGGCTGCCGGAAGACATTTTTTCCTGCATTTGCCGTATTGTCGCTTCTTCCAGCCATTCATACTGTCCATCTTCTAGTCTCCCGTTCAAGCAAATCCCCCCATTATCATCACTCTATCCTCATTGTATACTGTTTCATCAACTCATATAAAGATAGTTCATATAATTGTTTTCCATTAATTTTAAAGATGCCATCATTAACGAGCTTTTCGATGATTTTATCCCTTTTGTTTTCGAGTACTCGATTTTCTAGCTTTCTCATGGTGTAATTCCTCCTACATAGTTGCCTACCTTCTATTCCACTTCCATGAAGACTGTAAACCATGAAGAATAAACCAAAAAATCCCCGAGGCGCTAAACGCATCGGGGAAACATTTACGACCACTTATTATTTTTATATTTGCGATAGTAATTGATTTGCCTCATAAAAAGATAAAACTTTCTTTTGAAGTTTTTATCTCTTTTGTAGAATAGCGGGTTGGCATACTTGCCTGCCCTTAACAGCTGGTCGATCTCTTTGCGGACTTTGGCGTTGTCTACAAATTTACGTAATACAATTTTCGGAACAACTGTGAAAAGGAATTTTTCATCTAATAATGTCAACGGCTTTTCAACGCCATGGATCAGATCATCGACAAAATTCTTCGCGAGATTATGACCGCATGATGTGATGTAATAACTTGAACGCCCTTGTCGGATATTCACTTCGAACACTTTGAACTTTTTGTCGCGATGATCGTATTTCAAGTCAAAATTCGCGTAACCAACGTAATTGAGCGCCTCTAAAAACCCTTTCAGCTTCAACATCATCTCTTCATTGTACCGGGTGATGACCGCTGTATAATTGCCGATCGCCGTCAGAGTATGCTCTTGCAAAACAACTTGTCCGAACGTAATGAGCTCGGAGTTCCCTTTGCTGTTGACGTAAAAAACGGAATCCCACATATACGTGTCGTCGCCTGGAATGAAATCCTGAATAATCAAGTCATCGCGATAACCGCTGTTCCTGATTGTTTCGATCACTTTCTGGATTTCTTCATACGAATCGACTTTATACACTTTCTGCATTCCGTCAAAGGGATGCTTATAATATTGCACGCCGTTGCTCGGCTTGATAATGACCGGGAACATGACTTCCTCATCGAAACGATCGTCTGTTTCACATGAATGGAAATACGTCGCTGGCGTATCAATGCCATGCTCTTCACATAGCCGGTAGAAATTCTTCTTCACGAGCAGATTATTCATTAACTCTTCACCGATATAGTTGAAGACGAAATCTCGCTTGAGCGCTTGACGGTTTTCGATGATCAAGCGGACATATAAATCATTTGTTCCGATCAGTAGCAGTTTTTTTCCTTGCGTCTTATATTTTCCTGCAATTTGTTTAAGGAAGCGAACGAACTCGTCCTTCTCCCCCAATTTCGCATTCAGCTCAATCGCGCCAGGGATTGTACTTAAACTTGTAAAAGATAAAGGCTCTTTCCCAACAAGGATCGGATGGATTCCGTATGCCTCATGAAATGAAATCGCCATATTGTATGCGTTAATATCAGTCCCTACAATAATCGGGATAAACGGATGGTTTGTCATAGTTTCCTCCAACATGCTTTTCTCTATCTTAGTGTAGGGGTACTGATTTTCGATGTCAATCAACCCGGTGGCCTGTTTTCACATCGTCAAAGCAACGTTATTGACATGCTGCCAAAGATTCCAAGGATGATCGGATGGCGGGGTGGACTCGAATGTAAGGATTTCCTTCGTCGTCGGGTGAGGGAAGGAGAGGGTATGCGCCCATAATGCAATTTGCTGTCCCGGCCGGTTCACATGCTGGCCGTATTTCTGATCTCCGTAAAGAGGAGCGCCTGACGCAGCCATCTGTACCCGGATCTGATGCGATCGTCCTGTATGGAGCCGGATTGCGACCAGACTCATCCCATCCTTCCTTTCAATCGTTTCATAATGAAGGATCGCCTTCTTCCCTCCAGGATGGGACGCTTTCACAGAATGGACCTTGTTTTTCTTCGTGTCCTTCCATAGATGGTGCGTAAGCAGACCGCCGTCTCCCAAGTTGCCCCTTACTACAGCCAAGTATGTCCTTTCCATTTCCCTTTTCCTAAGTACATCGGAAAGTCGGGATGCCGCTTTTGACGTTTTTGCAAATACGAGCACGCCCCCTACCGGACGGTCCAAACGATGCACAAGTCCCAAATAGACGTTCCCCGGCTTCTGATGACGCTTCTTCAAATCCGCTTTTAATAATGTTAATAAATCATCGTCTCCGCTGTCGTCTGCCTGCACCGGCAAATTGACTGGTTTCTCTACAACTAGCAGATGATTATCTTCATATAAAATGTGTATGATCAACTTTCACAGTTCCTTTCAATAGTATTGATGGACAAATTTTCGTATAGAACAATTTACTCTTCATTTCGATTCGCCTCCATTCCGTCTATCATACTATAAAATTCCCATCAATTCTGCTAAAAATGTTGGATGAGTGGAAGTGAATGGACCCTTGAGGCGAAGGAATGGACCTTGAAACGGAAAAAATGGACCCTTGGGCGAAAGATGAGCAAACAAAAAAAGCCGGAAGATTACTCTACGGCTTTTCTCTTAAAAACTATTCCTGCACCAAAAAGATCGGTTCTTCCGTCGGCCATACTGAAAAGTCCGATATGATACCGTCAACGCCGAACTTATGCGCTTTCGACACTAGCCTTTTATCCTTCTTCGACCAGACGAGTACCTTGCTGTCACGTTCGTGAACATTGTCCACCATCTTTTTGCTTACAAAGGATACATTGAAATTGATATACGAGGCGAAGGATGTCAATTCATCCAATTTTTTTGCTGATAATAGCGATTCAGAAGGATGGACTAAGATTGCAACTTCAATCTCGGGTAATAAAGTATGTATTTTCTTCATGGAATCGACATCAAATGATTGAACGATAATTGAACTAATATCTTCATAACCCATCAATAACGATACGACCTTCTCTTCAATTCCCGGATAGGACTGTGGATGTTTCAGTTCGATCAATAATCCGACCTGGCCATAGAATTCTTCCAGTAATTCGTTGAGTGTCATGATTGTTTCACCTTGGAACTCAACACCAAATGACTTTCCTGCATCCAATGCTTTCAACTCATCCAATGTCATATCCTTAATGTAACCGCTGCCATTTGTCGTACGATCTATTTTATCGTCATGCATAATGATAAGTTCACCATCCTTCGAAAGATGGACATCACACTCCAAATAATCTGCACGGAGTTCAACCGCCTTTTGAAATGCGGAGCGGGTATTTTCCGGAGCAAAACTGGAGGCTCCCCTATGCGCAATACTAAGTAAGTTAGGATTATGTATCCTTTTCGTCTGGTCATTAAAACCGACTAGTAGGAATAAACATGCTCCTATGATCGCCATGCAAACTACGTTATGTTTTTTCATCAGAATTCCCCGCATTCTCTCATCGGATGATCCAATTCGCTACACCGACCTAATATCCGAATTATCTTTCTATTATAATATCATAATTCTTTAGTCTTGAATACACTTAATCTCATAATAAGCTGAAAGTATTACCTTATTTTCGCAAATTGATGTTCCCTCATTGTATGCGCTTACAAACACAAACAATAGTAATAATCGTCAAAATACTATTTACAAAACATTTTTCCACTGATATATTGGATATCACTTAAGACTAGGAATTCATTTCATAGTCAAAAGAATAACTATTTTTCATCTAGGAGGAGCCATCATGTTAAGTAATCCTGTAATCGCCACTACTTTGATTTTCGCACTTATTGCATTAGGCGAATGGCTGTCCATCGTGTCACGGGCCAGAGTACCGATGCTTCTCACCGCGATGGTAGGATTTCTTATCCTCATTTGGACAGGCATCTTCCCAAAGGACATTTTAGAGAAGTCCCAATTTCCTGCACTCGGCGCCATCTTAATCGGCCCTGCGATTTTGCATATGGGGACAATGATTCCTTTTTCATTGCTGAAAAGCCAATTCAAAGCTGTCATTATTGCTCTCGGCGGCATACTCGTTTCCGGGATTCTCATATTGACGATCATCCCTTTGATTTTTGATTACCCAACAGCTGTTGCAGGAGTTGGCCCAATCAGCGGCGGCATCATTGCTTTGATCATCACTTCGGAAAAATTGACCGAGCTCGGGATGACGAGTCTTGTCATCATTCCTGCCTTGGTTGTCGCTTTTCAAGGCTTGATGGGCATGCCACTTGCGATGAACTTCATGAGAAGATATGCAGTGAAAATACAGAAGGATATCGATAACGGTACATTCGTCCCTATGGTATCCGAAGCGGATACGTTGAAGGAAGAGGAAAAGAGCGAAAAACACGGCCCGTTCAGATCAAGTACGACTTTAAAATTGTTCTATATTTTTGTCGGTGCGTCTATCGGGGTTGCCCTCGGGACAGTCACACCGGTCCATTATACGCTTTGGTGTCTCGCAATCGGCGTCATCGGTCTGAAAATCGGCGTCTTTGAACCGAAGACACTTGAAAAAGCAAATTCCTTCACGATAACGATGATCGGCATCATCTTTGTCGTCATCGGGTCCATGGCCGGTGTCACACCATCGCAAGTGTTGAGCAATTTGCCAAGCATCCTTCTCATACTTGTCATTGGTACATTCGGTATTGCGGTCGGTGGATTCATCATGTCGAAGCTTGTGAAATGGCATCCGTATAAAGGAATGCCTGTTGCATTGACTGCATTGTTCGGCTTCCCGGGCGATTATATTCTTTGCGAGGAAGTGAGCCGTAGTGTTGCGAGAAACGAGAAGGAAGCGAAAGCCATATTCGATGAATTATTGGCGCCGATGCTGATCGGTGGATTTACGACCGTGACAGTGGCTTCTGTCATTATCGCCGGCATTTTAGTTCAAACATTATAATTCGGGGGGATTTACAATGACAAAAACAATTATTAAAAACGGATCACTTATTGATGGAAACGGCGGAGAACCGAAACAAGGACAAATTGTCGTCATTGATGGAGATCGTATCGAGTATGTCGGTGACGAAAGCGGTTATCAAGCTAACGGAGACGAAACGGTCATCGATGCGGGGAGCGGAACGATCCTTCCCGGCTTTATCGATACGCATGTCCACATGATGCTGGAGTTCTCTCCAATCCAAGAGAGATTGGCTACTCCCTTTTCATTCATGTATTACCAAGCAGCGCAATATTTGAAAGCGACATTGGACGCGGGTGTCACTTCTGTAAGGGACGCACTTGGCACCGATCTAGGCGTGAAAAAAGCTGTCGACGAAGGGCTTATTCCAGGACCCCGCTTGCAACTTAGCATCAACGCATTGACAATTACCGGTGGACATGGAGACGGCTACACAGTTTCCGGCAATGTGCTCGATCTGCTGCCTTCTCCATATCCCGGCATGCCAAACGGGGTTTGCGATGGCGTTGAAGAGGTCCGCAAAAAGACGCGTGAAATGCTTCGTGCGGGAGCAGAAGTCATCAAAGTGCATGCGACTGGCGGCGTATTGAGTGCAACCGATCACCCGGAATTCACTCAATTCTCGTTGGAAGAATTGAAAGTTATCGTCGAGGAAGGGCGTTTTAGGAAAGGCGTTAAGGTCATGGCCCATGCACAAGGGGCAGAAGGAATCAAAAACGCTGTCCGTGCAGGAGTCCACTCCATCGAGCACGGCATCTTCATTGACGACGAGGCAATCGATCTGATGCTCGAAAACGGAACGTACCTTGTACCGACGCTTCTTGCCCCTGTCGCCGTTTTAGAAACTGCCGCAGAAACAGGAATGCCCGAAACGGCAGTCCAGAAATCGAAGGAAGTCATCCAGCATCATATCGAAAGCTTCCAGAAAGCGTACAAGGCTGGAGTCAAAATCGCAATGGGAACAGATGCAGGTGTCATGAAACATGGAACGAACCTACGCGAATTGGGATTGATGGCGGATGCAGGCATGAGCCCGATGGATACAATTGTCGCATCAACTAAAACTGCCGCTGAATGTTTAGGGTGGGATGATCGAGTAGGGACACTTGAAACCGGGAAACTTGCAGACATCATCATTGTAAAGGGAAATCCACTTGAAGATATCCATTCCCTCGCAACTAATGACAATATCCAAATCGTCATCAAAGGCGGAAAAGTGGAGAAAGATTTAACGGCATAATGAAAGGCCATTGCTTGGACAATTGTCCGGCAATGGCCTTTATTGCTTCGAGCACCTCCCGCCAATGGTATACTAGTACTAATTGTTAGGAGGTCGATAGAATGGATATTGAAAAATACCTCAACCGATTCCATGCATCAAATCATAGGGACCCTTCCCTACAGCAGTTGACGGAACTGCAGCGTCTACATATGTCAGGAGTACCCTTTGAAAACTTAGATGTCATCCGCCAGATCCCGATCTACTTGAATTTGAATACGATATACGAAAAAATCGTTCTTCGGAATCGCGGAGGCTATTGCTATGAATTGAACGGGCTCTTCCATTGGCTGTTGGAACAGCTAGGATACGATGCTTCCCTTATCGCCGCCACTGTTTATCGGCCAAACGGACAGTGGGCAAAGCCTGAAACACATGCCGCCATCATCGTTCAATTGGATAAACCATATCTTGTCGATGTCGGATTCGGCGATTCCACAATCCTGCCAATCCCTTTGAACGGAAGCCCTCAAACTGACGTCAGCGGAACCTATTCAATACAGCAATTCGGCAAGGATATTTTCGACCTAGTCAGAACCCGGAACGGAGAGTCCAGGTCGTTGTATCGATTTTCCACATCTACAAAGAAACTCGCCGACTTCCATGAAGGCTGCGTATTCAACCAAGTCTCACCCGAATCGACTTTCACGCATGTCGACATCGTCACAATGGCGACGCCCACAGGAAGGATGACCTTGAAAGATTGTGAATTGACGGTTTCTGAGAGCGGAGAAATACGTTCCAATACTCTTACTGATGAGGAGAAAAGATTAGTTTTATCGGATTCATTCGGCATTAGATTGTAATCGAAAAAAATGAACGGCGAAGGATGATCACCTTTGCCGTTCATTTTTTCAGAATACGATCAATTCATCGCAAAGTCTTGGAAATTTTTCTTGATGGCCAATTGCAGCGAGCTATACGTACGGATTCTCGAAAAGTCCAAGCCCAATTGAACCGAGGTTTGAGCGATTTCCGGACGGATTCCCGTCACCGTTGACTTGATCCCTAGCAGATCAAGCACCTGCATCAACTGGTAAATATGATTCGCCACCATCGTATCAATTACGGAAACACCCGACAAATCGATGAATAGATGACTGACGTCAAGCTCGACACACTTATTCGGAACATAATCTGTAATCGCCTGAACACGGGCCGTATCGATATCTCCGACAATCGGCAATACCCCAATCAGTGAATTAAGCTTAATGATCGGTGCGTTCAACTCGTCAATGAGGCTCTGTTGAGCGAACAATCTTTTTCTCATCAGCTCATCATATCGCTTCGTGAATTCCACTATGATTTCATCAAACGCCATATGTATGGCAATACCCCAATTCATAATATCAGAACGGAGAACTCGATCCCCTTCCCGGTCAACAAACTTTTTGATAAACCGCCAAAAAGAATGCCTCAATTTACTAAGCGCATCCAGAACTTCATAGATCGGCGTTCTGCTGCTCACCCGACTTTCAGCTACCAGCTTCGCCCAATCCTTCTTCTTCTCTTCAAATCCCCTTTGGTCCTCCAGTAGACTGCTGGCAATCGTCAAGTTCGTCAGCCTGTTTTGCTCCCGAAGCATCTGCTCCGACCAATCACCGGCATCTTTTGAATAGATGGAACCATTCTTTTCTTCCCGATCCGCTAGCCAATCTTCTGTGATGGCATCCAAATGCTCAATCAGGAAGTCATACAGCTCCTGATTCATCTTTTTCATCCATATCCCTCCAACCGCTACTCTCTTATCAATTATTGTAACATAAAGTGAAACTTCACTAGGTGGGGAATTCTCTCATCCCCACTTAGTGTTAGTTGAACCAATCGGGCATTTACTGGCAGTCGACCTCCCACTTTAGTGGGAGTCTTACTGCCAGTTAATGCGGGATATAAAAAAGATACGTATTGGGAAAATATAGTGAAAGATTCCCAATACGTATCTAGTTAATTAATGATCTTGATTTTCACCTTTTTGACGCCCCACTCCATCGCACTTGCATAGGTAGGGATGAAGACATCTATTTTATGTCCTTTGATGGCGCTGCCGACATCTCCGGCGATCGCTTCCCCATAACCTTCCACCCACACTTTCGTACCAAGCGGGATGATTGACGGGTCGACCGCTATCACTTTCTGTTCAGGATTGGAGCGCAGATCAATGCCATACGCCGTCGTCCCTGAACATCCGGTGCAATAAGCCGTATAAGCAGTTGCTGTCACAACCATTTCAGTGCCTGTACTTTCCGGAGGATTCGAGACGGATGGATTGAATGCAGGCTCTTTCGGTACGGTTTCCAGAGTGGTTTCCTCAGTGACTGAGGCAACCTTGACAGAACTTAGTGAGGCGACTTCATTCCCGAGGTCTTCTCCGCTAATCTTCAAAACATCTCCCGGGTAAATGATGTCCCCGGACAATTTATTCAAAGTCGTCAATTCCTGAACTGTCATTCCATGGTTCAAGGCGATGCGATATAGATTATCACCTTCCTCAACCATATAAGTCGTCGGCTCTTTCTTCAATAACTCCAGCGGTGGGTAAAATAATAACGGAAATGAACTTTCCCAAATATCGATAAAAGGAATATCAGTAAAATTCGTTCTCACATTTTCGGTAATCGGCACGGTCTCCGCAGTATATTGAATTTGGCTAGATTCCGCCTCTGCAGTCACGATACTGAATGAGAGTGTCATAATCGCGGCCATCACAATCGTTTTCATCTTAATCAAGTAATATTGCTCCTCTCTTCTTAACAATTTCCCCAGTTCTATCCAAAAACTTTCAATATCAAACATATTTCTTTTAAAAATTCGGAATATGTCAATCAAGAAATTGATTGTCATAGTGAGACTGTTATAGGATTGGCGGATTTTGTTTACTTTATTGCATGAGAGGGAAAATTAAAGAAAACAGTTAGAAAGGGGCAAATGACATGAAAGCAGGAAGATTGATCAAGACAGCTATTAAATGGGCACCGGTCGTGTATCCAATTGTACGTAAGATGATAACTACTAAAGAAAAGACGAAAGCCCCGTTACGTAGGCGCTGAACTGACACGATTGTCAATGTCTGTTGATTGTCCGCATATAATGACTGGTTTTGCCAACCCTATATGGAAACAGATAAAAGGAGGCAATAACTATGGCGGATAAGAATCGGCCTACGCCGGATGATGAACAGGAAACGATCCACTTCCGTTTTTTGGACCATCCTGAAGGGATTCCTACTTCAGATCGAGTGAGCCTATTCGATATGCACGAGGATATGCAAACCGTGGACACAATCAATCTGGATGATATGAAAGAGGATTTGCGGAAAGAAAGGATCCATAAAAATCCACGTGACTAACAAAAGTGAAGGGCATGGAATCTATACGGTTACAAATGAAAGAAGCTGGACGTTCATCGGCTTCTTTTTATTGTGCATGACTTGGGAAAATTCTTCGCACCAATCTCCCTATTTTTTGTCACTCATTCTTATATTCATTTATGCCCACAAATCAATGTTTTATAAATAAGTAATATTCGTTCTCTTTTCAAATATAGGTCCTCTTCATCATTTTCTTCTGACTTACATTTCTCCATGCTGCTCCCTTTCATTTCAAATCTCTTAAAAACCCTTTATTCAACACCTTTACATAAATAACTTGACTTTTAAAAATACTTATGAACCGTGATAAAACTCCCTATTACAATTCAATCCAATTAGTTATTTATCATTATTTATTAACTAGTGTGATCATTTAATCTTTTCATATCATTTGATGAATGTATAATATAGCTAGACAGCCAGATACGGAGATTCCGACACCATTGAGAACCTTAACGACTGAGGAAAGGGGGCAAAGGGTGTTTTTTTGACGGCAATTTTAAAGGGAGCGGTTGAAAACTAAAAGGAGGAATGGAATTGAGGAAACGTAGGCGGATGAGATTATTCAGCATTGCGGCAACATTCCTGATGGTGTTTTCATTGATGACACCGGCGATGGCAGCAAGCACGGATATGAACAAAAAGCTGCATCACTCGTTGCGGGACTCGAATGAGATTGCAAAAGAGAAAGTAAGCCACAGATTGCTCGATAGCTTCAAAGATGAAAACATGGTGACCTTTCTGATCAAGTTCAAGGAACAGGCCGATACGGAACAAGTGGCAGCTGCGGCGAAACAGCAAGCTGACGCGGCGAACCTTTCCGGAAAGCAATCGGTCATGATGACAAGATCTGCTGTCGTCTCCGAGCTTCGATTGACATCCCTAGAATCGCAGCAAAATGTCAAACAATATCTTGAGCAACAAGTGCAAGCCGGCAAAGCGAAGGACATCACTTCCTACTATATCGTCAACGGCATGGCTGTAACGGCGACAAAGGAAGTGGCAGAAGCGATCGGCACATTCGCAGAGGTCGAAAAGGTTCTGCCGAATGAAACGCGTCAATTGAACACAACAGTCGTCGAAGATGCGGTTTCTCCGAAATCACAGCTGGCGAATGTTGAGTGGAACATTGAACGTGTCAATGCGCCTCAAGCTTGGGATATGGGTATCGATGGTTCGGGTACAGTCGTTGCGAGCATCGATTCAGGCGTACAATGGGATCATCCTGCCTTAAAAGAAAAGTATCGTGGGTATAATGCAGCCACAGGTGAAGTGAACCATGACTTCAACTGGTTTGATGCAACCGCGGGCAGGACAACTCCTTACGATGATAACGGACACGGAACACATGTGACAGGCACGATGGTTGGAAGTGAACCGAATGGCAATAACCAAATCGGTGTCGCACCGGGCGCGAAGTGGATTGCAGTAAAGGCATTCACCGCTGCTGGCGGATCTGACCGTGATTTATTGGCAGCCGCACAATGGATTTTAGCGCCTACCGATGCAAACGGGAATGCGCGTGTCGATTTGGCACCTGATGTCGTCAATAACTCTTGGGGCGGCGGTGCCGGCCTTGATGAATGGTATCGGGACGTCGTAAGAAACTGGCGTGCTGCTGAAATCTTCCCTGAGTTCTCTGCAGGCAACACGACACTTACAAACCCAGGCGGACCAGGATCGGTCGCGGCACCAGCGAACTATCCAGAATCATTTGCAACCGGCGCAACAGACATCAATAACAAAGTAGGAAGTTTCTCACTCCGGGGACCTTCGCCTTACGATCAGATAAAACCTGATATTTCAGCACCAGGCGTCAACATCCGTTCTTCTGTTCCAGGCAACGGCTATGAAGGCGGATGGAACGGAACGTCGATGGCGGGACCTGCTGTTTCAGGTGTGGCTGCAATGCTTCGTCAAGTAAATGCCACAATTTCTGTCGAGGAAATGGAAGAAGTCCTGTTGAATACCGC
>NZ_LQYA01000104.1 GCF_001531445.1 Sporosarcina koreensis
GTTTCAGGTGTGGCTGCAATGCTTCGTCAAGTAAATGCCACAATTTCTGTCGAGGAAATGGAAGAAGTCCTGTTGAATACCGCGACACCGTTAACGGACAATGTGTACCCGACAACTCCTAACCATGGGTATGGCTATGGTCTAGTGGATGCGTATGCTGCCGTTTCATCCATCGCAAGCGGACTCGGTAAGCTTGAAGGTCAGGTGACGAAGCAAGGCGACGATAACGAACCGCCTGCATTCGAACATTCAGCTCCAACCGAAACATACGCGGGAATGGATTTGGATTTACGCATCAATGTTACGGACAATATTAGTGTTTCCTCTGTGACATTACAGTACGTAGATGCAAACGGTCAATGGAGTTCATTGCAAGCCGAGCGGAAATCGGGCGATTACCTATCCGGTGAATATGGCGTGACAGTTTCCGGTGATCTCATTTCTGGAGACGCATTCACTTATAAATGGGTCATTAACGATTTCGGCAATAACGAAGTATCGAGCGAGGAATTTACAGTACTCGTGAAACCTGGCATCACTGTCGGTTATTTTGAGGATTTCGAACAAATGCCGGTAGGATGGACTTCGTTCGGGAATAAAAACAGCTGGGAATGGGGCAAACCAACTTCCGGACCTGGCAATGCGGCTTCAGGCGAGAATGTATACGCCACGAATTTAGCCGGCATGTATGAGAGCAGTATGAATGCTACGCTCGTCATGCCACCGGTCGACCTTCCGGAAGGCGCTTCGTATTTGCGATTCAAGCAATGGCATAATTTCGAGCAGTCTTCTTCAGGAAGAGCTTGGGATTATGGACATGTGTTCATTTCCACGGACATGGAAGAGTGGACGCAGTTGCTTATGATTCAAGGAGCATCAGAAGGCTGGATTGACGCAGAAGTAGATTTGTCCGAGTATAGCGGACAGCGCGTCTATATCGGATTCAATGCATTCTCAGATGGAAGTGTAGTGAGAGAAGGCTGGTATATTGACGATGTCGTGTTAAGCGATGAATCTCAAGCCGGTACAATTTCGTTGACACCAAAAAATAACTTATTTGAAAAGCAGGAGCAAAAAACTCCTCAAGCAATAAAACCAGGCAAAGGCAAAAATCCTGACGACATGATCGAAAAAGGGAAAGACGCACTTGAAACACCGGTCGATCCTAAAACGATCAAACCAGTTATGCCGAAAGAACAGCCGGCACCTCCTGTTGAAGAAGGCAAAGCATCACCTGTCCTTCTGCCATTAGGTGCTCAAGTGAATATTCTTGAAACGAACCGGTCCGTCTATACAAATCCTGCAAATGGATCATATACGATGACACACGGCGCGGGAACATTCACAGCAATGGCTGAAGCATACGGATTCCAATCGGAGGCGCAATCCGTCACCATCAATGCAGATGAAACGACAAATGCGAACTTCACATTAGAAGAAATGCCTCAGGCAACGATCAGTGGAACTGTGACAGACCAGTCCACAGGTGAGCCGATTGAAGGTGCGACATTGCTATTAGTGGAAGATGCGAACATTTCTCCTGTCGAATCGGATGCAGCAGGACAATTCGCCATCACTGCATATGAAGGCGATTATACGCTGAAAGTGGTTGCACGCGGTTACCATGGACAAGAAGCTAGCATCACTATCGGCGGTCAAACATCATATGATTTCGCTCTTGAGCCGTTCTTTACGTATCCTGGCGGCGAAATCGGGTACGATGACGGAACAGCTGAAAACGCTCGTGCATTCTATGATGCCGGCAACGGTTGGGGCGTAAAAATGTCTCTTCCGGAAGGCAATGATTCAGGTATTGTCACAGAAGGCGTTTTCCGTTTCTGGGATACTGAATGGCCTGTCCCGGGCGGAACTGCATTTGCAGTTGAAGTTTGGGATGCTACAGGTGCTGACGGAGCTCCGGGGCAAAAGATCGCTGGACCGATCGACGCCCAAGCGAAACGGAATGGAGAATGGACTGTCGTTGATTTGACAGAACACAATATCGTCGTAAACGGCGACTTCTATATGGTGTATGTCCAGTCAGAGCCGAATCCTTACGCGCCGGGCCTTGCAACGGATGAGGACGGACCGAACGCCGGAAGAAGCTATCAGTTCGTCGGAGCTTGGACACCAGCACCTGCCGCGGAAGGGAATTATATGATTCGGGCACGCGTCAGCTACGAAGTGTTCGAACCGACAATCACTTCCCCGGAATCCGGCACTGTTACAAATAATGAAAATGTCGTCATTGAAGGTACTGCTACACCGACAACGACAATCTCTTTGCAGAACAATGGTGAAGAAGTGAATTCCGTTGTCGTCGGGGATGATGGAAGATTTTCATTCCAAACAGTCCTAACTGAAGGCGACAATGAATTTACCGCTGTGTCTCTATTAGATGGACGCACTACAGGCACTTCAAGCCCTGTGACAGTGACATTGGATACAGTACAGCCAGAATTGGCGATCACGAATCCGAAAGACGGCGAAACGACAAACCGTGAAACCGTCACAGTGGAAGGTACTGTTTCGGACGACTATCTGAAATCGGTGACTGTGAATGGCGAACAGGCAGCCGTATCCGAAGACGGCACGTTCTCGAAACGGATCCTTTTAGATAATGGTGCGAATGAAATTACTGTCGTCGCAACAGATGCTGCAGGAAACGAAACGGTCCAAACCGTTTCCGTAACGGCAAAATATTCGGCGCCTGAAATTACGAATTTGACACCGACGGAAGACGTCCATTTAGTAACTGGAAAATCCGTCAAATTTGAATTCGATAGCGAGCCTGGATTGACAGCAACATACGTTATCCACATGCCGCTTACAAATGTCGGGGGCAATGATTTGACGAATGCGACTGAAATGCCGATGCAAGAAGTTTCACCAGGACATTACGTCGGCTATTGGACTGTACCATTGGGCGTTACAGCCGACGGGGCACGTGTCGAAGTGAAAGTCGTAGATGGCTTTGGCAATGAAAGAAGGAAGCTCGCGGACGGAAAACTGTTCATCAATATCGGTCAAGTGAATGAAGTTGAAGGAACCGATGAGGAAGCAGTTGAAGAAAGCGTTGAAGCTGAAGAAGCGGCCGACCAGGTCGAATAAGTAAAATGGGCTGCGGCCTCATCGGGTGATCGATGATGGCTGCAGCCTGTTTTTCATTATCTATCGAATATGGTGTTTTATCTATTGAATAACGAGAGATATCTATCGAATCCCCCTCATTATCCATTGAATAAAGAAAGTTATCTATTGAATCCTGAAAGTTATCACCATTTCAGGACCTCCTACCTACTTCAACTCAAATCCATCCTTTCTCCCGACAGATGGATATGGCCTCCACTTTGTTTTTTGCTTCCACTTTCTGCAGAATTTCAGACATGTAATTTCGAACCGTCCCCGGAGACAAATAAAGCTCAGATCCAATCTCCTTCGCCGTCATTCCATCCGCCGACAGCTGCAGCACTTCCCTTTCCCTCTCCGTCAACGGATTATCCTCATGGTAAGAATTCATGATCAGCTCAGCCGCAAATTCCCTTTTCCCTTGCATGACATTCCGAATGGCAGCCGCCAAATCATCAATCGATCCATCCTTCAAAAGATAGCCGTGAACCTTTGCTTTGATTGCCCTCTCGAAAAAGCCCGGTCGTGCAAACGTCGTCAATATGATCACTTTGCATGGAGAACCGCTCTCTCGTAATTCATCAGCAACTTCCAAACCGGTCTTTAACGGCATTTCAATATCCAAAATACAGACATCGGGACGTATTTCCCGGATGAGCCGCAATGCCTGCTCCCCATTTTCGGCTTGAGCTACCACTTCCATATCTTCCTCAAAATTGAGGAGAGTCCCTAAAGCCCCTCGTAAAATTCGCTGATCTTCAGCGATGACAATCCGGATCATAAGGCAACCGCCCCTTCCTTTGTCTTCGCGACAATGGGGATTGAAATTGTAATAGCTGTCCCCATTCCGGAGTCCACCCTCATTTCCCCTTCTAGCAATGAAAGGCGTTCGGACATCCCCTTCAACCCATTGCCCCACGGACGATCTGCCATTCCAGTTCCATTATCATGTATGCGTATTACAAACTCATGCACATCTTGCTGGACCGTGACTGAGCATTTCGTCGCTTTACTATGCTTCACAATATTTGTCGAAGCTTCACGCAAGCACATCCCCGCAATATTTTGCTGGAGCGGTGACAGGTCCGTTGCGCCTTCCAGCACATTGCACTGAAATTCAATATTGCCGGCTGTTAAAATTTGTTCCATATGCGCGAGCTCCTCTTCAATCGTACTCACTCGCATATCCGATACGAGTTCCCGAACTTGCTGAAGGGCGGAACGGGATGTCTTCTCGATCTCCTTCGCCTCCTCCTTCACCTTTTGCGGATCACTCGCAATCCTTTGGATAACTTGACTTTGCAATGTGATCAGCGACAATGTATGCCCCAAAGTATCATGCAGATCGCGGGCTATTCTCACTCTTTCCTCTTGTTTGATGAGCGTTTTAATCTGTTCATTCGCTTCATTCAATTGACTCTCCAATTCCATTCGTTCATTCATATGCCTAATGCCGTATGGGGATAGAATGATGACTACTAAAAAAGGCAAGAGGGAGACAAAACCCACAAATCCAGTTTCGAACCAAATCCACCCGGAGCACACTCCAATGATACTAACAAATACTTTCAAAGCATTACGAAATCTCTTTTTCTCTTCTATCCAGCCAATGAAGTTGGAAGTGTAAAACCCTAAAAATATGCTATATGGATCGTAAAAGACGACGAAGATGACAGTAATAGCCACCTGAACTGACAGCCAAGCGTAAAATTTCTTTATTGCGATCGGCTGATAACATTGCCGGTAGGAGATGAAAAAAAGCAGTAACAGGCCATAGCCGATTACTGCTTTCCATCCTACTTCCTTGTTCACTTGATAGAGCGGCAGTATCAGGTAGACTAAAAATATATGTGGAATGAAGCCAAACCTTTTTGGAAACAACCTAAAGTTTTTCACGCTTACACCGCTTCCTGTTTCCTTCTTATATAAATAGATAATACCATGAATAGAAGAAGATAGACCGTCAAAATTGCAATACTTTTAAATTCCGGGAATTGTCCGCGGATGATGCCCCACGCCCCATTCCCATAATGATACGCTGGCAGCCAAGAGCCGATCTGCTGAATCGTCTTCGGCAGGATTTCCATCGGCATCCATAATCCACCCGTGATTGCCAAAGCTAAATAGAGTATATTGCTGACGCCGGAAGCTGTATCGACACGTTTCATCGTACCGACGAGAACGCCCAATGCGAGAAACGGGAAAGAGGCGATCAATATCCAAGCAGCACACGACAGCCATTCTACGAACGACATCGAAACGCCATTAACAATGATTCCCGCCATGAAAATGACCGCAATTGAAAAAAGGTGGACCGCCGATTGGCCAATCATCTTTGAAATGAAATAACTCGAACTCGGCAGCGGTGTCACCTTGATCCACGTCGTCCAGCCTTCATTCCTCTCCTGCACCATCCGAATGCCGAGCGTCATGATGGCGCTGCCCATCACACTGAAGATTGCAATGGACATCAGAAAATGCTTGTTCCATAAATCCTGATCATCCACACCTGTGTTGACGACTTTCGTGAAAATGAAGTAGAACACAATCGGCATGAACAATGACCAGAAGACGAAATATGGATTACGGAAGATCCGGATTATTTCAATTTTGCATTCATTCAATAGCATTTTCATTCATGACACCCCCTGTTCGACCGTCAATTGTTCAAATGCATCTTCCAGCCGTCCTTTATCGATGGAAATATCCGAAACCGGTGTGCCTTCTGTGAAAAGTGATGCGAGTACATGGTCAGTGTCCTCCGTTTGAATGACGACTCTTCCCTTTTCCTCGTAAACGTCCGACACATGAGTCATGGTGAGAAATCGTTCTTTAGGAAAATCCCCACCAGCCTTGAACGAAACTGTCTTCTTCAGCAATTGCTGCTTGATTGTCGAAGGACAACCATCTGCAACTAATTTCCCTTCATTGAATAAGAGGATGCGCGTTGCCACATCGTCCGCCTCCTGCAAATAATGAGTAGAAAATAATACTGTTTTGCCTGCATCAGCAAGCTGTCGGACCCTTGCCCAAAACTCTTTCCGTGCTGTGCTGTCCATTCCGACAGTTGGTTCATCAAAGAACACGAGATCCGGATTTCCCGCCATCGCGAGTGCAAAACTGACGCGCCGCTTTTGCCCGCCTGACAACTTCTCAGTTCGTTTGTTCAGTTCACTTTCCTGCAAGCCGGTCAACCGGATCAGCTCTTCCATCGACAATGGGTTTGGGTAATAGGTTCTGAATAAAGCGAGAACCTCTTTCACCTTCAGCGCGTCCATCAGGCTTACTTGCTGGAGCATCACCCCAATCCGTTCCCGCACCTTTTGTTCCTGTGGCCGTTGATTGAAAAGCGAGACCTCACCCGAAGATGGATGCAGCAATCCAAGCATCATCAAAATCGACGTGCTTTTTCCTGCTCCATTCGGCCCAAGAATCGCAACGACTTCACCGGATTGGATGCTAAATGAAACATCCTCTACTGCCTTCTTTCCTTTGAACTCCTTTGACAGATTTGTAATCTCAACAATTGTTTCCATGCAGTCACACTCCTCTTATAACTATCATAGAGGGGTATTGACATTTTTTTCAGTATGCTCTGTCATGAGATAAGATGACTTTTGTCATGAATGGTTGGATTGGATGGAAAAACGGGAGGCATCAATTGATGTCCTCCCGCTCTTTATTCTAAAGCACCCTTCCTGTCATCGCCCATACGGAAATGGCGGTTTCCTTGGAATGGTTGAAAAATCGATGAGGCGTTGTACTTTTAAAGCGAATGCTGTCGCCTTCATATAATATATACTCCGCATCCCCGAGTACGATTGTCATTTCCCCTTTCACAACATATCCGCACTCCTCCCCCGAATGCTCGACAAGCTGCTGATCCACTTGTCCAGGCTCCAAGTGGATCATGATCATTTCAATCGTCCCTTCATTAATCGGGGTAAGCAGCTCGTATTTCGAATGGGATTGGGGGAAATTGACCGATTTTCGATCATTTTTCCGAACAAGCTGCAACGCTTGTTCATCTGCACCTAATAACGTGGAAATCGAAACATCCAGCCCTTTACACAACTTATAAAGGGTCGTGAGCGTCGGATCTGTATTCCGACGTTCAATTTGACTGATCATGCTAACACTGACGCCCGATTTGTCCGAAAGGTCCTTCAATGAAAGATTTTGTTCCGAACGCAGTTTTCTTATTTTTTGACCATCAAACATAATACCCGCCTCTTTTACCTTCATTTACTTCATAGTATATGAAAAGCCTGGCAGTCTCAATGTGCCAGGCCTGTTTCTTATAATAATGTTGCAAACCATAATCCTAGTGTTGTTCCAATATAGTTTCCGATAATATATCCGATTGTACCGACAACTAAAATCGGCCCAATCAAGTTTTTCCATCCTTTCGCAATCGCCATTGCCGCAGCCGTTGTCGGACCGCCAATATTGGCGTTGCTCACTAGCAATATATCTTCCAAGTCATATTTGAACAGCTTCCCTGCAACGAGGGAAATGATCATATTGACGAGGACGATAATGGCAACAAAGACTAATAGAAGCGGTGCGTTTTGAATAATTAGCGGAATGGACGCCGGCACCCCGATTACGACGAAGAATAAGTAAATCAACAATGTACCGATCTCTTGGCTTCCGTTGATTCCTTCGAAATATTTAGGAAACAATGCAAGCGCTAAAAAGGTAATGGTCGTTAACACTAAATATTTATCCCCGAATAAACCATTCAATAAATTCATGAAGAAGGATACATCTTCACCAGAAGGAATAATTCCATCTAAAAAGGCTGCGACCTTAAAGGCAACAATGACGAGGAAGAAAGCTGTTCCAACTGACAGCGCCATATCCTTCAATGAAATGTCCTTCCGTGCCCAAAAGCTTTCCGCTAATGTCTTTCCGTCATTCTTCCCTTTTCCGGCTTCAACTTCCAATACATGCGGATGGGAGTAGCGCTTTCGGAAAAACGTCATCGTAGGAATGATCATGAGCACTACAAAATAGATGGCCATCATTAGATTATCAGCAACAATTGTTGCAGAGACCATTTCACCAGGCGTCTCGAACTTCCCTGCCATCGCCGCAAAGTTGACACTGCCGCCAACGTAAGAAGCACTCATCATCGCACCGATTTTATCCAAATAAGGGATATGATCTTTCAATAAGAAGAAGCTAATGATTGTCCCTGCAACTGTCCCGATAGAACTAAGCAAGAAGATGATGAGCATACGTCCACTTTCCTGCCAAATCTTTTTGAAATTCACATGGAACAACAGCAATGGAATCGCGAGCGGTATAATAAATGCCCACACTGCATCGTAAACCGGTGATTCAGTCGGTATGATTCCTGTATTCGATAGAATAATTGCGCCGACTAGAGCAATGATCGCCCCTGAAATTTTGCTCGCCCAACTAAACCGTTGCTCTAAAAAAATACTGACTGCCGCCCAAACGACGATAATTCCCCATAGAGTGATCATATCATCGGGCTGAATTAGTGTTTTCTCCATTTTTCTTCCCCCATTTTTATCCCTTTAATTGTCTGCTTAAAAAATTGAAGGCATTGTCATAGCTAATGCCCGTCAACTCTTTCTTGGAAAAGCCCCTTTTCTCCATTTTCACTAAAAGCTCGGGTACTTGCTCCACAGTTTCAAGTCCGACAGTAGTTCCCTCAAATGACGCCCCTACTTCATGATTATCCAAAAAATCTACAAAATCAAAGCCAAAAGCGACATATTCCGATCCGACCAGTTCCGCAATATAAACAGCATGGTCGATGAAACGGTCGACAGTTGGATTTCTTTCATCAATAAATTCGAAGTATGCATTCAGGCCGATAATGCCTCCCCCGTTTGCAATCGCTTTGATTTGTTCATTCGTGAGGTTCCGATTTTGCGGGCAAAGTGCCCGGGCATTGCTGTGTGATGCAATGATTGGCTGATCGCTCGTATGGTAAAGATCCCAAAAGGATTTATCATCTGTATGGGAAGCATCCACTATCCAATTCTTTGCATTCGCCAGTCGGGTAACTTCTTTTCCATGTTCTGTTAACCCTTTATGTATTCCTTCATTATAAGATCCTGTACCGCTGGCGAGGAAATTCGTTTCATTCCACGCGTAAATTGCGTGCCTGAAATCTTTCGCATGAAGTTCCGGGAAAGCGCTCTCAATATTCTCGTGGAAATCACTTTTGCCCCATCGCTCCATAAAGGACAACCCTTCTAGCCCAAGGAAAACATTGATCTTTTTCGTTTCGTTCGAATCAACCATATCTTCTGTGGAAACACATACATTTACATGCAACGATTCATGCAAGTCTTCCATTACATAGCGATAGAGTTCCTCGAACCTTGCGAGGGGATTATTCCGGAATACGGGTTCCACCCAAAACACACATATGACGGAATCGACGTAGCCGCATTTCAATTTCGGGTAATGGATCCGGTCAAAAACATTCGTTTCCCCATTTTTCCTCCGATACGCTATGTCGGTAAATAGATCTGAATGCAAATCGAATACTTTCACTCTTACACCTCCTTTCGAAATGTCTGAGTTTTAGTATAGTATAATTTATTTACTATATTAAAACAAGCGGATGATTTCGAAAACCGTAATGCATGCAATAACAAAAGCGGAAGCATGGATAGTGAATCCATGCTTCCGCTTTTGTTATAAGTCATTTTTTCTTCGAAGGATGCTTCCGCATTCCTTTCGTTATCTTCTTCCATTTATTACGTTCTGCCGCTTGCGCTTGGCGGTCCATTTTCCGATCAAGAAAGGCGAGTTCTCGTTGGAGTTTGACGTAGTTTCCGTAGCGCTCTCTAGCCAACTCCCCGGTTTCAAGTGCATTTCGAATTGCGCAGCCCGGCTCACTTTCATGGCGACAATCCCCGAATTTGCAGGCAGTTGCGAGTTCCTCGATATCCTTGAATCCGGAGTCAAGGCTTTCACTTTCATTCCACAATTGGAACTCCCGCATTCCCGGTGTGTCGATGAGCACTCCCCCAGACGGAATCTTAATGAGTTCCCGATGGGTCGTCGTATGTCTTCCTTTTGCGTCATCTTCGCGGATGCCTTGCACTACCATCTTTTCCTCGCCGATTATCGAGTTGACAAGCGAGGATTTCCCGACGCCCGAAGAACCTAGTAACGCTGCTGTCTTGCCGTTGTTCAACAGATCCGTAATCTGCTCGATCCCTTCCCCGGTCGCATTGCTCACCGGGAAAACATCGGTGCCAAAAGCGATTGACCTTGCCATTTCCAAATAATGATCGGGGTCGTCGCTAACGTCCATTTTTGTCAGTACGACTACGGGCGTCGCTCCGGAATCATAGGCCGCAACGAGGTAGCGCTCCAATCTCCTTGCATTGAAGTCGTGGTTCATCGACATGACGAGGAAAACGATGTCAACATTCACTGCAATGATCTGCTCGGCAATTGTCGTCCCCGCCGATTTCCTTGAAAATAGCGATGTCCTTGGAAGGATGGCATGGATGATGCCACGCTCTTCCCCGGGCATTTTTTCTACGACGACCCAATCGCCAACTGCGGGAAAGTCCCTTCGTTCATAGGCTGCATGCTGAAATGCCCCCGAACAGACGGATAGCCATTCCCCTTCTGTCGTCATGACACGGTACATCTTTTTATGTTCAAGCGTGACACGTCCCGCTATACAGTTGTCAGCTTTCAGTTCTTTTACGATTGTATCCATATTTTCTTGATGGAATTGATTCCATCCGTATTCGTTTACATTAATCAATTCATTTCCTCCTATTATGTGCGTTTCACAGTAGCGCAAGGCGCCAGTACATATAAAAAAGCATGGTTCCGGATCGGACACCATGCTTTCACGCGCATAACAGAAGAAACATGCCTATTACGAAGGCATGGCAGGTGAAAGTATGGAGCCGATCAATTGTGCAATAGCCATATTGATTGTACCCATAACACATCACCTACTTTCTGAAAGTTGTATCTATCATAACAAATTGATTATCCATGGTCAATAACTTTTTCAGACATAGCAAATACTTTCCAAACGAGAAAGACGCCATATCCGATAACTACGCCGATCGTATTCAAAATAATATCGTCAATATCGGTGCTGCGCCCGATGAAATATTGGGTCCCTTCGATGAAGCAAGTAACGCCAAATCCAATTAATGCGATTGCTTTGAATGAGTCCAACTTCCGCCATAATAGAGGAACGAAAAATCCGATCGGAGAAAACAAAAATATATTGCCTAACAGATTTGCGATTGCAATACTATCCCATCCATCCATGTATTCATTCACCTGGAGATAACCTGAAATCGTTTTGAATGGAATCGCATTGGTGCTCACCCAGCCATTGGACATGTATACATCGAAAAAGAATTTCCCCGTATCGACGTCTACACCCATGGCCCATTTGGGAATAATCGTCTGGGAGGCTATTCCCACCCCATAGAGGACAAATAGGGCGAGCAGCACTTCATGCAATTTATTGACCGGCTGCTTTCTTCTTTTGAGGAAGACGATTCGCACAATCACATAAATTGGAAATGCAACGATCATATACCCTAACATGTTGATGACATACATACTAATTAACCACATAACTTCTCCTTCTGACCCCAATTTCTTCTTATACAGCTTGACGAATCATGCTTGGAGATGTTCCCTTCGTCTGTCAAAACTTATTGATCGTTTCCCGTATCTTATCGATCATTTCCCGGAAGATATCAATCATTTCCCAGGAATTAATGTCATTTCGTGACCTTTGACTCATTATAAAAAGCTTCGACAGGCGCCCGCCTTCGAAGCTTTTCGAATTATACTAAGCAATCTTTCGGAATCCAGCCTACTTCGCCACTACTCGACTTCACTAGCGCATAGCCATCGTGACGGTCATCAACGACAGAGACGGTTTCTCCTTTTTCAACGGATAAAAATGTTGTGCTCAAGTCATTTTTACAAAACCCTTCATGAATAAATTCATTTTTTATCCACTGTTCGATTCCTAGATTCACATTCTCACACAACGTGAAGAAGTCCTCTTCCTTAAGGAGGCGTAATTCATAGTTTGGATAAGTGACCGTTCCGACTCGCCCGGTTTCATCTACATGACTCCGTGTAATCATTTTTTTATTCAATCCATCCACATATGTATAGGTGATTTCTTCCCCGTTCATTATCAACGCATTTAACTGACCATCCCTCTTGATTTGATTGCCGCCATCCAGAGCGATTATCTTTTTCTCCAAATCGATCAACGGACAATTCGAGCTGACTGCATTTGCCCGATAATTGACGACAGGCCAATGCCCGACGATGACCGTCTTATCCGCCTGATGTTCTTTCTCGTAAAATGCAGGTGTATATAATGCAAATTCGCGGCTTGTCTCCTTCCAATCCGGAATGTCCTCCACTCCTGCATGGATGATGATGAAATCGTCTGTTTCATAGGCGATTGGCAAGTTATCCAGCCAATCGAGCAGTTCAACGAAATGTTCCCGAAAAAACTCCCCAAGTTTCTGGAGAGTCGCAAATTCGTCAAGACTCTTCCCATGGCGATCAAGCATTTCATTCAAAACCGAGTTTTTCCGCTGTCGCATATAGTTTTTGATGCCCTCGACATCATTGAATACATAATCGTGGACAACATCGCAATTCCCTTTGGTAATGAAAACCCGCTCCGATTCTTCGCTTAGCTTTCTCGCAAATTCAACTGTCGACAGGCTGTCCGGCCCTTTTTCACAAAGATCGCCATTAATGAATAAATAATCTTCCATCGTATAGTTCACCTTCTCAAGCAATTGCCGAAACAGCGGCAAGTTTGCATGAACATCCGACGTAATAATGACCCGTCTGTCTTTCTCCAATTTCAATTCCCTTACATCAAGCATCAAGTCATTTCCCCTTTACCAGAATCGTCTTTATTCTCTTAGAAAAACTATATCATATGGTAACTAACGACAAAAGGGCCCCATTCCATACGGGCCCCCCTGAACTTAATTAATATACAAAACAGTCGTACAGCTGAGAACAAGGATGAACATGAAAAGGCTAACCATGTACCCGTCCACCTTGCCAACGCGAACGACTTTATAAAAGCTTTCCCTTTTTTCCCCCGTGAATCCCCTAGCTTCCATCGCAAACGCAGCTCTCTCCGCTTTCCGAACAGCACCCGCGAGCATCGGAAGAAGGATTTTACGCATATGCAGCAGTCGGCGGAAAACATTTTTCTCTTGCATCGCGCCTCTGAGGCGATGAGCTTGCTGGATTTGCACAAACTCATCCTTTAGGACAGGCAGGAATTGATACCCGACCAAAATGCTGTACGCGATTTTCGGTGACAGCTTCATTTGCTGCATTAAACTTAAAATGAATGAAACGGGATTTGTCGTCAACGCGAAAAGCAGTGATAGTCCGGAAAACGCAAGGACACGAAAACTTAAAGAAAGGGCATGATTCAACTGGACCTTTGTAATGTTTATTGACCAAATCGATAAGACGACCGGACCTGACTTGTCTGCGGCAAACACGAGCGTCGTCCAAAAATAACCGAACGCCATGACGAAAAATGGAATCATGAACAGAAGCCATGCTTTCCAATTAATCCGGCTGAACAACAGCTGGATGACGAGTACGCCGACCCACATAAGCAGCGGCGTCCATGGATTGAAAAAGAATGCCATCGTCAACATGCAAATCGTGACGACAATGAATTTTGCAGATGGGTTCATATTATGCAAAGCAGTGTTCACGTTGCACCCACCCTTTCGGCTGAAGCAGATGATGCACAGCGAGTAACTTTTCATCCTGCCATACTTGATCAGCAGCAAACTTCCCTGTCAACGCTCCATCTTTCATTACCAAAATCGAATCCGCCACCTGAAACGCAAACTCCATATCATGAGTGACGATTAGAAAGGTCGTCCCTTCCCTCGCCCGCTCATCGATCAATCGGAACAGCTCCGCCA
>NZ_LQYA01000105.1 GCF_001531445.1 Sporosarcina koreensis
GTGTCCTTTGTGGAGGACTTATATTTGGTACAGTAGCAGGGTTTATCTCTATGGTTCCTTACATGATGAAAGATGTACATCAACTAAGTACTGCTGCAATTGGCAGTGTGATTATTTTCCCTGGAACAATGAGCGTTATTATCTTCGGTTACATTGTTGGATTACTTGTTGATAGAAAAGGTCCATTGTACGTGTTAACCATTGGAGTTACATTTCTTTCCGTTAGCTTTTTAATTGCTGCCT
>NZ_LQYA01000106.1:0-12775 GCF_001531445.1 Sporosarcina koreensis
ACTGTAGGAGTGATACCGGATTGCAGCAAATCGTCCCGCAAGGAAGCAATGTCGATATGCATTTGCAATAAAAGGAAAGCACCGATAATGAGCCCCATGATTGATATTCCTAATATGCAAGCAAGTCGAATGCTTTTTCGATCCGCATTTCGGAATCGGAGAAATGGAAACTTTGTCGCACGGAAAAGCATCAAAGGAATTGCGAGAAATAGGATGACCTTTGCGACCGTTTTAATTCCATATGTTACGCCGACACTTTGCTCAATCCATAATAATACCAAAATGCTTAAAATAGGAAAGAGTGCTCCGAACCATTTTTGCATACAATCACCCCACGATTTTCTCCGTCAATTTCTATGTAACTTTGACGAAAGAAATAGGGTGATGTTCCCTTGGTAAATTATTTTGAAAAATGAGGTTTACACTTACGTATCTAAGGGTAAAGTTAAAAACCACCTCTCGCCATGCGTGGGATTTCCGTGTTTGATGAGAGGAAAAGGAGGAATCCATATGACGATCGTTGATGGTAAATATCCGAACAAGAAGGACTTGGAACCGAAGATCCTGCATCCCGGAAAAGGGGTGGGACCTACGTATGAACTGCCTTTGGCGGACCCTGCCGACTCGAACTGGACAAATGAATTCCGTAAAAACGCGCAAGACAAAACAGGCATAGATGACCCATCCGCTTATAGTGAAAATAAGCCACTAGTCAATGAATTCCAAGTGGTTGGTAAAGATGTGCCTACCGGGGTGCAAACTAACGAAACCCGTGAATTTAACAGCGAGACCCGTGAGAAATGGAACAATCAAAAAAGGAATGACAAGCCAATAGATGTAACATAAAAGCGGACTTCTTAGTTGATGTCCGCTTTTTCTGTTTCCCCCTTTTCTAGTAAGATTTGCTTTATGGCATGAAGGTGTGCATGTAGGCGTCATCCATGGAATGAATCGTGTGATTGGTGGAGAGTAAATGAAGATGAAAAACGCTTTGTAAGCTTGCATGACAAAGCGTTTTTTGCTTATTTCATTACAAAATGCCCCCGCAATAAATAAGCAGTCCATTTGCAATGAGGATGGTTTTGGATGTTTGCCAATAAACCCTTCACGATTGCCGGATGCAAGGTCGGCTCCGACAGTTCCTGCCTTAATAGGAGTAATGACTCCTTTTCAATCGAATCCTCTATGTCTTCAATATTCTTTTCCACGATTTCAATAATCTTTTCTAAAGAAGGCTCTTCATTCAAAGGCTGATCAATTACCTGTATCAATTCATTGGAAATGAAGGAAATCGTCATGTTTTTTGCAAGCAGATTTGTTTTTTCAACAAGTGATCGGACAAGCGATTCCATGTCGATCGGTAATTTATATATCATAAACAGCTCTGAATAGGTGCTCATAAAGCCTTTAATGCAGAACAGTAAATCATATTTCAGGTCATTGGAGCGTTCTCCATATAATCGTTCTATCATTGATAAAATCACTTTTTCGAGAGATTTATTGTAATGGTGCAGCTTGGAAAACAGCTCTTCATTGAAAGATTGCGTCGGTTCCTTCATGAGGAGTTTAGCGAAATCAGAGTGTTTATTGAATGATTGAAACGTCGTATAATAGAAGTTGTATAATAAATCCTCGTCGCCCTCTTCGCTGACCACTAAGTCAATATCCGTAGTAAATTGTCTCATAAAATGATCAATCAGCGCGACAATCAACTCGTCTTTCGACTTGAACGATAAATAGAAGGCCCCTTTGGAAATACCACAATGGTCAGTTATTTGTTGAACAGATGTTGCTTCAAATCCTTGCTTTGCAAATAGCTCCAAAGCTTTCTCCATAATAAGTTGTTTTTTCGCCATATATCCGAATCGCTCCTAGTATTTCATTTGACAATTGACCGGCTAGTCATTAGTATAAATAATTGAGTCAAAACTGTCAATATAGGGGAAGGTGTAAGGGTGAAAGGGTTAGTCAATTTTGTACTAAAGAATAAATTAGCAGTATGGTTGTTAACCATAATTATTACAGTGTCGGGTGTTTATTCCGCAACACAGATGAAAACAGAGACGTTGCCGGATATATCAATCCCGTACTTAATGGTCATGGGTGTCTATCCTGGTGCGACTCCAGAGCAAGTGATGGAGGAAGTCTCGATACCTATTGAACGGGCAGTAGAAAACTTAGACAATGTGAAATCCGTCTATTCCAATTCAATGTCCAATATGGCCAGTCTTCAAGTGGAATATGAATATGGCGTCGATATGGATGAAGCGAAGCGGGCATTGGCGTCTGCTTTAGACGGAATATCATTGCCGGAAGACGCGCAAGAACCGATAATTACAGCGCTAAGCATGAATATGATGCCTGTCGTTGCATTAAGTGTGAGCAGTACTACAGAGGATATTGTTGAATTAAGTTCCACTGTTGAAGATATATTGCTGCCGAAAATCGATAAACTCGAAGGCGTTGCTTCTGCAACCATTTCTGGTCAGCATATCGAAGAAGTAGAGCTTACGTATGATGAAGAAAAAATGGCTAGTCTTGGTTTAACGGAAGATTCCGTTAAGCAAATGATCCAAGCAGGCAACTTGGCAGTCTCACTTGGCCTTTATGAATTTGAAGAAGGCGAGCAAGCTGTTGCTGTAGACGGAAAGTTCATGACAATTGAAGAGTTGAAAGGCATGCTCATCCCTGTCACGCCTTCGGAAGCTAATCCATCTCCATTCGTGAAACTAGGCGATATTGCGACGGTAGAAAAAGTCGGCAAAGTGCAGTCGGTTTCCCGTACAAATGGTGAAAATGCGATTGCGATCCAAATTGTCAAAGGCCAGCGTGCAAACACGGTCGATGTCGTAAATGAAGTAAAAAAATTAATTAAAGACGAAGAAAAAGCAATTGATGGTTTAGTTGTAGATGTATCGCTTGACCAAGGAGAACCGATTGAAAAGTCAGTTTCTACAATGGTTGAAAAGGCGTTATTCGGTGGTTTGATCGCGGTTTTGATTATCCTGCTGTTTTTACGTGATTTCAAGTCAACAATCATCTCAATCGTTTCAATTCCAGTTTCAGTATTCATGGCGTTATTATTGCTCAATTGGTTGGATATAACGCTTAATATTATGACGCTTGGTGCAATTACAGTGGCAATTGGGCGGGTAATTGATGACTCGATTGTCGTCGTGGAAAATATATACCGGCGACTACATTTGAAAACTGAAAAGCTGTCGGGTCGTGCATTGATTCGCGAAGCTACGATTGAAATGTTCAAACCGATCATGTCGTCAACACTTGTGACAGTTGCGGTATTTGCCCCGCTGATCTTTGTCGGCGGTATGGTAGGAGAGCTATTCTTGCCATTTGCATTGACGATGACATTTGCGCTTGGTGCTTCATTAATCGTCGCGATTACTATCGTACCAGCATTATCACATTTCTTGTTTAGGAAAAAACTGTATGGAGAGAAAACCGAAAGTCGTCATAAAGAAGTAGGTAAGTTGGCGAATTGGTATAAGCGTGTCCTTGGATGGACGTTGAACCATAAAGTCATTACTTCAATCATTTCGATCGTTCTACTCGCTGGCAGTTTAGGTCTAATGCCATTGATCGGCTTTAGCTTCCTCGGCAGTGATGAAGAAAAAGTGATGTATATTACGTATACACCGGAGACGGGCGAGCTTCAGGATGAAACGTTAGCAAACGTTGAAGTCGTCGAAAAGGAAATGTTGAAACGCAAAGATATAGACATTGTTCAATTATCCATCATGGATAGTGCCGATCCGATGGCAGCGATGATGGGAGGCGGATCGAATGGTGCATTAATGTATCTGATTTTCGATCCGGATATGGAAAACTTCCAAGAAGTCCGTAAAGAAATTGAAGACTATGTATTCAATATCGGCCAATCCGGAGAATGGAAGAGCCAGGACTTCAGTTCAATGGGAATGTCTACGAATGAAATAAGCTACACATTTTATAGTGAAGATTTAAGCAGCCTGAAGGAAGCTGTCCAACAGGTTGAAAAAGTAATGGGAGATAACAAAGGTATTGAGGATGTCTCTTCAAGTGCAGAGGATGCATACGTTCAATACACGTTGAAAGCAACACAGGATGAGTTGCTACAGTATGGATTAACGACGGGGCAAATCATCATGATGCTAAGTCCATCAAGGACGCAGCAAGTTGTAACGACGATCGGTAAAGATCGAAACGAGTTGGAAGTTGTCGTGAAGCAGAAGGAATCTGAACAGCCGAAATCGATTGATGAATTAATGGCAACAGAGATTCCAACAGCGTTAGGCACGACGATGAAGCTTTCTGACCTGGTTGAAGTAGAGGAAGGATCGACATTCAATACGCTATCCCGAAGCAAAGGCGAATATTATGCCACTGTTTCCGGTAAGCTCGTTGACGCGGACATTTCGAAAGCGACTTCTGAAGTTGATAAAGCAATCGATAATTTAGATTTGCCGAAAGGCGTTTCAGTCGATACAGCGGGTGTCGCGGCTGACATGGAAGAGGCTTTCATGCAGCTCGGCATAGCGATGATTGCGGCAATCGCGATTGTCTACTTCATCTTAGTCGTGACATTCCGTGAAGGTGTCGCACCGTTTGCGATTCTGTTCTCGTTGCCATTTGCGGTTATCGGCTCGTTTGTCGGCTTGCTCATTGCGGGCGAAACGATTTCCGTTCCGGTTATGATGGGGCTGTTGATGTTGATCGGTATCGTTGTCACGAATGCGATCGTACTCGTGGACCGTATTATCCGGATGGAACGTACCGGACTGAAAATGCGTGAAGCAGTACTCGAAGCGGGCGCTACACGTTTACGTCCGATCCTTATGACAGCGATCGCTACAATCGGAGCCCTTATTCCATTGGCGCTCGGAAATGGAGCAGGCGGCGGATTGATTTCGAAAGGTCTCGGCATCACGGTAATCGGCGGTTTGATCAGTTCCACATTGTTGACGCTGATCGTCGTGCCGATCGTGTACGAAATCCTGTCGAAACTATTCAAGAAAAACCGTTTGGATTTGGAAGAGGATTAATTAGATGCAGAAGAAGAAGGAGCAGAAACTTGTTCCTTCTTCTTTTTTTGTGGAATCGCGTATGGGAATATGCCGCGCGTCCAAAGCGATGGCTCCCGCGTCCAAAGAAGCGTCAGTCGTGACCTCTTCAGTAGATTAATAGGTTTAGTCCTCCCCATTTATAGGAATAGTCTTTAATAGACTACTAACTGAATGGAGGACACGGAATGTTTAGAGATATGTATTTTGCCAATATGCTAAGCTGGCTGCCCGAATTGATTCTCGGGTTGCTCGTCTTGCTCATAGGCTTTTTCATCGCGAAGGCAGTGGAAAACGCGGTGCACAAACGTTTGAAGAAATCCAGAGTCAACGAAAGATTAGACGTTAAAGAAGGAAAATGGAATGTGGAAAAAATCATCAGCAAAGTTTTCTTCTTTGGAATCCTTCTGTTAGCATTCCTTCTCTTCTTTAACATCATGAATGCATCAATGATCGCAACGCCATTTATGACGATGTATTCGGGAATCGGCGGAGCGGTCCTTAGCATCTTGAAAGCCGGACTCATTCTATTATTGGCGTGGGTTCTGGCGTTGATTGTCAAAAAAGTGATTTTAGCAGTCGGCGGCAAGATGAAGCTCAATAAGTATGTGGCGAAAGTAGGGGCTTCTCCTGACGAAATCGATAAGTCGAAATGGGTCGAGACGGCTGCGAATATTGCGTTCTATGTCGTCTTACTCTTATTCGTTCCAGCTATCCTTCACGCGCTCGGCCTCAGCGGAATTAGCGGGCCATTTGAAGGAATGCTTGCAAGCTTCATGCACTTCATTCCGAAGCTAGTGGGGGCGGCGTTGATTTTTGCAGTTGGTTGGGTTGTTGCGAAAATCGTTCGTACGATTGTGACGAAGCTGCTTGAATCGGTTGGCGTCGACCGGTTTGCACATAAGCTGAAATCCTCTTCAGGCTCGAACGGGACAAGCATTTCAGGAATAATCGGTACGATCGTTTTTGTTCTGATCATGCTGCCCGTAACGATTTCCGCATTGGAAGTTTTAGACCTCGAAGGGATTTCACAGCCAGCGATCGCCATGCTGAACGACATTATGACGATGCTGCCGAAGATTGCAGTTGCCGTTGTTCTCGTTCTTGTTGGTATTTACTTGGCGAAATGGGTCAAGGGTGTTGTCGTTTCCTTATTGGATAACTTAGGCATCGACTCACTCTCCGGTAAAATGGGTGTACGTTCTGGAGCGTCAACAACTTCATTCTCCCAAATCATTGGAACGATTGTACAAGTAGTTGTCATCTTGTTGTTCGTCGTTGAAGCGCTTCAATTGCTTCACCTTCGATTTATGGTGACATTGGCGACAGGCATCTTTGCATACTTGCCGATGGTCGTCGCAGCTGTTGTCATTTTGGCAATCGGCTTCTGGCTCGCAAACCTTGCTGAGAAATTCGTCGGCAGCATCATGACGACTCAATCGGGTGCTCCACACGTATTGCGCTACGTCGCAAAATACGCGATTCTGGCGTTTGCGTTCTTCATGGCATTGAGCCAGCTCGGTATCGCCCCAGCAATCATCAATGCAGCATTCATCCTCATCCTTGGAGGTGTCGCATTGGCGTTTGGACTTGCATTCGGTTTAGGTGGACGTGAGCATGCTTCCCGCTACTTGACGAAAATGGAAAGCAGCTTGGAGAATGCGGATGTTTCCAAAGAAAAGTGGGAGCAGGAGAAAAATAAGATGAAGCGAGAGGCGAAGCAATCCGCGAATAAAGCTCAACAGGCTGTGGATCAAACGGCGAAGGAGGATCATATGCCTCCAGTCGGCGATGGCAGCGACTATCCGACTGAGCGGGATTATGAACCGCGAACAGGAAATATTTCATCGGATGAACTGCCACTATCGGATCCTGCCGATTCAAATATGACGGATGCGTTCGACGAAAATGATCCAACAAGACCAAATGCAGCAAATAAAGACGGCTACAATGCGACGGATCCGGGCGAAGACTACCCATTTGATCCGAACCGCGGAAAGTAATAAACGTAAAAACTGCCCCATCCATCGGACTTCCGGTGGCGGGGCAGTTTTTATTGTATGAGGTGAAATTATGACGCGATGTCGTCGGGTTATGAGTGAATTTTGATAATCGACGCAAATTATGTTCAATTCGTTACTTTGTGACTATGACAGTAATTCACCTACATTAGAAGTTCTCATTCCCGGTCAAAGAGTTCTCGTTCTCCGCTGTAAAGTTCTCGTTCATGCACAACAAGTTCTCATTCTTCCAACCGGATAGTTCGCACACAAATAAAAAGCCGCACACCCATTTCCGGGCATGCGCTATCTTTCAATCAACAAGGTCATTTTTAAAAGCATAAATCACTGCTTGCGTCCGGTCCTGCACTTCAAGCTTCGACAACAGATTGCTCACATGCGTTTTCACCGTTTTCAACGCGATGAACAAGTCATCGGCGATCTCCTGGTTCGTTTTCCCTTTTGCCAATAAAAGAAGGATCTCCAATTCTCGCTCCGTCAAGTCATCGTGGAGACGATGCCCGTTTCCGGACCGCATTTTCTGCATCATTTTCGACGTCACTTCCGGCTCCAACACGGTTTGGCCCTTCAGCGTTTCGCGTATGGCTTCCGCGATGCGTTTGGCATTTGATGTCTTCAATATGTAGCTGATCGCACCCGCTTCCAAAGCGGGATATACTTTATCATCATCGAGGAAACTGGTGACGATGACGATCTTCGCTTCCGGCCATTGTCGGATGATCTCGGCAGTCGCCTCCGCACCGTTCATTTCCGGCATGACCATGTCCATTAAAATGATATCAGGCCGTAATACAAGCGCTTTTTCGACAGCTTCCTTCCCGTTGACCGCCTCATCGACGACTTCCATATCGGGCTGCGTCTGCAAGTATGCGGACACGCCGATCCGCACCATTTCGTGATCATCCGCTAATAGAATCCGAATCATCCAGTTCATCCCCCTTTTTCGTCGGCAATTTCACTTCCACAATCGTGCCTTGCGAAGGGACCGACACAATTTTACACGTGCCGCCGATTTCAATCGCCCGTTCCTTCACATTTTGTAATCCGTACGAACCGCCTTTGCCGTCCGACTCCTCAAAACCGACTCCATTATCCTGCACGCGGAAAATCGCAAGGCCGTCCCGTTCGACAAAAAGAACATCTACTTCCGTCGCCTGTGCATGCCGCAACGTGTTCGACAACGTTTCCTGCGCAATCCGGAAGAGATGATCTTCCGCTCCTTTCGATAAGGACACCTCTTCCAAACGATAGCGGATATCGAACGAAACCTTCTCTTTTAATTCGATTAACAGTTCCTCAAGACCCTCCGCAAGGGATTTGTCATTCAATGCGGCTGGCCGCAAATGAAGCAGCAAGGCCCGCATTTCAAGCTGTGCTTGCTGCACCATCTTTTCCACTTGTAAAAGTGGCTTTTGCATCGACTGTTCATGCTCCCGCTCATTGATTGCGGACATGAGCATCGAAGCGGCAAACAGCTGTTGGGAAACGGAATCATGCAGCTCACGTGCAAGTCGTTGTCGTTCCTGTACAATCCGTTCCTGTATTAATTTATCTTGCGCCTCTGCCCGTTCATCTGTGATCCGTTGCAAGCTTTTCCGTTGCGTCTTCAAAATATTGGATACATCTTCAAGCGTTCTATCAATCTTTGGAGAAAACTTTTTATTGATTTTTACGACTTCTTCATTTTGAATCAATCCCGTCAATTGCTGCTCAAACACCTTTTCCTTCGAGCGGCCGATGCTGCCCATCCAGGCGGCAATCCAAGAACCGAGTGCTAGACAAGTGAAAATGATCCACGCACCTAAAGGAACGTTCGCATACTGGATTTCATAAAAGAAAAGCCATATTTCACTTATAGGCACATTGATGATCAAATAGAAGTAAAGGGCTGTAATGCCGGTGAAAATAAACGTTAGAAAGATGCTGCGTCCGAATAGATCCTTCATTTCCGCACCACCTCAATATCACCGATCCATGTGGATAGGGAGATGATCAACTCTGACCTGTCCCCGATGTCAGCGTCGTAGCCTTCCTTATAATGAAGCGTCTCGTTGATCATCCGCTTGGGACTGATATCAAGGATCCGTGCTTCGCCAAACAATGTATTGTAATGGATGCGCACGGGAATTTCGTAAGGCAGGTCAATCTTGATCCGCCCGAACCCTTGTCGGATGGCAATGAAAGACGTCCCTTTTGGAAGAACTGTGTCTGTTACATCCACATGGATATCCCCGAAAAATCCTTGGATCTGTACGTCTTCCCATTCATATGAAGAGAAGGGGGATGCCTGGACAGAAAACCATTTGTTTTTCCAAATGCCGTTCGGCGTCTCCTTTTGAAACTCTTTCAACGGTCGCATAATCTGACCCGCGGGAACACCTTTCCATAAGTGGAATAAAACATAGACGAATCCTGCTAGCAATAGCATGCGCAAGCTCCACAGCGTCACCAACGCCATAATAATGAAGAAAAGTCCCAAAAAAGTCATCCATTTTGAACGTTTTTTAAAGCCGTAATAGACGAGTCCGGCACCAAGAAGAAGGAAGATGATGTTGCCGTTGGATAGGAAGATAGCCTCGACAAAAATCAGCAAAAGAAAGGCGACAATCCAAAAAGTCATCTTATTTGTTTCCATTTGTTTCATTGCAATGCCCCCTTCTTGATGTCAGATTGAAGAGGGAAGGCGGGCACCTTCCCATCTAATTTATTGTTGTCCGGCTCCGGGCGCTAGATGCTCGGGTCATAAGTCAAATCTGCTGTGTGGCAACAACCGCCACTTCGCATCTTCGCCTTATGCCTGTCGCATCTGAGCAAGCGCCCTCCACACTTCTATATTACACAACTTCATTGTTTTTTGCGGCATTTTTTTCAAGCAATTCCAATCTGCGCTCCATCGACGATACTTCATACTCGCGATTGATCTTGCCGCCGAGATTTTCGATATACGCATTCATTTCATCAACGCTCTTAATTTGCTTGTCGCCATTTTCAGGGGAGATGAATTGATCCATGCGGCGATGGGCGCGTGTGACGTTTTCTTTCCCCATCAATTGTAGCTGGCGGACTTTCATATCCTTCACTTTATGTTTCATTTCCTCGAATTTACGTTCCAGCGCAAACAATTCCTGCGACGATTGCGTAATGCTTGCCGCCAACTCGTTTGCGCGTGTTTCGTAAGCATGGATCTCATCTTGAGCGAACGCGACCAAATCCTCTTCGCCAGTCGATTGCGCAAGCTCCAATTGACGGCGGCGTTTTTCGAGCATCGCTTCCGCTTCCGCAAACTCCTTCTCAAGCTCAACTTTCAATTTCCCTTGACGCTCCAACAGCTTGCCTACCGATTCTGTCTGTTTCTCCGCTTCCTTGATGTATTGGTTCAACATCGCAATCGGGTTTTTCGCTTCCTTTTTATCAAGCGCTGAATGCAAGTCTGCTTGCACCGTGTACTTCAATCTGTTCCATAATGTGTTCATCGTAGTTTCCTCCTTATTTTGTAATTTCATCCCATTGACGTTCGAAATTGACGAACGGGTCATCGGAATATTTAGCTTCAATCACATTGTCATTCGTACGGTCATTCCACCTGCGCCATACATAATAGACACCGAGCAATGCGATGATGCCAATGAATGCAGGCACGTTCGAAACGGCTGTCACTAATCCGATGAGCAAAACGCTTCCCCAGAACAGCTTCAAGAATGTCGAATCACTCTTCCTGTAGTAATGGAACCCTGCAAAAGCGATTGCACCGGAAATGGCTAGTGCCAAAATCGACCCTAAGTTTGCGAGAACAACGATTGCTGCCACTATACCGAGTGTCGCTAATCCAAATTTTTTCATATTGTTGTTCCTCCTTTCGTTGTATCTATATCTTACAATGGGCACCGTCTCGTCCAAACGGGCGCAAAGCGGATTTCCATCTACGACTTGAGACCGATTCCGACCTAGGAACACGTAAAAATGCTATGGATATTGGGAGCGCTTTCCTGTAAGCTATAACTATATGAACTATCAATCAATTCAGAGAATGGGGTGTCGATATGAGAGAAGTGGTCATTGTTGAAGGGGTGCGGACAGCTGTCGCGAGGCGGAAAGGCGGTTTTTCGGAATATCGTCCGGACGAGCTAGCGGCTTTGGTCCTTGAAGAACTGGTAACACGAGCGGGAATCGATAAAAGTGATATAGAGGATGTCATTTTAGGCTGCGTCACGCAGTCGGGAGAACAAGGCGGCAATATTGCGCGGACGGCTGCCTTAATTGCAGATTTTCCGGTGCATGTGCCCGGCGTCACAATCGATCGGCAATGCGGATCCAGCCAACAAGCGGTCCATTTCGCCTCCCAAGCGATTGCATCAGGGGACATGGACATCGTCATTGCCGGCGGCGTCGATAGCATGACAAGGGCGCCTATGTTCTCAAACATGGGGGATGCAAAGCCGAGTCCGAAGCTGACGGAGAAGTATGAAATCATAAACCAAGGATTATCGGCAGAGCGCATTGCGAAACAATGGGGACTGACACGTGAAGAGCTCGACCGTTTCGCATATGAAAGTCATCAGAAAGCGATCCAAGCCATTGAAGAAGGCAAATTCGATGACGAAATCGTTCCGGTTGCTGTGAATCGCGTCGATGGTGAACTGGAAACCGTTGCGAGGGATGAAGGCCCGCGTCCAGACTCGACACTTGAAGCATTAGCCGCCCTGAAAACGGTGTTCGATGAAAATGGCGTCATTACCGCAGGGAATGCAAGCCAAATGAGTGACGGTGCGTCCGCTGTCCTGCTCATGTCGAAGGAAAGGGCGGAGGAACTTGGGGTGAAGCCGATTGCGCGGATTGTCGCCCGTACAGCTGTCGGCTCCGATCCGACATTGATGTTGACCGGTCCTATTGAAGCAACTAGGAAGGTTCTATTGAAGTCGGGACTTTCAATTGAAGATATGGACGTCTATGAAGTGAATGAAGCATTTGCTCCGGTACCGCTTGCCTGGCTTAAAGAAACGGGAGCGGATCCTGATAAGTTGAATCCAAATGGAGGGGCGATTGCGCTCGGTCACCCGCTTGGCGCAACAGGAACGAAATTGCTCGTGTCGATGATGAAAGAGCTGCAGCGTACGGGTGGGCGTTACGGACTGCTCGCCATTTGCGAAGGGATGGGAATGGCGAACGCAACGATTATTGAATGTTTGTAAAGGAGGATGAACGAATGGAAATGCATGAAATCATTGCGATTATCACGGGAGGCGCTTCGGGATTGGGAGAGGCCACGACTCGTCGAATCGTTGCGGAAGGTGGCAAAGTTGCCATTTTCGATATGAATGAAGAACGCGGAAAGGAATTGGTCGATGAGCTGGGGGAAGACCATGTTTTATTCCTGAAAACGGATGTGGCAAATGCTGAAAATGTGGAAGCTAATGTTGCGGAAGCCGTATCGGTGTTCGGAAAGGTGAATGCTGTCGTCAACTGTGCAGGGATTGCAACGCCAGGGAAGGTCGTATCGAAAGGGGGCCCGATGATATTAGACCGTTTTGAGCAAGTGATCCGCGTCAATTTGACAGGCACCTTTAATGTAATCCGAGTGGCGGCTGCCGCCATGATGGAAAACGAACCGAACGCGGACGGCGAGCGGGGTGTTATCGTGAATACCGCCTCCGTAGCGGCATTCGAAGGGCAGATCGGGCAGACAGCTTATAGCGC
>NZ_LQYA01000106.1:12814-35308 GCF_001531445.1 Sporosarcina koreensis
GCCCGTGAATTTGCCGGATTCGGCATCCGCGTCATGACAATCGCACCTGGACTTGTTGAAACGCCGCTCTTCGCCGGACTGCCGGAGCCCGCGCGCAATGCGCTTGAGGAGCTGACGTTATTCCCGAAACGGCTCGGCCGTCCCGAAGAATACGCGCGGCTCGTCGAAAGCATCTTCACGAATCCGCTATTGAACGGGGAGACGATCAGGCTAGACGGAGCGATAAGGATGCAACCGAAGTAAAGTGAAACTTCAATCAGTGGTGGTTTTCCACTGATTGTTAGTTGAACCAATCGGGCTTTTACTGGCTGTTGACCTCCGCCAAGCATTTTGGTCCCGAGGAAAGTCTTGAATAGGGGGTCTTACAGCCAGTTAATGCGGGATAAGGGGGGAGTTCGATGGCACGATATCGATTTGAAACAGATGAACATGTCCTATTCAGGGAAACACTTCGGAAATTCCTTTCGAAGGAAGCAGTTCCCCATTATGAGGAGTGGGAAAAGAACCGGCTCATCCCCGTATGTTTTTGGCGAAAGCTCGGGGAAATGGGGTTTCTTTGTCCGCAGGTGGAGGAACAGTATGGCGGTCTTGGCCTCGACTTCAGCTACGGGGTCATCATCGGTGAAGAGATGGAACGGGTTGGAGCGGGATTGACGGGGGTTGGCCTTCATAATGACATCGTCGTTCCGTACATCGAATCATACGGGACGGACGAACAGAAAAAGCGTTGGCTTCCGGGGTGCATCACTGCGGATTTCATAACAGGCGTGGCGATGACGGAGCCGGGAACCGGGTCGGACCTTGCCAACATCCGGACGACCGCCATCAAAGACGGCAATCATTATGTCGTGAACGGACAAAAGACGTTCATTACAAACGGTGTGAACGGGAACTTATTTCTGGTCGTTGTGAAGACAGACCCGCAGGCGGAACCGAAGCACCGGGGCATCAGCCTGCTCATGATTGAGGAGGGGACACCTGGGTTTACGAAAGGACGGAAGCTAGATAAGGTCGGCATGCACTCCCAAGATACGGCGGAACTTTATTTCGAAGATTGCCGGGTGCCTGTTGGCAATTTAATAGGCTTGGAAGGAAAGGGCTTCAGCTATCTGATGGAGAAGCTCCAGCAGGAAAGGCTGCTCGTTGCATTGTCCGCGCAAACTGCTTCGGAAGATATGCTCGAATTGACGCTTGCCTATGTGAAATCACGCGAGGCATTCGGTAAGCCGATCGGTTCATTCCAAAATACGCAGTTCAAGCTTGCGGAAATCGCGACGAAAGTGGAGCTCGGCAAAGCGTTTCTTGAATCGCTCATCGAAGATCATTTGGCCGGCAAGGACGTCGTGACGAAAGTATCCATGGCAAAATATTGGATCACCGAAACGGCGCGCGAGATTTCCGCGGAATGCATGCAGCTGCACGGGGGATACGGCTATATGGAAGAATATAAAATTGCGCGAAGGTACCGCGATATCCCGGTCGCATCGATCTACGCCGGGACGAATGAGATCATGAAGATGATCATCGCGAAGAATATGGGGTTGTAAATAGAATAGCAGGAGTTTTGTCTGCATATGATTGTGTGGATATAAGTGACTACTAGGGATGGTTTTACATGCTTCACAACATAACTTGCAAAAGGGGAGCGATTCAAATGATGCAAACACCATTATTACTGTCATCGTTCATTAAAAGAGCCGAACAATTTTTCCCGAACAAATTAATTATCTCCCGTACAGGGCCGGACACGATCCATCGCATTTCGTATCGTGAATGGGCGAAACGGACGAGGAAATTATCGAATGCATTAACAAAACTCGGGATGAAGCACGGTACGAAAGTAGGTACATTCGGCTGGAACCACCACCGCCATTTGGAAGCGTACTTCGGCGTGCCGAGTACAGGCGCTATCCTTCATATGGTGAACATCCGCCTAGCGCCGGAACATTTGGCGTATGTCATCAATCATGCAGAAGATGAAATCATGCTTGTGGATGATAATCTTTTTCCCCATTTTGAAAAACTTGCGCCGCTTCTAAAGACGGTGAAACATATCGTCATCATGGGCGATAGCACAGATGTGCCGGAAACGGCATTGAAAAATGTTCATTCCTATGAGGCGCTGCTTGCGGAGGCGTCGGATCAGTACGACTATCCGGAAGACTTGGATGAAAACACACCAGCCGGAATGTGCTACACTTCTGCAACGACGGGCAATCCAAAGGGGGTTGTCTACACACATCGGGGCATCGTCCTTCATAGTTTTGCGCTCGGATTGGCGGATGCGATGGGACTGCGCGAAGGCGATGTTATCATGCCGGTCGTGCCGATGTTCCACGTTAATGCATGGGGGATGCCGTTCGCTGCTGTTTTCTACGGTTCGACGCAAGTGCTGCCGGGACCAGGCTTTAATCCGCAGCTGTTGCTTGATTTGATTGAACAGGAGAAAGTGACGTTGACGGCAGGGGTGCCGACGATTTGGCTTGCAGTTTTGAAAGAACAGGAGCAAAATCCGCGGAATCTCTCCTCGCTCCGAGGCATCGTAAGTGGCGGCTCGGCATCGCCGAAAGGGCTGATCCGCGCGTTCGAAGAGGGGCTTGGGGTTCCGTTCTATGTCGGATACGGAATGACTGAAACTTCGCCGCTCGTCAGCTTGTCGGTGTACACGTCCGGCATGGAGGACTTGCCGATGGACGACCGGATCGATATCCGGGCGATGCAAGGGTTGATCATGCCTGGGCTTGAAGTGAAAGTTGTGAATGAAGATGGCGAGGTGCCATGGGACGGCAAAACGATGGGCGAACTTGCAGTCCGTGGTCCTTGGATTGCGAGCGAATATTACAAGGACGACCGGACGGAGGAAGCATTCAAGGACGGCTGGCTGTATACGGGCGACATAGCCGTCATGACGGCTATCGGTTATTTGAAACTGATGGATCGGACGAAAGATTTGATTAAGAGCGGCGGGGAATGGATCTCCTCAGTCGATTTGGAGAACGCCTTGATGACGCATGAATCGGTATTCGAGGCCGCCGTCATCGCGGTTCCGCATGAAAAATGGGTGGAACGCCCGCTTGCCTGCGTCGTCTTGAAAGAGGGGAAAACGGCAGACGATGCGCTGAAAAACGAACTGCTCGCCTATTTGGCAGGCCAATTCGCAAAGCTGTGGGTTCCGGACGACGTTGTGTTCCTGGACGAAATTCCGAAAACATCCGTCGGCAAATTCCTCAAAGCGGCCCTGCGCGAACAATTGAAAGGCCATGTGTTGGAAGTGTGATATTACGCCACCCGCTTTTGTTAGCGGGTGGTTTTCTTATGGGGTTTGCTAGGGTGAATCGCCTAATTTATGGTCAAGTGGTGATAACCCCGAGTTGAGCGGTGATAAAGTTGCTGTGAACGGTGACAAACTCCTTCCCAGCGGTGATAAAGTATTTTTCGATTGAAAGCCATCATTAAAACAGGCAATTTTAACCTGAATTGTCGTCAAGCGGTGATAAAATTTCCCTTAGTCGGTGATAAAATGTTTCAAGTCGGTGATAAAGCGTCGAGAGTCGGTGATAAACTCCCGCAAGTCGGTGATAAACTTTATTCGCATCCGTCGCATTAATTCCGTCAGAAAAGGGAATAGCGTATAGGGAGGAATGTTCAATCACATAGGAGGTTTTACCATGCTGAACAGAATTCCGAAATCCGAGACGACCGCTTGTTCCTTAACTGTTTACAATGATGGCTTTGCGCTTGTGAAAGATACACGCTCCATTCCGCAATTTGCGGAAGATGACGAGGTCCACTTTGTCGGGGTGGCGAAGAAGTTGAAGCCCGATTCGATCATCGTTGAAGGGCTGGATGTGTCGGAGCTTGTTTATGAATATGACCTGATGGATGAATTGAGGATTTATGAGAGGTATCTCGGCCGCCAACTAATCATCAAGGATCCATACACCAAACAAGATCGAGCGTACATGCTACTGCGCGCAAGTGGGCCGATCGTTATACAGGACGTTGAAACGAAAGAGATTACCCTCAATCCGAAAGGCGAGCTGCGATTCCCTGAAATTGACGGCGGGAATCATGTTGAGCCGACGCTAGTTTGGAAAGTGGCTGGGCAGAGAGGCGAGGAAGTATGTGTTTCGTATTTGACGGGCGGTGTTACATGGGAAGCGGATTATGTCATTTCCATGCATGGCGACCGATTCGACTTGTCAGGTTGGTTATCGATGAAGAATTACTCCGGCGTGTCTTTCAACGATGCGAAACTTCGACTCATATCAGGGAAGCTTAGCAAAGCGGGCAATGAAAACGAAGAGAAGAGCGCTGAGCTATCGAGGCGCGAAAAACAGAAAACAGAAGCTTTTTCCGATTTCCAAACGTACACTTTCCCGCGTGACATCGATTTGGAAGACCGTCAACAGAAGCAGCTGCGGCTTCTGTCATCCACTAATTCAAAAGCGCGGATCATTTATGAAATTAATGAACAGACGTCAAATCCGGACATCTTTATCGAATTCGATAATACGGCGGAGAACGGTCTCGGTATTCCGTTGCCGGCAGGGGTTTTCAAGATGTATAGGACCAATCCGGACGATGGTAGTGCAGAATTCATCGGTGAGTATGCCATCAAACATACGGAAGTGGGTGAAAAAGTCCGATTGAAATCAGGAGAAGCTTGTGACATCAAAGTGACTGCGAAAAAATCCGGCAAATTTAAAGAAGGCGGATTTGAATACACGGAATATGAATACAGCATTTGCAATACGAAAGGAACTCCGGTCGAAGCGGTCATCCGCCAACAAGTTCCCGGGCATTTATGGACAGTGGATGAATCGACGCATGAGTGGCAGAAGAAGCGTGACAAGATTCTGCTGCCTGTTCATGTTCCCGTCAATGTCGAAGAAAAAGTGAAGTTCACAATCCGACATGACCGTTCCGCAAGAAGGACAATTGGTTTCTAAATTACAATAGCGAAGGTGACCGTTTAGCCCCGACAAGCGATGGAAGACTTGAACATAAGGCGTTCTATGCCTTATGCGGAAGGAAGGCAGTCTAAAACCGTCGCGTCCTGCGACAACGACTGCATGACCCGCGTCGTGCGGGCCTAAGCGACTCGAGGGCTGGTTACCGGAGTCTGGATGATACATGTCAATGTGGAAAAGCACCCGTCGCCGGGGATAAAACCCGCATTCGGGTGCTTTTGTTGTCCACATGTGGATAATATTCATCCGCAATCCCCTCATTTTTCAGAAATTATAAACATATGAACAATTTTACCCACAGTTTTCGGTGTATAAGTCCACTTTCGGATACTTATCCACGGCAACCCCATTCATATTCTTCTATTTTCAGACGTACAATCCATCAGGATAGATTGGAACTTCCAAGTGGACACCGACGTCTGATAAAGTGAAACTTCTATCAGTGGGGGATTCTTTCATTCCCTACTGCTGGTTAGTTGAACCAATCGGGCTTTTACTGGCTGTTGATCCCCACTAATAATTTGTAATTCCTCGTTAATTCTTGAAGTGGGGGTCTCACAGCCAGTTAATGCGGGATAGAATGGAATATGACTGAAATTTTTTAAGTTGCAAGGAGAGTGCGATGGAAAACTGGATAACGGAATTCATAGGAGAGCAAGGATATTTCGCAGTGCTGCTACTGCTTTTAATAGAAAATTTATTTCCTCCAATTCCGTCGGAAATTATTTTGACTTTTAGTGGATATGCGACAGGCTTTACAACGATGACGAGGACGGGTGTTATCATCGCTGCCACAATCGGTGCAGTTGTCGGTGCGATGATTCTATACAGTATCGGCTTGCTCGTCGATGTAGCGAGGCTTGAGAAGTTTGTGGACCGATGGGGACGCTGGCTGCGGCTGTCGAGAAAGGATTTGCGGAGGGCTGAAAAATGGTTCGAGAAATATGGACCATGGACAGTATTTTTCTGCCGTCTCGTTCCGCTCGTACGCAGTCTAATTTCAGTTCCGGCTGGGATGGCCCATATGAATTTCCTGTTATTTATCACATTGACAACTATCGGTAGCTTACTATGGAATACGATTCTTGTTACAATAGGGTTTGCGGTCGGTGAAAATTGGGAATCGATTGTTCATTATATGGACGTCTATTCTAATATTGTTTACGCACTTATAGCAATTGGCGGAATTGCGGTTTGTATTGGATACATCCGATTCCGCAGAAAGAGGGCATAGTGGATGGATTTATTTGAATTAGTAAAAGCGTTGATCCTCGGTTTTGTGGAAGGGATGACGGAGTTTGCTCCGGTCTCCTCGACAGGCCATCTAATCATTGTCGATGATATGTGGTTGAAGACGGAGGAGTTCCTCGGAAAGTATCCGGCAATCACGTTTAAGATCGTTATCCAGTTAGGGTCGATTTTGGCGGTTGTCGTTGTGTTTTGGAAAAGGTTGTTCAGTTTGGTCGGTTTGTATAAAATCGATGGAAAGAAGATGTCAAGTCGTTTCAATCTGATGCATGTCATTGTCGGTATGCTTCCTGCCGTCATTCTTGGATTTGCGTTTAAAGACTTGATCGATGATTATTTATTCGGTGTCGAGACGGTCATTTTTGCACTAGTTGCAGGAGCAATCCTCATGCTTGCTGCGGACAAATTTGGACCGAAAAGGCCGAAAGTCCAGACATTGGATCAGATTACATATCGGCAGGCGTTTACCGTGGGGCTTGTCCAATGTTTATCGTTATGGCCTGGCTTTTCCCGTTCGGGCGCAACGATATCGGGCGGGGTTTTATTTGGAATGAACCACCGGACTGCAGCGGACTTCACGTTCATCATGGCGGTACCGATCATGGCAGGCGCAAGCCTCGTATCGGTTTTGAAAAATTGGGAGTATATGTCGATGGATCATCTTTCATTTTACATCGTCGGATTCCTGAGCGCTTTCGTATTCTCGCTCATTTCAATCCGCTTCTTCTTGAAGCTCATTTCGAAAATCAAGCTTGTGCCGTTTGCGTTATATAGAATTTTTCTAGCAATCATCTTAGCGGCAATCGTATTTTTATAATTGCGTTGACGACTCTTTACGGGTCGTTTTTTTATTAACTGAAAGATTTTCTGCTACACTAAAGGAAAAAGTGGCGGTGATGAACTTGAGTGAGCATATATTGATTGTTGAAGATGAAGAAGCAATCGCACGCGTTCTTCAATTGGAACTTGAATTTGAAGGATACTCTGTCGGCGTGGCGCATTCGGGGACGGATGGCCTGATCATGTTCAGGGAGCAGGAATGGGATCTTGTGCTGTTGGATCTCATGTTGCCGGGCATGAATGGATTGGATGTGCTGCGAAGGATCCGTGCTGCAGAAGACGGCACGCCTGTTATTTTATTGACAGCGAAAAGTGATGTTGAAGATAAAGTGACGGGGCTTGATTTGGGAGCGAATGATTATGTCACGAAGCCGTTCGAAATCGATGAATTGCTTGCGCGCATCCGTTCAGCCATACGTACTTCTCAGAAGAAGTCCGTCGTGAAGGATGAATTCCTTCATGAGTTTGCCGGCTTATCGATCCACCAGCAATCCCGTGAAGTGAAGCGGAATGGCGAATCGATCGATTTGACACCGAGGGAATATGATTTATTGCTTCATTTGATCCGGCATCCGAATCAAGTGCTTTCGCGTGAGCAGCTGCTCGATGCGGTTTGGGGCTATGACTATTATGGCGATACGAATGTAGTTGACGTCTATATCCGATATGTCCGGAAGAAAATCGATCGACGGGATGAACCGTCCCTCATTCAAACGGTTCGCGGCGTCGGGTATGCGTTGAAGGAACCAGTCCATGAAACTTAAAAAGAAGATTCATCTCTTTTCGACCTTATTGATGTTCATTCTTCTCGTGCTCGCGACTGTCCTGATCTATTTCCTTTTCGAAAGGATGTCTCATAACACGGAATATGACCAACTGCTCGGTCGTGCAAAGGAACTGACCGCGGAATTGAGCAAATTGGAGACGGAAGTGGATGCCGGCATGGTGTTGCGCGCATTCATTCCAGCGAATGGTGCCATCTCCATAATTGACAGCAACGATAAACAGCTCATCAATGTGCAATCTTTGGCTGGACTCGGGAAAGTCGACGGCCATGTGAATCCGGGAAATTCATATACAATCGACCAATTCGAAGGTACTGAAGCATTATCCATCTCGATGCCGATCATTTGGCCGACAGGTGAAGTCGTCACAATGAGAATGACGCAGTTGCTGACAGATGTTGAGGAAAACATGCGGGTCCTGAAGTATGTCCTGATTGGCGTTACAACATTTGCGATGATTCCGATCACCTTATCCAGTATGACGCTCGGCAGGATTGTCACCCAGCCTATAGAAAATCTTATAACGGCGATGAATAAGAGTAGGCAGTCTGGGACATATGAAAAATTGACCGGTGTCGTGAACGGAAATGATGAGCTGACGCAAATGGAGCGGACATTCAATGAGATGATGGAGCAATTGGAACAGAACTTTTTGAAGCAGGAGCAGTTTGTATCGAATGCTTCCCATGAATTAAAAACGCCGTTGACCGTCATTGAAAGCTACTCTCGGTTGTTGGCAAGGCGGGGATTTGAAAATCGGGAAGTTGTAAGTGAAGCGCTGAATGCCATTCTTTCAGAAACGGACAGGATGAAAGAGATGATTACACAAATGCTCGATTTGGCGAAAAGCAGTGGTTCCCAAGCATTCGAATTTGCCCAAGTCGATTTGACACAATTGCTGAGTGGGGCCGTCAAGCCGTTAAGGCAGGCGTATGGTAGGGAAATCATTATGGAAGAGGATGGTCCGGCAATCGTCGAAACGGACGGAAAGTTTGTAAAGCAGCTATTGTTCATACTCCTCGACAATGCACTAAAATACAGTGAACGGGAGGTTTTTGCTTCCATACAGGATCAGCAGGACGTAGTAGAAATCACCGTGAAGGATTATGGGAAAGGGATTCCGCAATCGGCCTTGCCTCATATTTTTGACCGTTTTTACCGCGTGGAATCGGACCGCAGCCGTAAGACAGGTGGAACCGGATTGGGGCTTTCCATAGCGAAAGAGATTGCAGACGGACTTGGCGCCACCTTGACGATTGAAAGTGTTGTAGACATGGGGACGGTCATCCGAGTTTTGATTCCGAAAAATAGGAAGGTTCTCAGTGAATTTTAATGTTGAGGGGGTAAGATGAAAGAAAGGAGGCTCATTGTATGAACATATGGAAAAAACCTTGGTTCATCCCGATTGTCTTGACGATTCTCATTGTTGTTGCTGGGCAGCTGTACACGGACGGGAAGCTGACGAAGGCAGAAACGTTGCCGAAACAGGAAATCAGTTCCCAATTAGCGGAGATTTACGATGGAGAAGTGAAAGATCTCATTTTGGATGGATCTGTATATAAAGCGAAAGTTTCAAGAGCAGGGGCGGAATACGCAGTGGAAGTTGACGCTGAATCGGGCAAGGTGATTTCGCTCATTCAGACGAAAGAAAGTACGAAACCAGAAATCGTGATGGGGACTGATGATGGAAAAGAAGCTCCGGCTGATGAAACATCGCCTAACGAAACGCCTGGCAAAGTGACGGAAGAAGCGGATGCTAAAGCTGCAGATAGAAAAGCAGCGGATCAGGCGGCAAGCAAAACAGAAGAGCCGAAGCCGAATGTAAATAAAACACCTGAGCAATCCAAGCCTGCCAAGCAGGAAAAGCGACAGAATACGGCTTTCATCTCTGAGCAACAGGCTGAGAAGATTGCTTTAGCACAGTTGCCGTCGGGAATGATCGGTGAAATTGACGATGTGGATTTTGAGAAATCGACGGATGGCGGCTATTATTTAGTACAAATCGAGATTGATACGGACGATGATATGGACGAAGTTACGTATCAAATCCATGCAATTTCAGGCAAGGTAATGACAGTCACTTGGGATGATTGAAACTCTCATCAAATTCTAATAATCCTCTCAATGTCCTCTCATCTTCACAGGGTACTATGAAGGTAGAAGAAAAAGGAGGAGATCGAACTTGAAGAACATGAAAAAATGGATGTTGATTCCTGCGGTGGCAGGAGTACTAGCTATCGGTGGCGTTGCAATGGCGGAGGACTCGGCTCCAAGCGTCGCAAAGCAGGCGGATAAGATAATTTCATTACAGGAAGCGAAAAAGGTTGCTACTGACAAAGTGACAGGCGGCAAAGTAACAGAAATCGAGTTGGATAAAGACGATGGCCGATACCATTTCGACATCGATATGAAAGACGGAAAGTATGAGTACGATCTGGAAGTGGATGCGTACACAGGTAAAATCATAAAGTTTGAAAAAGAAGTGGAAAAGAACCGCAAGCAAGCAGTATCCGGTAAACTGTTGACGAAAGAGGAAGCGATTGCCTTTGTAAAAAAGAAGGCAGTTGGGACAGTTAGGGAAATCGAGCTGGATACAGATGATGGTCGTAAAATATACGAAATCGAAATGAAAGATGATAAATTCAAATATGAAATCGAAATGGATGCTGTAACAGGTGCAGTTTTGAAATTTGAAAAAGATCGTTACCACGGTTCGAAAAAAGAAGTGAAAGAACAGACGCAAAAACAAGTGAAGGCACAAACGGAAAAAGTTGCAGCTTCCACGTTGACTGTCGTTGACCCAGCGAAAGAAAATCAGGCTGTGAAACAGGTTGCCAACAAGAAATCGGATAAACGCTCGATGCTTACAAAGGACCAAGCGATCGCCATTGCCAAAAAGCATGCAAGCGGCATCGTAACTGATTTTGAGCTGGATGACCATGTCTATGAAATTGAAATGGAAGACGGCAATATCGAGTATGAGCTCGAAATTCATGCCTACACAGGGGCCATCCTTTCATTTGAACGGGATGACGATTGAGTAACTGAAAAAAATTCGTCAACAACATAAAAACAGAGCGGGCAGCTGCCATACTGCCCGCTTTTTTGTGTTTTACAATCTTGCCTTTAGACCTCTTTGTCAGCTACTGCAGTCTTCTCCGGTTCCTTATCTTTCACATCAAGTATATCCAGCAGGAAAACAAACACTGGAATCCCGATGATCAATCCCCAGACGCCAAAGAAGTTCTGCGAGAAGATGAGTACGATGAACGTATAAAACACCGGCAAATCCGTTTTCGAAGACATCAGTTTCGGATTTAAAATATACGCTTCAATCGCATGGATGACCATAATGGCGATCAGCAAGTAAACGACTGTTAGAAAGCCGCCGATGGTAAAACCGATAATCGTCAGTGGAATCAATGAAATAATGACACCGGCGACAGGAATAAGCCCTAAGAAAAAGATCATGATCGCCAATCCGATAATTTGTGGGAAGCCAAGGATCATCAAGACGATAACTGACAAAAACGTATTGACGAGTGCGATGATAAACTGTGCTTCAATCACTTTCCCGAACGTACGTGAAAATTTCTTGCCGAAAAATTCAATTTCATAATAAAACGGAGCGATTTTACTGCTTTTAAACTTGTTTGTGAATTCGATTAACCGGGGTTTTTCGAGAAGGAAAAACAAGCTTAAAATGATCGCAAGGAGTACTTGGACACTTGTTTTACTAATATCATTAAAAGATTTTAATAAAAATGAGAATCCGTTTTCCACATAGCCTTTAATTTGTTCACTGGAAATAACAGACTCAAGAAAGACGAGCAATGAATTGTCATGTGACTGGATGGAGAAATTTGTGACTTGCTTAATGAGCTGGCTAATTTCAAGTGTGATGATCGGTAAATACTTGACGAGTCCGACAGTCAATAAACCGACAATCAATGTGTAGAGGAGTATGACAATCAATTTATGATTTAACCGAAGATGCTTTGCTGTAAAACCGACAAGTCGATTCATTAAATATGAAAAAATAAAGGTCAATAAGATTAAATTCATCATGCTTCTCACGCTGAAAAGAATGATGATGATCAATGCAAAAATAATGAATCGCTTAACCCCTTTTTTTCGAAATACATCTGATATCGAATCCATATAAACTAGTACCTCACCTATCCAATTAGTAATTAGTAGAGCCTTTACTGTCAGTATCCGCTTGTCAGATAAAGATTACAAGCAGGAGAACTTGTATTCAAACTTCATACACCTTCCCAACAACAGCCAATTCGGCATTCCCCTCAAAAACGCCCTTTGCCTCTGCCAAAATTTCGGCCGGATCACCGTGCAATGGCAGATGCGTCAATACTAACTGGTTGGCACCAGCCAACTTAGCAAGCTTTCCTGCCTCGCTGCCCGCCATATGTCCCGGCGCATTGCCGAGATGCTCCTCGTACAAATTCGCCTCGCTGATTAAAAGATTTGTCCCGTGCGCAAAATCCACAAGTCTATCAGCCCATTCCGTGTCTGCAGTCAATGTGACGGACCGGCCATTCACCGTGAATTTCATGGCCAAGCAATAGACGGGATGGATCGTTTCACAGAATGTCACCTCAAAAGGTCCAATGCTGATAATATCCGTTTCCTGAATAGCTATGCCGATTGTCTGCTCTTTATGCGACAATTTCTTAAAATTCTCCTCATCCTGATCATGGCCGTAAATCGGCAGCACCGGCGACGGCTTTCCTAAATAATAGTTGATAAGCCGGCTATATTGCAGGCTGCCGATGTCCGCGATATGATCCGCATGATAATGGCTGATGACGACAGCATCCACCTTTTCCAACGGTACATAATTTTGTACGGAAGCGAGTACGCCACTACCGCAGTCGACGAGGCAATGAAACCCATCATGTTCAATTAAAAATGAGGAAGTGGCTCCATTCGCTTTCGGATAGCCGCCCCAAATCCCCACCGGAATTACTTTCATAATTAACCTTCCTCCGTATAATTCGATTGTTTGCTTTTATACCTTAAGGGGTATATCATTTAAGTGAAATTAAAACTAAAGGAGAGATGAAAATGACGAATACAGCTACAGTGTACACGACAAGCACATGCCCATACTGCACAATGATGAAAAATTATTTGGATGAACAAAATATCCCATACCGTGAAGTGAACGTGCAAGAGGACGAAGAAGCAGGTCGGATGCTTGTGGAAACGACCGGGCAGATGGGCGTTCCGCAAACCGAACTGAACGGCAAATGGATTTTAGGCTTCGATACGGCAGCTGTACAGGCAGCATTGAAAGGGTGAAAGTGAAAAAGCCCTTTCTCGCTTGCAAACTTTGTTCAATCAAACCGTCTCAAAAGCTCTTTCCGAAAATTTGCATCGGCCATGTAGCACTATTTCTAACCGGTGTCTTCCTGGTCATTATGCAACTGTTCTACAACGTCCCTATCGATTAACCTGTCGATAGGGATTTTTCGTTGTTATAAGTATTTAATTCCTTCGAACATCTTTCAAATTGTATGCGGAAGGAGACAAGTTTTGGCAAGGCGGTGGTAAAGTGCCGAGAGTCGGTGATAAACTCGCCCGAGTCGGTGATAAACTGCCTTTAATCGGTGATAACCATGAGAAATCCCACTTCATTCATCCCTCACAAGCAATGCAATATGGAAGAGGACCGCGTCACGGAAGCGGGTCGGATCCAATGATGTCAGCTCCTTCACCTTCCGCAATCGATACGTCAATGTGTGGCGATGAATGGCGAGCGCAGCTGCCGTTTCACCAATCGTTTGATCATGTTCAAAAAATGTTTCCAACGTTTGAATGAGCTGCTCGTTCAATAAGGCAAGGATCCGCCTGGCAAACTGCTCCTTCAATTGAGACGGGCAGCTCTTCAAGAGGGCGATTAGTTCGATGTCATCATAGTAGTAATGGATTAGCTCATCCGAATGCCCGTACTGGATGGCGTATTTTGCTGTTTCATACGAATAGGAGATGCCTTCCAAGTTTTTGACAGGTATCCCGACGCCGATTTCGACGGAGGAATGCTTTTGGAATAAAGATAGGATTTTCTGCAGCTTCAACTCAAGCACGGACACTTTCACGTCGGATAGAACGACGAACAACTCATTCAACTGTGAGTGTCCGATCAGAGCTGTGTTTCTCTCGAACTGCTCTTCGATCGTTTCAATTAATCGCTGAGGAGTAGCAGGCAAATTATTTGTTTGCACTAATAGCGTCGAATAAGGTCCGGTCATATTGAATTCCAATAAGACAAGCCGGTCGATGACAATCGGTGAAAGAGGACCGCTGTCGACCAGCTCTTCAAAAACGAGTTCCTTGATTTTCCGCTTCCATTCCGACTCCGATGTAATGAGTGATTGGTGGACCATCATCTCGGTCGTCAATTGAACGAGCGTCGCAATGTCTCTTAATTCTTTCGGATTGCCGGTAATACCGATGACGCCGATCAATCGGTTCTTATAATAGATGGGCATATTCACGCCAGGCTTTGCTCCTTGCCAATCCGATGTGTTCTCATCATCTATCCAAAGCGGTTGTCTCGTTTTAGCGACATGTGCGGCCCCTTCATGGATGCGGTCGATGCGCTCTTTTTCCCCGGAAGCCAAAATCATTCCATTCGTATCCATCACATTCAAATTCCTGTCCAACCTGAACATCGTCTGTTCCACGATTTCCTCTGCCAGCTTCTTTGTAATCAAGAAACCACCCCCGTGTATAAAAAACACTTTCATTTTCACGTGAAACTTATACATCAAGTATAATGTATTTTCGTTTTCAAAACATATAATTAAATGAAAGCGTTTTATTCATCTGTGGGAGGTGCTTTGCATGAAGGTGATTGTAGCACCTGATTCATTCAAAGGAAGTTTAACAGCTATTGAAGCAGCCGAGGCGATGGCTGCAGGTATACATGATGTCGGTCCGGACATAAGGACGGTACTGCTGCCGGCAGCTGACGGCGGAGAAGGTACGATGAGGAGTTTGGTCGATGCGACAAACGGGAGATACGTGTCTGTAACTGTTGAAGACCCGCTCGGCAGACCGATTTGCGCAACATATGGCATTCTAGGGGACGGCGAGACGTGTGCGATTGAAATTGCTGAAGCTTCAGGACTTATGAGGCTGCAGGAACATGAAAAAAATCCGCATATGGCATCTTCCTACGGCACAGGTGAATTGATCGCCCATGCATTGGACAACGGTTATCGGAAATTCATCATCGGCCTCGGAGGAAGCGCAACGAATGACGGGGGCGCGGGAATCCTCCAAGCGCTTGGTATGCGTTTGTTGAATAAAGAAGGGATTGAACTGCCGAAAGGGGGAGGCGGGCTCCAGTATATCAGCTCGATAGACAGTACGAATTGGGATTTCCGCATTGCGGAAAGTGAGTTCTTAATAGCGAGCGATGTGAAAAATCCTTTAGTCGGCAGCGAGGGTGCGTCAGCTGTTTTCGGACCGCAAAAGGGGGCGGCTCCGAGGGACGTGGACAGTCTTGACCGGAATTTGCGAAAGTTCGCCGTCGCGATTGAAAAAGAAACGGGAATTGCCCTTCATTCGAAGGAAGGAGCAGGTGCTGCGGGAGGAGCGGGAGGTGCATTCCAAGCGTTCTTCAACTGTGAAATGCGGCAAGGGATCGACGTTGTGCTGGAAGCGATTGATTTTGAGCGACATGTGAAAGATGCAGATCTGATCATCACGGGCGAAGGGAAAACCGATTTGCAGACGCTTTCCGGGAAAACACCGTTCGGCATTGCGAAAGTGGCGCATCGGGAAGGGAAGCCTGTCATCCTCATTTCGGGTGCGGTGGATGAAGAAAGCCGCGATGCACTGACGCCGTTGTTTACGCAAGTCCATGCAATCATGGATGAAAATGTGTCCGTGGAAGACGCGATTGCGGATGCTTTCAATTATTTACGTAGAAAAACAAAAAAAGTGATGGAGCTCATTACAGAAAAAGGGGTGTAGGGGAATGTTAATTGCAATGATTGTGTTGAGTGTTGTCCTCATCGTAGTCTTGACAGCAGTGTTCAAGGTTCATCCGTTTTTATCATTATTAGCTGGCGCATTTTTCGTCGGAATCACATCCGGCATGCCGCTGTTGACTGTTGTTGAAAATGTGAATGAAGGCTTTGGGGGATTGATGAAGGGAATCGGGCTCGTCATCGTGGCGGGTACGATCATCGGAGTCATTCTGGAGAAATCGGGTGCCGCGTTCAGGATGGCAGAAGTCGTGTTGCGACTGATCGGGGAGAAGCGTCCTCAATTGGCGATGTCCATTATCGGATATATCGTCTCGATTCCAGTATTTTGTGATTCGGGCTTCATTATTTTATCCAGCCTGAAAAAAGCATTGGCGAAGCGGGCGAAAGTTGCGATTGCTTCGATGGCTGTTGCGCTTGCGACGGGATTATATGCAACGCATACATTAGTGCCGCCGACGCCAGGCCCGATTGCCGCGGCTGGTAATATCGGGGCGGAAGGTTATTTGGGCACTATCATCTTGATCGGCCTTATCGTCGCCATCCCGGCGGTTGTTGTCGGTTATTTATGGGCAGTGAAAGTCGGATCGAAAATTACCGTACCTGAAGATGTGGAAGATAACGGTCTTGATTATGATGAAATCGTTAAATCATTTGGCCGAATGCCGTCGACGTTCAAAGCATTCCTGCCGATCGTTTTGCCGATTGTCCTGATCGGTGTAGGCTCTGTCGCTAAGTTGACAATGGCAGAGGGCGGCTTCAACAATTTCCTTCAATTTTTAGGGGCACCTTCAGTAGCGTTATTATTCGGTGTGTTGGCGGCCTTCCTGCTGCTGCCGAAATGGAATGAAGAGACATTGACGAAGTGGATCGGGGAAGGGTTGAAGGAAGCGGCGCCCATTTTGCTCATTACTGGAGCGGGAGGTGCGTTCGGGAAAGTCATTTCGAATTCGGGCGTCGGTGATTTGATTGGTGGAATGAATTTCGATGCATTGGCTGGCGGTGCATTCTTCCTACTTGTTCCGTTCTTCATTGCAGCAGCGTTGAAAACGGCCCAAGGTTCGTCGACTGCTGCCTTGGTCATCACTTCCACCTTGGTTGCTCCGTTGCTTCCGGCGATGGGTATCGAAGGAGCGATTCCATTGGCACTCGTTGTCATGGCAGTCGGCGCGGGCGCAATGACAGTAAGCCACGTGAATGACAGTTTCTTCTGGGTCGTCACCGAGTTTAGCGGGATGAAAGTGACGGACGCGTACAAAGCGCAAACGATGGCTACATTGTTGCAAGGCGTGACGACAATTGTCGTTACGATGGTTCTTTGGATGATATTAGTGTAATGAAAGCGCTGATTCCTTTTGGGAATCGGCGTTTTTTTATGTGAAAGTGGGTGAGTCGGTGGTAAAGCGTTGAGAGTCGGTGGTAACACATCGAGAGTCGGTGATAAACTACCTCAAGTCGGTGATAACGAAAACTACGGCATATGCCGCCCTTCACGCTGCATATAGTAAACTGTTTATAGAGTTGTCCATTTGCACGGTTTAACTATATAACATTTACTGGAAGGGAGATGAAGGGATGGATATACGGGAGCTGCGCAGTTGCTTTGGGCGGTTTGCGACGGGGGTGACGGTCGTGACATGTGCCCATGAGCAAGGGAAGCACGGGTTGACGGCAAATTCCTTCACGTCGGTATCGTTGGATCCGCCGCTTGTGCTTGTGTCGGTGGATCGACGGACGAAAGCGTTGCCGTATTTGAAGAATAATCATTTCACGGTCAATATTTTACGAGAGCATCAGCAAGATACGGCGATGCATTTTGCAGGCAGGGCTCAAACTCCAGAGCCGTTCGAATGGGATGGCATGCGGATCAAAGGGGCGCTTGCCATTATCGATTGCGAACCGTGGGCGGAGTATGATGGTGGCGATCATGTCCTGTTTGTCGGGAAAGTGGTCCGGTTTAATTATGAAGACGGAGCACCGCTCGCCTTTTATGGCGGGAAGTTCACGAAGGTGGTACCTCAACAATAATGTGTATGGTTAGTTTTTCGGTGAAAGCTTTCGCCGCAGAGCTAGCCATTTTTTATTCACTTCGGCATTTTTCCTATGAGATAGGCATACGTATAGGTGTAATGGGACAAGGAGGAGTGAATTCATGCCAGTTGAACAGGAAAAGAAAACCGTTTTGCCATTGACGGGCAAGGAGTATTTGGAGAGCTTGAAGGATGGGAGGGAAATATGGCTGCATGGCGAGAAGGTGAAGGATGTGACGACGCATCCGGCTTTCCGGAATGCTGCGAGGTCAATTGCTCGGCTCTATGATGCGCTACATGATGAGAAAACGAAGGACATCCTGACAGTCGAGACGGATACGGGGAATGGGGGCTTCACGCAGAAATATTTCCGTGTGGACAAGAGTGCGCAAGACTTGCTGGAGTCGCGGAATGCGATTGCGCAATGGGCGCGCTTGACGTATGGGCAGATGGGCAGGTCGCCGGATTACAAGGCGGCATTTCTAGCAACGCTCGGCGCAGATCCGGATTATTACGGCAAGTATGCGGACAATGCGCGGCGATGGTACAAGGAAGCGCAGGAGCGGAATTGGTTCTTCAACCATGCAATCATCAATCCGCCGGTGGACAGGCATAAGCCGCTCGAGGCAGTGTCCGACATTTTTGTCAGGGCGGTCGGGGAGACTGAGCAGGGGGTCATTGTCAGCGGGGCGAAAATGGTTGCGACCGGATCTGCATTGACGAACTATAATTTCGTCGCTCATTATGGCGCTGCACCGATTCAAAAAGAGGAATTTGCACTCGTCTTCGTGGCGGCAATGGATACGCCAGGCGTAAAGCTCGTGAGCCGTGCTTCATACGAAATGAATGCAGCCGTCATGGGAAGCCCATTCGACTACCCATTAAGCAGCCGGTTCGATGAAAACGACTCGGTCCTCATTTTCGATAACGCGCTCATCCCTTGGGAGAACATCATCATTTACAAAGACGTGGAGAAGGCGAATAGCTTTTTCGCGGACAGCGGCTTCCTGCACAGATTCACATTCCATGGCGTGACGAGGCTCGCTGTGAAGCTTGACTTCGTTTCGGGTTTATTGCTGAAAGCCGTCAAGATGAACGGCTCCGACCAATTCCGTGGCGTCCGAGTGAATGTCGGCGAAGTGATTGCCTGGAAGAACATGTTCTGGGCGTTGAGCGACGCGATGGCGTTGAACCCGGATGAAGGGCGGAACGGGACGAAGCTGCCGAATTTGAATTATGGCCTCGCCTATCGGATGTTCATGTCTGAAGGGTGGCCGCGTGTGAAGGAAATCATCGAAAACGTCGTTGCTGGCAGTCTAATCGCACAGCCATCGAGTTCAAAAGACTTCCAAAATCCGGAGCTACGTCCGTTATTGGAAAAACTGTACCGCGGTTCATATGGCGTGGGCGCCGAGGAGAAAATCAAGCTCATCAAATTGCTATGGGATGTCATCGGGACGGAATATGGCGGGCGCCACGAGCTATATGAGCGCAATTACTCCGGCAACCACGAAAATATCCGGCTTGAAAACCTCGTCGTCGCGAATATGAGCGGACAGGCGGATCAGTTCGAGAAGTTCGCTGAAGAATGTATGAGCGACTATGATGTGAACGGCTGGACGAACGATACGTGGGTTAATCCGGATGATGTGAGCTATTTCCAAAAATGACGAAAAGAATATACAAAGTGGAACTTAGTGGACGTTATTTGCAAGTAGTCGATTATCCAGGAGAAAAGGGGACGATCATCGCTCTCCACGGCCTGACAGGGACACATAAAAACATGCTTCATTATGCGCAAAGCCTACGGGGCGATTACCGGTTCATCGCCTGCGATTTGAGGGGAAGGGGAGACAGTTCGGGGATGGATGACGTCCCCTCCATCTTCTCCCATGCTGAAGACATAGAAGAATTGATTACTGTTTTGGGAATAAAAGACCCGATTTTACTCGGCCATTCGATGGGCGCCTTCATCTCTGCGATTGTCGCAAGCGGACTCTCCTCAGTCAAAGGGCTTGTCTTACTGGACGGTGCCGCTCAGATGTCAGGACGCCAACACGATATTGTCAGGCCGTCACTCGGAAGGCTCCGGAAAACATATGAATCGAAGCGAGCGTATGTCGACGAGTTGCGGCAACTTTACAAACGGCTTGGCATCAAGTGGACTGATGCCGTCCAGGAAATTGTTGAATACGAAATCCATGGGACAGGCAACGGATGGATGCATAAGTCCGCAAATGAAAACATTGAAGACGACTTCACGAGCTTTGACTTTTTCAACCCAATCGAAGTAATGGGGAAGGTTGCTTGCGATACACTACTCATTCAAGCGGACGGGGGAATCGGGCAGTTTCCGCCTTTCTTTACAGATGCCGATTACGAAGAGACGAAAAAACATACATCAAAACTGACAACGTTCAATTCGGATTGCAATCATTACACGATGGTCTTTGAAAAACAGACAGACATTTTGGCTGCAATCCGGGATTTCCTGGATGAGGTGATTTCGGATGAGTGATGGATTGGCTTATTTCAAGGAAGTGTATGGCGCAGTTCCGGGGTGGGTAGGCAAAATGCATGCCTACCGGCCGGATGCGCTTGATCATTACACAAACCTGCGCAGCGCCATCATGGAGGACGGGCTTTTATCCGGCAAGGAAAAAGATCTTCTTCTTGTTGGGATCAATGCAGCGAGATGCTATGAGCGAAGCATGGTCTACCATACGAAAGGCGCAATTGACGGGGGCGCTACTATTCCTGAGCTGATCGAGCATTTGCTTGTCGCGTATCGATATGGTGGTCAAAATGCGTTGCGGACTGGCGTTCAAGCAGTGAAAACTGCACTTTCCTTAAAGGGGTTGCCGAACGGGCATGTTCTTTATGTATATGAGTTGGAGAACGTTCTCCATTATTTCATTTCCATACTAGAAGAAGAGGATGCACCGTATGTAGCGAACATATTGAAGGCGCCGGTGGAACTGTGGGATGACTTGCTGCTTGTAAAGGGAGCCGTCAGTGCGAAGATGAAATCCCTTTTAATGGTCGGCATCCATAGCACCGGGTTGCAAGGAAGGGAAGCGGGAAAATGGATGGAGAAAGCACGGGCGAAGGGAGCGACTGAAGGTGAATTGGCGGAAGTAGGACTGATCTGCCTGTTGACTGCGGGAATCCCGGCGTGGTTTGAGGCGAGTGACGCCTTGCTGGAAGGGGGCGGTTAACATAGCCATCGTCTACGAAAGAGTTGAAAATGCCCTTTCTCCAATTAAAAGTGGGATGACAATCATGGTAGGGGGATTTGGACTGGTCGGCGCGCCGCTCACGTTAATCGAAGGTCTGACGCGGAAAGACCTCAATGAGCTGACAATCATAAGCAATAATCTCGGCGAAGCGGGTGAAGGGCTCGGCGTCCTGCTCCGTCAACGGAAAATACGGAAAGCGATTGGTTCGTATTTTACGAGCAACCGGGAAGTTGGCGAAGCGTATCAGCGTGGAGAAATCGATTTGCAGCTGCTTCCTCAAGGGACGCTGGCAGAATCGATGCGCGCGGGGGGCGCAGGGATCGGCGGCTACTATACGAAGACGGGGGTCGGAACGGAGCTTGCGCTAGGGAAAGAGATACGGGAAATCAATGGGGAGCCGTACCTTTTCGAACAGGCATTGCGAGCGGATGTGGCGCTGATCCGCGCACATAAGGCGGACACGCTCGGCAATCTCATCTATTATAAGACCGCCCGAAATTTCAACCCGGTCATGGCGACCGCAGCGGACCTCGTCATTGCTGAAGTGGATGAAATCGTCGGAGTCGGCGAGTTGTCAGCAGAAGAAGTCGTCACGCCTCATCTATTTGTCGACAGGCTGCTCGTTGCGGAAAAAATCCTGACGAAGGAAGGTGTCGTCTATCGCTAATGTTCAAGAATTGATTGCGAAGCGTGCTGCCAGTGAATTGAAAGGTCCTTCTGTCGTGAACTTAGGCATCGGTATTCCGACACTTGTCGCGAAATATGTTAAAGACGAGCTCATCCACTTCCATACGGAAAACGGTTTGTTAGGCGTAACCGATGTGGAGGAAGCGGATCCGAACTTAGTGAACGCAGGAAAATTGCCGGTCGGCGAGCAGGTGGGTGCTGCATTTTTCAGCAGTGCAGAATCGTTCGGGATGATCCGCGGCGGGCATATCGATGTTGCGATTCTCGGCGCCCTGCAAGTCGATGAAACCGGACGCATCGCCAACTGGGCCATACCGGGAAAAAATATTATCGGGGTCGGTGGCGCGATGGACTTGCTTGTCGGTGCCAAGAAAGTGATCGTGACGACTTCCCATTTGACGAAAGGCGGGAAAAGCAAGCTAATGAAAGCATGCACATTCCCGCTCACGTCAACCCGAAGCGTTGATATGATCATTACGGAAATGGCGGTATTCTCTGTCTTGAATGAACAGCTAGTTTTGACAGAGCTCATGCCAGGCGTAACACTCGAGCAGGTCAGGAAAAATACGGAAGCGCAATTCGTCGAGGGAGGGTTCAGCTCATGAACATTCAAACGCTCGATGTCCTCATTGTCGATCTTCCGACGATTCGGCCGCATCAGCTTGCGATGCATA
>NZ_LQYA01000107.1 GCF_001531445.1 Sporosarcina koreensis
CCTGTGTCGGTTTGCGGTACGGGCACCTCCCGCCTCGCTAGAGGCTTTTCTTGGCAGTGTGAAATCAGGGACTCCGGGGATAATTCCCCTTGCCATCACAGCTCAATGTTATAGGAACGGGATTTGCCTCGTTCCACACCTCACTGCTTAGACGCGCATGACCAACAGCGCGCTCACCCTATCCTTCTGCGTCCCCCCATTGCTGATAACGGCGGGAAGGTGGTACAGGAATATCAACCTGTTATCCATCGTCTACGCCTTTCGGCCTCGACTTAGGTCCCGACTGACCCTGAGCGGACGAGC
>NZ_LQYA01000108.1 GCF_001531445.1 Sporosarcina koreensis
CCACCATTTAAAGAGTGCGTAATAGCTCACTGGTCGAGTGGCGCTGCGCCGAAAATGTACCGGGGCTAAACGGATCACCGAAACTGCGGATTGACACCTATGGTGTCAGTGGTAGGAGAGCGTTCCAAGGGCGTTGAAGCTAGACCGTAAGGACTGTTGGAGCGCTTGGAAGTGAGAATGCCGGTATGAGTAGCGAAAGAAGGGTGAGAATCCCTTCCACCGAATGCCTAAGGTTTCCTGAGG
>NZ_LQYA01000109.1:0-30720 GCF_001531445.1 Sporosarcina koreensis
GATGTCGTGGCGGGAGTATTTGATGGATTTGCGGTATTAAGCAATTTGACAGGCAGGCAATGGGTCCATTCCGACGAGCATATGAGAATCCAATGGGTTCACGCGCCGCCTGGTCAACCACCCCAATCCACTCCTTTTTTACAAGCAAAAAAGTAAAAAAGGAGAGGAAACGAAATGAAAAATCTATTGAAAAGTGTTGGAGTTGTAACGTTTGGGCTATCAGTTGCGCTTGTTTTGTCGCCTTTGAATGCCGGGGCATCAGAGGAAGGTTTACTAGTTGATGTGAATGTTTTGAGTAAAGAGGATGGCAAGTCATCGGTGCTTGATGTAGAAATACTGGATGTGCCGATTGTCGGTGATATCAACGTAAATATTCCATCTACTTCAGAAATTGAGGCTTCTGAAGCATTGGCTGCTGTGGAAGTAAGTGGCGGCGTAGTGGACGATTTGGATGTTTCAGTTTTGGAGAAAACCGAAACGAAGACGTCTGTGGCGACGGTAGAATTGGAGTCGTCATTAACGAATGATGTGCTGGTTGATGTTGTTTCTGGCGAAAAGACGTCAAGTACATTCGATGGCGGAGTGGTTGAAGTAAATGCGGAAGACCTGCCATTGCTCGGCGAAACGCATGTCGGTGTGTTGGATAAATATGTCGAAGTGGATGAAGACAGGAAGTCGTTATCCACAGGTTTGATTCAAACAGATGTCAATGAAGGGCTACTTGATGAAGTCTCTGTCGACGTGTTGGAGATGGAAAAAGGGGATGACGGGTGGGCAACACGTGGGAGCTCTGCTGTCGTTGATGTTTCCATCGACGATGACGAAGGGATTTTAGATGACTTAGGTGTATCCGTGCTGAAGCGTGAGGAAGCAGAAACGGGGACAAAAGCTTCACTTGTATCCGTTGATTTGGAAACCCCGGTGACAGAGGAATTGAATGTGGACGTAGGTTTGCGCGATAGAACGTCGAATACATTCGACGGCGGCCTTGTCGAATTGAATGTGGAAGACCTGCCATTGCTTGGTGAAACGCATGTCGGCGTGTTGGACAGACATGGCGAAGCGGATGAAGATGGGAAGTCGTTATCCACAGGTTTGATTCAATCAAATCTAGACGGTGGGTTGCTTGAAGATACGTCTATCGGTGTCCTCGTTCGGGAGTTAACAGCCACTGAGGACGGGCAATGGGTGTCGGAAAGCGGCGCAAGCTTGGATCTGGGATTACCGGGAATGGATGCAATTTCCGTGGACGTGTTGAAAAGAGAGCAATTTACTCCAGTTGCGCAGACGGACGTTCCGACGATTGTAGTACCTCCGTCCACGGATGAAGGGAATGACGACGGAACTGGAGAAAATACAGAAAATACACTGGTCCCTGACGTAAATGTCGATTTGCCGACTTCTCCGGAAAGTACTGATGACGCCACAGCAGATGGAAATGAAGAGAATCAAGGAACAACAACGCCGCATGTAAATGCGGGAGATTCCGGAAGCGATGTCGACAATCAGGAGAATGGAACGGCGAATAACGATGCCGGCGGAGACTATGTCGTGAATGAACCGGAACAGGAATCTGCAAAAGGGAATGGCTTGTCCGGTGATCTTAACGCGGATGAAGGATTTCGAACTGGTGAACTTAGCGGGAGCGCCGATACAACCGCTATCTTGGGCACAGGACAATCCGGTAGAATGAACAGCCTCGCCATGAACAATGTGGATCCACGTTCTTCATTGCCAAAAACGGGCGGATTTTGGGACGGTAAACGGCTGGCATTCCTTGCGCTAGTCTTAGTTATAGCAGGTCTAGCCATGATGAGAGTGGGAAAGTCGACTCGTTTGGCAGCATGAAAGTGGTGAATGGCAAATGAAGCGGACGTTAAATTGGCTTGGATTGCTACTCATTATATCCGGCGTCATGCTATCGGTCTGGCTCGTGAATGGAAATGCGAAAAGTGATGGGCGCCAGCAGGAATTGATTGAGGCTTTCCGCTCTATACAGGCTACGGAGGAGACAACTTTGCTGCCTGAGACAGCGGAAAAGGCGGCCGCTTCTGACAGCATAGCCGGAATGGAAGGTATTTTATCGATTCCTGCGATTGACTTGGAAGCACCAGTCCTCTACGGTGCCGATTCGGAAACGCTCAACCAATCCCTCGGTGCCATCGAGAACATGGACCTCCCCGGCGAAATGGACGGAAGCTACGCCATCGCCGGGCACCAGGCCCATATCTTCGGCAAGTATTTCAATCGCCTGCATGAAATCGAAGTCGGCACGAATTTCACATTCCAAACGGCTGACGAAGAATTGGCATTCAAGGTTTTTGAAATTAAAATCGTCAAGCCGCATGAAGTCGAGGTACTGGAGCCGATGGATGGAAAAGCGCTCATGTCCCTCATCACCTGCTACCCTGCGTATTCCAACGAATACAGGCTCGTCGTGCAGGGAGAGAGGGTGGAGTGAGACCTGTTTGGGTGCCTGTGCGGTGAATAATTCAGTTTATTAACTACGATTGTATATTGCGATGAAGGGAAGTCGACCAATACAATATTTGGTTGACTTCCCTTTGTATTTTTATGTCCGGTTATGAATTGTCATAAATGCGCCTTGCACAGGCACCGGTGCAATTAAAAGAGGATTTCCGTAATATACGGCGAAGTAGTCACTATTGTAATACATGATTAGGAAATGGGGGATTAGGATGCAACATATGCTGTTTGCAGATCCGATTAAATTGAATGCAATCCGTTATGGGGAAAAGGAAGCGCTGTCGTACATGGGTAAGAGATTTAGCTATCGCGAATTCAATGAACGCATTAACCGGGTGGCGCACTCGTTGCTTGGGGCAGGGATTGAGAAGGGGGATAAGGTTGCGTTCATGTTGTTGAATTGCAACGAGCTCTTTGAAATCATGTTCGCCTGTGCAAAGATTGGGGCGGTTTTCGTTCCGATTAATTCCAGATTTGTCGGGCCTGAAATTGAGCATGTGCTTAAAAATTCCGAGGCGGTTGCTTTGATCTATGGCTACGAGTTCAATAAGGAAGTTTCTTCTATTAAGGATTGCGTGCAGGATGTGCAGCTGTACGTATCGGTTGGGAGCCATGGGGAAGTGGCGTCCTTCGAATATGAAGATTGGATCGCTCTTCATTCCACAGGGGAACCGCTCATCGAATATGAAATGGGAGAGCACGATACGGTTTGCATCATGTATACAGGAGGGACGACGGGTCATCCGAAGGGGGCGGTGCGCTCGCATCGGAGCATGTATCTTGTCGCGTTGCTGTTTAGCATTGAATTTGGGATTGGACGGAACGGGAAAGGATTGGTTTCCGGTCCGTTGTACGGCGCCGCTGCGCTATCGACTTCCATTCCGAATCTTTTTGTTGGCAATCCTTTGCATATTTTGCCGAAATTTCATCCTGTCGAAGTATTGGAAGCGATTGATAAGGAGAAAACGACGACTTCATTCATGGCTCCGCCTATGTTTGATGCGATTTTTGCTTTGCCAGAGGAAATGCGAAACAAGTATGATGTCAGTTCGATGAAAGGGTTGTTCTCGGTTGGCGCGCCCCTACACTCCAGCACGAAAGAAAAGGTGATGACTTTCTTTAAAGAGGCCGAACTTAATGAGTTTTACGGTGCAACTGAGCATGGAGGATCGACGAATTTATTCCCGGAGTACCAGGAAGTGAAAGATCGCTCCGTCGGCGTACCGATGTTAGGGATGGAAGTGAAGCTTGTCGATGCCGTGGGGAATGAAGTGCCACCGGGACAACCGGGTGAGTTCTTGGTGAAGGGTCTGACCCTTTGCGATGAATATTATAAGAACCCGGAAGCGACAGCCGAAGCGTTCAATGGTGAATGGCTTGGTCTCGGTGATATGGGCGTTCAGGATGAGGACGGATTTTATTCTATCGTCGACCGGAAACAGGATATGATTTTGTCAGGGGCGTTGAACGTCTATCCGGCAGAAATCGAAGGTGTCCTTCACCGTCATCCGAAAATAGCAGACGTTGCGATAATTGGCGTGCCGGATGAAAAATGGGGAGAGGCAGTGAAAGCGATCGTTGTCCTTCGGGAAGGGGAGGAAGCAGACGCAAAGGAGATCATCGACTTTTGTGAAGGCAAACTCGCCGACTATAAAAAACCAAGATCTGTCGATTTTTTGGATGAACTCCCGCGTAGCTTACAAGGTAAACTGTTGAAATATAAGATTCGGGAGATGGTGACAGTGGAAAAATAAACTGAATTGTTTGGATGCCTGTGCGATGAACAATTCAGTTTACTCACTACAATTGTATAATGTAAAAAGGGAAGTCTTCCAGAAATCCTTTCTGATTGACTTCCCTTTGTATTTTAAAACATAAAGCTGAATTGTCATAAATGTTCCTTGCACAGGCACTGACACAATTTAAGTGTACGGATTGAAATGCCAACGTTTATGTTTACCATTCCTTATTCCAAAGCGGTGCGAACCACTTTACGCCTCGCCGATTCATTGGAAAAACCTTCATGTCCGCAATCAGGTGGCTGGCGTACCCGGCTATCCCTGCAATAAGCAAAACGTCAATCTGCCAGTCCTGCTGTAATTGATTCAAAATGAACGCGTAAAAAACGAGCCCGATCAGCGAATGGGTGTAGGATCGGTGTGGCAGGAACGATGCGATGATGATATAGCTCCCGGCTAACATGACGCCGATCGATTGATGCATCACAATTCCTAGCCACATCACCATAAAGCCGGTGAGCGTCAACATTCTTCTTTGTGTAATAAAGCGCGATACGATGAAAAAGAGCAAGCCGATTCCCGCGTATATGAGAATGGAGGGGGTAAAACCTTTCGTGAAATACTGGTATACGATTGCGACGAAAATGCCTGCGCCAACGAGCTGCATCAGCCATTGTGTAACTTTTTTTGAAATAGTGATCCGGTTGCTTGCCAGACCGTTCGTGTCCAAGTCGGGGACAAGTGCTGACACACCGCCAACCAAAGCGGCGATCGCAACTGTATATAGATCAGGATGCACCTGATATCCTGCTATTGTCCCTACGGCGACGCCGATTGCTGCGTGTGAACTTCCTTTCATCTGTATACCTCTCTTGTTGTGTAATCTTCTTATTATCTCTTATTGGGTAGGTGGAAGGCAATGGGCGGATGTTAGCACTTGGTTGTCTTAGTGCGGCTGAATGGAGGACTTACAGAGTGGCTGGCTTAGTAGGTATATTGGTAATAAGGAAGGTATTGAAATCTATATTTGATGAGCTGATAAAATAGTAATAGCTTAGTTGAGAGTTTGTGTTACAATTATTTACAAATAATCGAATATTGGAGTGATACAGATGAGAAGAGTTTTGACGGGATTTATTACATTGTCCATTGCTTTCCTTATGTTCGCAATGCCAATCCACTCAGCTAACGCAGCCCCTGCCAAGTTTAAAAATTGTACAGAGTTGAATAAAACATATCCAGGCGGCGTCGCTAAAAATTCTAAAGTCCAAAATGTTGGTGGGAAAACAAAGTACAAGCCTTTCGTTTCAGCTGAAATCTACAAATTGCACACAAAGATGGACCGCGACAAGGATGGAATTGCATGTGAACGATGAAACCTCACAGCCCCCAAACTGGTGCCTGTACAGCGTATTATTCAGTTTATTCGCTACAATTGTATATTAAAAAATCGGGAAGCCGATCAAATCTCATTTTATTAGCTTCCCTTCTCATTTATATACCGATGGATGAGTTGTCATAAATGCACCGTGCACAGGCACCCACGCAATTTAATGGAAGGTTATCGGGGAGGTGTCGTATTATAGAGTGTAGAAGAGTGCGCATCGGATAAAGAGGGGGAAGTGCGATGAATCTTTACAATTTTGAAGAGCTAGTAAGTTCCACTATCGTCGATCGCGGTTTTGAATATTATGAAGCAGATTTCGTTGCTGATCTTGTACGTCAGGGAAGCGGTAGATACACGGCGGTGGTAAAGGGGGCGGACGTGTATGAGATTGCTGTCCAGCTTGATGAAGAGGGCAATATCCTTTCGTCTTATTGTGATTGTCCATTTACGATGGGTCCAGTTTGTAAACATGAGGTTGCTGTTTACTACGAATTGATTGACAGACTGAAGGATAATGATTTTTCCGAGGAAGCCGGTCAACTGGATGTAAAGGCAGTCCTTGAAAATCTGCCCAAAGAAAAGTTGATTGCTATACTGATTGACTTGGCGGACAATTACCCGGTTTTACATAATGAATTGCTTTTCAACTACTACATCTACGATGATGAGCAGCAGGAAATTGCTCATTGCAAGATGTTGATGGACTCGATTACCAAGAAATATATTGGCAGAGAAGGGTTCATTACATATAAATATGTTGGCGACTTTACGGAAGAATTGTCCTCAGTGCTCCATAAAATAGAAAAATTGAATGATCCTTTGGTATCCTTTGAAATTGCAGAGCTGCTGTTGCGTGAAGGAATGAGAGCCTTTCAATACGCGGATGACTCGAACGGTGATATCGGCGGTTTACTAGATGAAACGATAGCAATGATCCATACGATTGCAGGCGCGACGCTAGATGTAGATGAACAATTCGAGTTGATGGAAAAGCTCATTCATTTATCGAAGTCCGACATATTTGAAGGATGGGATGACTTTCGAATTGACGTGCTCGGCATCTGTTTGGCGTTTGCGGGTAATGAAGAGATGCGTAAGACGTTGATAAATGAATTGGAATCATTGATAAAGAATTCGTCTGCAAATCATTATGGCCAGTATGCAAATGAACAGATCCACAACTTGTTGTATGACATCATTGAAACACATGGCACGACAGAGGAAGCGAGACAGTTTCTACAGGAAAATATAAACTACCCTTCATTTCGGAAGCGGTTGATGCAATATGAAATGGAGGAAGGCAACTATGAAAATGTGTTGTCATTGGCGTCAGAAGGGGAAAGGTTGGACAAGGACTATCTAGGTTTGGTTGCGCGTTGGAAGAAATGGCGCTATAAGGCATATAAACAATTAGAATCTTATGAAGAGCAAATGAAGATCGGACGTGAAATTCTGATAGGCGGGGATTTTGAGTACTATTGGGAGTTGAAGGAGCTTGCCTCAGAGGAGACAGCATTTTATGAAGAAGTGAAGCTGGAATTGGCCGAAAAGAATTTCAGGATGTATGTCCAGCTTATTGAGGCTGAAAACGACGTAGATGCCATACTAGAATATGTACGTGAAAATACTTCATTGATTGAACGATATTTGCAATACTTGATGGTTTCTTATGGTGAAGAGGCGATTCAGTTATTCGGACGTCATGTGAAAGAGAAGGCGGAAAATGCATTTAACCGGAAGCAATACAAGGAAGTGTGCCAAGCATTGAAGCGCTACCGAAAAGTTGCCGGACAAGAAGTGCAAATGAATTTAGCAGAAGAGCTGAAACAAACCTATAAAAACCGTCCCGCTTTTTTAGATGAACTCGGTAAGCTATAGGGATACCTTGGGTTATTGCGGTGCCTGTTCAACACGCAATTCAGATGATTCACTGCAATTGTATATTGGAAAGAGGAGAAGCTGATTAAATCAATATTTCATCGGCTTCCTTTTGCATTTATATACAAAAGTATGAATTGTCATAATTGTACCATGCACAGGCACCCGCACAATTCGTGGGTGCAGTTTTAGCTGCGCGACCATTTCTACAGCCATATTTGTTTGTGGAATTTTACCAGGATGAAGATAATTATTAATATTCATACATATGCTGAACACCCAAACTGTTCGCCGCATAGTCTATAAGGCGAGCTTTTTCACAATGGAGGTATGCGGATGAATTTTAAATCTTTCACCGGCAGGGTAATGGAGATTAATGACTTTTCGGTGCAGCAGAACAATTCGGGATCGGGTTGCTATAAAATATTTATGGTAGCAGATCGGGAAGGTTCAGTCGTTAATTTCATCATCGAGCCGGGCACATATTTTGTCGATCATGTTTTGGTGAGGGTTGGGGATATCGTTACGGGATTTTATGATGCCGATGCGCCTGCCCCTTTTATTTATCCTCCACAATTCCGGGCGATTGTCATGGCAAAAGAGAAATCCGGCCAGTTTGTGAAAGTGGATTTTTTCGACCATCAGTTAGTGAGCAGTGATGGCAGTTTGAAATTGAATATAAATCGAAGCACGCCGATTTTGCTCGAAAATGGACAGTCATTTACGGGCAGGCCGTCAAACCGTGAACTGATTGTCGTGTATAGCAACACTACACGCAGCATTCCCGCACAAACAACGCCACATAAGGTAATCGTGCTCTGTTAATATACATTTCATGTGCCTGTGCAGCAAACTAATAGTTAATTAACTACAATTGCATAAAGTGAAAACGGAAAGCCGGCCTAAGAGTTACAATTGACCGGCTTTCCGTTGTATTGATATGAGTATTTGTGAATTGTCATAAATGTAGGTTGCACAGGCACCCAAGCAAGTGTTAATGGATGTTGCGCTTACTGAAATTACCTCCTCGCACTTCGGCAACTTCATAAACAGCGACAAACGCTGAAGGATCGATTTCAAGGATAATTTCCTTCATCTTACTATCTTCTAGACGGTTGATGATGCATGTGATTTCCTTGAACTGTTCACTGGAATATGCACCTTGGACTATGTTGTACGTCGAACTGCGGCCAAGACGGTCGCGGATAGTTTCCACCATATCCTCTGGCTCGCTTGTAATGATTTTATACATCTTCGAACCGCTTAGTCCTTCTTCTACAATGCTAATCACTTTCGTGGCAATGTAGTAAGCAATTGCGGATAAGAAAGCTCCTTGGAGCCCGAAAACAGTCGAGACAATGGCAAAAACGAATACATTCAAAAATAGGATGAGGTCACTTGTACCGAATGGCATTCTGCGGGAGAGCAAGACGGCCAGCATATCAATTCCGTCAAGCGCACCGCCATTCCGCAACGCTAACCCCATTCCGAAGCCAAGGATAATGCCCCCGACGACTGTAATTAATAGCGTATCACCATGAATAATCGTCGGGACATGGTGCATCAAGCTTGTGCTGATAGCCAGTGTAGCAATCCCTAGAACTGAGTAGAGGGCAAAGCTTTTTCCGATCTGCTTGTAACCTAAAAATACAAAAGGGATATTTAAAAGAGCGATGAGCAGTCCTAATGGAAAACCGAATAATTGTGATCCAACGATACTAAGACCTGTCACGCCTCCATCTGAAACTTGGTTCGGAATGAGCACAGACTCTAATCCGTAAGCCGCTATAATTGCACCGAATATAACTCCAGCGCCGCGACCAATTAATTTCCATATAACTACTTTTTGTTGTGTTTTGGGCATATAAAGTTCCTCTTTTAATCAGTTTAGTTTATTTTACACTTACTTTCCCGAGCTTGTCAGTTCATATCCCTTGAGATAAAATCGGTGCCTGTGCAGCGTACAATTCAGTTTATTAACTACAATTGAATTAAAAAAGATAGCGTGATATGGTCAGAATGGCCTTTGTATGCAATAGTTGTGTATATTGATACAAAAATGAGAGTTTTTAACAACGCAGCTTGCACAGGCGCCAAAACAATTCAGTTTATTCACGGCAATTGAATAGATAGGAAAAGGGAAGTCTGCAAATACAGCATTTAGCAGACCCCCCTTTTGTTTATTTATGCTCCAGATTGAATTGTCATAAATGTGCCATGCATAAGCACCCACAAAATTAGTCAATTGTTTGTTCATAGGTTTTTCGTTTGGAGTAAAGTTTCTCGATCGTTACGTCGATGTTTCGGATCGTATCATCGGCCAGTTCAATTTTCCCGTCTTTGTGAAGTCGCTTCCATTCTTTTACGTTCGTTCGATACAATTGCTCCGATAGACGAAAGATATCGGCATCCATTTTTAACGCTTCCTCGTAGGTTTCGAGAATTTGTTTTTCCATTTCCTCCTTCACCAGTTTTTCAATTTCTTCAGGTGTTACCGAATCGGTAATGATATCGACAGTGCCGTCGACGTAAACGTTAATGTCGAACTTAGCTGTTCCGTTTATAATGACAGGTTTGACTTTCACTTTTACGTTCTCTATGACAAGAGAGAGATGATTTTCGCTTTCCGTTTGAATTGTGATTTCCGTTCTCACAGTATCATTCAACATCCATCTGATCCCTCTTGCTTTATCTCCTTCGATGAACCCTTTAAAGCCATTCGGCGTAACGAGTCCTGCACCGGCCAAATAGGGAGCTTTTATCGTTTCATTAATGGATTTCCAATTGTCTTTAATCGTAATAAGTGGAATCAAAGCTTCATGGTTGGGTTCGTTTACTTGAATCAGCAATTCACGGATATTGGTGGGTTTAATGAATGACTCTTGTTTGTAGGAGTTTTCTGGGTCTCCTAACTTTGACAACGTAATGGCTTTGTTGATGACGGGCCTCAATAATAGAATTTCTTCAACCGGATCTTTTGTTGCGTATAACCATATTTGATAGCGTGTTTCCCTGTAACGGATAAAAAGATCGATGACCGGACTTAATTTCGTTTCTTTCAATGCTTCCTCTGAAAAGACCAAGTAGGATAAATGCCCCCAAAAAACTTTTTGATCGACAGTATGATACAACTGGAAAACTGCTTCATCCAATGTTCTTCCGGAAGCATGACCGACCTCGGCTTGTATCGTTTCATTATTTGTGGGTTGCTCAGATTTTGCCGTATTTGCAAAATTAATAATTTGGGCGTATAGCTCGTATTGACCGTTTTTATAATCGATGCCGATCCCATTGATATACAGCATCATTTCAGGTTCATTATTGTCCCAACAACTAGATAAGGGGAATATCGCTAGTATGACTACCATGAAGCCAATCAATTTTTTATTCATCCTTATCCACCTTCTTCATACGTGTTTGGTCTGACGGGTTCAACATATTGGGCCGTGTTTTGTAAAAATCCTGGGGCAGTCGGAAGATAGATTCCATGATCGTCTTAAAGCTTAAGTCAGTCGAAATGTTCATATACGGAACGCCGAAAGTCCTTATATTTGATAAGTAGACAAGCGTAACGAACACAGACATAAGAAGGCCGAACAAGCCTAAAAGCGCGGTGAGGAAGATGAAGGCGATGCGTAAAACACTTACCGCGTTCACAAGTGATTGGTTGACTAATGTAAATGTAGCAATTGTTGAAATGGCGATAACGACAATCATCGCAGGACTTGTAATACCTGCACGAATGGCGGCATCTCCTATGATTAAACCGCCGACAACGCCGATCGTTCCACCTAACGCAGTCGGCAGGCGCAAACCGGCTTCCCGAAACAATTCGAACATGAGCAGCATGAGCAGCATTTCCATGGCCGACGGGAGCGGAAGCCCTGTATTCGCTTGTACAACTGTTGCCAATAATTGTACCGGGAGCTGATTCTGGTGATAGGTCGTCAAAGCAAGCCAAAATGCTGGCAATGTCAAGCCGAAAGATAACCCGAAGATGCGCATTAAACGTTGGATGGAGCCATAGATGACGGGTGTTTCATTATCCTCTCCGGTCTTTATAAGCAAAAACAGATTGACTGGCAAAACGACGCCGTATGCAGCCCCGTCAACTAATATTAGGAATCGGCCTCTTACAAGCGATTGAACGGCATTATCCGGGCGTCCAGTGTAATCAATCCTCGGGAAAAGTTTGGAGCTTTTATTCATAAGTTCCATGAGAAGTGTAGGACTGATCACAATGTCGATATCTACTTTCTGTATCTGTTTCCTTAAACTGTGCAGAATCTCTTTATCCGCGATGTCATCAAAATATAAAAGGGCGACAGTTGTTTTGGAGCGTCTCCCCAATTCGAATTTTTCCACACATAAGGAGTTTGTCGGCAGTCTTTTCCGCATTAAGGCGATATTGACAGAGACGTCTTCGATGAAATTGTCCCGAGGACCTTTGACAGGCACTTCCAATCGCGTTTCCTCTGGATTGCGATTCGGTTTTTTTGCGATATTGCTTGTGAAGAGAAGTCCGGAATCCTCAAAGTATAAGAGGACATGCCCTGTATAAACGAGGGGAATAATTTTTTCCAAGTCATGTCCTGCTAGCAAATCTGGAATTTGCAATTTCGATTCGATCATTGTTTCGGTTGGTTTATTCTTCAAGTTGCTGACGAAATGATTAACACGTGGCACAATGACTTCTTGTAATAATTGTTGGTCGATCATCGCTTCACATGTAATGAAGAGAACTGAGTGGCCATTGAATGTGTAATTTTGAAAATGAATATCTGCCGACTTCTGAAATAATTGCCGTAAGGATGTGCTGTCCATTTCGTTATGAGACGATTGCATTGCGCTCACCATCTTCTAGTTAAGATTTATATTTCTTTTGCCGCTCCTTTTTTAATGAACGCCATGATTGTCAAGAAGGACGTCAGCAATAGCATGAAGAAGAACGTTGCGATCAATAAATAATCGCCTTTTATTTTAAGGAAAATATGATCATCTATAAGAAAGAGTGCCAAACTCATGAATAGGAATGCGGGACCAAGTATTTTCCATGTACGAACACGATCACCTTTCAATTGCAATAAATCCGTGACAATATACAGGATGAATGAAACTCGTATGAAGGCACCTGTCAACCATTGGTAAATGGACAAGAAATCAAGGTGTTGAATGAATCTTCCTATGGAAACAAGCCCCCATTCCTCATATGCAGGATATCTTTGCTTTGCTGCTTCATGAGGCCCGAATTCTGTAATGGCTCCGACAAGTGGACCCATCGTCAAACTGTGCAGGATAAAGAGCATAATTGCATAATGATACCAACGAAACTGTCCCTTCACATTTTGCTGGATAAAAAGGATTAACAGAAGTTCAACGAATCCGGATGCCGGATAGACTGTTGAAGTAATGACTGGTGTAAACCCATGCTCTAAGAAAGGTCTCAATAATGAATAATCCTTCACTTGTATATTTGTGATGGCGACAAAGAACCCGAGGACAACTACCCAAAATAAGACAACAACGTTTACCATTACAATCGTTTGCAGATTTGTGGTGGCAAGGAAGATACATAAAATTGAGTAAATGATTACCATAAGAACTAAGGGGGATTCAGGTAAGAATGTTGACGTGATCCACTGCAAAGTCTCCCCCATTGTAAAGACAGCCATCAATAGGAGGAACATAGCTGTGACATACCGGAAAATGGCGGTCGGAACTTTGCCGATCTTTGTTTGCAGCCAATCCGTGAGTGAAACCTGCTTTGAGCTGCGATGAATGTAGACGAGCAGAAAAAGCCATGGAATCATCGTCACTGCCGCAATGAAAACAGATATCCACGCATCCCGTCCAGCATGAATCAATAGCGATGGAATAATGGTCACGTGATTTTTCAGTCCGATGACCGTCATTGATAAAAAAATTACATGCAGAATACTAATTGAACCAGCCTTATTCATACCGAAAACTCCCGCCTTAATGATATTGCGTAGTCTTGACATGAACGGGGCAGATTATAAGTGAATCTTAAATTACGGTGCCTGTGCAGCGCACGATTCAGTTTATTCACTACAATTGAATAAGCGGATTTGTAGAGTCTACCAAAATAGCTAGTTGATTAGATTTTAATAGTACCTTGATGCGTTAAGACGAATAGTTATAAATGCGTGGTGCACAGGCACCGCAAAGGGCGCCGACGCGAGTTTTGACACATTTCATTCTTTTTTATGTGAACAATGTGTGAATATTGGTGGAGGGGCTTTTAAACTAGTTGCTTATCACCTATTATGGTATTGTATTAATTGATAACAGTTCTCACTAGTAGGAGAGGGGTTTACATGAGGAGACTGGTGGCGCCTTTGCTTGGTGCTGTTTTCCTGTTTTGGGCGATCGTCTCTGCGCCTGTAGTGGCGGAGTCGTTGGCCGACGGTGTATATGCAGTGGAGTATGAGCTGCTGCAGGGCGATTCGGATTCGGTGTCGATTGCGAATGATTATTTTGAGAAGCCGGCGTTGTTGAAGATGGATGGCGATCATCAGATTTTGCAGTTGACGTTGAATCACAGCAAGTGGGTACAAGAGTTACAGGTTCCTAGCGGCGATGGTTTTGCAGATGCGAAAGTCGTCGCGGAGGATAAAGAAGCGGATACGCGTGTCATAGAACTGAACGTGGACGGCGAGTTGGCCGAGGCGTTCCCGGTGAAGATGCATGTGGTGATCGATGAGTTGGAAATCCCTTATGATCATGCGTATACCGTGCGTGTTGCAATGGACGCAACTTCGTTGAAAGAGACGGACCAGCAATGGGTTGACTCTGTAAGCGAAGGCAGTACAATTTGGTTTTATATTGCGATTGCTTTAGTTGTCGTGGCGGCAATCTTTGTTGCATTACGATTAAAACAATCGAAAAAGTAGAAAAGGAGACTACAAGAATGAAGAAGAGTTTACTGGTTTTATTTACAGCAATATTGCTGATCTTTACAGCAATGCCATCACTGCCGGCAGCTGCCGAAGTGACTGCTGCACAGGAGGCATCTTATGAGCTTCCGTTTAAAGTGCTGCAAGATGATAAGGACGAAGTTTCGACAGCGGGTAAATATGTGAAAAGCCCTGCGGAAGTGAAAGTGGAAGCCGGCAAGGCATTCGTTTACATGACACTATTGGAAAGCCAATATTGGCAGTCGTTGAAAATCCAAGATGGCGACAAATTTGTTGACGCTGAAGTAGTGAGCGAAAACAATGAAGAAAAAACGCGTGTCGTGAAGTTTGAATTAAAAGATGTTGAAAAAACATTGAATGCAAAAGCGCATATTATTGTGACAGGAATTCCTGGTCTTGGTGAATATGATCAAACGCATGACATCCGTTTCCAATTCGATGCAAGTAATGTCCCAGCTGAAGAAGAAGGAACTGAAGGGGAAGAGACTCCTGAAACTGAAACTCCTGAAGCTCCAGCAACAATTAAAGATGGCGATTACACACTCGGCTTCAAAGTGTTGCATGAAGAAGAGGAAAAAGAATCATCCATGACACGTTACATCGAAGCGCCTGCTGCATTGACAGTGAAAGACGGTAAGCAAGTCGTTTCATTCAAACTGACGAACAACGAGCAAATCACTGAATTCCAAGTTGAGCAAGATGGTGAATTCGTCGACGCGACGGTTGTAAGTGTAGATGAAGAAGCGAACCACCGCGTTGTTTCATTCGAAGTGGCGGATTTTACAAAAATCATGAACGCAAAAGTGACGGTTTTCGTTGCAGCAGCGAACCACACTGGCCATTACACAGTTCGTCTTGCATTTGATCAAGACAGCATTGAGCCAGTAGCACCGGAAACACCAGAAACACCAGAAACACCAGAACAACCGGAACAACCGGAAGAGGAAGTAACGGTTTCATTTAAAGATATCGACAAAACATGGGCAAAACCTTATATCGAAGCACTTGCTGCGAAGGAAATTGTAAAAGGCAAGACAGCTGATACATTTGCGCCGAATGACAAAATTACGAGAGCGCAATTTGCATTGATCATCGCTCGTGCATTGGACCTTGAAAAGCAAGAATTCCAAGGAACATTCTCTGATGTGACGAAAGACATGGACGGCTTTGTGTACGAAGTGGAAGCCGCAAACCGCGCTGGCATCATCCAAGGCGATGCTGGGAAATTCAATCCGAATGCGGCGATCACTCGTCAACAAATGGCGACAATGATCATCCGTGCGATTGAATTTAAAGACGCTTCCCTATTGAAGAACGTTGAAACAACGGTTGAGTTCGCAGATGCGGCTCAAATCAATGACTATGCAAAAGAAGCTGTTCAAATGGCAGTTGGTCTTGGCATCATCGACGGCGACGTTGTAAAAGGTCAAAAAGTGTTTTCACCGAAAGCACACGCGACTCGTGCGCATGCGGTGAAAATGGTTTACAACATGCTTGAAACAAACAAATAAGTTTGCACGGATGCCGGCGTCACGCTAATTGTGACTGCCGGCGTTGTGTGTGGAGCGAAGGAGTTCGAAATGAAAAGAAATTTTATTATAGCAATGGCAGTTGCATTGGTCATGGTGCTTTTCATTCCGGCGATCATGCCGTCAGAAGCCTCAGCTGCAGCGTTTGCTGACGGGGATTATACCGTCCCGTTCACTGTGCTGAAGGATACGGGCAACGAGCAGTCCACGACAGCGGATTATATGGTGAGTCCCGCGAAAGTGCAGTTGACGGGCGATAAGGCGACAGTAACCGTCACGTTAAAAAACAGCTCGTGGTGGCAGTACTTCAAAGTGCAAAACGGCGGCAGTTTCTCAGACGTGCAAGTAGTGAACGAATCGGGCGATCAGCGTGTCGTACGATTTTCGGTGTCTGATTTGACAAAGCCGGTCAATGCCAAGATTCATGTCATCGTGACAGGAATTCCGGGATTTGAATACGACAATAAATACGATATCCGCTTTAATTTCAATACATCGGCTATTCCAGCTCCACCTGTGGAAAAACCGGTAACAACCCCTCCTCCGGCTAAAGAAACGAAGCCGGAAACGCCGAAGAAGACTGAGGAGAAACCAGTTCAAAAGCAGGAGCGAAAGCCAGCTGGGAATAAAACTGAGACGGCTAAAACGTCTGAAAATGCAATGGATACTAAAGAGAAGTCTACTGTAAAATCAACCGAAAAAGAAGAGTCAGTCCAATCTGAAACTGAAAAGGAAGATGCGACTGAAGTGAGCACGGAAGTTGAAGATATGGCAGATGGAACAGAGGACGCTACGTCTGAAGAAGCTGATGCTGTGAATGAAGAAGACCTTGAAGAACTGGAAGAGGACGCTGTTGAAGAAGTTGCAGTCGAAGAGGTCAAGGATGAGAAAGAAGAATCTTCAATCGGCCTATTCATTTTGATAGCTGCGATTACAGCGGTCGTTGTTGCCGCAATCGTATTTGCATTTGCAAGGAAACGTGCTCGAAATTAAGGGAGTTGTGCTGGAATGAAAAAAGTGATCGGCCTTTTCGGCTTGTTGGTAAGTATCATGCTTGCCGGCTGTTCAGCAAGTACCGGAGATAATGCGGATGAACAAATCGGCGAGCTGGACGGTGACCGTGTCATTGCAACGACTGTCGCACTGACCGAAATCATGGACGCGCTTGACATCGACTTGGTCGGTGTTCCGTCGAGTTACAAGGATTTGCCAGAACGCTACGCCGATGCGAAGGAAGTCGGCAACCCGATGAGCCCGGATATGGAAGCGCTGCTGTCATTGAAGCCGACAGAAATTTTTTCGGTGACAACGTTGAAATATGACTTGCAAGAAATGTTTGATGACCGCAGGATCGATATGACGTATGCGAACCTCGAAAGCATCGACGCGATGCACGAAGAAATCTTGAAAATCGGCGAGAAGTACGATCGGATGGATCAGGCGGAAGCGATTGTAGCGCAATTCGAGGAGAAAGCTGCTGAAATCGAGAAGGCGATCGAGGGGAAAGAGAAGCCTTCCGTGCTCATTCTCATGGGGATTCCAGGCAGTTATTTAGTGGCAACGGAACATTCGTATATTGGTGATCTCGTCAAGCGGGCTGGTGGTGCAAATGTTATTACGGACGAGGATGTTGAGTTTATTTCCTCCAATACGGAATTTTTACAGCAGACGAATCCGGATGTCATTTTGCGGGCGGCGCACGGCATGCCGGAGCAGGTGATTGAGATGTTCGATGAGGAGTTCCGTTCGAATGATGTGTGGAAGCATTTTAATGCAGTGAAAAATGGGCGCGTCTACGATTTGGAGGAGACGCTGTTCGGCACGACAGGCAATTTGGCAGCGGCGAAAGCGCTTGATGAGTTAATGAAAATGTTGCATGAAGCGAAATGAAGGCAGGTAAAGTCATGTTGGGAATCAATCGGAAAAGCCTCAGTTTCATAATCGTTCTCCTCTTGTTGGGGATTGTTTTCGTTCAATCTGCATTAACGGGCAGCATCTCGGTGACGCCTTTCGAATTGATTCATGGACTGTTGACGGGAACGAACGACGATGTCGCCATCATTAAAGACTTGCGGCTGCCGCGGATTTTGATAGCGGTATTTGCGGGAGCAGCTTTGTCGGTGGCGGGCGTTTTGCTGCAGGCAGTCATGCGAAATCCGTTGGCGGATCCGGGAATCATTGGCGTTTCTGCGGGAGCGAGTTTCATGTCTGTTTTGGTGGTTTCGCTGTTCCCGACATTATTCTTTTTCGTGCCGCTATTTGCGTTTATCGGCGGTGCATTGGCGTTTTTCTTAGTGTATTCATTATCGTGGAAGTCGGGCTTAGATCCGCTGCGGATGATCCTGATCGGAATCGCGGTCAATGCGCTGTTCACTGGATTGGGTCAGGCAATCGGATTCAGCGGGAGCGGCATTACACAGTCGATGAGCCAAGTGACGACTTCGACGTTGACGATGAAAAAATGGAGCGAAGTAGAAGTGATCGCGCTTTATGGGACGATCGGACTTATGCTGTCGTTTTTCGTATATAGATGGTGCAATTATTTATCGCTTGAGGATAGGACGGCGAAAAGCCTTGGTGTCAATGTGAATATGGCGAGGTTTTTCATTTCGATTATTGCGGTTTTATTGGCTTCGATTGCGACGACAGTAGCGGGCATGTTCGCTTTCGTCGGTTTATTGGTGCCGCATATCGGTAGAACGCTTGTCGGCAACGATCATAAAGTTTTGATTCCATTTTCCGCGTTGGCGGGTGCACTGTTGATTTTATTGGCGGACACGTTAGGAAGGACTTTGATTGCGCCGAATGAAATTCCAGCATCGATCATTATGGCAGTGATCGGCGGGCCATTCCTCATATTCTTGCTGAGAAAGAGTGATCGCATTTATGGACATTAAGGAAGTCACATTTTCATACGACAAGAAGAGGGATACGTTGAATGGGATCGACAGTTCGATTGACATCGGCAAAGTGACGACGATCATCGGGCCGAATGGATGCGGGAAATCGACCTTACTTGGCGTTCTGTCCAATCATCATCAGCCGCAACATGGAGACGTGTTGCTGGATGGGAAGTCGTTGGCTGATTTCAAACCGAAGGAGCTTGCGAAGAGGCTTGCGGTCGTTCATCAGCAAAACAATGCGCCTTCCGATATGACGGTCGAGAAGCTTACCGCGTATGGGCGGATTCCATATAAAAGCCTTTTTGCGTCAAGTACGAAGGAGGACGAAAAGGCGATTGAATGGGCGCTCGCAAGCACGAATTTGCTGGATAAGCGGCATATGCCGATCGATAGCCTATCCGGCGGCCAAATGCAGCGTGTCTGGATCGCCATGGCGCTCACCCAGCAGACGCCGTATCTGTTCTTGGATGAACCGACGACGTATTTGGACATTTTCTACCAATATGAACTGTTGGAACTCGTCAGCAGTTTGAATAAACAGCAGGGCATGTCCATCGTCATGGTATTGCACGACATCAATCAGGCCATCAAATACAGCGACATCATCATCGTCATGAAAAACGGTCAGATCGCTGCCAAAGGCAAACCAGAAGACATTATAACAGCGGATTTAATCCGCGACATCTACGGCGTCAACGTCGTCGTGAAACAGGACCCGGCCGCCGGAATGTACATCGTGCCGGTAGGGATTTGAGTCGGTGCCTGTGCAATACACAATTCTGTTTATTCACTTCAATTGTATAATCAAGAAAAGGGAAGCTAGTCAGTGTCATCATTGGCCAGCTTCCCTTTTCTTGATTATAGTTCATACATAACGTCAAATAGTCATAAATGTATCATGCACAGGCACCGACACAATTCAGTTGCTGATTGCATGAATTTTCCACTTGACTTATACTAGTAGTAGGCTTACTAGCTTGGTAGATTGTGAGAAAATGTAATATATACATACTTTATTCAATAAAATTGGGGGCATGAATCATGAAGAAGAACAGTAAAGCAAAGATGTTTACAACAGCATTGGCAACTGCGGTCGCGGTATCGGGAGTAATGGCGGTTGCACCTGAATCGGCGAAAGCGGAAACACAGTCATTTTCGGATGTAAGAGACATTCCGAGTCATCATTTTTATGAAGCGGTTATGAAGTATACGGCGGCAGACATGATCAGTGGGTATTCGGACGGCACGTTCAAGCCGGGCCAGAATATTACGCGACAGGACGCGGCGAAGCTTTTAGCACTCGTGTTGGATTTGGATACGAAGAATGTAAGCGATCCAGGATTCAAGGACATTAGCAAGACAAGCCCTTACTATAGCTATATTGCTGCGCTTGTCGAGGAAGGAATTATCTCGGGCTATGAAGACAACACATTCAGGCCACACGATAGCTTGACGAGAGCTCAAATGGCAAAAATCATTGTGCTTGGCTTTAGCTTGGAGGAGATGCCATCCGTTTCGTTGCCTTTCAGCGACATCAACAGCAAGCAATGGCATATTGAATTTGTCCGTTCACTCTATGCACATGAAATCACAACGGGTACGACTCCGACGACATTTTCACCGAATGCTCTTGTGACGCGCGGTCAAATGGCTTCATTCGTCTTTAGAAGCGAAGCATTTGTTGTTCCGAAAGTGGATGAAGATCAGGTGGCAGTGGATGCAGCTGTCGCTCAATTGAAAGAGGGTGCTGTCACTGTTTCAAAAGGCCCTTTGGCGACGGATGAAATTAAACTTGCAGCTGTACAAAAATATGCTGCTTCCTTAATTACCGAAAAGGGCGTTACAGTGAAAGCGTCCCAAGGAAATACGGCAGGCAATTACGTTGTAACCCTTACAAAAGGTGATGCGACTGCTGAAAAAACGATTGCGATTCTCTTTGACTATGCAGCGGACGATCGCTTTGTCACAGAAGTGAAGGCGGTCAACGCAAAGCAAGTGGAAGTGAAATTCGCCGCGCCAGTTACGAAGTCAACGGTGCTGGATGCTTCAGGAAATGTGCGTAATATTACATTTACAATGGTTTCAGGTTCAACCGCGAACCCTGGGCAACTCGCTGGCTCATTATCGGAAGACGGCAAGACGTTGACAATCACTTCGCAATGGATCTTCGACGGAGAATATGCGGTCAAAACGGCAGGCGGCATCCATGCTGTGGCAGGCGGAAAATTCGAGGAATACACTGACATTCTTAAAGCGAAAGATGATGTGGCACCGAAATTCGTTTCAGGATCTGCAACTGCAAAAACATCGACAAACTCTTTTTCAGTGCTGTTTGACGAGCCTGTCAGTTCTTCAGGTGTCATCGCATATGTGAATGATACAATCGCAACCGTGTCGAATGATCCATCCAATCCAAACCGCCTGAACGTAACTGCGAGCAAACAAGTTGCGGCAGGAACAACAGCGACGATTAAATTATTGAACGTGAAAGACTATAAAAATAACATAGCATCTCCGAATCCAGTGGAAGCGTCCATTACAATTTCAGCTGATACAGTCGCTCCAACTGTAAAGGACGTCAAAGTGATTGGCGAAAACCGGGTGGAAGTGACGTATGATAAAGAAATGAATATTTCTTCATTCACAAGGAAAGCGCGGATCGTCGAATCGAATGGCAACGTTATAAATCTAACGGCTGCAGCTGGCAAGGATGCAAAAACGGTTGTCCTGAGTGGGACAGGCATGTCTTACCGCGATTCCTACAATGCAATTCTATTTATCGACGCTGACGTTAAGGATACAGTCGGCAACAATGCTGCCCTTTATTCAACGAACGTGACGCTTACAAGAGACACGACTGCACCTTCACTTACGGCGATTGAATACAAGGACGGTAAAATCGTAGCGAATTTCACTGAAGATATTCAGTGGGGGGCTAATTATAAAGTAACGTTGATCGATCAACGGGGGGCTGCGAGAGAGATTTCTCTTTTTTATAACGGCACATACCAAAATGCAGTGATTGCCAATAATACACTTACGATCAGTGAGCCTTTGCCGAACGGAACATACCAATTGCGGATGCCGGCTAATACAGTGAAGGATTTTGCAGGCATTCCAAATCCGAACGCTATCGCGAATCAAACATTCATCGTGGAACATAATTCTTCTTTTGACGGCACCCGTCCTACAGTGAGCGCCATTACGAAAACTACAAATCCAGCTGGGACACCTAACGACGTACAAACCGTTTCGTATATTGCAATTGATTCCGAAAGCGGTGTGGATTTGGCGACGGTGCAGGATATAAATAACTACACATGGGACGGACAAGCTTTACCGTATGGTTCCTATGTCACAACTGATTTCAGTGGACCGGCAAATCGTGTCACTGTATATGTCCATGTTCCATCTGCTAACATTCCGGCGACCAAAAATGCTCTGTTTACAGTAAGTAATATTCGGGACAACGCCGGTAATACACTTGCCACTCCGGGAGTGGGCAATGTAACGTTTGTTAGTGGGAGCCAGCCTGAGTTGATTTCTGCAACGCTCGGAACGAATGGTGATAATATTGTTCTTAGCTTTAATCGATCAATTTCAGCTACTTCGTTAGATAAAAACGATTTAGACATCACTATCAATGGACGTAATCTACCGGTAGGATCAGTGGCTTCGGTAGTTCCAATTAATTCGGCAGCCGATACCTTTCGAGTAAGCATCACCGCTTCAGTTGCGGATAATATTATTTACGGTGGTAGAACGAAGGATGTAATTTATATAGATACAAATGGCAATGGCTATTATGATGATTCCGTAGACATCCTCCTTGATGTCATGGCTGATACAGAGTTTAGGTACAACTCAAACAATGTATCACCTAATTTATATTCCTATTATGTGAATGATATTCGAGTCTCATTAGTCTATAATCGCCTATCACCCGTCCAAGATATACAAGGAAATCCAGTTAACTACGGCCAAGAAATCCGAGTGAACTAAAATCGGTACCTGTGCAACACACTATTCAATGCAATTGTATAATGAAAAACAGGAAGTCAACCGTATCAATCCTTGGTTGACTTCCTGTTCTATTTAAATACCTAGCGTTGAATAGTCATAAATGTACCTTGCACAGGCACCGATTATTCATTCACTCAGTTGCTACTTCTTCTTCTACTGCTTCGATTTCTTCACCGAAGTCCATTTCGACTGCTTTTTCCAGGACTTCTGCTGGTACTTTGATTGGTTTTACGTCGTTGAATTTGCTGAAAGTACCTTCAATCAGTTGTTTGATCGAGATTGTTTCGCCGTCCATCGACATTTTGATGCTTGTTGTGCCTGAAGTTGATTGTGGGAACAATGTCGCCTTATCGACTACTGTCACGACGAAGTATTTTTCGATGTTGATGTCGAGCATGTCGAGGATTGACCCCATGTCCAATTCAACATCTTCAAGGTTATCTTCTTCAACCGCTTCTTCATCAACTACAACATCTTCAGTTTCTTCTTCTGGAGTAGCTTCTTCTTCAGTAGCAGCATCTTCTTCAACCGCTTCTTCAGTAGAAGGCTCTTTCGCGTTCTCTTCAGTTACCTCTTCTACGACAGCGTTTTCTGTGACGATGGAATCAACGCCTACCGGAAGCATACCTGAGAATAAAGCCATTGCATCGTTCATCATTGTTTTGAATTCTTCGTTCGTCATCGTTTGTGTGATGATATAGACATCATCGTATTCGAAAACGTGAATGCCCTTCATGAATGCTTTCACGAGTTGCAATTGTGCAACAGGATCGGCTTGTGTCATGGACGCTTCCAACAGGGCATCCGTTAGTTCAGCAGGGAATTTCATCCATTGTTCGCCGTCAGATTGGAAGAAGCCTTCTTCTGTGAAGTAAGCTTCAGTCGTAAGTTCTTCCGACTCTTCACCCATGTTCATCGCCATTTTCGACTTCATGTACAATGTCACTGGATCTGTTGTCATACTCATATCCATATCCATGAGCATGTTCATCGAAAACTCTTCTGAACCTGTCGCTTCCATTGATTGGTCTAAAGACATTTTGGCTTCATAGCTTTGCAAGTCAGCCGCCATCATCTTCTCAAGGAATGCATCGACATCTTGTACACGATTTGTTGTAACGTTAACCGTTTGCTCTTCTTCAGATACAGTTACGTCAAAGCCTTCCAATGAATCTAGGAAATCGCTTGAAATATAATTCCCGTAATTTCTCAACGTAAGTGGGAATACCTCATCCGTAGCTTTGCCATTCACGCTGATTTGCTGATTGGCGATGTCAAAATCAAGTGTCAAATACGTATTCGTCACGTTTAACTTACCAGATGCTTCTTTCGTGACATTGAAGCCAGCTTCTTGGAATAAATCATCCGCAGGAATCAATACTGTACCCTGTGACATGAATGACTGCTCATAGCCTTCCACTTCAACTCCATCGACAACAAGCTTGAAAGTGCCGTCTTCAGCTGATGCTGTCATGCTTGGCCAAGCGAATGAAAGAACTAATACAAACGCTAAGACCCATGTTGCTAGTTTTCTCAACAACAAAACCCCCTACAATATTTTTGCCCTGAAAAAGACGGACATATTACATATACGAAAGTAATTGGTAAAAGTTTCAGGTTTTATTGGATTATTTTTCTGGATTGACACTTTTACTAGTTTCCAAGACCTGAATCCTTTAGCGCATTTTTAAAAGTATTTCAGTTTTCGAAGTAAACTGCTATCCGCGTATCTTTTGATTTGGTATAGTCAGATTATTGTAGATTAATAACCTACAATACAAAAAGGGTAGAGGGGATGAGATATTGAAACGGTTTTTGGTCGGATTTTTAGCGTTGTTCATGGCGTTTTCGCTCGAATTGCCGTATTCTGTGCAGGCGGCACAGTCGGCAGAGACTGTCCAAGTTGCTGAGACGGTCGAGCTGGATGTCAGTCGGTCGGTATTGTCGCTGACGGAAATCCGGGATGTAAAGATCGAAGCGGATTTTGGTAGGAAGGTTGAATTGGAGAATCTGGAATTGCGATTTGGCGGGAAAGCGCTCGATGAATGGAAGCAATGGGATGCGGATGCGAAATCGTATTCCGGGGAGCCGTTCATTCTCATTAAAAAAGAGCCCCATTATGTAGATGGAACAACGAAGATAGCGGCTGAACTTGAATTCGGCTTGCCGTTCGGTACAGCTGATCTATCGCCACGCTCCATCCGAGTCATCTACAAGGAATTACTCGGAGACTATGAACTTGCGTTAGTTGAGCCGCAAAGTGAAGCGAAAGCCGCCACAATGGTCAAGCTGAATGTGTACGATGAATTCCTTGAATGGGAAGAGGTCAAGCCTGCCATCGATCAGATTTTCGAAGAGGCGGTTGAATTAAATGAACGTTATCTTCATTATGAAAGCCCAGGAAAGAGTGTGGAAGGCAGAGATATGCATCTAGTCGTCCTTGCAAAGAATGAAGAAGCGGTGAACAATTATTTGGAAAATACATTGCCGGCTGCGCTCGAAACACCTGAGGATTTAATTGCGAAGCTAGAAGACGGGACGATGGGTGATTATCAAATTCCGATCTGGTTCAACAATATTCATCCTGACGAAGTGGAAGGGATTGATTTCCAAACGGAATTATTGAAGCGATTCGCATTGGAATCGGAAGTTTCCTTCACAACGACGAATGAGAATGGGGAAGATGAAGAAGTCGTGTTGAATGTCGACGAAGTGCTCGACCATCTGATTTTCATTTTCAACTTCTCGCATAATCCAGACGGTCGTGTCCATAATACGCGGGCGAACGTGAACGGATTCGATTTGAATCGGGATAACGCTTATCAGACGCAAGTCGAAACGATCCAGTTGAATCAAGTGATCGCAAAGTGGACGCCGCTTGCGATGATGGAAGGGCATGGTTATGTGAAGGGTTTCCTCATCGAGCCTGCGACACCACCTCATAATCCGAACTTCGAATATGATTTATTAATGGAAGGGATGATTCCGCAGGCGCATGCGATGGGACAGGCGGGAATCGGCAGCTCTGGGTTGACGTCGTATTTCCTTGCGTCCGAAGAGTATGAAGACGGTTGGGATGATATGGGTCCTTCTTACACGCCGATCTTCTCGATGTTGCACGGAACGCTTGGCCATACTGTCGAGGTTCCAACACTTAGCCAGGAAGCGTATGACGCAATGGTCGGCGCTGGTTTTGGAATGATCAATTATGTGTTTGAGAATAAAGATGATCTATACGCGCGGCAGCTAGAAATCTTCAACCGGGGCATCAAAGGAGAAGATAATCACGCGGTGGATCCGCTATTGACGAATGCGGCAGGGGAATCGATCGGGCGTATCCGAGGGGAGTATGAAAACTTCTTCCCGGATTATTATGTGCTCCCGACCGATTCATGGAACCAGAAAAATGTGTCGGAAGTATACAATATGGTTGATTATTTGATCCGCAATGGCGTGAAAGTCGAGCGGACAACGAAGGACGTTAAAATCGGACCGACGACGTATCCGAAAGGTGCCTACGTCGTACCGATGAAGCAGGCGAAAAGGGGATTGGCGAACGCAATGCTGTACGCAGGCGATGACGTCTCCGATTGGGAAGCGATGTACGATCCAGTGGTTGCCAACTTCCCGGCGCTTAGAGGATTCAATATCGTCGATGTGCGAATGGGCGAGGAAGACGTACTTGAAGGACTGACTGAGCAAGTGACGGAAGTCGAGGTACCTTCGAGTGAAGTGGATGATAGAAAAGCAATGCAAGTATTGAAGAATGTCAATAACGATACGATCAGATTGGTGAATGAACTACTTAAGGACGGCAAGCATGTAGGGATTGTCCAAGAGGAAAAATTCGGCTTCCAAGTCGGTGATTTCGTTGTAAAGACGGAAGATGTCACGCCGTATAAGGACGAGTATGTGTTCGAAGCGGACGTGTTGCCAGCTTACCAGGCAATCAATGTGAAATGGATTGCGGAGCCGAAAGTGGCGAGCGACGGATCTGGCCAATTAATCTTCTCATTGAAGGAATTAGGATTCAACTTGACTGACGAGGAAGAGGCTGACGTCGTTGTTTCCGACTCAAATCTGCCGAGGGAGCTTGCAGGCAAGTCGTTCGTCGGTATTGGCAACAGCGTGTTGAAGGCGGTACATGATGCTGGATTACTTGAAGGATTCAAGTATCAAACGACAAGAAGCGGACATGAAGGGTTGCTCAAGGCGGCAGTCAATGTGGACCACCCGTTGATGGCCGGTTATCGTCCTGATGAACTGCTTTATACGACGAGAGGCTCATGGATTACGGCGGTTCCTGAAGGAGCAGAAGTGTTGGCGACTCTGAAAGAAACTGATGATTTCTACGTCGCGGGATGGTGGCCTGGCCACGAAGGCGCGAAGGGACAAACTCTTGCTTTTACGCAGCAATTGGACAATGCGTCCATCACACTTTTCGCGAATGATCTCGCATTCCGTGCGCATACGAAACATTCTTACCGCATGCTCGCAAACAGCATTTTCGCTGCCGCGGCGGAAACAGAAGCACCAGACCGGAAACCGGATAAGAATTAATGAATGATTGGCCCTGGAGATGATGCTACAGGGCTTTTCTGCTATCTTTTCGGTGCCTGTGCAGCAAACAATTCAGACTATGCACTGCAATTGTATAATAACATTGGATGGACAACTGTATCATTGCTTAGTCATTTTTGGGATGTATAGTTATTCTTAAAGGTGAATAGTCATAAATGCATCGTGCACAGGCACCGCCTACAATCAAACGCTCGAACAAAAAAGGATGCTACCCTTAGGCAACATCCCCTCCCATTATCACTCTTCCACGAACTGGACGTCTTTTAGTTGATAGATACCATCTGTACCGATGGAGAAGCCTCTAATTTTATTGCTTACGCCCGTGAGGTATTCCGTATGGATCAAGTATGCCATTGGAGCATCTTCAATTAGATGTTCTTGGACTTTGTTGTAGATTTTGATCCGCTCATCCGGATCTGATTCGCGTCGGCCTTCTTCAAGAAGTTTGTCGACTTCCGGATTTTCATAGAATGAACGGTTTCCTGGGTCACCCTTTTGGGATGAATGGAATAGTGCATACAAGCCATAGTCGGCGTCGCCTGTCGGGTTGGACCAGCCAAGGATGAACATGTCGTGTTCACCGTTTGCTGTTTTATCGAGGTACGCACCGAATTCCATAACTTCGATTTCCGCTTCGATATTGACTTTCTTCAATTCCTCTTGCATAAGGACTGCGATTTGTTGACGTTGTGGGTTGTCATTTGTCCAGATGGAAGATTTGAAGCCGTTCTCATAACCGGCTTCCTTAAGAAGCTTTTTTGCTTCTTCCACATTGTATTCAATTGGTTTTGCATCTTCGTTAAAGCCAAAGATTCCAGGGGCAAGAGGTCCTTTCGCAGATATTCCGAATCCGTCATATACCCCATCACTAATGTCTTCTTTATTGACAAGCATAGAAATCGCTCTACGCACTTTTGGATCATTGAACGGCTCTTTTTCCGTGTTGAAGCCTAAATATGCAAGGCTGGACGATGCTTTTTGGTTGATTTTCGCAAAGTCTTTACTATTGATATCCGCAACTTCATTCGGTTGGACTGGGTCTGCAATTTGAACGAAGCCTGTTTCAAGGTCTGCGTTTCGGACTGCACTTTCAGGAACGACTCTGAATGTCACAGTGTCCACATGCGCTTTGTCCCCCCAGTATTCTTCATTTTTAGCGAGCTTGATTTCAGCGCCAGGATCCCAGCTGACGAATTTGAAGAAGCCTGTTCCTACAGGGTTCGTCGCAATAACGGAACCAGCAGCTTCGTCGTCTTTCATGGCTGCATAATCAGCTTCGATCGATTTCGGGCTCACCATGCTGCCGCCGTTATGTGATAGGTGGGCGAGCAAAGGTGCGAATGGATATTCAGTTTTGATTTGTACGGTATAGTCGTCTTTTACGGTGATGTCAGTGATCATTTCATATAGGAAATACCGTGGTGATGCGACATCTGGATCTAGGACCCGCTCAAGGTTCATTTTTACAGCTTCTGCGTTGAATGGCTCTCCATCGTGGAAAGTTACACCTTTACGGAGTGTGAATTCGTACGTTGTATCATCAATTGCTTCCCATTTTTCTGCCAATCCTTCGACGATTTTATTATTGTCATCCCGTTTCACAAGCGTTTCATAAATATTCGCCTGTACAACGGAAGACGGCACGTCATTGGAACCCGCCGGATCCAGTGAAGATGCATCCGATAGGACTGCGAGCACTAAGTCCCCGCCTTCAATCCCTTTCCCTTTGCCTTCGTCAATATCAGTCCCCGATCCACTTTCCGAAGAAGATGAACCACCCCCAGAACATGCAGCAAGAATCATTGACAAAGCGAAAGCAAGAACAAACAGCCACTTTACATTGCCATTTTTCTTCATGTGTGTTCCCCCCGTTTGTTTTTAACATATTACAATTTCGGTATATTGCTAGGAATTGTAATAGTCAGATGCAATATAGCACACAAAATGGGAATAGACAATATAATTTCTGAATAATTGATATTATTGAACATTTAAATGAAAACTTACGTTTTTTTAATAAAATCGCTATCTGAAAAGGAAGATGGATATCAAACGGTTGTCTGAACAATCCATCATTTTTTTATTATACTATTTAAAATAAAATGAAAACAATGACAAAAGGGATTCCTCAAAACACCTATTCATGATATGCTACTGTCAATATACTGATTTTTCATAGAATACAAATGGGGGAAGGTGTTCAAACATGGTTCAACATACACCTGTTGCACAAATTGGACAGAAACGGTCCAGTCCTAGAGTAGAAGCATACAAAGCTTTTTGGCGCAGGCTCCGCAAAAATAAAGCGGCAGTTGTCGGGGGGATCCTTGTCTTATTTTTCATTTTCACGGGGATATTCGGTCCATTCATGACATCGATGGATCCAAACGCGACGCAGATTGCGAATAAACTGAAGCCGCCTTCCGCAGAGCATTGGTTCGGCACGGACAATTACGGGCGGGATATTTTCACGAGAATCATCCATGGCATGGGAATTACGATGATGGTGGGCTTCTTTTCGGTGGCACTCGGCGGGATGGTCGGCGTCTTTCTCGGAATCATTTCGGGCTATTATGGCGGGAAGTTGGACACGATCATCATGCGGATTATGGACATCCTTCTCGCGTTTCCGGGCATCCTTCTTGCACTTGCCATCGTTTCAGTGCTCGGAGGCAGCATACAGAACGTCATCATTGCGGTAGGTGTCTTCTCCGTTCCTGCATTCGCAAGGATTGTGCGCGGGTCGACATTATCTGTCAGGAAGCTCGAATATATTGACGCGGTTAAAGCGCTAGGGGCTAGAGACGGGCGGATCATTTTCAAGCATATTTTGCCGAATGTCCTGTCGCCGATCATCGTCCAGTTGACACTGCGGATTGCGACGGCTGTTTTGACGGCAAGCGGACTAGCGTTTCTTGGGCTGGGTGCAAAGCCGCCGACTCCGGAATGGGGGGCGATGCTCAGCGAGGGAAGGCAATATATGCAGCAGGCGCCGCATCTTGTTTTATTCCCGGGCGTCATGATCGTCATTGTCGTGTTGGCATTCAATATTTTTGGGGACGGGCTGCGAGATGCGCTTGATCCGAAGATGAATAAATGATGGAGGTGGCACATGTATGTCGAAATTCATTATAAGGCGCCTGCTCCAGACGATTCCGGTCTTGCTAGGCGTATCCATTCTCGTATTTTCAATGATGTATTTGATTCCGGGGGATCCTGCGCAGATCATGGCGGGGGAGGGGGCGTCTCCGAAGA
>NZ_LQYA01000109.1:30790-74485 GCF_001531445.1 Sporosarcina koreensis
CGGGAGAAGCTTGGCTTGAATGAACCGGCGCCTGTGCAATACCTCAGTTATATGAAGAATGTTCTTCAGGGCGATCTTGGAAATTCGGTTCGCAGCGGCCGTGCCGTCACGGATGAAATAAAGGCACGGTTTTGGACAACTGTGGAGCTGTCCTTTTATGCAACGGTCCTCGCCGTGTTCCTTGGATTGATTGCCGGCATCATTTCGGCTGTCCGGCATTATACATGGTCCGACGTTTCAATAATGATTGTCGCGCTTTTCGGCTTATCGATGCCGAATTTCTGGTTTGGACTCATGCTCATCCAATGGTTCGCGATCGGTCCGGATTGGATGCCGGACTTCATGAAAATGCGTCCGTCCGGCTGGGGGGATGATTGGCGACAGTTGTTTCTGCCCGTCATCACGCTTGGAACTGGAGGGGCCGCGATCATTGCGCGGATGACGCGTTCATCGATGTTGGAAGTTATAGGACAGGACTACATTCGGACGGCAAGGGCGAAAGGGATGGGGGAGCGTGTCGTCATTTATCGCCATGCGCTGAAAAACGCAATGATTCCCGTCATTACGGTTGTCGGGCTTGAGTTCGGCGGTTTTCTTGGCGGAGCCGTATTGACGGAATCGGTTTTTGCAATAAACGGCATGGGGCAACTGACAATCAATGCAATCCGGACGAGGGACTTTCCGATCGTTCAGGGGGCTGTCCTCGTCATTTCCTTCCTGTTCGTGTTTGTGAATTTGCTCGTCGATATATCGTACCGCATGCTGAACAAGCGGATTGATTTGAACTGATTCCTGGTTGAAAGGGAGGTGTCCTGAATGAAAACGGAATTACTGGAAGTGCGGGATCTCCGCACATCTTTTTATACGGATGACGGTGAAGTGAAGGCGGTTGATGGCGTGAGTTTCACCCTTCCAGAAGGGAAGACGCTTGGAATTGTCGGAGAGTCGGGTTCAGGGAAGAGCATTACCGCACTTTCGATTTTGAAGCTTCTTGCGACGAATGGAAAAATAATAGGGGGAGAAGTCAGATTCAAAGGGGAGGATCTTCTTTCTTTCTCTGATAAGAAAATGCGGGATATCCGGGGAAATGCGATTTCAATGATCTTCCAGGAACCGATGACGTCGTTGAATCCTGTGTTCACGGTCGGCCAGCAGATCAGCGAGTCGCTAATGGAGCATCAGGATTTGTCGAAGAAAGCGGCATATGTGAAATCCGTCGAATTGTTGAAGCTCGTCGGAATTCCCTCACCGGACAAGCGCGTGAAGCAATATCCATACGAATTATCGGGTGGGATGCGGCAACGTGTCATGATTGCGATGGCGCTTGCCTGCAATCCGGAAATTTTGATTGCTGATGAGCCGACGACTGCGCTTGACGTCACGATCCAGGCACAAATCCTTAGGCTTATCCGCGATTTGCAGAAGCGACTCGGCATGTCAGTCATCATGATTACGCATGACCTCGGCGTCGTGGCGGAAACATGTGAAGAGGTCGTCGTCATGTATGCGGGGCAGGTCGTCGAATATTCGGATGTCGTGACTCTTTTCCAGAAGCCGAAGCATCCGTATACAATCGGTTTGATGAATTCATTGCCAAGACACGATGTAGAGCTTGAAAAACTGGAGTCAATCAGCGGGAACGTGCCAAATCCGAAAGAGATGCCGATTGGGTGTAGATTTGCCCCGAGGTGTCCTGTTGCGACTGATTTATGCAGAAATGTCATGCCGGATTTGCTGAAGGATGAGGAAGGAAACGATGTGCGCTGCTGGATTTATTCTGAAAAATGGGAAGGCGAATCGGAGGTGATTGTCTATGGCGAAAAAAGAATTGCTCAAAGTCGAGGGACTGAAACAATACTTTCCGATTAAAGGCGGAATGATGGGACGCACGATCAACCACGTAAAAGCGGTCGATGATATTAGTTTTACGATTTATGAAGGGGAAACGGTCAGCATTGTCGGGGAGTCCGGCTGTGGGAAATCGACGACGGGCCGTGCGATCCTCCGTCTGGAAGAGCCGACGGAAGGAGCCGTTACGTTTAACGGCCTGGAACTGACATCATTGTCGAAGCGGGAGATGCGGAAGCAGCGCAAGGATTTACAGATCATCTTCCAAGATCCATATGCGTCCATCAACCCGCGCCAAACTGTGGCGGATATCCTTGATGAAGCGATGGCGATCCAGAAAGTGTTGCCCCCGAAGGAAAGAAGAACCCGCATAATTGAACTGCTGGAAACAGTCGGGTTGAATGAATACCAAGCGGACCGGTACCCGCACGAATTTTCCGGCGGTCAGCGGCAGCGTATCGGTATTGCCCGGGCGTTGTCGGTCAATCCGAAGCTTATCATATGCGATGAGGCAGTTTCCGCACTCGACGTCTCCATTCAAGCGCAAGTGCTGAACTTATTGAAGGATTTGCAAAAGGAATTCAAATTGACCTATTTATTCATATCACATGACTTAGGCGTCGTCCGTCATATTTCGGACCGGGTCATCGTCATGTATGTCGGAAAGATTGTCGAAATCGGCGATAAATATTCGATTTTCGAAAATCCGAAGCATCCATACACGAAGGCGCTGCTTTCCGCTATCCCAGTCCCGGATCCGACACGCGAAAAAAAGCATATCGTCCTCACGGGGGATGTCCCTTCGCCGATCGACCCGCCGACAGGGTGCCGTTTCCATACACGCTGCCCGTTCGCACAGGAAAAGTGCAAAATCGACGTGCCGGCATTGCGTACGCATGAATCGATGATCGACGGGCATAAAGCCGCCTGCCATTATGTCGAGGAAATTGAAAATGGCGAGCTGCGAGTGAAAGGGTTTGAGGAAGCTGTGTTTTAAACTGAATTGGCCTGAAAATTATAAGCGATTTACTGAATATTGCAAAATGTGCCCTGTAGAAAGAATTCTTTCTGCGGGGCTTTTTGTCGTTTCAAAAAAGTAGTTTAAGAAAAGTGTAAGAATCCATTTAGTGATATGTAAGAGCAGTTCACTACGATGGGATTGGTGAAAAATAAAGTCGAAGGGGATGGATAAGTTACGGTCATCTCAAAATAAATGACGTTTGTCAATGTCGAAGCCACGTGAAAGACTATCAACTGTAATGCAAGAAATAGGGAAGGAGTACCGTATGAAAAAAGTATATGTATTTATGTTAATGCTGTTGCTAATTGGGCAGACAATCTTGGGGCCGATGGCGACGGTTAGTGCGAGTGAGATTGATCCGCCGATCACTAGTTCAGATGAAGATAATAATGAAAATCCAGTTGATGATGGAGATCCAGAATCCGAAATCACTGAAAAGCCCTTGAGGGACGCGTGCGGTGAAGAACAGCAGGGTGGTGGAGAAATTGTGAGCAGTGGAGATACTGCTGGAATTGAAATTGATGGTGATGAGCTGGTTGAGGGAGTGGAGGATTGTGAACAACCGACTTCTTTAATAATGATGTCGGATAATGATCCTGTGGTAGATCCTTCAGTTATTCACACAATAACTCCGTCCATAAATCTATCAGATCCGAGTTACCGTCCGAAAATGGGTGATGAACTTTCATTAGAACTACAATTCACTTTACCAAGCAATCATAATTATGGAGAAGGTTCCACATTAACTTACGAGTTGCCTGAACCGCTGAAGGCTGTGAGTGGATCAGGCGATTTATACAATGGAGAGTTTCCTCCTGTTACGTATGCATCATTTGTTGTAAGTAACGGGCAAGTAGTCATCACATTTAATGATGAAATTCGTTTCCAAGGTAAAGAGGGCTCCGGTGGAATTGAAACAACTGGATACTTTAACATTCAAGCGAAGTTTGAGTCGGATAATAAAGAATTAGAGCAAGACCTAATATTGCCTAATAATGGTGTTAACGAAACAAAAAAATTACACTTCCAACCAACTGGAGGGGCGAAAGTTAAAAAAAGCTCTTCAGCTGATAATGGTGGCGCTAACAGTCGATTTATAAAATGGACAGTGGAAGTTAATACGGTAATGGACGACCTTGGAACGGGTGTCGAATTCACAGATACTCTTAGAGGGAAACATAAATATGACCCAACATCACTTAAAGTTACGCAAAAAACATTAGGTACCGACGGATCAGTAATTGGTGCAGAAACAGATGTTACGAGTGATTTTTCACCACTAAATGCTGAATCCAATGACTTCACATTGAGCCTAACAGGTAAATATGCTTATACAATTGAATATCAAACGATTCCCGACGACTCGGATGAAGCAGAAGAAACCTTAGGGAATACAGGCAACTTTAATGGAGCATCAGATCCACAATCAACAACAATCAAGTATGGTTCTCCTTTATCAAAGTCCGTTAGTAAAAGTGGCGAAAAAGCAAATTGGACGATAAAAGTAAATGAGAATCGTAGACCATTGGAGGCAGGTCTGACGATTACAGATACTTGGAAAACCAATGCGGATAAGCATGAACTTGTTGGAAATATCAATGTCAGTGACCTTACTCTCAATACTGATTATGAGGTGACTACTTCGGAAACAGGTTTCGTTCTAAAACTATTAAAATCTGTTTCAGATGAATTCACCATTACGTATACGACTAAACCGAAAGATTTGGTAACAGGAGATATTCCGATTAAAAATGAGGTTGTTCGCAGTGATCGGCAAAATGATAAAAAAAATGCAACAGCTTCTTACAGCCAGAATGTAATAACCAAGTCCAACTCAAACATCAATTATCAAAGCAAAACAGTAGATTGGACAATAGTATTGAACAGTGCTAGATACACAATGAGTAACATTGTTTTAGATGATGTTTTTGAAAAGCAAAATCTGAAGATTGTAGACGGCACATTTAAAGTAATGATTAATGGTTCAGAGCTTCCGTATGAGTTTACGGATGTGGATGGGACTACGTCTGGTGATAAAAAAGGTGGATTCAAACTTGAAATCGATGGGCCGATTTCTGATCCTATTACAATTACGTATACAACTGAATATGTTGTTCGAGGTGCAACTAACCTTGATACGTATACAAATGTCGGTAACCTCAAATGGGAAGCAGGCAGCAAAACCTATAATGTAAATGATATAACAAGCACCGTAGACATTAATAACCAGCAAAAAGGCAAAGGTTATAAAACAGGTAACTACAACTATGAGCATAAAAAATTCGAATGGAGTGTAGGAATTAACTACAACTTTGATGAAATTACAAATGCCATATTTACAGACACATTATCAGATTCCCAAGTAGTAGATCGTGATTCGATTAAAGTATACAAGCTGGATTTAACATCTGGCGGTGATGGAGTACCAGATGAAGAGAATCCTCTAAGTGAGGGCGCAGACTATACATTAACACCAGGTTCATTAGAAAACTCTTTCACAATTACATTCAATAAAGAAATTGTTGATGCATACCTCATAGTTTATGAATCTAGAAATAAACATGATTTCTATGCGCCAAACCCTAATAAGGAAACTGTGAAAAATAATGCGGAGCTTACAGGTACAACCCCGACAGGATCTTATTCAGGGAAATGGAATAGAGAGGTAACTGTTGAACACACAGAAAAACTAATTACTAAAAATGCATCACAAGTCAGTGGTTCCGCAAGGTTTAATTGGACGATGAATCTAAACTGGGGACAATCGACTCTGAAAAATGCGGTGATTACAGATACGATAGGTAACGATGATGAGGGGAATCCGAACCAAATAGTTAATAAAGATTCCTTCCAAATCTGCGAAATGAATTTCAAAGGTACAAATTCAGCGCCAAATCTAGGGACATGTCATGAACCAGGCACAGGCCTTTATGATATCTCTTTTGAAAATCTTAATGATCCAAATGCAACATTTGAAATTAATTTTAATCAAGAAGAACTAACAAAAGCGTATGTTGTAAAATACGAAACCTATTTCTTAGGTGCATCAGGCGAGACAGTTGTAAACAAGGCACATCTATCCTATGGATCGAATGATGAAACTAGTGTTACTGAAGATGAATCAAACTTTAGTAAATCATTCAACTTTTCAGGAGGTGCTGATGCAAAAAAAGGTCAGCTTGTAATCACAAAAGTTGACAAAGATAATGAAGAATTAAAGTTATCAGGTGCCGAATTTGAACTGTGGAGCGCAGAAACTGACGGATTTTTAATCGAACGAGTGTCCACCGACGCAGATGGTGTTTATACATTCCAAACTAAAGTCGGACAAGGTAACTATTATTTAGTCGAAACACAAGCACCAAGTGACTATAATTTGGAGGTATCAGAATATAAAAATCGGAAATTGGTCCCCATTAAAGACAATGGTGATCCGAAAACGCCAAATTATGTTGAATATTTAACTGTTAAGAATGAAAAAATTGAACAGTCATTTGAATTAGTTAAAACTGATTCAGATGGTAACCCGCTTGAAGGTGTTGAATTCGAACTTCGAATGAAAGATGCCAATGGACAATATATCATCGTAGACGAGCATAAGTCATTACTGTCAAATGACGAAGGTGAAATTTACATCGATGGCCTTGAACCTGGCGACTATCAGCTTATCGAAATAAAAACTAAAGATGATAGCTACTGGTTAGATAAAACACCGATTGAATTTACCATTGTAAAAGATCAGATGGCAATCAAAAAATTAACAATGAAGAACTATAAACAAGGCGAGTTAATAGTTGAAAAAGTCGATGCGGCCGATTCAACCATCTTCCTCAAAGGTGCTGTATTTGAATTAGTGAATAAAGAGGGTAATCAAATCTCTTATACTGCAACGACAGGTGATGACGGGATTGCCAAATTTACAGGTGTCAAATACGGATCTTATATTCTGAAAGAAATAACCCCTCCTCAGGAGTATGTCGGCATATCCGAAGACATTGAAATTGAAATCGATTCGCCGACAAAAGATTATGGTGCAATCCGCAACGAAAAAATCCATCAGGCTGTCAAATTGGTGAAAGTGGATGGCGTCAGCAATGAAACGTTAAAAGGTGCAGAGTTCGTACTATACGATGCTGCTGACGACAGCATTGTAACAGACAAAGAAGGAAATGAAATTCGCCGAACAACAGATGATCATGGTGAAATTACCGTAAATAACCTAGAGCCAGGAGAATATTACTTCCTTGAAACGAGAGCACCGGAACATTATTTCTTGGATACCGATGAAGAAAACCGAAAAACAGCAGCCTTTACGATCAACAAAGATCAGACGAAATTTACTGACGTGACGATGGACAACAAACGTGGCAAGGGTAGTCTCATCATTAGTAAGGAAGATGCTGCTGACGGCGCTAAACTATCCGGCACCGAATTCGAATTGACGAACAGCAGTGGCGATGTAGTTGGAGGTAGAAGGATAACCGATTCCAACGGGCAAATAGAATATACCGATTTACCTTACGACATATACAAGCTGAAAGAAACAAAGGCAAAAGCGGGTTATGTAATTGATGAGAAAGAACATACGATTGTTGTAAGTGATGCTGCTGAAGACGGCAAAGCATTCAGCAAAACGATCACGAACAAAAAGATTACTCATTCCGTACATCTTACAAAATACAATGCAGATAAGTTGTTGGTCCTTCCAAATGCAGTATTTGAGTTGCGTATGATGAATGAAAGCTTGCCTGAAGGGTATGAAGTTGTAACTACGATTGATCCTGAGAAACTCGTAACAGATGAAAATGGAAAGATTTATCTGGACGAGCTCGATCCGGGAGACTATCAATTCGTAGAGACAAAAGCTCCTTCTGGTTATTATGTGAATAAAGAACCGGTAAGCTTTACGATAACAGAGAACCAGACGGAAACAGTGGGTGTTGAAAAAACAAACACTCTAATTCCAGATCCGGTTTGGCCAGTAGAACCAGGTAAACCTGTGGACCCTGAAGATCCAGGCAAACCGGTAGACCCGACTGAACCTGGCGAACCAAACAGACCGGGTGAAGATCCAACCAACCCAGGCAAAGATCCAAGCAAACCGGTAGATCCGGATAAACCCGGCGAGCCGAATAGACCAGGTGAAGACCCAAAAAATCCAGATAAAGAGGATCCAACCGATTCCGAAAAACCGGGTAAACCAGGGGAAGAGAATCCATCAAATGTTCCAAATGATGAAGATCCTATAACAGAAGAAAAACCAATAACGCCAGGAAAGCCTAGCGACAAGGACGATTCCAACAATGGCCCAGCAGACAACCATAACGGCAATGTCAACAATGGAACGACAGACGGCCAACCTGATTCTTCCACGACAGGTACAGGAGACGTCGAAAGTGACGACGGTTCTAAAGTGGACGGTCAAAACGTGAATGCATCTGGAAAGGACACCCTCCCACAAACAGGCGAACAGCATTTGCTGTACATGATTATCCTTGGATTCGCCTTAATGGTAATCGGTGGTTTCATGGTCGTTCGTCGCAAGTCAGTTGAATAAGTAAAGGAAGAGAGGATGAGAACCTTGAAAAACAAAAAAGCGGTAGTTGGTATTTTGTTTTTGCTAGCGGGGCTCGTCCTCGTTTCTTTTCCGCTTTATGTGGAGTGGAACCAATCCAAAGAAGTGAAGGCAATGGAACAAGCCTTGTCGCTCATCGCTGAATGGGATGGAGTGGAGCCGGTTCCATTGCAGCAAATTGAACATCTAACGTTGACACAAGAGCAGTTGGACAATGTTATGGAACTTGAGATTCCCTTCATTCATATGAAACAGCATATTTTGAACGAAACGACCGATGAGAATCTCAACATCGCTCTTACGCAAATTAAACCCGATCAACAGCCGGGGGTAGGGAATTTCACGATCGCAGGCCACCGAGGGTATCGGGATGGACGTCATTTCAGCAATCTATCAAAGGTCCCGATTGGTGAAAAGATCCAGCTTCATGCAGGCGATAAGACGTATGTCTATGAGATTACGAGCAAAGAAGTCATTCAACCGACCTTCGTCGAAGTGCTGGATGATTCGGAAGGTAAAAATGAAATCACCTTAATAACTTGTACAGTTTCCGGCAAAGAGCGGGTTGCTGTGAAAGGCGAGTTGGTAGAGAGTATGGAGCGGAAATAGGAAAAAACTTAGGTGGGTCATTCCTTGTAAAGGGGATGGCTCATTTTTATTCTCAACTTATCGCCTTTGCTGATTGCTGAGTTGACGTTTTTTTAAGAGTCTTATAAGAAAGGACCTATATAATTGCATATACAAAGTATCGCAGCATGAGAAAGGAACTAGCGTATGGGTTTTCGTAATACTTGCATCTTGATTATCTCACTGCTCCTCATTATTGGAGTTGCTTCGAAAGTCACTTCAATGAAAAAGCAGGAAGGGGCGTTTGCAAAAAGTCAGTTGTCTGCTGAACAGTTTATTTTGGAACATTTTATGAAGAAGGATGGAAGAATCCAGACGGACCTGTTGGGACAGAGTGATGTCTATTTGTCTGAAACGGTCGGGTTATGGATGGAATACTTGCTTGCGAAAGATGATGTAAAACAGTTTGATCAGCAAGTACATGTGTTGGAAGAACACTTTTTAACGAAGGATTATTTAGTCACTTGGGAAGTAAGGGGAATGGCTTCAGCACCTGCCAATGCGTCCATTGATGATTTGAGGATCATGAATGCGTTATTCGAGGCGGGGAGGAAATGGAATAAGACCGCTTACACGAAGTTGGCTTTGAAGATGGGTGAAGGATTGGGCAACTATCAAATTAATGGGGGCTTGATGGTGGATTATATCGATTTGAAGTCGAAGTACCAGGGGACGACAATCACGCTTAGTTATATCATCCCCTCGGCGTTTGATTTTCTGAAGGAGAACAATTTCATTCCGCAACGGATATATGACGATACAGTCTCCTTGCTGGTGGAAATACCTTACACTTCCCTCGGTTTTTTCCCGAAAGCATATGATATAAAGACGAAACATTTTTCTTATGACGAAGAAGTGAACTTAATCGACCAATATTATATTGGTTATCACAGAGCACAGTGGGGAGGGGATGTAATGCCCTTGCTCGACTTTACAAAAGAGGCATTTTCAAAAGGGAATGGGAAGTTGTACGGCAGATATGATTCGAAGACGGGGACCCCCCTAGTCGATTACGAAGCACCTGCTGTGTATGCACTAGCCATATTAATGTGTTTGGAAATAGGAGAGGCAGATATGGCAAGGGCGTTATTGGCTCAGATGCAGACGTTGCAACAGATGGATGAAACAGAAGAGTACTACGGAGGCTATATTGACGTGCCAACTCTCGATACACACACGTTCGACAATCTACTGGCTTTGCTTGCGGAGAGGAAAGGAATCGATGAAGAAGTTTTCAGATAAGGGCAAGGGCGTGCTTGTCTCACTTGTTTTCTTGTTAATAGTCGTTCAGGTTCCGGCCTATTTGTTATCGCCATATGGCACGGTTGGTTTGTTTTTGATTGGCTTTTCCCTTCTCTTATTAGCTGTTGCCATAAGTAAAGGCCCGGTAACGGCATTATTCTGGTGTTTGCCCTATTTATTTTTACTTGGCACTATTTTGTTTTATAGTCATCTGTCAATCAACCGATTGCCGATTGCGCCAATCGGTATTCCATTACCTTTTTTCTTGGTATATGGACTATTGCTCATCGTTCTCATCATTATTGCAGGCAAAGTGCATGAGCAGTTTATGAATCAGCAAAAGCAGATTGTGCAGCTGCGCGAAAAGATCCGTCAATTCGTGGCTGTCGATCCGGAAACGGGTTTTGACAATCGTGAACGGATGAAGTTGGAAGTGACTTCCGAAATGAAGCGCATTGACCGATATGGCGGCGCATTTGTCCTCCTCTTCCTCCAAGTTGAGCATTATGAAGAGTTCGGCAAACTGTATGGCGAAAAAGAAAGGGTTCATGTGCTTTCGTCAATTGCTCAAGTCTTGCAGGAAATGTTGAGGATGACAGATCGGAAGTTTCGGTATGCCCGCGATTGCTTCGCCGTTGAATTAACGAATACGACCGATGCGTCATTGGAAACGGTTATCGAAAAATTACGCGAACGACTTAAAACCCACCAATTGCTGAACGGAAAGTATATTGATCTTTCCTTCCATATCGGATTTGTCTTATATGACGGGAGTTCCTTCAACGTCGAATACGAAGAGCTGTTGGAGAAAGTCGAAAGCGAGATGATCGCCCATGCAATTTAGAAAGTGGATACTGATTGGCTTTCTTCTCGTTTCAAGTTGGGGGGTTATGCAATCCCGATCAGATGCAGCAAGCGATAGCCTAAAACTGTTGCTCATCTATGCTGCCGAAGAGAATCGGGTGGATGAAAATGTGCATATGATTGATGCTACTTTTTCCGCCTTCACAACTGAACAGCGAGTCGTTTCCGTACAGGAATTTCAACCTGAACTTCTGACGGGGACGGATGCAGTTGTCCTTGTTGGAGATGCAAAGATGGACTTGCCAGCACCACTCATTAAAGCACTGGACGGGTACAAGGGGGATATGATTGCATTCGGATACAACGCAGACCAACTTCGGACATTCAAAGGGTGGGACTACCGGGGAGAGGTTGAATTGAGGTCGCTTGATGGTCACTCGCTAACTAAATCCATCTCTGCCGTGCAAGTTATCCCGCCTCAAGGAAGCGAGATTATCGTAAGTGGCAATAGTTTGAATGAAACGATCCCTTTCATTATCAAAAATGGACGGCTTTCCTATATAGCAGCAACTTCTTTTGCCACGGATGAAAAGATGCAGATATCGAAAGCGATGTATCCAATATTAGGGATAGACCCGCCTGATGTACATCCTGCCTATCTTCGGTTAGAGGACATTTCACCTGTTTCGGACCATCAGTTGGTGAAAGAGACTGGAGACTATTTGGCGGATCGGGGCATTCCGTTCTATATGGCAGTTATTCCGGTTTATGTGAACAATGAAACGGGCGAACAGATGCGGTTGTCTGCAAACCGAAAGCTTGTCGATGTGCTTAGGCATTTACAGGACCGCGGCGGCATCATTATTGCGCATGGCTATACGCATTCTTATCGGTACGAGGAAACCGGGGAAGGATTCGAGTTTTGGGACGATCAATTAAATCAAAAAATCACAACGGAGCGTACGGACAAGTTGCCGGCACCTTTACCTTCCCGTGAGTCCTTCCGTTCGCAAGATGAGTTTGATTCGTTCATGAACGAAGTTGACTTGATTGAGAAACGGTATATCGAACGTAAACACCGGAAAGCGATTGAAGATTTGGTCGATCTCGGCTTAATTCCGCTTGCGTTCGAAGCGCCGCACTACACAATGAGTTCGACAGGATACGGGATTACCTCGGATTACTTCACATCGATTTTCGGGCAAGTGCAATTAAGTGATGATAATTGGGGAGTGATGGATGCCCCGCTTTTTATTTCAACGCCTCAAATCTTATCTGGCATGACACTTTATCCTGAAACGATCGGTTATGCGGACCCGACAATGGCAGACCCTCTTCAAGGAGCAAGGGAATCCGTTAAACAATTGAAGGAAATTCCAGGCTCTGTAGTTGGCGGGTTTTATCATCCGTATTTAGGTCTTGAGTATTTGCCGGAGATGCTGGAGCTCATTTATTCGGTAGGGCCGATTGAATGGTTGGATTTGCGTACAGAGGAGCAGATCGTGAAGACGGACGATATACTCATCCATCAACAAGAGAATGGTGGTTTGAAGGTCCAATCCGAAAGGAACTACTGGAATCGGTTGGTTGAACGGTCGAAAGAGCATCCGCTGGAGGGGGCTTTATGGTTGATGGCCGTTGTAGTAGCGCTATTCCTAACTGCCTTCTTCATTTATATTGCAAGTTTACGTGTCGGATTGAAAAAAAGGCTGTTCAGAGAGAGGGAATCTATTGGCTAATATACTTTTTTACACGGCGCTCGTTCTGATCTGGGTCATGCTGTTATACCATATGTTTCTCATGCAAGGCGGCTACCGCCATTTCAAGACGTATGAACGTGTAATACCGAGATGGAAGGAAAAGATGACCGATCTGCCGACAGTCAGCATTTTTATCCCGGCACACAATGAAGAGGTTGTTATTGAACAAACTTTGAAGGCGATGTCCAGGCTTTATTACCCGAAAGACAAATTAGAGGTCATTGTCATTAATGATAATTCATCGGATCGGACGGGGGAAATCGCTGCATCATTTACAGTGAAATTTCCATTCATTAAAGTGATTGAAACGAAGCCGCCGAACAAGGGGATAGGAAAGTCCTCGGCGTTGAATGAAGCGTTGAGGCAAACATCCAGCGAAGTCATCGTTGTGTACGATGCAGATAATACGCCTGAGCGGATGGCGGTTTGGTATTTGGTCATGGGTTTGTTGAATGATAAAGAAGCCGCAGCTGTCGTCGGGAAGTTCCGTGTCACAAATGCAAAAAACACATGGCTTACAAGATTCATTAATATCGAAACGATCTGCTTCCAATGGATGGCGCAAGGGGGACGATGGAAATGGTTCAAAGTTGCGACGATACCCGGTACGAACTTTGCAATCCGACGGTCCGTGATGGAGGAATTGGGTGGCTGGGATGTGAAAGCACTGGCGGAAGATACGGAATTGACGGTGCGCGTCTATAATCTCGGGTATCGGATCCGTTTTTTCCCGGCCGCGATTACTTGGGAGCAGGAACCGGAAACACTGAAAGTTTGGTGGCGGCAGAGGACAAGATGGGCAAGGGGCAATCAATATGTCGTCCTAAAGTTCCTAAGCCAATTTTTTAAGCTAAAACGGAAGCGGATCATCTTTGACTTGTTCTATTTCTTTTTCACTTATTTCCTGTTCTTTTTCGGGGTCATCGTATCGAACGCCCTGTTTATCGTCAATATTTTCTACGATTTACATTTATCTGTCGGAAATGTGGCGCTCGTCCTTTGGGGGCTTGCCCTCCTGCTGTTTCTAGCAGAAGTCATGATTACGCTAAGTATCGAGAAGACAGAAATGAACCGCTCAAATTTTTTTTATGTCATTTTCATGTATTTCACGTATTCACAAATGTGGATCGTTCTAGTCGTCTATTCGCTAGGTTTGGAATTGAAACGGGTCTTTCTGCGACAGGAAGTTCGCTGGTACAAGACAGAACGATTCGAACAAAAACGGGGAGATGTCCAATGAATAAACGCACTATAAAATTGCTTCTACTTACGATTTGCCTACTAGGCAGCACAATGTTTCTCGGTCGTATAGCAAAGGCTGGATATGAGATCCAGTTGGATGAGCTGTCGATTGCTTCCACCGAAGAATCACGTAAAAATCGGCAAGTACTAACGAATATGCCGATCGAGTTGTACGGTCCTGTTGAGGAAAAGACTTTTTTCTACGAAGTCCGATCCGATATCGCTCCTGCCGGGAATGAAATCGTCCTGCATTTGAAACATTCGGAGCTACTGATCGAACCATCCGCAGTCACTATCAGTATTGACGAGGAAAATGTCCGCTCTATCCCTTTGAACAGTGAAACACTTACGAACAGAATTGTCATTCCGTTGACCGGCGATGCCCTTGCTAAAGGGTTTCATAGTGTGAAAGTGACATTTAACGGCGTCATTAAAGAAGGGGTTTGCGTCGATCAGGAAACGCCAGGGAACTGGCTCACAATCGGCATCGATTCTTCCTTGCGATTAAACGAACAAACATCGGAAAGTCCGTCGTTGTCGGAGTATCCAGCCTTATTCACCGAACAAGAAGGACAGCAAGTCACAATTGTCCTTCCGGATAATGCTTCGTTGCAAACTAGAGGTGCCGGAGCGGCGATCGGAGCGTATTTAAAGGGGAAGTCGGTAGGTGCAAATGGCATCAAGATCCTTCGGGAATCAAAAATCGGAACCATTACTGGAAATTTTATCGTCATCGGCACTCCATCTGAATTCACTTCTCAAACGATGAAAAGCTTATTTGCCAAAGGGGAAGTGGAGGTTCAAAAAGAAGGTTTGTCCCTGTCAAGGCACCGCGTTGCTAATAAAGGCGGGACGGTCGAGTCGTTGATCATTACAGCGCAGTCGCCTGACCAAATTGGGAGCCGGATCAGCATTTTATTGCAAGATCGATATAGTAAACAATTAGTGGGACAGAAGATGACTATCACGTCCATTCCTGAAAATGTGAGCGAAAGTGGAACAATCACTTTGAAAAAGTTTGGCATCGGGAATTTGACGTTCGATCAATCCACAAGTAAAAGTGACACATATTTTGGCTATGCTCCTCCACGAATGGATGCGAATCCTGCAATGGAGCTTCGTTTGCGTCGCTCTGATACGCTCAAGTATACATCGCAGGAAATTGAAAGCAGTCTTGTCGGCGAAGCGGTCGAGATGGTGATCTATGTAAATGATGTACCTTATCCAATCGATGTACGTTCCCTCGGTGAGGAGGACAATGGAATCTATTCCGTTCACGTGCCGATTCAAGAGGGAACCATCAAGGCGAACCGTTTGATTTCCCTCCGATTTGAAGTGAATGGATTGAAGAGAAAGAATCCGTGTCTCAGCAACAATGAAAATCGATGGGTCTATTTGTCGGAAGACAGTTACTTCACCTTTCAAGAAGGGGAGTCGATGAATGAGGAAACATTAGCTAGTTATCCATATCCGTTCAGCGATCCTTCTGAACAAACGCAAATCGTTTTACCGGCCGGAAAGAAAGTCGGGGATGATGAATTGATGACATTATTTGGTTCATTGACCGCTTTCGGGGGGGTGCCTGCCATCGAGTTAGTGGATGGTGGCCGATTCGACGGTAAGAAAGCGAGTCACAACCATTTGATTTTCATTGGAGGGCCGTCTTTCCATCCTTCATTGCGCGAGGTGGAAAAGGATCTCCTTGTTGGCATGGAAGAAGAGATTCCCACTTTTGAATCATTCGGTTTTCTTCAAGAAGCTGTCAAGCAGTACAGTTGGATGCAAGGAAATCCGTGGAGTGATAAAAAGTATGCAATGATCATTTTCAGTGGAGTAGGAGAAAATATGTCGCTTGTCGACGGTCACTTCCTTGAATCGTTAAGCAACTTGGAGGAACCTTCAACTGTCGCTATCCAGACAAAAGAACAGCATCTTTATACGAATGCAATCCAATTCCAAGAAGTGAAGGATGCTGTAAAATCGGTGAAAGCGGAAGAAAACGTAGATGTTTTAACGAAATGGTGGTTGATCGGCTTCGCGAGTATACTTCTTCTTGCGGTGGTTGTTTATGTAATCATGAAGAGAAAAGCACGGAAAAATAACCTTGAATTGTGAGTGAAGAACATCCTCCCTCAGTAAAAGTTTAAGTAATTTATAAGAACTTACACCTATAGTAATAGGTAGTCAATTACAGAGGTGAGTCGAATGTATAAAGAATTCATGTATGATAAAAGAACTATTCGGACAGTTCAACACGTCTTGAATCAAACATTTATGATTGTCCAACTGACAAGTGAAGCAAAAATTACGGATGTAAACGAGCTTTTCCTTGATAAGTTTCACTATACAGCGGATGAATTGGAAATGAGCAATTATTGGGATTTGGTAAATGATGAGAAAGCTGACTGGCCTGGGATCTGGAATGAAATTCAGCAAGGCAGCCAGTGGAACGGGGAGAGTTGTCTTGTTACAAAGTACGGCAAGTTCAAGTGGCTTGAATCGACGTTCATCCCAATTTTTTCTAACGGGGTTATCCAACAAGTACTTACATTGCATATCGATAAAACCGATCAAAAAAATGCGGAAAATTGGAAGCAACTTGCCTTTAGGCATGAATTGACACAACTGCCGAATCGAAGGAAATTGCTTATTTCAATTGATGAGTATATTTGCAGAGCGGAGCAGCACGGTACAAAATTTGTAGTGCTTTTCATAGATGTGAATCATTTCAAATTGGTGAATGATAGGTACGGTCATGCTATCGGAGATTTGCTATTAATCGAGATTGGGAAACGGTTCGTTCAACTGCCGTTTCTCGATGAGTGTCTATTCCATGTAGGTGGGGATGAATTTATTGTTCTACTCGAAGATCCCATTAATGTGGATTGTGTAATAGAAAGTATTTTTGTCGAATTCAACAAGGAATTCGAATTGGAAGGGCATGGTATTGAAGTTAGCGTCAGTATCGGGGCAAGTATGTACCCTAATGACAGTACGGATGCCCGGCGATTGCTAGAACTTGCAGATGATGCCATGTATGAGGCGAAAGGAAAAGTCGGAAATGCTTTTGAATGCTATAAGGACAGTTCTTTAGTGAATGAAGGAAATTTGAAGTGACATGTCGAATTTATTGAGCATGAAGAGAAAGAAAATCCTCATTCTGACAACAAGTTTTTTACTTGCCTTGGTGGGGCTTCGATTCCTATGGGCCAACCTTTACTACGATACGAATCTTCCGCAAGCTGAGGGAGGGGTGCTTGATCTACGCGGAGTTGACTTTGCGGATGATTCGATTCAGTTAGTCGGAGAATGGATGTTTTACCCATGGAGTCTTGAAAATAAGGAGCAGCCGGATAATGTGCCGGTATACATAACCGTGCCAGGTAAATGGCAAGAATCGCTCACCGATCCACCAACCGGGGAGGATAGGTCGTTTTTATATGGCACATATCGCCTTAGGATTGTAGTCGATAAGGTTAGAACGAATGAACCATATACGTTATATATAAAAGATATACGTTCCGCATCGACCGTTTTTATTAATGGAGAAAAGGTGATGGAGCAGGGAAAGGTTGCGACGAATGAAAGAGATTATATTCAACAAGTCCGACCTTTTAAAGTAACTTTCGATAGCGAAGTCGACGTTATTGATTTATCCATCCAAGTTGCCGACAATGGTCCGTCGACAAGAAGCGGGATGCAGATACCGATACAATTCGGGTATGCGTCCGCGGTTGAAAAAAGCCACACCGTCGCACTCATGTCTCAAATTTTATCCGTGAGCATCTTACTGTTGCATTTTGTTTTCGCCATCATTATTTACATCGGTTTTTCAAGAAGAAGCGAGTTATTGTATTTAGCCATTGTGTTTGGAAGCGCGGCGATGTCGATCCTTATGGATGATGATCGGATTTTACTTTATTTATTCCCATCCATTCATCCGTTTTGGTGGATGAAGCTCGTGTATTTCTTTTATGCAACAAGTATTTTATTCCTTGTACTTTTCTTCAAAAAGTTGCTTGAAGATGAGTTGAAAGCAACATCATTGCTTTCCCGTTTATATAGATTGTTGATTTTCCTCTATTCATCGTTTGTTTTCGTTCTTCTACTGGATATCAAGCCTGTCTCGGAAAAACTGTTTATATTATTCTATTTTGTGGGACCAATCCTCATTCCAATCAGTTTATTGAAAATCGTTTCGAAGGGGACGAGCGGTTCCATCTATTTGTTATTTGCAACGATTAGCATTGCGGTCAATGTAGTCTGTGCATATTTCAATACGATTGGATTGGTTGTTCTCCCTTATTATCCATTCAATATGATCATTGCTGTTATCTGTTTTGCTGTTTTTTGGTTCAAACAATTTTTTCAAACGGCCGAGGAAAGTAAGGCACTCGCGGCAAGGCTTCTGCGAGTGAATCAAAAGAAAGATGAATTCCTAGCCAACACATCACATGAATTACGCAATCCGTTACATGGAATTATCAATATATCCCAAACAATTTATGAGACGGAAAGCGAGCATTTATCCGACGAAAGCAAGAGGAATATGGAGACGCTTATTTCCGTCAGTAAGAGGATGTCCTATATCTTGAATGACCTATTCGATATACAGCAGTTGAAAGAAGGGGACATTCAGCTTACTGTCACGGACGTTGATCTTTCCTCCGTCGTTGCCAGCGTCGTGGACATGATGCGACTTATGACGGAGGGGAAGGATATTTCATTCAACATTCACATCAATGATGACTTTCCTTACGTAAAGGCGGATGAAAATCGGCTGTTTCAAATTGTGTTTAACCTTATTCATAATGCGGTGAAATATTCAGAATGCGGAGAAATTACGATTTCCGCCGAAATGGAAGGGGAGATGGCGAGGGTCAGCGTGAAAGATACGGGGATCGGGATCGACAAGGAAACGTTGAAATCGATATTCCTTCCGTATGAGCAGGCTGATTCCAGTATGACGGCTATGGGCGGGGGGATTGGTCTTGGACTAAGTATTTGCGAGCAGCTCGTTCGTCTTCATGGCGGCAAGTTGGATGTGCAATCGACTGTTGCCGAGGGATCAACTTTTTCATTTGTGATTCCTTTAGGGGATGAAAGGAAGGGATTGATTCCGAAACTTCCGGGGCTGTATCAGGTACCTGCCAAAAGTTTGGAATTGACTACAGGATTACAAATGGAAGGGCTGCCAAGGATTCTTGTTGTCGATGATGACCCACTCAATTTAACGATTGTTCAGCGCATTTTGATGGCATCTCAATTTGAGGTCTCGACATGCACGAGCGGGATGGCTGCCTTGAATTTGCTGAGTAAAGGCAAATGGGATCTCGTCTTGACAGATGTAATGATGCCTAAGATGTCAGGTTATGAATTAACGGAGAAAATTCGAGAACGATACAGTATGGCGGAACTGCCCATCATGATGCTGACCGCGCGCAGCCAGTTGGAGGATATTCAAACAGGATTTTATTACGGAGCAAACGATTATATTATCAAGCCGGTAGATAAGGTTGAATTGGTTGTGCGGGTGAGGGCATTGACAGATCTCGGAAAATCGATGTCGGACCGGGTGATGATGGAAGCGGCATGGCTGCAGGCACAAATTCAACCACATTTCCTTTATAATACGTTGAACACGATTGCGGCACTGAGTGAAGAGGACCCAGAGAAGATGGTGAAATTGATTAATGAATTCGGTAATTACTTGAATGCGAGCTTCACAACGAGGAACTTGAAAAAGCTCGTGCCATTGAAGAATGAGCTGGATCTCGTCCGGTCGTATGTATTTATCGAAGAGGAACGGTTTGGCGATAGATTGGAAGTCGAATGGCAGTTGGCAGTGGATGTCAACGTGCTTGTTCCTCCGTTTGCCATTCAGACATTAGTAGAAAATGCCATTAACCACGGGGTTCTGCGCCTGCCGCATGGTGGAGCTGTGAAAATTTCAGTTAACGAGAAAGATGGATCAGTTGTAGTCTCGATTGCGGATGACGGCGTAGGCATGGAGCAGGAGAAATTCCGGGAACTATTAGAGAAAACGGAGAGGCGAAGTAAAGGAATTGGTTTATTGAATACCGATAAACGACTGCAGCAACTATTCGGCAAAGGATTGACGATCACGAGCGAGCCCGGTGTCGGGACAACCGTCTCATTTACTGTTCCGGTATGAAGTAAGGTGCCATGTCTGACTTAACAGGTCAATGGCACCTTTTATCTATCCCTTCAAGATAGAATCGTACAGCTCGGTCGTCGATTGGTCCGGTAAAATGCCGAGATCCTCGTTGAGAAGGTCTTTCATTTCATGAAAAACTTTTACAGCCTCTCCGCGATTGCCGGCCTCCATATAAAAACGCATCAGTTGTTGGACGGCATGCTCTGAATAGGGATTCAGGGAGACAAGAAGTTGTAAATACTGCTGTTTTTTATTCAATAAATCTCGATCGGAGAAGAAATCAATCATCATTTGAAGAAGATGCAACAGTTTATGACGGATTGCATGTGCCTTCACAAGCGCCCACTCATATCCGTTGTTCTCCAAATAATCACCGTTATAATGTAGAACAATGTCTTCGAACATATCTATATTGCGATCTGTTATTTGCGGGTGGTTTGTTATGATTTGCTCGAATTGGTGTGCATCGCATTGGAAATTTTTGATTTCCAATACATAGCTTCCGTTTGAAAAAGTAATGGCATTCGGATAACCCATTGAATCCAATGTTTTTCGCAAGTATGATATTGAAGTATGCAATTGAATTTTTGCTTTCTGGTATTCCACGTCATGCCATAATGTTTCAATGATAGTATCCCTGTGGATAGGCTCTTGGAGGTTTGTTATGAAAAAGGCGAAAAGTTCCTTCACCTTTCCAGTTTTCCACTTCACGGGGGTGTTGTGATAGTATACGGCAAATTCTTTGAAGCAGATAATTTTCAAGGCATTGGAAGTAAGTGGCGCGTCTGTCTTTTGTAGGGATTGCATCTCTAGCTGTTCTTGGATCCGAAATATCGTTTTCTCCAGCCGTTCGGACATGATCGGTTTCAATAAATAATCAATGGAATGCAGTTCAAACGCCTGCACCGCATAATCCCTGTAAGCCGTGACGAAAACGATGAAAATATCCTTGTTCCAGTCGTTGATTAAGTCCGCCAAATCCAGCCCGCTTAACCCTGGCATCTCAATATCCAAGAATACAACATTGAAATCAAGATTATTCATTTCCTTCAGTACATCACGCGCATTCAAAAATGAACCGACAACTTCAACCGTCATAATCGATTGCAGCTTCTTCACCATATGACGTAAAGCGAGTTGCTCATCATCCACTACAATTGCCCGGATCATTATGAATCACCCCCATCATTCAAATAGGCAAGCAATATATTCCAATCATTATCTCAATTTTTTAAAGGCTATGCAAGGAGCAATGCCAAGGATTGGCACCAGGTAAACACTGTGCCAGTGGATCATTGAGTTTGAAAAATATCTGACGTACGGCTTTTCTTGAAAAAACACCGCCTATCATTTGACAGGCGGTGTTGCTTTATTTCACGGATGGTTCATCTTCCGGCATTTCCTCTTCATTCTGAATATCTTCACCCATCGTCTCATTCTGACCTTCATCATCTGGAACTTCATCATCCACTCTGAATTTACTAATTTCCATTTTCAATTCATATGCCAAATCGTGTAATGTATCCGTTGTTGCGACCATTTCTTCCATTGATGCAAGCTGCTCTTCCATGGAAGCTGCGATATTTTGTGTATGTCCGGACGAGATTTCCAATGAGTGGACGGTATCGTGTGTTGAAGCTAAAATCTGTTCGGAACCGGCTGAAATTTCTTGGACCGTTGATGAAACAGATTGAACATTATCCGAGATATTTGTGATTTTTGATAGGATGCTGCTAAATGTTTTTCCTGCATCATTGACGATGACCGTTTCACGTTCGACGTCGGAATACACTTTCGCCATTGCTTCTACAGATTGACGAGAGCCGTTTTGCATTTCAGTGATGAGCGCCCGGATCTGATTCGCCGAAGAGGCAGATTGCTCAGCCAAATTGCGCACTTCGCTCGCGACAACACTGAACCCTTTACCGGCATCACCGGCACGAGCTGCTTCGATTGCAGCATTCAAGGCAAGTAGGTTGATTTGATCGGAAATGTCGGTGATCATCCCGATGATCTTCTCGATTTCAGATGAACGGATATGCATCGTTTCCGTAATTTTCATCGATGCCTGAACGGATTCGTTGATGGTATGGATTCCCTCAATCGAGTCGGTGATTAACTGGCTGCCTTGTTCTGCTGCTTCAGATACTTCCAACGTCTCTTCCGCCACTTTTGAAGAAGAGTTCGCGATGTCCTGAATTCCCGCTGTAATCTGCTCGAGTGCTGTCAGATTTTGATTGGAAGCTGCGGAAAGCGATTCACTGGCCGATGATACTTCCTGCGCTGCAACTGTTGACTGGTTTACGACTTCACTCATCTGTTCGGCGCTGGACGCCAGTTCACTGGACGAATTTACGACATTGTCCGCCGCCTCATTTACATGCTTGATCATGCTGCTCAATTCATTTTTCATATGATCGAAACTATGGGCAAGCCGCCCGATTTCATCCTTGCTCTTCAATTGGATCTTTTGCGTCAAGTCGCCCCGCGCAATGACCTCAGTGAACCGAACCAATTCTTGAAGCGGTTTCGTAAGCTGTCTAGAAATAATGGAAGGAATTGCGACTCCAAGAATGCTGCCGAGTACAACAAGAGAAATACTCACGATGATGATGGTACGTTGTAGATCAGTGATTGACGAAGCATCCTGGCTCACAACGATGATCGAATCCGACTCCGGAATCGGATAATAAAGGGACTTATGTACACCATGTTCATCTTTGTAGACGCCGCTGAACAACGCCTCGCCCTTATCCAAGGCTCTATCATGATTCTCATTGAACGGCTGCTCCACTAAATAATCGGTCGAATCCGCGAAGGCAAGGAGCATATCTTCGCCGTCCACCTTACTGTGTATGGAAATGTTCTCCACACCATCCTTTTTCTTCACGCCATTAATGATATGTAAAAGCTGATTATGCGCATTCTTATCTTGCAAGGCGCGATTGACAAGTCGTCCCGTCACTTTCTCTTTCACATCATCCATCGCCGAGCTCAACGATTTCTCAAACTCCGGCATAACATTCACATCCACAATGCGCATCGACGTGTAATAAAACACAAAGCCGAACAGTATCGTGAGGAGATAAATAGGAATCAAAGTCCCTAGAACAATTTTCTTTCGAACGCTACCTTTTTGCCTAAACAAAGAAGTTCCCCCTGACTAAATCCAAAGTAGTGAAAACATAAAGAATAGTACTTCCCCCATTATACCTACAATAATATGAAAATACTATCACTAAAGAGACTTTTATGACGTAATTCAGAACCCTACGCAGAGTGTATTCAGATTATTTCCGGTGCCTGTGCAGCGCACAATTCAGATAATACGTTACAATTGCATAAGTAAAAATGAAGAGCCAATCAAATCAATATTTGATCAGCTCTTCTTCGTGTTTTTACTCAAGTTGTTGAATTGTCATAATTGCATCATGCACAGGCACCGGTTCAATTCTCATCGTCAGTATAATCGCCATGTAGCTGTCTTCTGTTTTTCTCAAGCAATTGTTCGAAGTAAGATTTTGGTTTTTCGGTGTTTTGTTCAAGTTGAGACTCGACTTTCTTGATTTCCGAGGTTTCCTCTAAAGCATTCTCCTCATGTAAATGGAGTGAATATTGGTTCGTGGCAACTTCCACTGTAATTTGCGTCTTCTCTGTCGTTACATCCGTATCAGAAGATTCTACATGGACAGAAGGCGTTATTGGTTCAATCGGAGGCTCGACATGATGAGCTACAGCATTTTGCTTCTCAATAATACCTTTCAACTTTGTAAACCAATACTGTCGCTCTTTGAAATAGGCTTCATATTCTGGTGAATCTTTTCGTATCCGAAGGTGCGGCGCATGATAAAACCGAATTAGATGTTTTGGCTTCGCACTGTCGTCAACGATGATTTCAAGATCCAAGGAACTGATTTTATCGATGGATGGTTTCTCTGCATTGCTTATTGTGAATTCTTCCTGCTTTAGCTTATTCAGTAAGAATTGGGTGAAGTGTGTGTCTCTTTGCACAGAGTCGCTTTGGTAATTATCCTCTATGAGATTGATCGCTAAAATGTCGGAATAGCTATAGGTGTTGATTATGTAAGACATGCCGGCATATGCTTTTGTGACGTATCCTTGCTTTTTCAAGTCGGGAGTCCATAAATAGACATTCTCTTGCTGTTCATCAATTGCAATTTTCGCTAATAAATCATAAGAAGGAAAAGATTTATGTCTATGGAAATCAAATTGGGCAGGTTGAAAGGTATTTAGAAATTCCAGTTGTTTTGCTTTTTGCTTTTCCTCGATAAAACTGGCACTTCCTAATAAAGCAAGCCCCACCACAATGGACACGATTACAGCGACAGCGCCGAACATAAACGACCGATTAAAGAAAAAATAACCAAGTAAAACAAAACCGAAAATCGGCAACAGACATCCCATGCCGAAAAATAAATTTGATAGTTTAGACGACATAGCTGAACCCCCCTGTAAACAACCATTGTATATGTTTACGACCAATTGCGAAAGAAGTTTCATTTTTTACGGTGCCTGTGCAGCACACTACTCCGTCAATTCACTACAATTGTATAAGCGAGAATGAGAAGTCAATCAAATCAATGGTTGAACAGTTAGTTTTCGTGTTTTTATTCAGGAAGTTGAATTGTCATAATTGCACCATGCACAGGCACCGAAACAATTTCCTGTTATTTCTCGTGAGAATGGGGGTATAGCAAGTTTTATTGGAGGAACAGGAGTGTCTGTATTGGAAAAAGGAACTGTTTTGTTGGTTATATCATTACTTTTAAATGTCCTGTTGATCGGAACAGGCAGTTATGTTGTGAATAAGATTGGTGGAATCGAATTTGTGAAGACAAAAATGCAATCTGCGCCTTCCGTAAAGAGGGATTCGGCTTATTATTTTACGAAGAAAAGTGTCTTCGAATATTCTGCAGCGAGTGATGTGGATAAGGTGTTCATCGGGGATAGCATTACCGATTACGGGGAGTTTCAAGAGTATTTTCCAGATGAAGTCGTACTGAATCGGGGAATTCGGAATGATGTGGCAAAGGGTGTGTTGGACAGGATTGGGGAAGTCGCGGACCGGAATCCGAAAGAGGCGTATGTAATGATCGGGGTCAATGATATCCGGTATGGAACAGATGCCAAGGATTTTGAAAGCCGAGTCAATGCCATTGTCGATTCTTTCGATGGGAAGGATACCCGGCTTTTTATTCAATCAATTCTGCCGGTGAATAATGGTCTTTTTGGGAATGAAATATCCAATGAAAAAGTAAAACAATTCAACGCCATTTTGCGACGGATTGCGGATGTAAATGGAGTTGGGTATATCGATCTGCATTCGAATTTTACTAATAAGAGCGGCCAACTGGACAAGAAGTTCACGGTTGATGGTCTGCATTTGAATGGGGAAGGGTACAAAATGTGGGTGAACAGGCTTCATACTAGAAGGTGATATACGTAAAAAAGCTGAACCTCCGCGGAGGTCCAGCTTTTTTCACGTTGGAATTGGCTCCGATTTTTTCTTCGGAGAAAATCCACCAAGCAGAAGTTTTCCATGTGGCAGCAATTTTTTGATTAAAATTGAAACGATAATGGGAATGAAAACCCCGATGGCTGTGAATCCGATGATGCCGTATGTGAAATAATCGTTCAAAATGATATCTGCAAAGATGTGCAAATACATGATGGATAGCGAATGCTGTTCGATTTTCCGCAGCCAGTTGAGCGACAAACGTGCTGTGATGAACTGGAATGCACCTACCAAAAGGATCGTAAATGAAATGGGGATGGCCAAATCCAATATGAAATGGTCATACCTCAAAAACTTCATGCTAAGCCGGTAGTCGATGATATGCAAACTATCGAGAGAAACAGCAGTCGCACTCACAAGCAATGCCGCAATCATCCATCGCTTCGAAATATCCATCCAAAGATCTTTCATATAATAGCCGATGGCGAAATAGACAATCGCCATGAGCGCGACATCGATGTTCCAAATCATCGGAATGGATTGCGCCGCATCGGATGGTTTTCCGCCGATGACATGCATGGCGAAGATGCTTTCAAAATGGGCAATTATATAGAAGATGCCAAGAATAATGAACTGCTTCGTTCGATTGAAATATTTCGTGAGCCCTAAGAAAAATAAATAGGTGAAAAATAACGTTGTGACAAACCAGAAGACTCCGTACGCTCCGCGAATAAAACGTCCGCCTACGGCAAGCGTCCATAAATCATTGAGATACCATGATAAATCCCGATTACCTGAACCGATTTCCATTCCATAACGGATCAGCGTAATGCTGACAAGGAAAAACAGGTAAGGGACAATTAACTGCATAAACCGCTTGTGTATGGTCGGTTTCATCAGTCCTTTCTCCAGAACCGGCTTGAAAAATAACCCGCTTAAAATGAAAAACGCCGGCATATGGAACCAGTAAATATACTTCGCAAGCGGAAAATCGAGCTCCCCCGGATAATGCCCGATGACGACCAGAATCATCAAAAACCCTTTCGTGACATCCACCCACGTCAACCTTTTCTTTTTCATGTATATGCACCTCTAAAAAATAATTTTGCTGCTATTGTATACCCCCTTTCCTCGTTTTTATCGATTTGTAACTGTATTGATATGTAAATGAAAAGAGATTGGTAAAAAACGGTGCCTGTGCAGCATACTATTCAGATAATACACTACAATTGCATAAAATAAATGAAGAAGCCGACCAGATCAATCCTTGGCCGACTTCTTTTTGCATTTATATAAATAGTAGTGAATTGTCATAAGTATGTGCTGCACAGGCACCGAAAGAGAGACGCCGATAAGGCAAGCTTCAACTTAATGCTTAAAGTTTGAGATTAATTCTTGCAGTTCCTCTGCCATATGGGAGAGGGTTTTGGCGGATGCTGTGATTTCTTCCATGGATGCGAGCTGCTCTTCGGTGGAGGCGGCTACTTCTTCGGAGGAAGAGGCGTTGCTTTTTGCCATGTTTTCGAGTTCGTTTGCTGTGTCGTTCACTTCTTGGATTGCCGATTGAACGGTTTGCGCCGTTTCGGAAATGGCATCCATTTGTGGTGCGGCGCCTTGAGTGCTGTCCAATATTTGCTGGAACTTTTCAATTGCCTCATTTGAGACGGCCATTCCTTCTTTGACGTCCTCCGTCACTTTCGCCATGATGTTGACGGAGCTTTCAGTATCCTGCTGGATGCCTTGGATAATGTTGTGGATTTCCGAGGCGGATTGCTGTGATTGCTCTGCAAGTTTCCGCACTTCATCGGCGACGACTGCAAATCCTTTTCCGTGTTCGCCTGCTCGTGCCGCTTCGATGGCGGCGTTCAAGGAGAGTAGATTCGTCTGTTCCGCAATGCCGGTGATGACGTTCAAAATGGTACCCACTTCTTTGGACCGTTCTGATAAAGAGCTGATCATCCTGTTTGACTCGAATACGGAAGATTGGATGGAAGACATCTGATTCACTGTATCGGACACCGCTTGGCCGCCGATTTCAGCCTGTGTAATTGTGTGGATTGCGAGTTCTGATACTTTCAACGAGCGCTCGGCGATATGTGCAATCCCTTCCGTCACTTGTTCGATCAGCTGGACGTTCTTTTCGATGCTATTCATCTGATTTTCCGCGTTGCCCGCAACTTCTTGTATGGCTGCCGCAACATGTTCAGTAGCGTAAGTCGTCTGTTCTGCGCTTGCCGTCAATTGTTCAGATGAAGCTGCAACGAACTCCGTGTTCTTCTCGATATTCCCAATTAAGTTCTTCAGGCTATCCTGCATATCTCGGAATGCGTGCCCTAACTGTCCGATTTCGTCTTTCGACCGGATGACGATTTCCTCGGTCAAATCTCCATTGCTGATTGTGATCGCTTTATTCCTCAAATCCTTGATCGGTCGAAGGACGGACCGTATGACGAAATAAACGATGAAGACACCGACAATCAATGCTAAGACAATAACAATCATTGTCGTCTTCAGAATGGGAGCGGCAGCATCTTCCATCTCCGACTCATAGAGCGTTCCCCCGATTTTCCAGCCGGACAGTTCATTCGTCACAAACGTCATGAACTTCTTATTGCCCTGTAAAAGATAATCAAAATGTCCACTTTCCTTCTCATACATCTTCTGATAGAAATCTTCCTCTGCAAAAGTGCCTGCCTCGCTCGTCGGATGGGAAATGAAATTCATATCTTCATCCAACAACATCGTATATCCATCTTTGCCGATATGCACTTGACGGGCAATCTGATCAAGCAAATCCAATGTAATATCAACACTAATGACGCCGGAATTATCCTTCGTCGTTTTTGAAATTGTAACAACCATGGCATCTTCAGTAGCATCCTCATAAGGTTTCGAAATATGGACTTCACCTTTATGCTCCATGGACTGCTTGTACCAATCCCGCGTTCGAGGATCATAGGAAGTCGTGTCGTTAATGATCGGCTCTTGAACGAAGTTTCCTTTCTCCGTCCCGACATAAATGCTCAAAATTTCAGGATGTAATTCCGCATATTGAGCCAGTTTCCTGCGCAGTTCCATGCTTTCCTTTCCATCATACTGACCTGCTGTTATTTGCTCGCTCAACGTTTCAATATCATTGATCTTCGGGGTAAGTGTATTGTTGATCGTTGTATTTAAAATACCGATGTTATTGGTGGATTCCCCCATTATTTGATTTTCTACTGCGTTTTTCGCACTATTGTACGATAAGAAACCAATGCTCACCGCGGGGATGATTAAAATTAAAGTAAACGCTGAAATGAGCTTTGTACGAATATTAGTAAACACTATCGTTCTTCCTCTCCAATGATTATTGTAGTAACTCTCTTTTACTACTCTATACTTCGTCAAAAATCAATTCATTTTAATATCAAGATAAAAGTATTTTTCACCGAGAATTTATGATAAAAAAGCTACATCTTACATTTATTAACATTGAATATTCGACAAAAAAGCTATATTGTAATAGAATACGAAAAGTATATGACAGCTTTTTGAAATGAAAGCGGATTCATGAAAATATCAAAATTTCACGAGAGGAAGTGTATCACATGGAATTATATAATAATTTAATTGATAGCTTTAGTACGTGGTTATATAGCTATATACTTATTATTCTTTTGATTGTTGCTGGTCTTTATTTCACCATCCGTACGAAGTTTGTCCAATTCAGGCTATTCAAGGAATCCGTTAAACTTGTAACGGAACCGAAAGAAGATAAAAATTCGATCTCCGCTTTCGAAGCATTGATGGTCTCGACCGCATCCCGTGTCGGTGTCGGAAATATTGCCGGAGTTTCGACGGCAATTGTACTCGGTGGGGCAGGTTCTGTCTTTTGGATGTGGGTCATCGCGATCATAGGAGGCGCTTCCGCGTTCATCGAGAGTACACTCGCACAGATCTATAAAAAGCGGGACAAGGAAGGCGGCTCTTACGGGGGGCCAGCCTACTACATCCAAGCGGCGCTGAAAAGCAGATTTCTAGGTGTCGTTTTCGCTGTGGCCCTCATTTTAACGTATATGGGCGGATTCAATATGGTTGCTTCCTTCAACATCGCATCAGCATTTGAGGGATACTCATTTTACAATTCATCGACACCGCTCATCGTAGGTGCGATTTTGGCGCTTCTAACAGGCTTGAGTATTTTCAGAGGCGGGAAAACATTAAGCAAAATTACAAGTATCATCGTTCCAGTCATGGCGATTGCCTACATTGGCGTAGCTCTAATTATGGTTATCATGCATTTGGACCTTGTGCCAGGTATGTTCGTAGACATCTTTACACAGGCATTTGATTTCAAATCGGCATTCGGCGGTTTTGCCGGTTCCGTCATCATGTACGGTATTAAACGCGGTCTTTATTCCAACGAAGCGGGTGTCGGTTCTGCACCAAACGCCGCTGCAGCTGCTAGCGTTTCCCATCCTGCGAAGCAAGGACTTGTACAAATGCTGTCCGTGTTCATCGATACGCTACTTATCTGTTCGGCAACGGCGTTCATGCTGTTGAGCTCTGGCGTTGTACCTACTGAAGACATGGCGGGCGTTCCGTACGCACAAGCGGCCCTGTCATCGACATTCGGGGAATTTGGTGTTTGGTTCATCACGTTTGCATTGTTCTGCTTTGCGTTTACATCTCTTATCGGGAACTTCTTCTATGCAGAATCGAATCTTAAGTATTTGAATAAAAAAGATGTCGGCAAAACAGGTCTGACAATCTTCAGACTGTCTGCCGTCGTCATCGTCTTCTTCGGCGCTCAACTTGATTTCTCGGTCGCTTGGAACACTGCAGATGTCCTGATGGGCATCATGGCATTGATTAACATTCCGATCATCTTACTTCTTGGAGGGACAGCGTTTAAATGTCTCGATGATTTTACAAGACAGAAGAAGGAAGGGAAGAACCCTGTCTTCAAAGCAAAATCGATCGGCCTTAAAGAGAAAACAGATTTCTGGAATTAAGAGGGGGCAGCATGTATCCATTAGTTCGTGTCAATAAAAAACATTTGCTGGAAAATGTCCGTACCGTCACGGAGCTATGCGCGGCAAGGAATATGGCTGTAACAGGTGTGACGAAAGTGTTCGGTGGGGATCCTGAAATTGCAGCTGTATATGTTGCGGGCGGTATTACGAGGCTTGGTGACTCGAGGGTCGAGAACTTAAAGCTATTGAAAGGGCTTGCTGCGGAGAAGTGGCTCATCCGCCCGCCTATGATGAGCGAAGTGGACGATCTTGTAACGTACGCGGATGCTTCGCTCAATTCGGAGCTTGCGACGATCCAGGCGATTAATGGCGCCGCGATTGCAAAAGGAAAAGTCCATAAAGTGATTTTGATGGTAGATCTCGGTGATATCCGTGAAGGGTTTATCGATCATGACGAGCTTGTTGGTGCCGCACTCGAAACCGAGAAAATGAAGGGTGTCCATTTGTATGGAATCGGGGTTAACTTGACGTGCTTTTCATTCATCCAATCCGATTCGGAGAAGATGACGGCGCTTATGGAGCTATCTAAAACGATTGGCGAGACGATAGGCAGGGAATTGGAAGTCGTCAGCGGCGGAAACTCCGCGACGCTTGACTTGATGATGAAAGGCGGCATCAGTGAAGGCGTCAACAACTTGCGCCTAGGCGAATCGCTGCTGTTCGGCAAGGAACGCGCGAATTACACATTCTTACCGGGAACGCATAAAGACGTGTTCACATTGGAATGCGAAATTGTCGAACTGAAAGAGAAGCCATCCGTGCCGTGGGGGACTGTCGGCGTCGATTCGTACGGCAAAAGTCCGGCATTTACGGATCGGGGCACGCGGCTGAAGGTGATCTGCGCACTCGGGAAACAAGATTTCGACGTCGAAACATCAACACCTGTAGACAAAGACATCATCATCCTCGGCGCCAGTTCCGACCATCTCATGCTCGACGTTACCGACAGCAACAAGTCATATAAAGTCGGCGACACCGTTGAACTGCAGCTCGGCTACTTCTCCACCATGCGCGCCTTCACCTCCCGGTACGTCCGGAAGGTTTACGTCTAATCGGTGCCTGTGCACGGCACATTTATGACAATTCGATTTTTATTATATGTATACAGCGAGAGGCTATCTGAAGATTGAATCGGATGGTCTCTCGTATTTTTTTATGCAATTGTAGTGCATAATCAGAATTGTGTCGGTGCCTGTGCAAGATGCAATTATTATTATTATTATTCGGTTTGTTGGATAATCACGCGTGAAAAATCCAATTACCCCTGGCGCGATTGGACTTGAAACTATCTATATGCAATTGTGATGTATAATCTGAATTGTTTGCTGCACAGGCACCGCTTTCACCTTACTATAAAATCATAAGGGGAAACTCGCTTTTTCTTTTGTTGCACGTAGTCGAACATGGTGTCGAGACCTGTAAGCGAAAGTTCATTCAGCAGTTTTCCAGTCCGCAAGTCGTATGTATCGATTGCGTGTGTTGCGGACGATTGATTGTAGCGGAAAAAGTGAAGTTTTCCGTCTTGGAAATACGTTTGCTCGGACATTTTCATTTGTCCTTGACTTGCCCCTTCAAGAGTGAATGCGAGACGGACTTCACCAGTTTTCGAATCGAACGCATGCACATCGCCGATCCCGTCCACATAATACAGGTTCCCATCATAGACTGCCGCTGCGTTTCGGAGGTTATAGGGAATGCGGACGATATAATCTTCAATGTCCTTATAATTGAATAAAGGAAACGTTTCGATTTCCTCCGTCTTTTCATGAATACGATACACGTCACATGTCATTTTTTCTGTGTCGGCAATCACTAGATAATAGTAGTCGTTTTCCTTTAGGATCGATGCCATCCCGATTCGTTCGCCGATCGGTCCGAGCGATACGATTTTTTGAAGTTTGCCGTCTTTTTGTAGGGGCATTTTTTGCAATGACAGTCCATCATCGTCTTCAATCACCATGAGCAAGTTTCCGTCAGCCTTGCCGGACATTTGCATATAGTGGGGGATGTGAATCGTTTCAAATCCGTTTTCATTTCCGAATCTGATATTCGAAGCATAGCCGCCATCCTCTGTGAAGCCGGAATTATAGACACTGTAAAAACGGCCATCATCCTCATTATAATCGGTCACTTCGCCCGTATGTTCCTCTGTGGGCATGGCAAAGGTTTTGGTCTCGTCAGAATGGACCACATACACATGGCCTCGGTCCTCCAAAAAGATCGAATCCTCCAAGACGAAAACTGTCCCAAGCTCCAAGCCATCCATTTCCCATAGCTTCGTATTCCCATCAGAATCGACAAAAACAGCAAAGCTAAGACCATCCCGATTCATGTCCTGATCCGCTGTCGTTGAGAAATATAGGATAGCTGCAACATCCGTCAATAAAATAGGGTCATCCTTCGAAAGGAAATCGGCCGACTGCTGGCGGCTAAAAGTGTAATAAGTCTTTCCTGCAACTGCGATAAACAAGGCCATGATGCCAATTACTAACCATTTCTTATCCATCCATCGAAACCTCCCGTAGCTAAATAAGGAGCTGACCTCGGATGGACAGCCCCTTTTTTGCTCTAGTCTTCTGGCGCCAGAAGCTCGGGGCAAAGTCAAAGTTGCCCTGCAGCAAAAAACGCCACGCTGCGTCTTTGATTTATGCCTGTCGCTCCTAGGCAGGTGCCCGCTTTTGAGAGTTAGATTTGTCGTAGGAAACTTGTCTGAGTGTCGTCGCGGACATCCCGAGGATAGACTCCGAAACCTTTGTCTACATCCAAGTCAAGTCCGCCATGCAATTGGAAAGCCGACCAAATGAGTTTAGAGCGGTTTTCCGCGCCCGAATGTCCCGTGTTCCGGTAGTTCGCGAAGTTCAATGAGTACGGCTGTCCGATTTGGGTATACGACCAGGTAGTTGCATTGGTTTTGTTCGTACTCGAAGTTGAAATGGATTTCACGACAGCACCTATGTCCACCGTCCTGACGTTAGCGGAATCGCTGCGGACTCCGGAAGGGTAGATTGATTTTACAATCGTGCCGCTTGAATAGTATAATCCGACTTGACCGTGATTGATGTAGGCGGTGGCGGACGGCGTATAGTAGAAATCGCCGCGAGCGCTAGCCCGACGATATACAATGCGGATCCTCCACCTTGGGGGGCTGCCTCGTCAGTTTCGCCGAATTGTTCAGCTAACTGCTCCGCCTCTTCATTAGCCAACCGGTTTTGCTCTTCCATCTCCTTGTACATTTGCTCATAAATCTCATTCTCGCTCATGCCAGTGGAAAAGACTAGCTCCTCGATAAGCTTCTGTAGTTCATCTGCAGAGACACCTGGCTGCATCGTCAAAATCTCATTTTTAAGTTGCTGGACGGTTGAAGCTTGGGCAGGGGACTGGATACCGATAACGAGAATTCCTACGACTGCAAGTGAGACGAATCTTTTCACGTTACTCGCTCCTTTTGTGAAGACAACTGGCCAGTTTGCCTTCAAATTGTATGTTGTCCAACATATTTAAACTATAGCATGTTTGGTGTAATAGTTAAAATTTTGCGATAACAATAGTTTCACGATGTATCTTTCCGTTTTATTGAACGAAAAGCCGGAATTCTTTTGTACATACACAAAAATTGATGCTGCTTACTAGGTAAATAGGTGGTCGTCTTAATGAAATGATAAAAAAGTTAATAGAACAAAATGCATAGTGGATTTTCCCTATAGATATGGAAGAATCATTTGCCTATCTTCAAAACAAGTTCAAAAGAATGAAAATTGGGAATAGGTAGAATATATATTGAATGAATCTAATAAATTGCCTATAATGATAAGAAGAAAGAAAAGAAGGAGGGATGTCCAAATGCATATTGGCAGTCGATTACGGAGACTTCGGGAGAGTAACAGTTTCACGCAAAAGGAAGTGAGCTCCGGAATCATTTCCACTTCCCACTATAGCAATATTGAAAGTGGCCGTTTTGAACCATCCAGCGATGTACTTGCCTTACTTGCAAACAGGCTTGAAGTGCCAATAGCATATTTCCAAAAAATACATGAAGACGATGCAAGTCTCCAAAAACGATTGTTGGAATATGAAGAGCTGCTATCGGATATGAACGGGATCCCTGAGTTTTTTAACAAGCATGGCTCGCAATTTGCATATATCTCCTCCATCAATCAGGAAATAATGTTCAATTTATTGAAATACATCGAACTAGTTAAAGTAGGCCGTATCCCCGAAGCTCAAGTCCATTACTCTGTAGAAATCGCCTACATCCCACAAAAATTCTTCGAAAACGCCAGCAGGTCTCTCTTTGAAAAATATACGTATACATCAGCGCTGTTTTACTATTTCAAAAAAGATTACGAGGCGAGCATCTCCCATTTCGAAGACGCCTTATACTTGACGCGGGAGAAATCCCTTTCAGCGAAAATAAATTATAATATTTCCTTGGCACTCTTTCAGCTCTATGATTATGGGACAGCACTTATCTATGCAAAACGTGCAAAACGGCAATACATGCACTTGCATAACTGGGCGAAGTCGGGGGATTGCTATAACCTGATTGCGTCACTTTACCTCGAACAGCATAAGACGAAAGAAGCGAAACGGTATATTGACAAGGGACTAAGTGTTTTGGGGAATTCAGTGATGGAGACGCATGGACGGCTTTATCATAATTTAGCTTTCACTCTGATGGAAGAAAAAGAATTTACGGATGCGCTGAAAATGATTAATACATGCATTGAAGTGAAAAAACAGTTGAAGAGCAAAAATCTGTTTGATTCAGAACAACTGAGATTAAGGATTTTATTCCACCTCGGTGACCTGCTGGCAGTGCGGGAAAGTATGAATCGACTGCAAGGTTCCATCCAGAATGAATTAGAGAAGGCTCGCCTTGACTATTTCGAGGCAAAGCTCTACCATATCCTTCACGAATACGATTTGTATGAACAGAAGATGAAAAACAGTATCCGCCATCTACATGCAAATGAAGACTGGAAAGCATTGAAGGACGCCGTCCGCCACATCTCCCTCCACTATGAAGCCAACAAGAAATACAAAAATGCATACAAATACCAAGAGCTTTGCATCCACGCATACAAGCGGTTAACGATGGAGGTGAAAGGAGGTGAAGAACTGTGAAGAAGAAATTACTGATGATCTGCCTCGTCCTCGGTTTTGCGGCATTTGCGCCATCCATGGGCACGGCAAGCGCCAGCAATTTCGTCACTATCATCGGACCAGATGTTGGCCCGCCGCATGGCAAGGGATAAGCACGGTAATTGTCCTGAAATCAAACGATCATATAAAGAAATCCATCGCTTCAATCAATGAGCATGTAAATCATCAATACGATCTGCGTGCTTTTTTTTGTGCCCAATTTCTGAAAATCTGTCGTAACTAGTAGGCCGTCGTAATAGAGTAGCTATAGGACGCTAGTAATCTGGATCGGTTACCGTAACCTTGGATGAAGTACCGACAAATAAACAGGAGGAGAAAAATTGATATGCACGAATTGCGGGAATGAGCATGCGAATGGACGGTTTTGCGGAAACTGCGGCATAAGGATGACTGAGCCAGTGGACGGCTATCCAGATCAATTGCCACATCACCATGGACAGACGGCAGTTGAAGCGACTATTGTGAAGTCGGAATCGAATGTTCATCTTGAGAATGTGAGCAATTTGACGAAAGCGTACTGGTCCTATTTTGTTAAACATGTGAAACATCCTTCGATCAGCCTTACGAAACAGGATGATGAATTCAGGAACGGCTTCATTTCATTGTTTCTATATGCAATCCTTTTTGGTCTGTCATTTTTTTCGATACTTAAGGGATTAACACTTGAACCAGCTGGGTTTGTGAGTCTCACTGACGGTGATGGCGGCCCTTCATTCTCATCGGTTTTCCTAAATGTGGCGGGGTTTGTGGCAGTGTGCATCGCAATCGTCTCATTCGGACTTTTCATTATCGGAAAGAACTTTGGCCCAGCCTATCCATTTAAACAAACGTTGGCATTGTATGGTGCGCATTCCTTACCAGCAATCGTTATCGGCCTCGTTGCCCTATTTTTGCTGCTAATGAAATCTTATTGGTACGGAATTTTTCTGTTGATCGTTAGTTTCATCTATGTCCTTATGCTTTCACCGGGGTATGTAATCAGCGTACTCCTATCCAAAAAGCCAAAAGGAATCGACCCACTGCACGGTTACGCAGCCTACACAGTCCTTGTCATCATCCTATTCGGCCTCCTCCTCAAACTCCTCAACGACACATCCGTCGTAACATACTTGGCGGAGCTAAAAGGGCTGCTGTAAATTGTACGGGAATTGTTTGGGTGCCTGTGCAAGGTCCATTTATGACAATTCGATTTTAGTTATATTAATACTGAGAGGGGTCATCCAAAGATTGATATGGATGGCTTCTCAACATTTTTTATGCAATTGTAGTGCATAATCAGAATAGTTTGCTGTACAGGCACCTAAAAAGTAAAGGGGTGTAAAAATGGTTAGGGAAGTGTTTATGATCGATGCGGTTCGGACTCCGATCGGAAGATATAAAGGGCAATTGAAGGATGTCCGTCCCGATGATTTAGGGGCAATTGTGCTAAAGGGATTGGCCGAAAGGAATCCGGATTTGCCATTGGAATTGGTCGATGACGTTATATTTGGAAATGCGAACGGGGCGGGGGAGGAGAATCGGAATGTGGCAAGGATGTCCCTGTTGCTTGCGGGCTTCCCGAATAGTGTCAGCGGCACGACCGTCAACAGGCTCTGTGGCTCGAGTTTGGATGCGGTCAGTTTGGCAGCCCGTTCCATTTTATCAGGGGAGTGCGAGGCCGTCATTGCCGGCGGTGTCGAAAGCATGACAAGAGCCCCTTTCGTGATGAAAAAACCTGAAACGGAATTTCCTCGAGGTGACATGAAAATGCACGATACAACGCTCGGTTGGAGATTCATTAATCCAGATATGGATCGTTTATATGGCACGGAGCCGATGCCGATGACGGCTGAAAATGTCGCATTACGTTTTGGGGTGATGCGGGAAGAGCAAGATGACTTTGCGTATAACAGCCAGCAAAAGGCGAAAAAGGCGATTGAGGATGGGAAATTCCTGGATGAAATCATTTCGGTCACTATCACGGATAGGAAAGGGAAAGTACATGTCATAGATAAGGATGAACATCCGAGATCCGATACAACAAAAGAAAAACTATCCGTATTATCCCCAATCTACCAAGGAGGAACAGTCACCGCTGGAAATTCAACTGGCGTGAACGACGGAGCGTCTGCCTTGCTGCTCGTAAGCGGCGAGTTTGCCCGGAAACACGGCTTGAAGCCTCTCGTGAAATACGTAGGCTCCGCAACAGCCGGGTTGGAACCATCCATCATGGGGCTGGGTCCGATTTATTCAACAAAAAAATTGATGAAGAAACACAATTGGGGACCAGCTGATTTTGATCTCATCGAAATAAATGAAGCATTTGCCTCCCAATCATTGGTGTGTGTAAAACAACTTGAACTGGATATCGATAAAGTCAATGTCAACGGCGGAGCCATTGCTTTGGGACATCCACTCGGAGCAAGCGGGGCTCGTATTTTGACAACTTTGATTCATGAAATGAAAAGAAGAAAGTCCAGAAGGGGATTAGCGACGATGTGTATCGGAGTGGGGCAGGGGATATCGGTTGTGGTGGAGAATGTTCATGGGTGCTGAAATAAAAGCAAAAGGAATGCGTCCATAACGGAGCATTCCTTTTGATCATTTTTGGATTGTGTAAGAGAAAGCTTTCATAACCTTTGGAACTTGGTCAGCACTACTGGCTGAAGCTGTATTATTTTGAGCTGTCATACCTAAAATAATAACTAGTAAAAGAATCGATACAACTTTTTTCATTATATATCCTCCCATTTGTCTATTTTTCTATCAATATAGCCATACTTATTCCCTTCCCGATAGAAGGTAGATGCAAGCTTATATTTCCTATTATTATAGTACCATTCTGCCAGAGAAATGCAATATTTGTGAATATACCTGAAGTTTTGAATGTCTTTAAAATGTTGAATTGTTGCCTCTGCAATATCTACAGACAATCCTTCTTTACTATGCAGCGATTTATATAGACTGAAATGATGGAAGTAAGAAACTTCGTTTTCATCTTTTAACTGATGATACAATGCAATCCCTTTATCTGCCCATTCGCTAACAAGACTCTGTTCATTCATTTTTGAATATTCCTCAATTAAGCATAGAATCGTAATCGGCTTTTCAGAAGGATCTATTTTATAGTCGATGCTCTTTTTATAATATTCGATGGCTTGTTCCCTATTTCCCATACTACTATTCAAGGTGCCTAGATTATGATAAATAATCCCTTTTTCGCTATGTAAATTAAATTCTTCGCTAATTTGCATAGCCTTTGAATATGCTTCCAATGCGTCTTGGAACTTATCGCTTCTTTTATAAGAAATCCCGATAAGAATATAGCAGTCTAACACTCTACTCATCAATAGATGTTCTCGGAAAAAATTAAGTGCAAGTCTAGCATGATCAATTGAATTGAATGTATGCCCATCGGATGCATAAAATACAGCAATTATATAATTAAATTCAGCTTTTTCCCATTCTCCAATAGGTAACGACTCCAGCTTATGGAGTAGTAACTCATAATAATGTATGGCCATTTTTACGTTGCCAGTATTATAACAGAATAACCCTTTGTTTAAATGAAACAAATAAAGTTGGTATACATCAAAATTATCAATCGATTCTTCAAGTAAATTAATTTCTTGTTTGAGTTTTTCTGAATCAATTCTTACTATCATATTAAATCGGAAAGTAATAAGCGAATAAGTAAAATGTAAAGAATCGTTTTCAAATAGGGGGACGTTTAGCTCAAGATACTCTAATTTTTCTCTTGTGAAATTTAAATCTCTCGCTGTCATAACCTCACGATACGTCTTCAACAACATCTTCTCAAACTCGCGTTCCATTTCCTCATCATTTTCCTGCAACTTCCCCGGGTCCATCCCCAGCCGCTTCATCAGCATCTCTGTAATGTCTTCACTCGGTTCAATCTGATTCCGTTCGATTTTTGATAAATAAGATGGCGTACAAATTCCTTTGGCCAGGACAATTTGCTTCATATCTTGCCGTACGCGTTCAGCACGTATCAAATGACCTATTTTCATTTGCCGATCCCTCTCTTTATCTATCTTATCTTAATTTACAGTATAAAGCATAAACATGCAAAGTGAGAAACTTTTCTTGAAAAAGCGAAAAAAAACGCCGATTTTGAAAAAAATGTCCCAACCGGTTATACTTCTTTAGAAGGACACCACGTGATATATTATAGTTAATAGTCCCAAGCCATGGTGATTCATCTAACTATAACAGGACAAAAGGAGTGTGAAGGGGATGACGATAGCAAAAACAGAGGTAAAATGCGAAAAGGAATTCCTGGACATCGAGATCATGAAGATGAAGATGGAACTCTTACAATTTGTGAAGAAGATGCAATCCAATGGTTTATTGAAAACTGTTGATTACGATGAACTGACAAATACGCTTAACGCAAAGTGAATATTTTTGGAAGTGAAGGTGACTGATATTGCAGTCATCTTTTTTGTTTATATACAAATAAAAGCGCCGCATTGTGCATAAATGTCCTGACACGGGCCACAGTGCTCCTAGATGAATATCTCAATTACACCAATTATCATTAGGAGCATGCCGCCGATGCGCTCTGCCTGTTGTCCCAGCCAGCTTGTACCGATATGTTCGCCGAGCCGAACGCCAAGTATTATGGAAATGAATGAAAATATGCCGATTGCAAGTGCTGTCGAGTACGGTTCTATACCAGTGACGCCTGCACTAAAACCGATGGAAAGGCAATTTAAGGCCAAGATGAAGCCTAGAACGATCGACTCTTTCCAATTGATGAAGTCCATTTTTCGGGTATCGTCCTTTGAAGGGCTTGCTGTTTTCTTTACAACCCAAAGACCGAGCCCGATTAGCAGAATACCTCCAATCAAGTTGGAGGTGGACCTGGATAGGATATCGGATAGCATGCTTCCGGCAAATATGGAAACGAATGCACATACCGTCGAAATGAGTGAAATTATCAAGTTATATCGGAACGGAATCCGGTTGGCTCGTAAACCGTATGCCATACTAATTCCCAAGTTATCGATATTTGCTGCTACTGCAATGATCAAAATGGTAATCAATTTCATGAATAAGCCCCCCATGCCAACGTCTATCCCTTATGTATATGACTAGTGGGAGGGGCAAAATGGGCGGTTGAAAAAAGCCGTTCCGAAGTGGATTCCAACTTCGAAACAGCCATTATGAGCCTCTTGTTTTTTTGACGCCTATAATCATGAGGCTGACCGCGCTTGTGACATTGAGCAGGACGCCCAAAATCAGCAAAATCCATTCAATCGTGTTCGGGAGTGATAGAGTCAAGGAAAAAACGAGTGACATTGAACCGATGATGAGCAGGAGCATCAATAGTGGTATTTTAGTTTTCATTCGAATGCCTCCTTTTTATATGCAGGCGCATCAGTAAATCTATTATAACTGTTTTACGAATGCAATGGGGATTCGTTTAAGGGTTTTATGCGCTTTTGCAGTCACTTATGCGTTTCTGCAACGGTTTATGCGCCGAAAACAACATTTATGCGCGATTTTCGTAAATTATGCGCATGTAAAGCGATTTATGCGTTTCTGCGATGTTTTATGCGTCAATAAAGAATTTCTGCAAATGAAAAAAGGTGGTCCCTATCATAATAAGGGGCCGCCTTTTTGTGTGGGGTCTTCTTTTATTCCCCATGCTCCTTCAAGGGGACGAGATCGAAAATGTCATGGTCTTCGAAGGCGTCGACGAGGCGATCCATCCATTCGAAGTAGTCACGGACGTATTCGAGCTTGCTGATGTCCATTTCGACGATTGTCCTAAGCTCTTCGCTGATGTCGGGATTGTTTTTCAACTGTTCCAGTTCGCGCAGCGATTTTCTGACGGCGACAGAATGGAGTGAAATGGATCTGCGCCATTTGATTGAAAATAGATTGATAAAGCTTTGGTACCAATCGTCTTTCACTTGATACAAGTCTTTACGGACACCGCGTATCCATGCCCGCTCAACCAACTTCAGTTCGGCCAGCGCTCTGACGGATGTGCTCATGCTTGTTTTGCTCATGCCAAGTTCTTCAGTCATGTCGTCCAATGTCATTGGCTCGTCGTGGAAGAACATTGTGCCGTACTGTCTGCCGGCAGAAGGTGTGAGACCGTATAGATGTATGTTTTGCGCGATTGTTTCAATGATCCGCTCGCGTGCTTTGTCGAGTGTTTCTTTACCGTCCATAATGCATTCCCTCCGCTGTCTGGGATTAATTTTCCCCAATCACTAACCTAAGCGTATTATACCCGCATTTCAAGTGTAACGATAAGTTTAAACTTTGTACAGTTTTTACCGTACAAACGATTTATTTCGAAATAACGGTTGTAAAGAGAAAATTTTATGCATATACTAGTAGACGACGAGTTTCGAAAGTTTAGGGAGTGTACACATGACAGAACTTAGAAAGAAAATCGAAGTGGTCAATACGACAAAAATCTTCGGTAAAAACAGTAAGCGCGCGGCGCAACTGTTGAATGAGGGGAAGTCGAAAAGTGAAATCCTCAAGTCTACGGGCGCGACAGTAGGCGTGAAAAACGCTACATTCGACGTATATGACGGAGAAATTTTTGTTATCATGGGTCTTTCAGGAAGTGGGAAATCCACATTGGTGCGGATGCTGAACCGGTTGATTGATCCGACGATGGGCTCAATCCGTATCGATGGAGAAGATATTGTCAGCATGAATAAAGAACAGCTTCGTCAAGTACGGCGGAAGAAAATCGGGATGGTGTTTCAGAACTTCGCCCTTTTCCCGCATAAGACGATTTTACAGAATACGGAATACGGCCTTGAGATCCAAGGAATCGTAAAAGCGGAACGCAAGGCGAAAGCTGTCGAGTCGTTACGGCTTGTCGGGCTTGCCGGGTACGAAGAGCAATATCCCAGCCAGCTGAGTGGCGGAATGCAACAGCGGGTCGGTTTGGCGCGGGCACTTGCCAATGATCCTGATGTGCTGTTGATGGACGAAGCTTTCAGTGCGCTTGATCCGTTGATCCGGAAAGATATGCAGGATGAGCTTCTTCAGCTTCACCATGACATGGGGAAAACGATTATTTTCATTACCCATGACTTGGACGAGGCGCTCCGGATCGGCGATCGCATTGCGTTAATGAAAGACGGCGATATCGTCCAAATTGGAACGCCGGAAGAGATTTTGATGAATCCTTCGAATGAATATGTCGAGCGTTTTGTCGAAGATGTCGACCTTTCAAAAGTGTTGACAGCGGGCCATATTATGAAAAAAGCGGATATGATACAAATCGACAGAGGGGCCCGTGTTGCATTGCGCCTCATGAAGCGGCAAGGGATTTCCTCCATTTATGTTGTGGATAAAGGAAATCGACTGCTCGGAGCCGTCACAGCGCAAGATGCGAGCGACGCAACAAAGTCCGAGAAGTCATTGGAGGACGTCTTGATCAAGGACATTCCGACAATTTCACCGGACACCGTATTAACCGATCTGTTCGATACCGTATCGACAACAACGATTCCGGTGGCAGTCGTCAATGACGAGCATCATCTGGAAGGCATTATTATCCGTGGTGCATTGATCGGCGCATTGGCGGGCGACGGTCAATTCATCAATAGCGATCGTATGGTGGAAACAACAGCGGATATTGAAGACTTGATGGAAGTGGAGGTGAGCAGTCATGGATAATCTTTTACCACGCTTGCCGTTTGCCAGTTGGATCGATACAGGTGTCGACTGGCTTGCCACCCATTTCGGCTCTGTCTTCGAC
>NZ_LQYA01000109.1:74498-83307 GCF_001531445.1 Sporosarcina koreensis
CCATTTCGGCTCTGTCTTCGACGGCATCTCCGCCTTTTTGAAAGGCATCGTTGAAGGAGCGGTCGATTGGATGGATATGGTGCCATCCATTGTACTAGCTGTCCTGTTCGCGTTGCTTGCTTGGTTCATTTCCACGCGAAGGATTGCGATCTTCACGTTGGTTGGGCTGCTATTCATTGACTATCTCGGCTATTGGCATTCGATGCTGCAAATGCTTTCGCTTGTCATTACGTCCGTCGTCATTGCGCTCGTCATCGGCATTCCGCTTGGCATATGGGCCTCGCAGAAGCCGACGGTGAAAAAGATCATCAGTCCTATTTTAGATTTGATGCAGACGATGCCGGCATTCGTTTATTTATTGCCAGCAATCTTTTTCTTCAATATCGGCGTTGTACCTGGAGTTGTCGCATCGGTCATCTTCTCGATGCCACCGACGATCCGACTGACAATGCTAGGAATTGAACAGGTGCCGAAAGATTTGATCGAAGCGACCGAAGCATTCGGCTCGACGACATGGCAGCGGTTGTTGAAAGTGCAAATACCGCTCGCCCAACCGACCATCATGGCAGGGGTCAACCAAAGCATCATGCTTTCGCTCTCCATGGTCGTTATCGCGTCGATGGTCGGCGCACCTGGACTCGGTGAGGAAGTGTACAGGGCGGTGACCCAATTGAAGACGGGCGTAGGCTTTGAAACAGGCTTGTCCATAGTCATCGTCGCCATCATCCTCGACCGGATCACACAGCACGCAGGCAAGAAAAAACAAGGGGGAACTACACAATGAAATTGACAAAGAAAATGTTTGGACTCGGAGCAGCAGCACTACTCGCAGTTGGTTTGGCAGCTTGCGGAAGTGACGATAAAGCTAATGATAAATCGACTTCAGGCGGCAGCAGCTCTACAACCGTCGGGAAATCCGTCGATTATAAAATCACAGGAATCGACCCGGGCGCTGGCATCATGGAAGCGACTGACAGAGCAATCGCTGATTATGAGCTCGACAAATGGGACGTAACGACAGGATCTGGTGCAGCGATGACTGCTGCATTGAAAAAGGCGTATGACGCTGAAGAGCCGATCATCATCACAGGCTGGACGCCTCACTGGAAATTCGCGAAGTACGACTTGAAATATTTGGATGACCCTAAAGGATCATACGGTGGAGAAGAGCAAATCCGTACAATTGGGCGTATAGGCCTTGCGGAAGACTTGCCGGAAGCGCACCAAATCCTTTCAAACTTCCAGTGGACTGAAGAGGATATGGGTGAAGTGATGGTCGCAATCCAGGAAGGTGAGAAAGAGGAAGTCGCTGCACAGAACTGGGTTGACGCCAATGCAGACAAAGTTGCAGAGTGGACAGACGGTGTGGATAAAGTAGATGGTGATGAAATCACTCTTGCCTATGTAGCATGGGATAGTGAAATCGCTAGCCATAACGTCATGAAACTCGTTCTTGAAGAAATGGGATATAAGGTTACTTTGACGCAAGTCGAAGCAGGTCCTATGTGGACAGCTGTTGCTGACGGCAGCGCAGACGCAACACTTGCAGCATGGTTGCCAGTGACGCATGAAACATATGCGAATAAATTCGAAGGTAAATTCGAAGAGCTTGGCATCAATATGGAAGGCGTGAAAATCGGTCTCGTCGTTCCACAATATATGGATATCGATTCGATTGAAGATTTGAAGGAATAAAAAAGTGGCAGCCCGCCATGAAAGTGGGCTGCCTATTTTTATCTTTCGGATTCAATGGAATAATACTGCTGGTTGAATTCTTTGATACTAGGGAATATGTAGTTCAATTGGTTCTCATAACAGATAAAACTATGTAAGCGATTGCAATTATAGTCAATCAATTCTTCAGGTGTCAGATCAGAAAGAAAAGCATCATGGGTCGCCATCATCTCGGACGAGCCATCGGAAAAATTGGCACAGTCTAGTGCTTGGGTCCAATGTTCACGTGAAAAACAACTTCTACCATTCATAATACTTCCTCCTTTTATCTTATATTGTTTTCATTGTAGCATGACTAGTTTGAAAGTTTCATCCATTTTGTTACAAAAACTTCTAATTTATATAAATTACTTTCAAACGTCCATGTTTCAATGGATTATTTAATAGAACAACGGCTCATTTATTCTAATAAAGCCTTCATTACAGAATATCACCAATCAATTGATTCATAATTCGAAAATCACTTGCCCTTTACGTTAACGTCAATGGTATATTCATAGCAAAGGCTGAAGGGGTGGTGAAGCTGAAGACGATTACGGAAGTGGCGGAATCATTTGGGGTGTCGACACGTACAATCCGGTATTATGAGGAAATCGGGCTGTTGGCGCCAGATCGGTCAGAGGGGAATCAACGGCTTTATTCCAGTGCCGAACTCGCAAAGCTGAAGCTCATTTTCCGAGGTAAGCGGTACGGGTTTTCATTGGACGACATTAAGGAGATGGTGCTGCTGTTCGATAAGGATCGGACAGGACGCAAGCAGCTTGAGCGAACGATTGAATACGGCAAAAAACGTATCGGGGAAATCGATCGGAAAATCCAAGAACTGGAGGAAATGAAGGCTGAAATGGAAGAGTTGCTCGAGGAATTCACGGAAAGGTTGGCTATTACGAAAGGGGAATGAAGGGATGAACAGTTCGCAATTGTTGGAGAGAAATGCAAGGAAGTACCCACAAGCAGAAGCGGTCGTCAGCATGGGGAAGCGGACAACATACAAGGAATTGGGCAATCGCGTCAACCGGTTCGGTCATGCACTTTTAAATAAAGGTATAACGAAAGGATCAAAAGTGGCATTGCTCCTGCCGAATGTTGAGGAATTCATTGTCGCCTATTTCGCCATTCAACGCATTGGCGCGATCGTCGTCCCGGTCAACGTCAAGCTGACGACAGAAGAATTGACGTATGTACTAAGCCATTCAGATGCGGAAGCGCTTGTTGCGCATGAATTGCTGATTGAAACCGTGAAAACATTACAATCTCCTTCTATTTTAATTAAGACAGGCGAAGCGTCAAAAACTTGGCAAAGCTTCGAAGCGCTTATCCAAAATGCAGACGACAAACCGATTCCATGCAACTTGAAGGAAGACGACGAATCGACAATCCTTTACACGTCCGGAACGACGGGAAATCCGAAAGGGGTGCTGTTCAGCTATCGAAGCATCTTGACCGTCGCATCGATGATTGCCGTCGAAATGGAGTTCAAGCCGGAAAGCCGTGTCCTCCTTATGATGCCGCTCAGTCATTCGGCGCCGCTCCATCTATTCATGATGGCGGGCATGTATGTCGGCGCAACACTTGTCCTTACGCCAACATTCACTCCAGACCTATTGATCGACACGGTCGAAAAAGAGAGGACGACCCATTTCTTTGGCGCACCTGTCGCTTATTTACTTACAGTGGGACATCCACGATTGAAGGATGCGGATCTGTCCTCGATGAAATGGTGGATTTACGGCGGGGCGCCGCTATCCGAGAATGAAGTGAATATGGTGAAAACCGCTTTCAGGACGGACAATCTCGTTTGTGTATATGGTTTGACGGAAGCGGGTCCAAGCGGCTCGTTGCTGCTTGCGGAAGAGCATGCAACGAAATCCGGTAGCATCGGGCGACGAGCACCGCTTCATACAGAGCTACGGATTGTGAATGAAGATGGAGACGACGTTGAACCGGGAGAAATCGGTGAAATCGTCCTTCTAGGCGAAGGGAATATGCTGAGGTACTACAAAAATGAGGAAGCGACGAAAGAGGCATTTATCGGACAATGGCTCAAAACAGGGGATTTGGCGAAGTTCGATGAGGACGGCTATATATGGATCGTCGATCGGAAAAAGGATTTAATCATTTCGGGAGGCGTCAATATTTATCCGAAAGAGATCGAGGAGACGATTCTCAGCTATCCGGGCATCCGCGAAGTGGCCGTCATTGGTGTTCCGCATCCCGAATGGGGCGAAACGGTGAAAGCTGTGTTCGCTGCAGCGAATCCAGTCGACAGCGGGGAAATAAAAGCGTTTCTTCAAGAGAATCTCGCCAAGTACAAAGTGCCACGCCTGTACGAGCAAGTCGACGCATTGCCGCGTAACGCCTCTGGAAAAATTCTGAAGCAACCATTGCGGGAAGGGGTGACAGTCCAATGAAAGTCGTGCAGGAAGCAGAAACTATCAAGACTGACAACTTTTACGAAGGCGACGATACACTCCGCTTGATATTGGAAGAGCATTTACAAGGCCCATTTCTTGACTATGCCAAGCGTGAGCTATCCCTTTTCGGTGAGCAATGTGCAAATGAAATCGACGAACGCGCAAAGCACACCGACCGTGAAGGAGAGCCGCGCCTCATTCGATATGACAAATTCGGAGAGGAAGTTTCCGATGTTTGGGTGAATGAAGGGTACCGGAAAACGGTCCAGGATACGTATGACACAGGCATTGTCGGGTACGTGCACAAAGAAATTCCGGAGCTCGGCCATAAGGGGAACTACACGTACAGCTTTGCACAAGGCTATTTGCTGTCGCATGCGGAGCCCGGGTTTTATTGCCCGGTGACACTTACAATGGCGACCGCCTATTTGCTTGACCATTATGCGGATGAACATGTGAAAAACCTGTTTCTCGGCAATGTCTGCTCGACGGGTGAAGTACCGCTTTTCGAAGGAGCGACATTTCTGACAGAGCGCCAAGGCGGATCGGATGTCGGGGCGAACGTTGTGAAGGCAGTGAGAGACGAAGAGCAATACCGCTTATATGGCGAAAAATATTTTGCCTCGAATGCAGGCATGGCAGGCGTCGCGATGGTGCTTGCGAGAATCGAAGGAGCGCAAGCTGGGTCTCGCGGACTAACATTGTTCGCAGTTCCGTGGCGTAATGATGACGGCAAGCTGAACGGTCTCCGCATCCGCCGGCTAAAAGATAAATTGGGCGTCCGGGCCGTCCCCTCCGGAGAAGTCGAATTCGATGGTGCGCTAGCTTATGTGGTCGGTGATCCGTCGAAAGGCTTCTACTATATGATGGAAGCCCTCAATCTGTCGCGCATTTGTAACGCAGTCGCCTCCATCGGCATTATGCGGCGCGCTTTATTGGAATCAAAAGCATATGCAACTCGCAGAAATGCATTCGGCAAGAGGCTCACTGACTATCCGATGGTGCAGGATACACTCGGGAAAATGGCAGCGAGGCTTCACGTCGAAGTGGCAACCGTCTTTGATTTCATTCAACTGTATGAACGCGTTACAGAAGGCACCGCGTCAGACCGCGAAACGATCCTTAACAGACTTTTCATCGCGCTCATCAAAAAGGAGACCGCCGAGCAAGCGATCCATTTCGCGCATGAAGCGATTGAAATGCATGGCGGCAACGGCTACATCGAGGATTTCGTCACGCCGCGCCTGCTGCGGGACGCGCAAGTGCTCACCGTCTGGGAAGGCACCGCCAATATTCTCGGGCTCGAACTCATCCGCCTCGTCAATAAATTTGAAGCCCATCAATTGTTCATCGATGAAATGCGAAACCGCCTAGCCCTCATCAATGACAGTGAGATGAAGAAGGTGTTATCGATGGAATTAAATGCGCTATCGACTGACCTGATCGTCTTTGCAGGCTACGACAATGCGCTTCAAACATTCGAAGCAAAAGCTCTTATGAAACGGATGGCGCATCTGTACGAAAGCGTTGTCGCCTTGGAATGGGCTATGAAACATGGCGGGAAGTATGTCAAGCTAGCGGAAGTTTATATGGATGATACATGGAGATTGCGGAAAGTCGGGGATCTGATGAAAACGGTTGCGCATTTCGAGGAGCTTGTGTTAGATAGGTGAATTTATGAGGGAGCTGGCTTGTGTTATGGGGCCGGCTTCTTTGTCACTTTGAATTGATAGAGTATAAAAAGTTTTTACAATCAGTAGTAGTTATATATCTGATTAAATAGTAGGATAAAAGTATCTTAAAGGATGAGGTGAATGAAATGGAATATGAACCACCAAAACATGCTGTTTCAGTATCAGCTTTAGTAATGAACGAGAAAAGTGAGATGTTGTTACTTAGAACACATTGGCGTTCGGATACGTGGGAAATGCCAGGGGGAAATGTGGAAGTAGGTGAACCTTTAGACGAGGCAGTTTGTAGGGAGTTCCTCGAGGAGACAGGAATTGTAATACAACCTATTGGGATAACAGGTGTCTATTACAATGCAACAAAGCATGTTTTGTCGGTTGTTTTTAAGGCTACGTATGTTCGTGGAGAAATAAGAATTCAACCGGAAGAAATTAAAGAAGCGAGATACATTCAAATAAACGAATCTAATATAGGTCAATATATAACACGGCCGCAACAACGATCTAGGACGCTCGACGCGATGAGGGCCAAGTGTTTTGTTCCGTACGAAACATGGGAGATAAATCTTGGATATAACTTATTGTCAAGGTTAGACAATGAATAAGATAAATGGCCATTAATTGATCCGAAACAAACGCTGAACGATGATAACAGTAAAGGAAGTAGACTTCTAAAATTAAACAGCACACTTTTAACTCTAGCCCCATCAATTAAAAAAGACGTTGACAAGTAAGTAGCTAGTCGATATAATTTCTATAATAATAATGTTCTGATTACTAGAGAGCATTTTTTATTTGCACTAACTTGTACCTACAACCTAACAACATGACAAACCTACAGGATATGCAATTTTTTCTCCATTCAGAAATGAAAGCGATACCAAGAAAAGGGATTGCAAAAAGAAAGGTCTGCGTGCTGTAACGTTATCATTCCTCCACTTTGCCAGTACCGGTTTTGCAAATGATATAGGGAAGGGTCTCAAGGTATAAGGTGATTTTGACACGATCAAGCGTAAACGGTGTAGAACCTGAAAACTGTAAAAAGTAAAGCGTACATAATTTAAAGAAGAGGTGTAGACATGAAAAAAGTGAGAATTGGAGTTATCGGAGCTGGTCTTAGGGGCGGACTTGCCAACTATTGGCACAAGCCGGAGGGGGAATCTGAAATCGTGGCACTAGCTGATATTTCGGAAGAGCGTCAGCAGAAGTTCCAGGAAATGATTGGGTCGCCGCTTTTTATGACGAAGGATTATAAGGAACTCCTAGTGCGAGACGATATCGATGCGATTGCAGTGCTTTCGCCTGACTACTTGCATGAAGAGCATGTGATTGCAGCTTTGGAGGCAGGGAAGCATGTCTATTCTGAAAAGCCTCTTGCCATTACGGTTGAAGGTTGTGACCGGATCATCGATGCATGGGAGAAATCCGGAAAACATTTGATGGTTGGTTTTAATATGCGGTATATGAGCATGTATCAGACGATGAAGGGATTGATCGACTCGGGGGCCATCGGGGAGCTGAAGGCCGTATGGGTTCGCCATTTCGTCGGCTTCGGAGGGTATTTCTATTATCATGACTGGCATGGGAAATCCGAGAATACGACATCGCTTCTTTTGCAGAAAGGATCGCATGACCTGGATGTCATCCACTGGATTTCCGGCAGGTATACGACAAAAGTTTCGGCATTCGGAGGATTGGATTACTACGGCGGGGATATGCCGAATGATCTTACATGCCCGAATTGTGAATTGAAAAAGACATGCCCTGAATACGTACCTCATACATTCACGGAATGTGCGTTTCGTAAAGAAATCGATGTCGAGGACAATAATATGCTGATCATGGAGCTTGAAGGTGGCGTCAAGGCATCTTATTTGCAGTGCCATTTCACACCGGATTATCAGCGTAATTATACGTTCATTGGCACGGAAGGCCGTATTGAAAATGACGACGTCAATGGAAAAGTCTATTTGAAGACACGTAAAACGAACACATGGAAAGAGTTCAGCGACGTTACATATGACATGAAACCTGAAAAGGGCAGCCATGGGGGCGCTGATCCGAAGATCGCACAGGATTTCATCGAGCTGATTCTTTATGGAAAAGAACCGCTTACTACACCGTTTGCAGGACGAATGAGCGTGGCTGTTGGATGCGCCGCGACTGAATCGATCAGATCGGGGGGCAAGGTCGTAACAGTTTCCCAGCAATCAAGCATCGTGCATAATTAACCGCATTTTCATGAAGGGGGTGTGAAGCATGGCCAATGTGAGTGAAGGTGTTGAGAGGTTTAACACCAAGGAGAAAAATGTGGAAAAAAAGAATAAGAAGGACATCAAAAAGATAGCGCGGGCGAGATGGCGAAAGGCTGTTTGGAAGAACTGGCAACTCTATCTTCTTCTATCCCCAGTCATACTTTACTTTTTGGTATTCCACTATTTCCCGCTGTACGGATTGCAAATCGCATTCAAGGATTTCATGGCGTCGAAGGGGATTCTCGGCAGTCCTTGGGTCGGTTTCAAACATTTTGAGAGATTTTTCGATAGTTACTATTTTTGGAGGCTTATTAAAAACACGGTAGGAATCGGCGTCTTCACCTTAGTCGTTTCCTTCCCGGTTCCGATCATCCTTGCCCTTCTTTTGAATGAAGTGAAAAGCTTGCGCTATAAGAAATTCGTCCAAACTGTCATTTACGCGCCGCATTTTCTTTCAACAGTTGTAGTTGTCGGGATGCTTCTATTATTTTTGAAGACGGATGGACTGATCAATCAAGTGATTCGCCTATTTGGGGGGACGCCTGTCGACTTCATCAGTGAACCTGCATGGTTTAAGAGCCTGTATGTGTTTTCGGATGTCTGGCAGACGATGGGATGGAGCTCGATCATCTATATAGCGGCATTGGCGGCGGTTGATCCTGCCCAGCATGAAGCAGCGATGATCGATGGGGCTTCAAGATTGCAAAGGATCATCCAT
>NZ_LQYA01000109.1:83388-93231 GCF_001531445.1 Sporosarcina koreensis
TGCAGAACTCGTTGAATATGTCGACATCGGATGTCATTTCGACGTTCGTCTATAGGAGCGGGATTTTGGAAGCGCAATATAGCTTTTCGGCTGCGGTAGGGTTGTTCAACTCAATCATCAATTTCATCATGCTCATCATGGTGAACCAGATTGCGAAAAAAGTAAATGAGACAAGTCTATGGTAAGGAGTGAAACAATTGAAAGAATCTAAAACGGACCGTACGTTCATTATTTTCAATTATGTATTTCTCACCATTGTTGCATTGCTTGTCATTTACCCATTAGTTTTCGTCGTTAGTGCGTCGGTAAGCAATCCGCAATATGTTATTTCCGGTGAGGTGTGGCTATGGCCGAAGGAGTTCACGCTTGATGCATATGAAAAGGTGTTTAAAAATCAGGATATCATGAATGGTTTTATCAACACGGTCAAATATACAGTTTTCGGAACAGCTTTGAACGTTGTCATGACTATTTTAGCGGCTTATCCGCTTTCACGCAGAGATTTGAAAGGTCGGGGCCTCATCATGGCGTTCATCGTCTTCACGATATTCTTTAGCGGTGGACTCATCCCCACATATTTACTCATCAAGGATCTAGGGATGTTGAATACATTTTGGGTCATGATCATTCCGAACGCGGTTGCTGTATGGAATATCATCATCATGAGAACGTTTTTCCAATCCATACCACATGAGCTTGAAGAGTCGGCGATGATTGACGGCTGCGGGAATTTCCGAATACTTTGGAACATTGTACTGCCGCTTTCATTTCCAGTCATTGCGGTGATGGTGCTCTTTTATTCGGTAGGGCATTGGAACTCGTATTTCCAAGCATTAATTTACTTGCAGGACCAAGATAAGTTCCCTCTGCAGCTCATCTTGAGACAGATTTTGATACAAGGGCAGACGGATGACATGATCCAGACAACAACGGAAAGTTTCTTGGCGCAACAACTGAGCGTGGAGGGCTTAAAATACGCGGTATTGATCGTCGCGAACCTCCCGATGCTTATGCTGTACCCGTTCTTGCAACGATATTTCGTAAAAGGTGTCATGATTGGTTCACTAAAAGGATGATAAGGGGGAGAATGTTTTGAAGAAAAGGCGTTATATGGGGATAGCGGCAAGTTTATTGCTTGCTGCAAGTATTTTGGGAGCTTGTACGAAAACAGAGGGGACTACAGAAAAAGGCAAGAATGTTGGAAATGTCAATGCTGAAGGGATGCCGATCGTAAAGGAAAAGATCCAAGTCGATGGCTTTGCGGCAAAATTCTTTGCCTCCCAGGACTGGAACAATCTCATGCTGTGGGATGAATATGAAAAGATGACGAATATCGAGATTGACTGGACTACAATTCAGACTGAAGCGCTGGCCGAAAAACGGAATTTGTCATTGACAAGCGGGGATTATCCGGAACTTTACTTTGCATCGGCATTTTCAAAGACGGATTTGCTCAAATACGGTCAACAAGGGATCTTCCTTCCATTGAATGATTATATCGATGAATATGCGCCGAATTTCAAAAAGATTTTGGAGGAATATCCTTCAGTGGAGCAGGGGATCACAATGGCGGATGGCAATATTTATGGGTTCCCGACCATTTACGATCCAAAATTCGAGGCTTTACGGTCAGGCGCACCTTGGATCAAACAAGAATGGCTCGATAAACTCGGACTGAAGGAGCCTGAGACGACAGAAGAACTTTATCAAGTGCTAAAAGCGTTCAAAGAACAGGATCCGAACGGCAACGGCAAGGCGGATGAACAAGGCTGGGGCGGTGGTTACGGCATCAATCAGTTCATCAACTTTTTACGGGGAAGTTTCGGGTTGAATAAGCAAGGCTCTATGAACCTGAATCTGGACTTTAAAGAAGGCACCGAAGAATTCCGCTTCGTACCTGCCACCGAGGAATATAAGGAATTGCTAATGTATTTGAATAAGCTTTATTCGGAAGGCCTAATTAACCAAGACGTCTTCACAGTATCTGCACAAGAATTCACAGCGGAATCGGCAAAAGGACAATTTGGCGTCCTGAGCTCCATCGATCCCGCCGAGCTGCTGAAACTTGATGGCTACGTCGGCATGCCGGTGCTTGAAGGTCCGAGCGGGGAACGATCATATAACACAGTTTCAAACGGACTTGGAAATTTAGGGATGTTTGTCCTGACAGATAAAGCCGAAAATCCGGAAGCGATGGTCCGTTGGATCGATTACTTATACGGAGATGAAGGAACGAAAATGTTCTTTATGGGCTTTGAAGGCGTCACGTATGAAGAAGATGAAAATGGGAATTTCAAATACTTGGATACGATCACGGATAATCCGGATGGCTTGAATATGGACCAAGCGATTAGTGAATATTTGACTTGGCCAGGAGGGTACTACCCTGGAATCGTGAAGCAACAGTTCTTCCAAGGTGCTGAGTCGAAGGAAAATTCTACATTGAATGCGGAAAAGGTCAAACCATATCGTATCAAGGATGATGACATCCTGCCGGGACTGAATTATACAGTAGAAGAAAGTGAACAGGTCAGCGCCATCATGACGGACATCCAGACGTATGTCGATGAAATGACGGCAGGCTTCATTACGGGCAAGCAGGATTTCAGCAAGTGGGATGACTATACAAAAACAATGGAAAAAATGGGTCTACCTAAATACCTCGAACTTGCTCAAGGGGCATACGAGCGGATGCAAAAATAAAAATGATTATGAAGCTTATACGGAGGCTTGCCTTCGTATGAGCTTTACCATTTGCTAGGGGTGACGGCATGCTGATGAATGGATGGAAAGGAAAACTTTATTGGTTTGTCGAATTCGTAACGATGTTGGCTGTCCTGCAGTTCATGTGGATTGGGCTGACACTTCTAGGCGTTGTGCTCATCGGTATTACGCCAGCAACAGTCGGGTTGTTTGCCACATTACGGAAGAGGCTGCAAGGTGAAGATGATTTGAAACTACTGGCGAAAAGTTATTGGAAATCCTATAAGACGGATTTTATCCCTTCGAATAAAATCGGGATCGTTCTACTAGTCACCGGCTATTTCCTTGTACTCAACTTCCGGATCGTCACAGCGATGGAAGGAACTGTAGGATTGGCATTGCTAACATTGATGGTCATGATTTTAATTTTGTATGCAGTTATTGTGATGAATATCTTCCAAGTGTTTGCCCATTACGATTTGCCGTTTTCCCGCTATTTCTCGACATCTGTTCTTTTAAGCATTTCATTTCCTGTCCAGGCGGCAGGCTCTATAATGGGATTATATGTCTTATATCGGATTTTTCTCGTGATACCCGGATTGTTGCCGTTTTTCGGAGTGAGTTTGACTGTCCTGTTCCTGACGTGGATGTCATCGAAGACGTTCCGGTTGAAAGCTGAATTGGACGGCACATTGCCGAGTGAGGAAATCTGCAAATAAGTCACCTGACAAAGGATGGAGAACAATATGGAAAGCATATGTTTAACGAATGCAGTAATTGTCCTGGAAGATGGCGTCATTGAGGATGGATTTCTACTAATGGTGGAAGATAAGATTGTTTCTTATGGGATGATGGAGGATTGTCCGGCGGGTCATAGACAATTTGATTGTACCGGGAGAGTTGTTATGCCGGGGATGATTGACATCCATGTGCACGGCGCCGGCGGATCGGATTTCATGGATGCAGTACCGGCGGCTTTCGATACGATATCGCAGACGCTTGTGAAAGAAGGGACGACTGGCTACCTTGCGACGACGATGACAAATCCTGCGAACCGTATAAAGGAAGCCGTTTCCGCCATTGCTGCGTACAGGTTGGCTGGGGATCAATCAGGGATGGCTGAAATGATTGGCATCCACCTGGAAGGGCCTTTTATCAACCCTGCCCAGAAGGGTGCCCAACCTGAACGTCATATCCACTCTCCGGATATAACGTTATTCGATGAATGGCAGGAGGCGGCGAAGGGGTTGATCCGAATCGTTACGTTCGCACCCGAATTGGATAAAGACCATGTGTTTCTACAAGAATTGACGAAGCGCGGTGTTATCGGATCGATGGGACATACGGATGCGACATATGAGGAAGCGACCTACGCAATCGGGGAGGGGGTTACACATGCAACCCATCTCTTTAACGGAATGAAGGGACTCCATCATCGCGAGCCAGGTGTCGTCGGGGCAGCGCTTCTGGATGAAAATGTCCATGTCGAATTGATTCCGGACGGTTTGCACTTTCATCCTGATCTGCTAAAAATGGTAGTGAAAATGAAAGGCATTGATAAGATGATTGTCATTTCTGACGGAATACGGGCGAAAGGCATGCCTGACGGTGAATATGATTTGGGTGGAAGCACTGTAGTCGTCAGGAAAGGTAAATGCACATTGCAAGACGGCGTCTCACTTGCCGGCAGTATCGTAACGATGAATAAAGCAAGAATGAATATGGCGGAGTGGCTTGGGCTAACGCTATGGGAGCAAGCCCGCATCACTTCATTGAATCAGGCAAAGCGGCTTGGCGTCGACAATCGAAAAGGATCACTAGCGGTCGGGAAAGACGCGGATGTCTTCGTAGTAGATGAAGACGGGGAAGTGGGTATGACGATTTGCAAGGGAATTATCGCCTACTTGCGTGATGGCGGGTGTGAGTAATGAAGGTTCCTAAATTGTTTTTTCAAATATAGAATCAAGTTGATTTGTGTAAATCCTTCTAAAACGATGATATATTGGAATATAAGAATTATACAAAAGGATGAGTCAGCATGAAACCTTTAGATCAGGGAAGCATCATTCCATTATATTATCAAGTGAAACAGCGGTTGGATGCCCGGATTAAATCGGGTGAATGGAAGCCCGGTGACAAAATAGATTCGGAAAACCAGTTGATGACCGTCTTTAATGTCAGTCGGAATACAGCCAAAAAGGCTATTGAAGAGATGGTGCAGGAAGGGACCCTTTATCGGATACAAGGAAAAGGCACATTTGTCTCTCACCCCAAATTCGAGCAATCATTAGGGGGGTTCTACAGTTTCAGCCAGGTGTTGCGCGAAAAGGGATTCAACCCGACTGATATCGTCTTGGAAGTGAAGGATGTCGTTCCTTCCGCTGCAGTAAGGGCGGGACTTCAGCTTTCGCCCGATGAGAAAGTCGTTCGGATGAAGCGAATTCGCTGCGCAGACGGTGAGCCGATCATCTTGGAATCGTCCTACATGCCGAAATCGGTCGTCCTGGACAATTCCGATTTATTCAAAGTGGGGGCAACATCCCTTTATGACTTGCTGGCATCCCGGTATGGCGTGACAATCATCCGGGCGAAAGAGGCATTTGAACCGGTTTTGATTAGGGAAGATGAAAGCATCCATTTGAAGACCGAAGTTGGAAAGCCGGCTTTGCTTCTTGAAAGGACTGCATACGACACAGATGACCGTCCTGTAGAATTCTGTATTTCCATCGTGCGGGGAGACCGCTGCAGATTTTACACGGATTTAGTCTAGGGCACGAAGATTCTTTTGTGCCCGTGTCTGTTTATGCTTGTACCAACAACCCAATAATAGAAAGAGGGCTATCCAATGACATTAGTAACGACAAAAGAGATGTTAAAAGATGCATATGCCAACCGATACGCAATCGGAGCATTTGGCGCACATAATTTGGAAATTATCAAAGCTATTATCGCTGGCGCGGAATCAGTTGGCGCTCCCGTCATTTTGCAAACGACATCCAGTACATATAAATATGTAGGCATGCCTTATATGATGGCAATGGCGAAAGCGGCGGCTGAACAAGCATCCGTGCCTGTCGCTCTGCACCTCGATCACGGCGAATCGTTCGATACAGTGATGAAATGCCTGAGAGCCGGATATACATCCGTCATGATTGACGGTTCAACGCTTCCTTTCGATGACAATGTGAAAATCGTCAAGCGCGTCGTGGAAGCGGCGGCGCCAATTGGCATTCCAGTCGAAGCGGAGCTCGGAACGATCGGCGGCGTGGAAGATGACTTGATCGTAGATGAACGCCTTGCAATGTTCACAGATCCGGAAATGGCTGGCAGGTTTGTCCGTGAAACGGGAATTGACTCGCTTGCGCCTGCTTTCGGAACTGCGCATGGGGCCTACAAGAAAGAGCCGGACCTCCAATTCGATCTGCTGAAAGAAATTCGGGAAGCGACGGATGTTCCACTCGTCATGCACGGCGCTTCCGGCGTTTCGGAGGAAAGTGTGAAAAGGGCAATCGGCATCGGTGTTGCGAAAGTGAATTTCTCGACAGAATTGAAAGATCTATTCGCTGAACAGCTTCGAAGATTTTTCTTGGAACATCCTACGGAGAACGATCCCCGTAAATACTTCCTTCCTGCGAGGGAAGCTGTCATCAAGTTAGTCGAAAAGAAGATTGGTATGCTGCAAGGATGATCACTTCCATTACATTGAATGCTGCAATCGATCAAATCTATGAAGTCGGTTCACTATCCGCAGGCAGCGTGAACCGGGTGTCTTCTGTGAACAGGGACGCAGGTGGCAAAGGGATGAATGTGGCAAAAGTTGTTTCTTGCTTAGGGGGATCGGTGGATGTTGGCGGATTTGCCGGAGGTATGAACGGCGAGCGGATCCGTCAACTTTTGGAAGAGCGCTCTATACCGAGCGAACTCATCCCGATTGCAGGTGAAAGCCGTGTTTGCCTGACTGTCCTTGACAAGACGAGTGGACAAGGGACCGAACTGCTTGAAGGCGGGCCTGTCATTTCGGAAAGTGAATGGCAAACGATGCTTGATTGGCTTGATCGAAAATCAAAAGACGTAAGTTGGTTCGCCTTATCGGGCAGTTTGCCGAAAGGGCTGAAGCCCGATGCTTATGCTGAAATGATTGCCATACTGAATAAGAATGGGGCAAAAGTCGTCCTGGATACGAGTGGCGAAGCGCTGATAAAAGGGCTGAATGCGAAGCCTTATGCCATCAAGCCGAATGAACAGGAAATTGCCGATATTATCGGGAAGAAAGCGATGTCGCTGGCGGATCTCATTGAAGTGGGGAACCAATTCGTGGAAAGCGGCATTGAACATGTTTGTTTCACCTTAGGCGGCGAAGGGGCTCTGATTATGAACCGGAAGGGCTCTTTTGCGATCAATGCGCCGAATGTACCGGTTGTCAATACGGTCGGGAGCGGCGATGCCTTTGTCGGCGGATTGCTGTTCGGATGTGCGACTGGAGAAGATGTTGAAACTGCTTATAAACGAGCGGTCGCCTGTGGTTCGGTCAATGCGACCTATAAGGCAATCGGGTTCGTCGATCAAAAACAGGTCGAAGCGCTTATGAAAGAGATAACGATAAATAAAATTTGAATAGGAGTAAAAAATCATGCACACATATAATGAGATCATAAATCAGGCAGATCAACTGCAAAAGACGTTCAATTTAGTCGGAAAGATGGGAATCGAAACAAACGAAGTCGATCAAATGATCTTCACGGGATGCGGAACTTCCTTTTATTTGGCCGTTTCAGCATCTAAGTATTATCAGTCGGTGACAGGGAACTTCGCCACGGCTGTCCCTGCGTCCGAACTTTTCCTTCATACGTCAACAGTGATTGTGCCGGGGAAAAAGCATGTAGTTGTTTGCATTTCGAGATCTGGAACGACATCGGAAATCATCTTTGCGCTTGAACATTTAAAAGGGAATGATAATATCCGTACGCTTGCTGTCACGTGCAACGGTGATACGCCGATGGCTGAGAAGGCAGATCAAGTCATCGCCCTTGACCATATTTCCGAGAAAAGCGTAGTCATGACGCAATCATTCACGAATATGCTGTTCGCACTGCAAGTGTACGCTGCAAAAGTAGCGGGATCACAAAAAGATCTTGAGGAACTCAAACAGGTTCCTGAATATGTCCAGACTGCATTGACAGCCGAAGAGCAAACAAAGGCGCTAGCTGATGATTTGACGAAAAAACGTTTCATCTTCCTCGGTTCCGGTTCGTACAATGGTTTAGCGAAGGAAGCGACTTTAAAATTAAAAGAAATGACGCAAACGGAATGCGAGAGCTATTCAAGCCTCGAGTTCAGGCATGGTCCGATTTCAATCGTCGATGATTCGACTGTCGTCATTCTGCTTGCGCAGAACGAAACGGCTTCCTATGATCAATACCTAGTGAAGGATATCCAGCGTCTCGGTGGCCATGTACTTATAATCGGACCTGTCGTTCGAGGATTCGAAGCGGATGAAATTATTCGGTTAACAGACGGTATCAGCGATCGCAACCGCCATGCTGTCTATATGCCGACATTGCAGCTCCTTGCTTACCAACGTGCTATCCGCCTTGGCTACGACCCAGATCGCCCGCGCAATCTTACGCAAGTCGTGAAGTTGTAAAAGGCAGGGCTGTCCATATGAACTATATACTTGCAGCGGATATCGGTGGAACGAAGCTTGCAACCGCCTTGTTTAGAAATGATGGCACAATGGTCAGCAACAAAGAGGTTAAAAGCGAAAATGCAGATGGGGAAAAGTTGTTCCATTCGCTAATTGAATCATGGGTGGCGCTTTGTGCACAGGCAGGCATTGCTATGGGCAAAGTCGCAAGTCTTGCTGTCGGGCTTCCGGGAATCGTAGATGCGGATGCGGGCGTTGCGGTTTATCAAAACAACTTGCCATGGCGCGATTTCCCAATAGCGGAAAGGTTGAAGGCTTTATTTCCTGATGCACGCATTGTGGTGGATAATGATGTGTATATGGCGGCTTGGGGTGAGTATGCCTCCCGTGGATTCTCGCAGGAGACGTTCGTCTATGTGACGTTGAGCACAGGTATCTCTTGCTGTACGATCAGTGAAGGGCGGTTCATCCGCGGTGCGGGAATGGCTGGCGAGATCGGCTTCAGTTTGACGGAAAGCCCAGGCACCACTTTGGAAGAGTTCGTTTCAGGTCCAAGTTTGGAAGTGAAAGGGCGTGCCGTTTTTGGCGATCCGAGCCTGACGTTGAAGGGAATGATGGTAGAGTATTATGAGGGAAATGCCCGAGTCGTCTCGATTGTGGAAGAAGCGGTGACGGCCCTGGCGAAGGAGATGTATCATATTCTTCTTTTCCTGGACCCCGCATGCATCGTGCTAGGCGGAGGCGTATTCAATCACCATCCGGCCCTTGTGGAAGCCGTCCGCACTAAGCTAGGAACGTATCTTCAGCATCCTCTGTTGAAGGGCAAGGAACAGCGCATCGAAGGAAGCATCCATAAAGGCGGCGCCGGATTATATGGTGCCTTTTCGAGAGGTGTGCTCGATGATGAATGAAAGCAGTTTTTTCTGAAAGCGATAAAAGCTAGAAATGTTGATTTCCGCCCGGAACGGAAATCAACGTCGCGTCAGTCTAATGTTCATTCGCAAATACACAAAATAAGACAAAAGAGTTGGAAATGATGTGATTTCCGACCCTTTTGTCTACACTCATAAACCCTCATTCCTAAAAATGGAATGAGGGTTTATTTCATCTGATCCGGCTTTCCGTCTCTTTATGGAAGAAATGGGCGCGGTCCATGTCGATCGCCAGTTTGACATGCTGTCCTGGGCTAAGTGAAGTATCTGCTCCAAGGCGTGCGACAAACTGCTGCTCACCCAACAAGGAGTAAACCATGAGCTCAGCACCCGTCAGTTCAGCAACATCTACTGTTACATCGATGGTAGATCCGGAAAGCTGTTCAATTAATTCTTCTTTCTCGTAAATATGTTCGGGTCTAATACCGAGAATGACGGATTCATCAGTCAAACCTTGGTCTTTTAGCAACGACAATTTATCGTCAGGGATTTTCAAAGAGACCTGTCCAATTACAAATTGCCCGTCTGAAACTTTCCCCTCGAAGAAATTCATGGCGGGTGATC
>NZ_LQYA01000109.1:93241-135885 GCF_001531445.1 Sporosarcina koreensis
GGATTTTCATATACCTCTTTCGGCGTCCCGATCTGTTGGATGAATCCATCCTTCATGACGACCAGACGGCTAGCCATCGTCATCGCTTCTGTTTGGTCGTGCGTTACATACACGGTCGTCGTCTTCAATCGCTGATGCAATTTCGTGATTTCGGCGCGCATTTGGACGCGCAGTTTTGCATCGAGATTGGATAATGGCTCATCCATGAGGAATAAGCCGGAATCACGCACGATGGCACGACCGAGCGCAACACGTTGTCGTTGTCCCCCAGACAGCGCTTTCGGCTTTCTCGTCAAATATTCATCCAACCCCAAAATGCTTGCCGCATCTTTTACACGCTTATCAATTTCCGCTTTGGAAAACTTCCTAAGTTTTAATCCGAACGCCATATTATCGTAGACCGTCATATGAGGATAAAGCGCATAGTTTTGGAATACCATGGCGATATCACGGTCTTTCGGCGGAACATCATTCATCACTTTATCGTTAATGCGAAGTTCGCCTTCTGAAATCTCTTCAAGACCTGCAATCATTCGAAGTGTTGTTGATTTACCGCACCCCGAAGGACCGACAAGTACGATGAACTCTTGATCTTCGACTTTCAAATTGAAGTCGGAGACCGCAACTGCATCGTCTCCGTACTTTTTATAAATGTTTTCTAGAACTAATTCTCCCATTTTCTTCACCCCTTGGTTATGTACATGGTTTTAGTTTACCGAATGAGGGGCCTTCGGGGTATGTGCAACGTGCATAATATTTTGAAGAATCATATTGTGCAGTTTGACGTCATTCAATGGCGAGCAAGCTTGCGCAATAAGCGACGAGAGCGCCGTCAAAATTGCGGACGGAAATGCCTGTAATATCTTGAAACTTTGCTAGACGATAGTTAAGCGTATTTCTATGGATATGTAATTTATCGGAAGTGACCGATGCATTGAATCCGTTCTCGAAAAAAAGACGAACCGTTTTCAGCATATCGACATCGTAATTGATCGGTTCCGTTATTTCCTTCCTTAATACATTTTCCATCGTGCCCGAAAGCGAATCCATAAGGAAGGTGGGGAAAACCCGTTCCATCGTGAAAATACGTTCACCTGGCAAAGAGGAAATGCCTCTGGAAAACCATTGCTTTTCAGTTTTATACTGCCCAGGATACATACTGTCTGCCGTATGGAACTTTCCGATATACATCTTTAATTTAATGAAAAAATCACTTTCTAGTATAGCGGCGAATGAAATGTAGTCATCTATGCTATGGATATATTCGGATTTTTGTTCAAGAAGCACCGCTTGTTGTGGGGAAGGGAATAAAAGTATTGAACCATTACCGAAGAAAGCCTCCACAGCTTCACGTACATCTACCTCCGTAACATCCTTTCTTGCAAAGGACAAATGGACAGCTCTAATCTCCGAATCATCCTTCAATGGAGGAGGGCCATCCCCATTGAGGAATCGCATCCACTTTTCAACTTCAGGGCTGAGAATAGCAGAAGAGGGTTGTACCTCATTGTAAACGAGAGACAACAAGTCATAGTCGCGTGGGGAAACCTCCATTTTGTCGATGCATATCCAACGATTATTCGATGGATCATGAAATAGATATGTATGATCGCGTATGTAAGAAGGTGCATCCGATAAAATTTCAAGAGAGGGAAATAGAGAATTAAAAGTAGTGGACAAAACAGAAAACCCCTTCCATTTTGAAAATATCCTATTCTTATTTAACCATAGGGCTGAAAGGAACGAAAGGGTGAGAGAAATCCTTGATAATGTTGACGGAATCCATTGGGCGGTTGGAATAACTTCAGACAGAAGCTGCTGTCCGCTCCTCCCGTCGATTTATACCTGTTGCGAAAAATGAATGTTTCCCCAAGTTCCCCCAGCATCTGACAATATAATCTGTCGATGCACATTGATTCGTTTTAGTTACTGGCGATTTTCAAAGGTGAATAGCGTATTTTATCAATAAAATTGAATTTTCTATCCCTTTAAAAAGCCGTATAGTATTAGAAAGAGCCTAAACTTGAGGGGGTGATCGCGATTAAAAAGATAGCCGCAATTTTTCTAGCAGTCTCCGTCGTGGCAAGCAGCATGGCTATATTTGCAGGGGTTGGTCCGGCTGTTGAACTTCTTGCTTCATTCGAAAAGGAATACGCGAATCAAAAAATTGATATCGAAACGATGAAAAGATTGGATGGGGGGTTAGATAAAGCCGAATTGGACATCCTCAAGCTCGCCAAGAAAATGGATGGACAAGCAAGGAAATAGGGGGAAATGCCACAAATAAAGGAGCTGTTCCATCCAGCTCCATACATATTATCTGACAAAGAAGTACTACAATAACCCAATGCATGATACTATAGTAATAGAGTTATTTAATTTTACGAGTCATGCAGTTATATAGAACTAATACTGTCGATGGAGGTTATGGGCATGGAGAAGGAAGAATTGGTTTCATTGCAGCAAAAAGTCTTGAAGCTACGGGTGGAAGGGAAATATGAGGAGACTATTGAAGCATGTTTTCAATTATTAGAAGCCGGAATAGCCGCGAATGACCCGAAATCCATTTTGACTGCCCATATAAACAACGCTGCGTCCTTTTACTGCATTGGTGCCATCGAAGATGCGTTCCATAGCATTGATGCTTATGTCGATTACTGCACCGACAATGGTGATGAAGACGACAAATTGAATGGCTACAACGTCCTTTTCCTGCTACATGAGTATAGCAAGGATTATGAAAAAGCGAAAAAGACATTGGCACGAGCCATAAAGCTCGGGAAAACACTCGAGCATTACAACATTGTCAGCAATGCATATAGCAATTATAGCTCCATTTTAGCGATAGAAAATGATTTTGAAAACGCCCTTTCCATGGCTGAAAAGGGATTGGAAGCGGCGAAACTTCATGACCCGAGAACGCCCATATTAGAATTCCGGGTCAAGCTAAATATCGCAAACGCGCTGATAGGCATGAATGATCTTGAAGCAGCGGAACAGTTCGTCATTGAAATGGTCGATGATCCGCTTCTTGATTCATTTATCCGGGAAAAGACGCAAGTGCATGATTTGTATGGACGCTTTTTAATGAAGAAAAAAATCTATCCGGAAGCACTGCAAGCCTACGACAAAGCGAAAGAACTCGCAGAAAGCTATAACGACCGGAATTTACTGAAAGGCATTTTGGAAAAGAGATGCGAGCTTTGTGAAGTGATGGGGGATGTGCAACGAGGTTACAAAGCCCAGAAAGTATATATCGATTTGTTAAGCGACCTGCATCAGCACGAAGTGACGATGACTGCTGTCAAGTTAGGCGTGAAGCATCGGATTTCAACTATCGAACGCCGGGCAAACACCGATTTTCTAACAGGCCTATACAATAGGAGCTATACGGAAACGACGACAGACAAATGGCTTGCCGAGGCTGTTACTAAAGGAGAAAGCATCGTGTGCATCGCACTGGACCTCGACAACTTGAAAAGCTTGAATGATACATACGGTCATATATTCGGCGACCAAATCATCAAGAAAATCGGTCAGGTGTGCGTCAGCCAAATTAGAAGCGGTGACTTGATGGGGCGTTTCGGAGGCGATGAATTCGCCATCATCCTCCGGGACCTTTCCATCGAAGAGGCTCAACATAAAGCTGAAAACCTGCTTGAAGCCGTCCGTTCAATCAAAATCCAGAAAGATGGCATCTATATTTCATTAACCGCCAGTGTCGGCGTCGCCGATAACGCAAACGGCACCATTCGAACATTCACCGATCTATTCCACCAAGCTGACATCGCGCTGTACCAAGCTAAACAAGAGGGGAAAAATAGGATCTGTACAATGAGTTAAGGAAAAGAGGCTGCAAGGCCTTTTTTTGTTGGATCGCGTCATGGCACAGTTAGAAATAACGTCCCCCGCGTCACAGAGCGCAACTCAACTAACTGTCATCGTTACGAAACAGCAGAAGGATCGAGAGTCACTACAAAATTATGAAGTTTGATATAATGAATAGAGCACTAGTGGATAAGGGGGAAGGAAAGATGAAAACTGCAGTAGGAACACCAGTTGAAACGCTTTTTGTAAACTCATTCATTGACGGAGTATTGGATCCCGCAAAAGAAATGATCGGCCCCGTGAAAGACGGAGGGCAAATCGTCGCGAATACAGCACCAGGATGCTGGGGCCCGATGATCACGCCGTGCATCAAAGGCGGACATGAAGTGACGACGCCGGTTTTCGTTGAAGGTGCAGAGGTCGGTGACGCAATTGCCATCCGGATCAAGTCAATCCAAGTGACTTCGATGGCAACATCATCAGGACATGACCAGCCAGTGGAAGGCCGATTCCTAGGCGACCCATTTGTTGCGGTAAAATGCCCTGGATGCGGAACGATGTATCCGGAAACCGTCATTAAAGGGATTGGGAAAGAAGCGATTCGCTGTGCTGCTTGTGATGAGGATATTACGCCATTCATTTTCACAAACGGTTATACGATCACGTTCAGCGATCGCGGTGACGTTGGATTGACGGTGACGAAGGAAGCGGCAGAGAAAATCGGTCAAAATGGCAGGAAATATATGCGCACGCCGGATGCATCCGTTCAAAATCCAATCGTCACATTTGCACCACATGACCTTGTTGGCACAGTCGCGAGAATGCGACCTTTCCTCGGACAACTCGGCACGACACCATCAATGAAAATACCGGATTCGCATAATGCCGGTGATTTTGGGTCCTTCCTTGTCGGTGCGCCCCATGAATATGCGGTATCGCAGGAAGAGCTGGACGAGCATCGGACGGATGGCCATATGGATATTAGCCGTGTGCGTGCAGGCGCGATACTCATCTGCCCTGTGAAAGTGCCGGGTGGCGGTGTTTATATCGGGGATATGCATGCAATGCAAGGAGACGGCGAAATTGCTGGTCATACAGCGGACGTTGCGGGGATTGTACATTTGCAAGTGAATGTATTGAAAGGCTTGTCCATTGAAGGACCAATTCTTTTGCCGAATGAAGAGGATTTGCCATATACAGCAAAACCACTCACTGCATCAGAAAAGCAATCCGCCAAGGCACTCGCAGCACAATGGGGAGTGGAGGAAATTGAAGAAAGTCTTCCCGTTTCAGTCGTCGGAACAGGCTCCGATCTGAACGGTGCAACGGCGAACGGACTTGCCCGCGCTGCGAAACTATTCGACGTGCCTGTTGAGGAAATCATGAACCGGGCAACGATTACAGGTTCGATAGAAATCGGCCGTCATCCTGGAGTCGTAACCGTGACATTCCAAGCACCGAAGGCTTATTTGGAAAAGGCGAACTTGTATGATGTGGTAGATGAACAGTATAGGGATAGGGATTGATAAGTAGTAGGAAGAGCGGGAAATTGACCGCTCTTTTTTGTATGGGAGTAAATTAATGGTGAGTAATAAAATACAGAAACTTATAAACGAGTTTATATCCCTGGAATGAAAAATAAAGTAATTAGCGTGAAGATGACAGCAATATTGGCGGAAGTAGTGATTTTGTTTGCCGGTAAATCTGAAGTCCCATACCTGACAACGATTGACAATACAAGTAAATAGAAAAGCGCAAGAAAATAGATAATAAGTATGTCGATTAGCCAATGCAATTCTGGCGTCACACTAGAAAGGACGGTCATCCCAAGAATAAGAAATCCAATGAGCGATAAAAGCAACAGTACACCTGATAAAGCCGGCATAATCCGCCAAACTTTATGTATGAAAAGCTGGTTACCCTTTTGAACTTGCCAATAAAATAGAAGCGCACAACCCCATATCGTTACGATGATCGTCAGAAAGGTGGCGACGATGGCCGGTTGAATCCCAAGGTTGATTAAAGAAAAAAATTCTGTAATCTTTTGCTGGAAAACTTGCTTCCCAACTATAAAAAGACCAAGGAAAATGATTGTTAATAATTGAAAGACAGTCCATTTCGGCAAAATGCCCAACTCCTTTGTTATAACTAATTACGGTCGGGTAAATAAGAAAGTTTCAATTGATTGTGTGAGCCGCTTAATCTGTGTGAATACAGAAAAATGCCACGTAGATGATGTACCTGTGGCATTTCCCTTTTTCATATTGAAGATGAATCTACACAAATCAAGTTTGTGGTTGTTTTTTTGAATCGATGAATCACATCATTCGTTACATGATGATCCGTAATGATATAGTCGATTTTCTCAAGCGGGGCAATCCCAATGGTTACATTTTTATTGAACTTTGTACTATCGGCAGCCACATATACTTCATTCGATAACTCAATTATTTTCTTTCTCGTAATTGCTTCTTCTAAATTATAGTCCGAAATTCCACTTTCAACAGTTATGCCACTTGCACAAATAAATGCTTTTAATATATTTAATTCATTAAAATTAAATAGAAAATCATACGAAGTAACGGATTTTTCCTTTTTTCTTACCTTGCCTCCGATAATGATCAGTTCAATATCACTTGTGAGTAATTCGTTCACTACGGGAATTGAATTAGTTATGACAGTCAGGTTCTTTTTGTTTTTAATATATTTTGCAATCTGGTAGGTCGTCGAGCCGCTATCCAAATAAATACAATCTCCATCATGGATATATTCACTGCATTTTTGTGCAATCATTTCTTTCTCTTTTAGACGACTGATCATACGGACATCGATTGAAGACTCTCCGAAATTCCATTCAACTAGTTTAACTCCACCATAAATTTTCTCGATTTTCCCTTGTGATGCCAGCAAATTGATATCTCTGCGAAGCGTTTCAACAGAAACATTTAGTTCTTCAGCCAATTCGGCGATCTTCATAACCTGATTAGCGATAAGTAGTTCAAGAATTTTCTTTTGCCTCTCCAATGGAAACATGTACACACCTCTTTGAATAGTTAAATTGTCTTGATTCAAGTGTACTGATTCTGAGTCAACGATTCAATAAAATCAAATCATAAAACACATTATATGTTCAACACTTGGTAATGAGTTGGTCAACATTTACATATGATTTACACAAATCGTGATTTGTATTTACAATTCTCCTCTATACTGAGGTTGTGGTTAGGGAGGTGAGCGTTTGCTGCAATTACAAAACATAAGCAAACAATATGATCTTAAAGTCGTTTTAGATGATATTAATCTTGAGATTCAAACAGGAGAGATTGTTTCACTATTAGGTCCGAGCGGGAGTGGGAAAACAACTTTATTGAATATCATTCTTGGATTAACAACTATGAACCGCGGGAAAATTATCTTTAACGATGTGGATTTGACGAATGTGCCAATGAAACGCCGTGGATTTAATATCGTATTTCAAGATTACGCGTTGTTTCCTAATCTAAATGCTTACGACAATATTGTATACGGCTTACGAAACAAGAAGGAAGTAGTGTCTGAGAAGGAAATCCAGGACTACATTGAGTTCTTAGGGCTGAAACCTCATTTAGCAAAGAAAATCGGTGAATTATCGGGCGGTCAGAAACAGAGAGTAGCGCTTGCGAGAACATTAGTTACAAAACCGAAAATTTTATTATTGGATGAGCCGCTGAGTGCATTGGACGGTGTCATAAAGGAATCCATAAAACAGCGCATTCAATTAATTGCAAAAGAATTTAAACTGACGACGATCATTGTGACGCATGATCCGGAAGAGGCACTGACGTTGTCAGATAAAATAGTGATCATTAATGAAGGGACAATTGCTCAATTTGGCACACCGCATGAAATCATCAATCAGCCAAGCAATCATTTTGTTGAAGAATTCATTTTGAAGCAATTGCATATCAAGAGACAAAATATTTATAACTTATTTGGTGACAACTATGCCTGATGTAAAACCGGCAATGCGAATCATCTATATCCCGATTTTACTATTCTTTACGGCTTTTCTCGTAGTGCCTCTTGGCATATTGTTTGTCCGTTCTTTTGAAACGAGCGATGGATTCAGTCTCTCGAATTATCTTTCAGTCCTTTCAAATGCAGAACTGATGGCGTCCATTGGCAACAGCATTAAAATCTCTAGTCTTACTGCTGTCATTACGACTTTTTTAGCATTTGTCCTAGCCTACGCCCTCAACTGTACAAACATATACAAGCCATTAAAAGCAGCGATTAAAACGGGAATCCTTATTCCGATGCTGCTGCCTACAATTACATATGGGTTTGCGATTATCTATTCTTTCGGCAACCAAGGGCTGCTCACAAAGATCACCGGGGAAAATCTTTTTGGGATTTACGGATTTAACGGACTATTGATCGGCTATGTCATCTATACATTGCCGGCGGCGTTTCTTCTGATTAATAACTCTTTCAAGTATATCGATAAAAAATTTATGATCGTTTCAAACTTGATGGGTGATGGAGTCATAAGAAGTTTTAAAAATACAATCGTTCGTCCGCTATTGGGAACTTTGGGGGGAGCTTTTGTACTTGCGTTCATCTTGAGTTTTACAGATTTCGGAATACCGGCTTCCATTGGAGGGACGTATACCGTTGTAGCGACTCAGTTGTATCAAGTGATGCTCGGTTCCATCCCGGATTTTAATAATGGTGCTGTCATTGCGGTTCTTATGTTACTACCGGCAGTATTTGGTGTTTTACTGTTAAACTACCTTGAAAAACTTAATTTTCATTATGACAAGTTTACCGCTATTGGGATGATGCAACATAGAGGTAGAGATGTAAGCTTTGGAATTGTCTCAACTGTCATTTTGATCGGTATGCTTTCGATTTTTGCTGTCATGTTTATTGCACCTTTTTTACACAGTTTTCCTTATGATCTTACCTTTACGCTTACACATATAATCGACACATTCCAATCAAGTGATGTAAGGACTGTCTATCAAAATTCATTATTCATTGCATTATCGACAGCAGTACTCGGTACGCTGATTGCGTTTTGCTCGGCGGTTTTAAATGTGCGAACAGCGATAAAAGGAAGAACGTCGACTGATATTATTTCCATGATGACGAATACAGTACCAGGCATGGTGTTAGGTTTGTCATATTTATTTCTTTTTAATGGAAGCAGTTTAAAAGGGACATTTACAATTATCGTCCTCTGTAACATTGTTCACTACTTTACGACACCTTATTTAATGGCAAAAAACTCTTTATCGAAAATGAATCCGATATGGGAAACGACGGGAGAACTATTGGGAGATAGCTGGATGAAGACGGTCTATCGGGTACTCCTTCCCAATTCGGCATCGACAGTGATTGAGATGTTCAGCTATTATTTCATCAATTCAATGGTTACGATCAGTGGGATTATCTTTTTAGTTACAGCGCAAACTTCGGTAGTAGCGAGCAAGATTAAAGAACTCCAGCATTTTGCGAAATTTAATGAAATATTCATTTTGTCAATACTAATCTTTTTAACTAATTTAGTCGTTAAGCTGCTTTGTGATCATTTTCAAAAAAGGAAATTCAACCATTTATGAGGGGGTTATGAATGTGAAAAAGTTGAAGGTAACACTGTTATCCTTAGTCGCACTAAGCTTACTCGTTGTATTGACGGCTTGTAGTAGCAGCAAAGCGGCTGGAGAAAAGCTAGTCATTTATACGAATGGTGATGAAGCGGCGTCAGAAGCTATGAAAAGTGCTTTGAACGAAGCTGGGTACGAAGGGAAATATGTACTCCAATCATTAGGAACTTCTGAATTGGGTGGAAAACTGTTAGCCGAGGGCAATCAAATCGAGGCGGACATCGTGACGATGAGTTCTTATTTCATCGAAAGCGCCCAACAGCAACATAATATGTTCAATGATTTAACGTTTACTACAAATGCTTTGGAAGAGCATCCACCGTATTATACGCCGGTGCTAGCGAATACAGGTTCAATTTTTGTAAATACAGAGGTACTCAAACAAAAAGGACTGCCGATGCCGACATCGATTAAAGATTTAGCGGAACCGGAATTCGAAGGGTTGGTGTCGATTCCGAACATCATGGATTCCTCAACAGGGTGGCTGTTAGTTCAAGCGATTATTAGCGAGTACGGTGAAGAGGAAGGGAAGACTGTTCTTCGTGAGTTACTTGCAAATAGCGGTCCTCATGTTGAGAGTTCAGGTTCAGGTCCAATCAAGAAAGTACAAGCTGGAGAAGTGGCTGCTGGTTTCGGGTTGCGCTATCAAGCGGTAATGGCTAAAGAAAGCGGTTTGCCGATTGAGTTTGTCGATCCGATTGAAGGCAATTTTTCATTGACTGAATCAGTGGCAGTTGTGAATAAAGACGACGCAACAACGACACTAGCAATGGAAATGGCAGAAGTCATTATTAGAGATGCTCGAAAAGAGCTGCTAACCCATTACCCGGTCGCGCTTTATGAAGGTGAAACGGTGGCGGATATGAACAAACCTGCATATTCCATGGAATTTGAACAACCGTTAACAGTGGAATTACTAGAACAACACCAAGAGTTTTTTAAATCAGCAAAATAACTTAAGAGGAGTGTTGCAAGATGAATACTTACAAATTATTAACACCCGGCCCATTGACGACGACGAGAACGGTGAAAGAGGAAATGCTTCTTGACCGTTGTACATGGGATGTAGACTATAAGGGCATTACGCAAAAAATCAGATCCCAACTGCTCGAATTCGCAGCAGCTCCCAAAGATGCGTATACGACGGTGCTCATGCAAGGAAGCGGAACGTTCGTTGTAGAGTCTGTGATGACAACTGCAATTGCTGGAAGTGATAAAGTGCTTATTGTAACGAACGGTGCGTATGGAGAACGGATTGTGAAGATGGCCCGATATAGTGGATTGAATTATGTTGAATACAGTGTGGCTTACAATGAGTTTCCAGAAGAAAATGACATAAGACGTATTTTAGAAGAAGATCAGCAGATTACCCATATTGTCATGGTACATTGTGAAACGACGACAGGTATTTTGAATCCGATCGAGATGATTTCGAACCTTGCTAAGGAATTTGACAAGACGTTGATCATTGATGCAATGAGCAGTTTTGGCGGTATCGACATCAATGTAGCTGAACTAGGGATCGACTATTTGGTCAGCAGTGCAAATAAATGCATCCAAGGTGTACCAGGATTCGGCTTTGTCATTGCCAAGATTGAAAAGCTTGTCGCCTGTGAAGGGAATGCGAGGAGTTTATCGCTCGACTTATATGACCAATGGAAAGAGATGGACAAGGATGGGAAATGGCGTTATACGTCACCGACGCATGTAGTGGCTGCATTCGCGAAGGCGCTGGAAGAGTTAGTGGAAGAAGGCGGCATCCCGGCCCGGTTTGCCCGTTATCAACAAAATAATCGCCTGTTGCGGGAGCGGTTGGAAAAAATGAATATCCATGCTTATATTACAGCTGAAAAGCAATCGCCGATCATTACAACCTTTCTTTTTCCAAATGAACAATTCAGCTTCGAAGATTTCTATTCCTATGTAAAGGCGAAAGGGTACGTCATCTATCCTGGAAAGCTGACAGATGTAGATACATTCCGGATTGGCAATATCGGTGAAATCTATGAAGAAGATATACGAGAGCTCTGCTCGATAATAGAAAACTATATGAAAGTGGTGGCACTATGAACAGAGTAGAAGGCGTAATTTTCGATTGGGCTGGGACGACAGTTGATTTTGGCTGCTTTGCACCTGTTAATGTATTTGTTGAGATCTTTAAAAATGCGGGAATTGATGTCACGATGGAAGAAGCGAGAGGGCCAATGGGGATGTTGAAAATCGATCACATCCGCGAGATGTTGTCCATGCCGAGAATCTCTGAATTATGGAAAGAGAAATATGGAAGACCTTTTAACGAACAAGATGTTGAAAATTTGTATGCTAAATTTGAACCTGCACTGATGGCTTCATTGGCGGATTATACAAATCCAATCCCGGGAGTCCTTGAGACGGTTGAAGCGTTGCGGAAGCTAGAATTGAAGATCGGCTCGACAACAGGCTATACAGCGACGATGATGGACGTCGTCGTTCCGCAAGCTTTGAAAAACGGTTATGAGCCGGATTATTATGTAACCCCAGATGACACGAACGGGGTTGGCCGGCCGTATCCGTATATGATTTTCCGTAATATGGAACAACTGAAACTATCCGCACCTTGGAAAGTCATAAAAGTGGGCGACACGATTGCAGATATACAAGAAGGTGTGAATGCCGGTGTTTGGTCAGTCGGTGTCGTGATTGGCAGTTCGGAAATGGGCTTAAGTTTAGATGAATATAAAGCATCGGCACAAGCCGATCAAGAAGCAATTATCGATAAAACAGCACGCCGATTTAAAGAAAAGGGAGCGGACTTTACAATCCGAACGATACGTGAACTTCCAGAGCTGATTGAAACAATTTCTAATCAAATATCAGAAGGTAAAAGACCTCATTCTATCCAACATTAAGCAGATGACATACGTGAGAGAGGTCGGCTAGTCAATTAATGATTAGCCACCTCCTCTTTTATATTGTGGGCATTAAAAAAGCACCGCCTTGAACGGTGCTACATAGCACATTATTGACTATTATCTTCGCGCTGCTCCGAAGGCTCTTCCGTCGGATCTGGCTCATCTTCATCAACGCCGTTGCAGCCGTATAGTAAGCCCGCTGATAAAATAACCGACATAAACGGAAGAAGAAATTTTTTGGATTTCATTCTTATCCCTCCTCAAATTAGACTCGAGTTATTTTGTGCAGACTATTATTAATTATTCATTTGTTTTTAAACAAGGGCTCAATTATTCTTTCAAGGGCTCAATTAATCGCATAAGACTTCAAAAGAAGTAAAAGGCTGTCCCGAATCACACGGGACAGCCTTTCATCTTTTCTTTTTATCCTCCCGAAAATACTCCGACACTTGCAAGACCCGCACTTTGCCGGTGTGAAACTCATGGTAGATTCCCCGGCTGTCGCGGAAGTAAATGTATTGGTCCCGTTCGGATTTGACGAACTGTTCGGCGCTTTCCAACGAATCGGTATGTATGAAGCGCCGTATGTAATGTTCCTTATCGAAAAAATAGGTGATTTTGAATTCTTTCATTGCGGCATACTCCTTTCCATCAATGATATCGTGCCCGCATCCATCCGAATTGATTCCCCTATTCCCCCATAATTCCCAATAGTGTAACATAGAGAGAAACGGATTTCTCGATGAAACCCCATCCAATTAGCATCTATACTTTCAGATAGAGAGATGATTCGCATGAAACCTATGTCCTTGCAATCACGCATATTTTCATATGGCGCCTTGTTCGTTTCCCTCATAGCAATCATTATCGGCATTTCGTTCTACTTCACGATGTCGAATGGAATTGAGAAACAGATTGGTGTCCGTGCGCTGAGTATTGCCAAAACGACGGCATCCCGGCCTGATGTCCGTGCGGCATTTGAAGAGGACGATCCATCCAGGCTGCTGCAGCCGATCGCCGAAGCCGTCCGACAGCAAACCGAAGCCGAATATGTAGTCATCGGAAACAGTGAAGGCATCCGGTATGCCCATCCGGTTGTTGATCGAATTGGTCAAAAAATGGTCGGTGACGACAACGAACGCGCACTTCACTTTGGAGAGTCCTATGTTTCGAAGGCGACTGGAACTCTTGGTCCCGCCCTCCGTGGAAAAACGCCTGTCTTCAATGAGCAAGGCGATATTGTCGGTGTCATTTCTGTCGGTTATTTGAATGAAGATATTTCGTCCATATTCTTTCAGTACATCGATAATATTTCGTATATCGTGCTCATCGCCATTGGTCTCGGCATCATCGGTTCGAGCGTCTTGGCACGTAATATTAAGAAAGAACTATTTGATTTGGAGCCTTGGGAAATCGCTAATTCATTTACAGAACGGAATGCACTTATCGAGTCTGTCCGAGAAGGCATTATTATGGTCGATGCGAAAGGGATCATTACGACGGTGAATGCGGCAGCCTATGACACGCTTTCAATTCCCGGCCAGACGGAACTGATCGGCAAGACGATTCAAGAAGTACTACCAAACACATTATTGCCGAAAGTGCTTGAAACGGGGGAGCGGCATCTTGACCGGCCGATGGAAATCCACGGGAAGAAAGTGATCGTCAACCGTGTCCCGATTCATGCAGACGACCGGATCATCGGCGCGGTATCGACGTTCCGTCTTCAATCTGAAATCGATCAACTATCTATGGAATTGTCGCAAGTGAAACGGTATACTGAGGCGCTTCGTGCGCAGACGCATGAATATAATAATTTCCTTTATACGATTTCAGGACTCATCCAATTGCATTCCTATGACGAGGCGATTAGCCTGATCCATGACGAAACAGCTGAGCACCAATCACTCATCCAGTTTGTGACGAAGCGATTGCAAGATCCTTTCCTTGGCGGAATCGTTATCGGCTTCTTCAATCGTGCGCGGGAATTGAAAGTCCGTTTCCTGCTTGATGAAGATAGCTTCCTGAAAGAGCTGCCGTCCCATTTGGAGAAAACTCATTTTGTATCTATTATCGGGAATCTAGTGACGAACGCATTTGAAGCAGTCGAAATGAATCCAGAAGTGAAACGGATGGTCCGCCTTTTCATTTTGGATAATGGAAGAGAGATATTGTTCGAAGTGGAGGATTCAGGAAAAGGCATTGCAAATGAAGTGTTGGATGATTTATTCAGAGAAAAAGTGTCAACGAAAGATGTGGAAGACCGAGGCTATGGGCTTTTAAAAGTGGCGGAGTACGTCGAAGATTTGGGCGGCTCCATAACAGTAGAAAAAGGAGATTTAGGCGGCGCACTGTTCATCATCTCTATTCGGAAAGGGGGAAATTGAGTGAGACCGATTGAAATTCTTATCATTGAAGATGATAAACGGATTGCTGATATTCATCGTCGATTTATCGATAAAATTGAAGGTTTTACCGTTGTCGGGGCCGCGCATACCGGTGAGGAAGCGAAGGATTGGGTGCAAGCATTGTCCCCGGATCTTGTGCTGCTCGATGTTTATTTGCCAGATGCGCTCGGTACGGAGATTATGGGTTTCATCCATGAAAACAGCCCTGAAACAGATATTATCTTCATAACGGCTGCCGCTGAAGTCGATATTGTGAAAAAAGCATACCGCCGCGGTGTTGCCGATTATATATTGAAGCCGCTCACATTCGATCGGTTCAAGGGAAGCCTACTTTCTTACAAAGCGAAACAAGAGAAGCTTGCAGCTGTCGGGGTCATGAAAGAGGACTCCATCCAGTTCTTGTGGAATAAAACAAATGTACCGTCAGCCGAACACATGGATTCCCTCCCGCCGAAAGGGATTGACCCAATAACGAAAGAGAAAGTCGTCAAACATATGAAACAGATTGAGGGGGGAATTACTGCAGAAACGCTCGGTGTGGATATCGGTGTTAGCCGGTCGACGGCCAGGCGTTATTTGGAGTACCTCGTTTCAGAAAAACAGGCACATACCGAACTTATTTACGGTTCAGTTGGACGTCCTGAAAGAAGGTATTTCATTCACTAACGGTGTGAACTTTATGAACAAAATGATGTTTACGCCCAATATCGAACTTATGACCACAAACATTGAAAAAAATCAACTTTCTGATAAATTTATGATAGCGTTTGAAAGCGCTATCATATTTTTATTTTAAAGGGGGATATATGGTCATGTGGAAGAAACTTACGACAGTTGCTTTGACCGGTGTATTGGCGTTCAGCCTTGCAGCATGTTCAAAGAATGATGGAGCAGAGGGGAGCTCTTCGAAATATCCGGAGCGTAACATAACAATCGTCGCACCATCTGGGGCAGGCGGTGGATGGGATTTGACCGCCCGTGCGATTGCGAAAACGATGAATGATACAAAACTGATTGAAAAACCGATCACGGTTGAGAATAAACCAGGTGGTGGCGGTGCCGTTTACATGGCGGAGTTTGCAACGAAAGAAGTGAAGAATGACTATGCGTTGCTTGTAAAAAGTCCACCGCTTCTCATCAATAACAACAAAGCAGAAGGAAACAGCCCATACGGCTATAAAGATACAACTCCATTGGCACAGTTGACACGCGATTACGGCGCGATTGTCGTGAAAGCAGATTCAGAATTCAAAACGCTGAAGGATGTATTGGAAGCTATTAAAAACGATGCTAAATCAGTCACGCTTGCCGGCGGATCGGCACCTGGTTCGATGGACCATCTTGTAGGTGTCCTGCCTGCTTTCGAATATGGAATCGATCCGAAAACTGTGAAATATGTATCTTATGATGGCGGAGGAGAAGCTGTTGCGGCATTGCTCGGCGGAAATGCGGATGTTATTGCCACGGATGCATCAACAATTGGTCAATACGTTAAATCCGGTGATGTTCGCGTTCTTGCTGTCAGTTCATCGGAACGCCTCGGTGGCGAATTGACTGAAGTGCCGACATTCAAAGAAGAAGGCATTGACGCAGAGTTCACAATTTGGCGCGGACTTTTCGGACCGAAGGAAATGACCGATGCAGCAGTCGATTATTGGGCGGAAAAATTGAAAGCAATGATCGAGACAGATGAGTGGAAAGCCGAACTTGAAAGAAACGGCTGGGAAAGCGAATACCGCAGCTCGGAAGACTTTACGAAGTACTTGGAGGACCAAGACAAGGTGATCGTCGAACTACTGACAGCACTTGGCATGCAAAAGTAAGGTGAAACTTCAATCAGTGGTGGTCTTCCACTGATTGTTAGTTGAACCAATCGGGCTTTTACTGGCTGTTGATCCCCACTAATATTATATTCCTAGTTATTTTTAGAAGTGGGGATCTTACAGACAGTTAAAGCGGGATAAAACGTGTTCTGGCGGCTTGAACGGCCGCCATTTTCAATCCAGCTACTGGCGCCAGAAGCTCGGGGTCATAAGTCAAAGCTGATCTGTGGCAAAAGGCATTGCTCCTAACGCTTCGCTTTTACTCGCAAAAGCCGTTCTTCGTTACGGCTTTGCCTGTCGCTTCTAAGCAGGCGCCATTCGCTTTTTTTATAGGGAGGTGTTAAAGACTATGAGTAAAACATTCGATCGATATGCAAGCATCGCTTTTTTACTAATCGGTCTTTTATTTGTAATCGAAAGTTCGAAGATTGCGAGCAGTGCATACGGGTCAACGGTCGGACCGAAAATCTTTCCGTTAGGGCTAGGCATCATTTTGATTTTATTGAGTATACGGTTGCTGTACGAAACTTTCAAATACAAAACGGAAGCAGCGTCCACAGAAAAACTACAATATAAAAAGTTCCTCATCATTCTCGTGAGCGCAGCATTGTATGCATTCTTATTGGAGAAGATCGGGTATGTCATTTCAACATTCCTCTTTTTGCTCGTCGCATTCCAGACGATGGAACGCGGCAGGATCGTGCCAAGTCTCATTATCGCTGCGGTGTTTTCATTTGGCGTTTATTATTTCTTTGCGGAATTTCTTGGCGGCTCATTGCCCGGATTCCCTAGGTTTTAAGAAGAAAGGAGTCGCAATATGAGCACATTACAATTTTTGGCCGACGGGTTCGCGACCGCATTCCAATGGCATAATCTATTATTTGCGTTCATCGGCGTTGTTATCGGAACGGCAGTCGGCGTTTTGCCTGGTATCGGCCCGATGAGTGGGGTGGCCCTTCTCATTCCGGTTACAGCAACGATTACGTCCGGCATGCCGACAAGTGCAGCGGCTGCGAGTTCTATTATTTTGCTTGCAGGCGTTTACTATGGTGCGATGTATGGGGGATCCACCACTTCGATTCTTTTGAACACTCCAGGCGAATCATCGTCTGTTGTCACGACGCTTGACGGTTATCAAATGGCAAGGCAAGGCCGGGCTGGGGCGGCATTGGCAATCGCTGCCATCGGATCGTTTTGCGCGGGAATCGTTTCCTTGATCGGCCTAGTTTTACTCGCGGAACCGCTGTCCAATGTAGCCATCAAGTTCGGACCGGCGGAATATTTTTCATTAATGCTATTAGGTTTGGCGGCAGTGAGCGGTCTTGCCGGAAAATCGATGACAAAGGCTTTAATGATGACCGTTTTTGGACTGATGCTAGGAACAATCGGCATTGACGCTGTCTCCGGAATTGCCCGTTTTACATACGACCAGCCGATCCTGTTTTCTGGATTGGAATTTTTGACGATTGCGGTGGGGCTATTCGCGCTTGGCGAAGTGTTTAAGACGGTATTGGAACGTGACAATGAATCAGGAGCAATTGCAAAAATCAACCGGATATTGCCGACAAAGCAGGATATGAAAGACAGCACCGTGCCAATCGTCCGGGGTTCATTGCTCGGATTTTTCATCGGGGTTCTTCCAGGCGCTGGCGCGACGCTCGCTTCTTTCTTCTCGTATATGACCGAGAAGAAATTCAGTAAGCGCCCTGAAACATTTGGTAAAGGGAATATCGCTGGTGTTGCCGGTCCTGAATCTGCAAACAACGCGGCTTCTGGCGGTGCGATGATTCCATTGCTGACACTCGGAATCCCGGGTTCCGGTACGACAGCCATCTTGATGGGCGCGCTCATCATGTACAACATCCAGCCAGGACCGCTCCTTTTCGATGAGCATCCCGAAGTGGCGTGGGGGCTAATTGCGAGTATGTTCATCGGCAACTTGATGTTGCTGATCTTGAATATGCCTCTCGTCCGTGTTTTTGCGAAAGTTATTCAGACACCGAAGAAATATTTATTGCCGATCATTGTGGCAATTTCGTTTTTCGGTGTATATGCCGTGCAATATACGACGTTCGATTTGTATTTATTGCTTGGATGCGGCGTACTTGGATATGTTTTGACGAAAAACGATTTTCCGGTCGCCCCCCTCGTGCTCGCGCTCGTGCTAGGACCAATGATCGAAAACAATATGCGACGAGCGCTTACGATTTCGAATGGCGATTTCAGCATTTTCGTCACGAAGCCACTGTCCCTTGTGTTTATCATAGCGGCTGCAGCCTGGCTGTTGATCCCGCTGTTGTTGAAATTCAAAGGCAAAGCCCTCATTGTTGAAGAAGAAGGATAATAAAAAACGGATTGCCTAATGGGAGAGGCAATCCGCTATTTTAGTGAGTGGTATGTCGTCGTCCCGCGTCCAAAGTGAGTCGCTCCGCGTCCAAAGCACTCTGCTTTTCTATATAGAAAATAGGCGAAGGAATCCTTTTTTTGAATTCCCCGCATGTTATACTTACACTATCTTACACTTCCACTTCAATCCCGATTCCCGCTTCCAATGCTTTTCGGTAAACGCCTTGCGCGACAGCGAGATCGAAGTATGCGGCACCGACGGATTTGAAGAATGTGATTTCATTCTCGTCCGTTCTGCCAGCGACTTTCCCACCGATGACGTCCATCAGTTCGCCATGCAAGTCATCGAACGACCATTCAGGCTGTTCGTTAGCGTGAATCAATTCTCCGGCTTCCTCTTTCACACCGGCTTCATCGTCAGTGACAATTTTGCTGCATCGTTGAATGAAGGTAAAATCCATCTCGCGCATATGGGGCAAGTAGGAACCAACGCCATTGACATGCGTGCCAGGCTTCACATCATTGCCGTCAAAAACCGGGGTATTCGAACGGGTGCTGCAACAGATGATATCCGCTTGGCTTACTGCTTCGGATACATTGTCCATAATTTCAATCTGTATGTTTTCATCAATGCCGAAAGCGAGAAGCCTTTCTTTGAAACGTTCTGCCTTAGCCGTAGTCGGATTGACGAGCAGCATTTTTGAAATCGGTCTAACTTCCAAGACACCGAGAACTTGTTCAAATGCCATTGCTCCGGTTCCGATGACTGTCAGGACAGTCGCATCTTCTCGTGCAAGACGGTCGGTTGCAATTCCGCTCAGTGCTCCCGTCCGTAGCCTCGTCAAATATGAAGCGTTCATCATGGCGAGATGTTCGCCGTCCTTCGCGTCAGTAACGAGAATAACTCCTTGTGTGGTCGGTTTACCTGATGCCGGATTTTCCGGAAAGATTGTTACCGTCTTGATCGTTGTCATTTCATTCACCAAATCAGCGCTCGGCATATAGAGCACGGATGCGCTATGTTGTGGGAATTCGATGACAGTACGATGCGGGTTGGCAATTTTGTCTTCTGCTTTCGCACGCAAAATCTGTTCGACGTCATGTATGGCCTCATTAATTCCGTACGTTGTTTGAATTTCTTTTTCATTGATAATCAGCATGAAATCGCTCCTTCTTTATCCCGCTTTAACTGGCTGTAAGCCCCCCACTTTGTGGGGGCAATAGCCAGTAAAAGCCCGATTGGTTCGGGCCTGCACGATGCAGGTCACAAAGGCGTTGCAACAGGACGTTGCGAACTTAGCCTTTGTTCGACTAATCAGTGGGGAAAGAACCCCCACTGATTGAAGTTTCACTTTATTGATCGAGCGCTTCGTTCTTTCGGTCTTTCACAGCCCAGATGGCGATAAGGGATACGACCGCGGTGAAAATGATATAAAGCGCAACCGGAACATACGAATTGTTGAACTCGGCAAGCAGTGCAGTAGCGACGAGTGGTGCAGTTCCTCCAGCAAGGGCAGCGCCAATCTGATAGCCGAGCGAAATACCTGTATAACGGACTTCCGCTGAAAAGATTTCAGAGAACATTGTACCAAGAACCGCCGTAATCGGCGCCCAAATGATGCCAAGTCCGATGATTGTTGCAATAACGAGCAATGCGACAGATCCTTGTTTAATCAACCAAAAGTATGGGAATGCATAGAGGATCATAGCAACTGCGCCCCATACATAAAGTGGTTTACGTCCGACTTTATCTGAAAGTCTTCCCATGATTGGGATCAAAATCGTCGTGATAATTGTAGCGATCATGACGGCATTCAACGTCGCAGTCCTCGAATAGCCTAGATAGCTTGTCGCATAGGAAACGATAAACGTACCGAATATGTAGAATGGCGCCGTCTCGACAACTTTCGCTCCGATTGCGATCAGCACTTCACGCCAATGCGTTTTAAATGTTGTGACGAGAGGGATTTTCGGAATCTCTCCTCGCTCTTGGACTTCTTTGAATGAAGGTGTTTCATCGATTCCTTTACGAATCCACAATCCAAATAGGACAAGCAATGCACTTAAAATGAACGGTACGCGCCAGCCCCATGTCATGAACGAACCTTCTGGGAGCATTGTCATGATCGACAATGCAAATGTTCCAAGCACCATTCCGATTGTAACGCCCATTTGTGGGACAGATCCGAAAAGGCCTCTTTTTTCCGGTGGCGCATATTCAACTGCTAGCAAGAGAGCACCGCCCCATTCGCCACCGATTCCTAAACCTTGAATGAGTCTAAGCGTAATCAATAGAATTGGCGCCCAAATGCCGATTGCTTGATAGGTAGGCAATAACCCCATGCCGAATGTGGCAATCCCCATAAGGCTTAATGTTATAACGAGTGTTTTCTTTCTTCCGATCCTGTCACCGATATGGCTGAAAATGATTCCTCCGAATGGACGGATGAAAAACGCAAGAGCAAATGATGCATACGCTAATAATAGACCGATTGTTGGGTCTTCATTAACAAAAAAGATTTGATTGAATACGAGCGCAGCGACTGTTCCGTATAAGAAGTAATCGAACCATTCGATCGAACTTCCGACGAGACTTGCGATGAGCACCCTGTTTAGTTGTTTCTTCTCCACATTCTATTCCCCCTTTGCTATAATTGAAGTACTACTTCAAATGAACGGCAAAAAAATGAAAGCGCTTTATCGAAATATTGAAGTGTCACTTCAATCGCTTACATCCATCATAGGTACATGCTAATATTCTGTCAATAGAAACTTTTAGGAGAATGACAATGGTTGCAAATCATTTAGGGACAAAAATTAAAAAAATTCGGTTAGAACGTGGTATGACGCTAAAAATTCTTGCAGAGCGAACGGGCTTTTCCATCAGCTTCCTTTCCCAGTTGGAGAGGGGCAAATCGTCCGCAACATTGGAATCGTTGAAAAAGATATCAATTGCGTTTGGGGTGAATCCGAGTTACTTTTTCGAGGAAGAAGAGGAATTGGATGAAGGTCGTACCCTCGTTATCGATCAACGTATGGATGCGCATCACATTTATTACAAAGATTTAGGGACGATGGTTACCGATCGTGATTTCGCCCCGCTGTTGGTCATTTTGAAACCCGGTCAAACAGAAGGCAATCTGATTACGCATAGGGGACAGGAGTTTCTTTACGTCATTGAAGGGACACTCACCGTCCGTGTTGAAAACGAGCTCTATGTACTGGGTCCGACCGAGTCGTTCATGCTAGATTCAACCCGTCCGCATTATTGGTATAACTACACGGATAAAGAGGTGAAAATTCTCTGTGTATCTTCGGAAGTGAAGGCAGCTAATTCTTAGGGGCAAGCGATATTGGAAAAGGCGGCTCTTTTTCATGCATAGAAGTCACTCGCTTTGTCGAATGAAAAAGAACGCCTTTTTGACTTGGAAACAAATAGACTAATTGTAACGCCAACAAAAAATACTGTTGTATACGAAACGAACAGCTGCGTTGATGATATGAGAATGCTTCCAATCGTAACAATGAAAATATCAAATGAAAAAATGACATACCCGGGATTTAATTTGAAACGCCTTGCAAACATTTGGGCGAGTAAATCTGTACCGCCTACGCTTATATCGTGACGAAGCATAAGCCCGGCACCCAGTCCAATAAAGATTCCTCCAAGTGCAGCGCTTGATAAAGGGGCAGTTACAACATTCTTTCCGAGAATGTGGAGTGGGTACAGAAAATCTATCATTAATGAGGAAAATAGCAATCCGTGGATTCCGTTATAAAAAAATGAACGATAGAAGAACCAAGCCCCAGTAAAGATAGGTATATTCACGACAAGTAATGCCAAGCCTACTTTCACATCACTTACATAGTGAATAATCAAACTGATACCTAGAGCGCCGCCATCCAATAATTCAAATGGAACAAGAAATAAATTCACGCCGATACCAACTAATAAACTACCAATCAAAATGATAATAGCTCTTTGAACAAAAATAAGGACCCCACCTATTTACATAATTTGTAGATGTATATGTAGGGACCTCGCGATTCTTTACATATTTTATTAGAATCCATGAAAAACAATAAAAGCCGATTGAATCCTTTCGGAGACTATCGGCTTTTGTCATTCATTATCTTTCACATGCATATCCATCTTTGTCTCGGTCCATTTTCGCTTGGTAGGCGGCATGGCCTTGAGGAACGCCGTTCGGATATTTCTTTCGGAGCTCCGTACAGTTTTTGAACCATTCCAGATTGCCCGCAACGTCAGTATTTGGCGTTGTTGCCTGTTTACCTGTGGTTGCACTTGGCGCATTCGGCGCCACTGTAGAACTGGCAGGTACCGCATCACTGTCAAATCCGGAATCTGTCGCATAGTTTTCGATCGACCAGATGCCAAGTTCTTTTTTCTTCGCTGTCGCTTGCGATTCCTCGAAAGGCGTCAAATGACGCGTGTTCGGCGGGTACACGTACGCGACGCGTGCCAAACCTTCCGCTAATAAAGTCTTTTGGACACTTTCTCCGTCAACATAGACGTAGGCAAGCAATCGATCATATTTATCGTACCGTTCCCCGATATCGAATTCGAGCGTGAGCGCACCGCTATTCACCAGTTGCCGGTTGCGCTCCTTCGCCTCTTCACCGAACGGCTGCTTGCCAAGGCGCGGATGATTCGTCTCAGGCGTATCAATCAATAAATAGCGGACATTGATTTCCTTGCCGTTATATAATACTTTGATCGTATCGCCGTCTATCGTCTTCACCAATGTGACTGGAACTTGCGCAGTCGTGCCGGATGTTTCTGTTTTCTTCCCAGTTGCCGGTTTCGTAGTGGAAGCAGGCTTCTTCTCTCCAGATGGAGCGCTTACTGTTGGGGTATGATTTTCAGTTTCCGATTGATCATTCTCCGGCGCCTCTTCTTTCAGCGTTTCCTCATCAACTTGTTCAGTCGAAGCATCTTCTTTCCATCCTTCATCATCAGAAGGAGCGGCACATCCCGCAAGTCCGAGGACTCCAACGAACAACAATCCAATAACTGCTTGTAACCAACCTTTCAAATTTTCATCCTCCACAACTTGAAGACACGAAGTCTCCAATATAGTCATCTATTATTTTTTTATAACTTAGTTCGGAATAAACCATTACTAAAATTACTCTAGTATTATAGCAGAAATGTTTATAGAGAACGAGAGGAAGAGAATGGAATAGGCATTCCCTCTTATGAGCGCAAAACAATGATTTATGATCACTACCCTGGATTTATGAGCACGAACTGGAATTTATGATCACTTCCCCGGATTTATGATCGCAAAACGATGGTTTATGATCACTTCTCCGGATTTATGAGCGCGAAACGAGGATTTATAATCGCTTCCCCGATTTTACGAGTGCAATTCACACAAAAAGACCACGCGCTTGTTAAGGCGCGTGGTCGACTCTGTCATTCATCCCTGTCTCGGTTCTTCGGCTGCAGCCAAGTCCCATCATCACCCTCCATTTTTCCGACATTCCGCAAGTCGATGACAATCGGTTTTTTCGGTTCAATGACATCTTCGGAATAAACTCCCTGCACCGAATCAAGCTCGTCAATATTTGTCGTCTCTGCCATTGCATCTTGGCGATCCATTTGGCTTTCCATGAAATTATGAGGATTGGGGATGGCGTCCGTACGTTTTTCATTCACATCGTCAAACTCCCTGTTCCGACGTGCAGCCCTATGCAAATGGCCGCGTTCTCCGGACGGCGTGCCACGGAGTTTTGAAGGAGGGGAGAGGTTGGCCGGATTTGGTTCATACTCGGACCTGTCGAATAGAGCCTCCGCTCCCGCTCTGCCAAACAGTAAATCTTCCCGTGCGGCTGGCCTTCCTCCTGCATAGCCATCCGTCGGTACACTGTCCCTGTACTCATTTTTAGGCAAGCCGTCCTTACCAATGCCGACGGGCGAATCATCCCGCTTATTCAATCGCTCAGCTTCCGAAACCGGCTTGTTGAACGGGTTCGTTTCCGCCTTATGCCGCTCCTCGTTAATTTCATAAGCGGACTTCTCTGGTTCACCGTCAACATATAACAGCCACTTGCCTTGCTTGATCTCCGCTTCGTACCGCCTCAAGTCCGCCTCGTCAAATCCGACCTCGACAAGCATGCTCCGCACATGATTCTCCCCGGAAATATAGCCGATGAACCGGTCCAGCCAATTCGAAGGCGCCGATTGGATGTCCTCGGCCGTTCGGCGCCTCAACATATCGACATCCTCCTCATACCTCGCGATAAGATATATATTCTCTGGGTCTATCCCTTTTTCTTCCAACTCTTCAATAGCGGTAAGCAGAGCCGCTTCTGTATCGTACAACCCGACAAAGGTTTTTGGGGCCATATACACTCACTCCTTCTATCTATTGGATAAACGTGACAATCTATCTATGCAATACCCGAATCTTCGAAATGGGAAACGATTGCAACAAGTTCCACTTCCCGATTTTTAATGAATCCGGACCACTTTTTGTTGTATGATAGAACGTATGGTTGATTTCGGATTACTATCAGAAAGGAGGATGTCATGATGAACAAAAGCGAAGTGATGGGCTGCCGCCTTGATATGACACAACGGGCTCGGAAGGAAATCGGAAACTGGGCGATTGACGAAAACGAGCTCTTTTCCATGCAGGCAAATTTCTCTGTGTACATCGAAAAACTTCCCCAAAAACAGGACAACATGACATTCTCCTTCTACTTCGACCCGGAAGGAAATCCGCAGCTCGCCAACCACTTGAACGAACGGGTCGCCGTCATGGAATGCGTCTACAAAAACGAAGGCTTCCTCGCTACGAGTTTCAGAGTGAAAGGGCGGAAAGAGCCTGTCCGGACGAATCGCCGACTTGGCGTCCGCTTGGCATTTGCGGTCAACCGGCGTACCGGCAGCCCGATGCCGATTGAGCTATATACGAGCCTTCGGGAGCTCCCGATTGCGCAAGAGCGTTCGGAATACGTGGAAAAACGGATCAAGAGCTGGGAAGGATACTTGCGGATCGAGGAGAAAAATGCAGACGTCGCGGATGTGACTGCCCATTTCTCAAACCCGGTCGTCAATGAATCATTCAGTCGGTTGACGATCATTTGCAGTGGATTGGAAGCGAAAGATTGGGGTTCCATTACCGGATTCAGCGCCAAGCTGAAAGGGTCAGGCGATGATCTCGGTACGGTCGTTGATGTGAACCGGGGAAGACGGTCGGTAAAGATCGAGCTGAGCCGGAAGTATCAAACGATTGCGCGGCGCGGCTCTTTATTGCCAAATGGCGCCCGTGAAATCGTCTTCAGCAATTTTGCGGAATTAAGCCAGATTAGACGGCTGCGGAAAGGATTCAAGGATCTGCAAGACGGATTTGCGGCGAATCCTAATTTGGAGAAGGTGCTGTTCGAGGAACGGCCTGTCGTCCAAATTACGAATAAGCGGCAGGAGCTTGAGTTCCACCATCCGTTGAATGAGTTTCAGCGTGAAGCGGTCACGGGTGCGATGTCAGCGCATGATCTGTACGTCATCCAAGGGCCTCCGGGAACAGGAAAGACGACGGTCATCTCGGAGCTTTGCCATCAGCTTATGAAGGCGGGGCAGCGGACGCTCGTCGCCTCTCAATCAAATTTGGCAGTGGACAACGCGCTCGGCAGGCTGCTGTCCGACCCTGGCATCCGGATTTTGCGCTATGGGCGAACGGAGAGCATCGAAGAGGAAGGGAAGCGGTTCATCGAGGAGAATGTCGCTTCCTACTGGCGGGATGAAACATTGGCTGATGTCAATGAACAGCGGGAGAAGCGTGCGGAACATGAACAGGAGATCGCCGAAGAAATCGGACGTCTCGAAGAAGAGATCCAGCACATGCAGACGGAACGGGAAGAAATGGACCGGAGGATTGCTGAGAAACGGGCTGCCGAGACGGATATGAAAGACTTGCGGGAAGAGAGGAGTTCCTTGCAGCGTCTGCAGGCAGATTTCGATGTGAAGCAGAATTCGATTGACCGGCAATTGGAAGAATTGAACGATACGCTAGCAAAGCTCTCGATTGAAAAGGACAGGCTGCAACTAGAAAAGGAAGCCGCTTCGATCCATCCAGAAATGGATGAAAAGATTGACCAGGCGGAGCATGATCTGTCGGCATATCGCAAAAAGCTCCGCTATTTCCAAACGGTCGAAGCGATTGAATACGCGGGAATGGCCGTCCGTAGGCTGGCAGAGGAATCTGCGATGCACAGATCGAAGGTCGGCTCTATGCCGCGATTCCTCGAAGAAATTCCTAACGTCCGTAAATTACAGGAGCTGGAAGAGCTTTTCACGTCGCATACGATCAACCCGTCGCTTCCGACCAGCCTTGAAATGAATACGCTGCGCAAATTGCGCGTGGATATTCAAAACGGGACGTATCCGTATGCGCTTCTCGAATGGAAGGAAGTGGCGGAGAGGCTTGCGAATGGCATTACCCATGCGGAAGAATTGCTGCGCAAATACCATTACCCGGTCGAACAGGTTCGCAGTAAGCAAGACGATAAATACAAGACTGCTGAAGAGATGCATGACATGCTCGATAAAATTGGCCGCTTTTTTGTAAAGCCTGAGACGAAACGAATTTTGGCGGCACCGGCGAACGCGGAAAAAGCGGCTCTTTTGCATCGGCTGGCGGATAATCTCGGCTATTTATATGGCAAAGCGGAAACCGTGCGGAAAGTTTCCGAGAAGATCAAAGCTTCATCCGATCGCGAGTCGGCGGGGCGGTTCACTGCTTTAAAAAATGAAATCACGGAGGAAATGACCGCCCAATTGAAGGAAACCGAAGCGGAGGTGCTTGCCGCTGAACAGGCGATCAAAGCGCATGAGGAACAACTCCTTCAATTGAAGGAAGAATGTTCCTCACTTGCTATGCATGTCGACGAGCATACCGATCGACACGACGTCGAGAAGATGATTGCAGAACTCGATCATACGCTTGCTGAATTTGAAGAGCGGAAGGTTTTATTGCAACGGATTGAACGGGCGATTGAGGAAAATGCCAGTGAATGTCATAAGGTTTCTGAACAGCTCGCAACATCACAGGAATCTGCCGATGCATTGCTGAAGGAGAAAGCGGAGTCGGTAACCCGGATGGAGAGATGCGGAGAGCGGATTCTCGCCTTGGAGGAAATCATCCGGTCCGAACCGGAATTGCAGAAGAAGGAATTGATGGAAGACATCGATGCGAAATCTGCAAGAGCGGCCGAATTGAAGCGGGAGCTTGAACGGATGCCGATTGCACGCTTGTTGCAGGATGAGTGGAGCGAGATGCTTGCGGGCGCCGGGGAGTTTGACTTGGATGAGATCCGCAAGCTGTATGTGAAGCATGCGAATGTTATCGGAACGACTTGTGTCGCTTCTGCTAGACGGGATTTTATAGAGGATTATCCGGAATTCGATGTCGTCATCATTGACGAAGTGTCGAAAGCGACGCCGCCTGAACTGTTGCTGCCGATGCTGAAAGGGAAGAAAATCGTCCTCGTCGGGGATCATCACCAGCTGCCGCCGCTTGTTGGCCGGGAGACGATGGAGGAATTCATCGAGGAGATTAAGGATGAGACGGAAAAGGATGAACTGCGCGGCATGCTGAAGGAATCGCTGTTCGAGCGGCTGTTCAGAACGTTGCCGAAGCAGAACAAGACGATGCTGGGCATCCAATACCGGATGCACGAGGAGATTATGGAGACGATCGCGCCATTTTATACGGATGGCCAGTACCGTCTGCAATGCGGTTTGCCTGATTCGGATGCAGCTCGCGATCATTTGCTGTCATCCAAGTACATCAAGCGGAATGATCATCTCCTATGGTTCGATATGCCGAATGAACCTGCGTTTTTCGAGGCGCAAGTGAAAGGCGGAACGAGCTTGTACAATGAAGCTGAGCTGGAAAGGATCCATGAATTGCTGTTGGATATCGATGACGCTACAGCGAATGCGAAACGGGAAGGCAGAATGCAGCCGGATGAGAGAAAAAGTGTCGGTGTCATCAGTTTCTACGGGGAACAGGTGAAGCGGATCGACCGACTCATTGAACAGGATATTATGCCAAAGCATTTGCATTGCCGGACAGGCTCTGTCGATAAATTCCAAGGGATGGAAATGGACATTATCATTTTGAGCTTCGTCCGGAACCACCAGCAGCCGAGCGGCACAATCGGCTTTGCTGAAGATTACCGCCGATTGAATGTCGCATTGTCAAGGGCACGGGAACTGCTGATTATCGTCGGTAGCTCGGATATGTTTACGAACCGTCCGAGGAAGACGGAAACGAAGGCGATGTATGCCCGGCTCGTCGAACTGGTGAAATTGCAGGACGGTTTCAGGGAGTCAGCCCTCGCGATTGCGGAGTGTAATGGATGAAGGGAAAGGGGTGGATGAATGGACCCATTGGAAAAGCGGCTGCGCGATGAATTGCTGCGGGATTTGAACGTGAAATTGCTCGAAACGGCGAAATGGTCATTGCCAATCCAGGTGATCGATATCGAGTATGAAACAGTGAAGCGCAAACGAATGGATATTTTGATGAAGATGCTGTTAGTCGCTTTCCGTACTTCGCGATTCGCTTCTGTTGAAGAGTTGAGCGGTATGCTTATCGTCGAACCGCTCTTTATTCAGGACATTATTGATCGGATGGACCGGGCCGGTATGATTGTCATGAACGATGGTGCCTATTCGTTGACGGAAACGGGAAGGCAACAGCTGGATGCAGGTATTTACATCCAGCCGCCGGAGATGGAGGAGTCGACAGTCCGTTATAGCCCGTTGCATGGAAGATTCCTTGTCGGGGAATTCACGGATGGCTCGAGAGAGGCGTTTCGGCATGCATTGGTTTTTCGCAAGTTAACTGATTTCCGTGATGAAGAGTGGCGGGAAGCGCTTGATCAACTGGACGTCGCTTATACGGACGGCAATGTTCAGCTCGTTGTCCAAGCGATTACAGCGGTCAACGAGTTGGAACGGAATTCCATCCCCTGTATTGAATTCCGTCTCCACCAAACCGCTGACGACCGGCTTTTTGCGCGCGTATGGAACATGATGACAGGCGAGTGGGACGAGACGCTTGAAAATCATATTATGGAGCGTGAATTGACGGAATGGCGGGAGAAGTATTTGGGATGAAGGTAAAACGGGATTTGATGAAAGGGTGTTGATCGCCTGAAGGATCGCCTGATAACTATAAACAGATGAAGGGAAAGCGACTCTTTTCCTTCATCTGCTTTTTAATCCGTCAACTATCGGGATTCGCCTCTATTTCATCCAATGGAATCGGCTTATAGCCTTCGTATTGCCTTTCCACTGCAATCGGCTCGCCGCTGTGTTCCTTTTTCAGCTTTCCATTCATGTACAGCAACAAAGCTCCCTCCTGGACAGCGTCGAAATAATGTTTTGCTTCGTTGTCGGAGAAACCGGAGTCTTTCAGCAACCGACGCACATTATGCTCGCCGGCAAGAAACCCCATAAAATGATTGAACAGGTTATACGGAGAGTCCTCGCCTTCCTGCAACGCATTGCTCCGCAGTTCATCGATCGCCATTTTGTCCTTCATGACAATATACAAATCCTGCTCCTCCACACCTTCATGCTTCAGCTCCAGTATTTTAGACATCAATCGCTCGTGATTCGGAAAGGATCCGATAAATGTTTTATTCATCTTTGTACCTCCTCAATCCTCTTTGTCTTCGGAAAATACCCTTATTGCGGAAAAAAGAAACAAACAAGACGGCCGCCTTCGAGAAAAAACGAACAAGAGGCGGTCCTGACGACATAGTATAGGAGAAAGACTCGGTAGAGGAGCAAGAGAATGGAAAGTTCGAAGGTTCATCATGGTGACAAGCCGATCGGTTTTCCGACGAACCAAGATCGGTTCGTCTGGAATCCGTATGTGGAATTCATAAGAGACCAATGCGGGGTCAATAAACAGCTTGTGACAGCGGTCGAAAAGCTGGAAATACTATGTTTCAAGATTTTGGATATCGTTTCGAACCAGCAGCATGTCCATCGGAACCGCTATCTTCATTTGCGGGACAGGATTTGGGAAGTCCATGAAAAGTTGAGATCGGAATCCATCAGACAAGACGCCATACGAGAAGAGTTAGGGAAGCAGGGGGAAGCTGTTTTTCGCCTGCGAAAAAGTTTGCAGAGCCACAGAATGTCAATGCGCGAATTCACTATTCATCAAAATGATGATTTGCATGATGTGCTGGACATGCTTGACCGGATCAGTGCCGATCATGCGAAAATCGGGGAAATGCAGGAGAAAGTCATCGATAAATTGGAAGAGCATGATTTGCAGCGGAAACAGGAAGCGGAGGAAGTGGAGAGATCGATTGGAAAAATCCTTCTGGCAAAGAAAAGCATCGGTATGCTGCTTTCCTCGTTGCCACCGACCTATCCTATCCAACGAATCGTTGTGGATGGCGGAACAATTGACGTCGACCATTTGTTGAATGTGGATGAAAAGAAAGGCATCGCATATTTCTCTTCACCCACAGGCATCGTAACAGCGGCAATCGATAAGCTGGACGCGATTCATTGGTAGTAAGGATTGGGAGGCCATTTTCAAATCAACAGTTCAGTTCGGGCGACAAGCGAAGCGTCCCAGGTTGAACTGTTTTTTTGTGCAAGGGCTCCATTAATCAGTGCCTTTCAATATGTATTTTAAAAGGGCGGCTCAAAAAAGGTTGTCCCGATTTTGAGCCGCAAAGTCAGGAATCCACTTTCATATCCCTTTTAAACATTCATTAGACTGGTGGGAAATCGACTAATGAAATTCGTCTGCAATCGGCCACAACTAATCCGCCGCCGCTCTCAGAAAAGTATGCTAGATTATTGTCTCGGTCTAAAGCGATAAAAGCATTTACGCTTTCACTAAAGCCATCTACAACGATCTCGTCAACGGGATATTGCGGTGGAAGTTTTTCCAATAGCTCGCAAATCACATCGTTATTAGTTGAGTTACTCATATTTGTCACCCCACTTTTTTTGAACTTCCCTTTTTACGTAAGGGAGTAGTATACTATATTCTCCTTTTACGAATGTTTTTAGGTGGACAACCGGACTTTAACAAAGATTAATTGACTGTAATCAAAAGAATAGGTTGATTGACGGTGCTGTCTCACAGATACCCAATCTAACTGGATGGAAACTTCTATGAATGAAAGACCCACTATGCAATCAAACCCGATTCCAAAAAAAATCTGGACAACCAAGCAGACGTCCTTTATCGGATGAAGCTACAATAATACTGTATAATAACCCCTTGAATTCAAAGGGTTTTTTATAGAAGGGGGTGACCAAGCCGTAAGCAACACGGGCAGAGTTAGCATCCAATGTCCATAAATCGCTTCAATCATCGTGAAGCATAAAAAGTGTCTCACCCCAAGACAGGCACTTCAACTTAGAAAAAGCCCGCAAAGCGAATAACGGCTTTGCGGGCTTTTTTTTCTGTGAGCTTAAAACTTGTCGTCATCCCATTTCTTCCGCATCGTCGGCTCGTCAACGAATTCATCTTGTACGTCGACTTCACCAGATTGCTCAAAATGGGCTTCTTCCCGTTTAACTGTTTCATTCACAGTTTCGGTATCTTCAACTTGTCGTTTGCCAACGACGATTTCCTCCGAAACATATGGTTTCTTTGTCACATCGAGGCGCTCCTCAGTAATCGGCACTCGGATTGATTCATCGTCCTGTTGCATTTTAAATCCATTCACATCGGAATCATACTCATTCACAGGACGACGTTCAATGTAAACTTCTTCACGTGTGACAGGGACATCGAAGGTCTGTTCTTCCTCGACGACATCTTTATGGAGTGTGACTTCGCCTCTTTCGACCTCTTCCTTATCTACGCTAAGTCGTTCTTCACGCAGACGCATTTTTTCCTCCTGCATATTCCGGTCGAATTGATCGGTTTCGTCGAAACGGTTCTGTACCCCATAATAGTTGTTTGGGGGCGTTTCATAGTCTGTTTGGTTGCGTATTGCTTCACCACCGACTCTTCCAAAGTCCTCGTTTACTCCTTCATACAAATTGGAATTCTGAAAAGCGCCTGTTGAATAATCATTTCTATGCAATTCATTTTCTTCAAATTCAGATACACGATTTGCACCTAAGTTTGGATCGGTGGCACCGTCAACAATGCCGAAACGTCCATCGCTTTGCGTATGAAGTCGATTCAATTCCCCTTCATCGACATATATCAGCTTTCCGCCATTTTGGATTTCATTATAATAGTTGTCCATATCGCCATCCGCTATACCGGCTTCTTTCAGCATGCTGCGGACATGATTTTCACCGGTCAGGAAATTCATGAAACGGTCAAACCAAGATTCCGGAGTCGTTTGTACATCTCCGTATTTCATTCCTTGGAACATCGTTACGTCTGAATCATCTTGCGCAATGACATAAATATTTTCACCTTCGATTCCTTGATTTTTCAAGTCATCTATTTTTGTCATCAACTCCGAGTCGTTGTGATACATTCCGATAAACTTTTTATCATCCATATTATATCTCTCCTTCTCTTTGATTGATGGTACTGCCTTATAGATACCCGAAATGATAGGATGGAAACTTTCATGAATAAAAATCCTACTATGCAATCAATTAGGAATATACTAATATTAAGAGGAAGGGGAAGGAGGGCGTTCATGCAGAAAAAAATAATAGCTTTCATAATGATATTTTGTTTATTCATTACTTTTCATCAGACGTCCGCATCTACGGAAGTCAAGGATTCTTCTGGAAAAGCTGAAACGGTGCATTATGCGATCAGCGTTCCGGTGACCAATGTTTGGCGAGTCCCGAACAAGACACGAAAGATTGACGCGATCTCCATAATGGCGCAACCTGATATGCCAAAATGGACAAAAGGGTTGACGGTGGCGGAGAAAAATTGGCTGATCGGCAAGACGGATACGCAGGCTCTGTACGGAGACCGTGTGGAAGTGTTGAAATCGAGTGGAGACTGGCTCCGAATTGCGGTGGCCGACCAGTTTACGAAAGGCCAAGCGAAAGGCTACGAGGGCTGGGTGCCGAGATCGCATGTGAAAGCCTACTCCCCTGTAGATGACGGATCGAAAATCGCTATTGTCACAGCAAAATTCGCATCCGTATACAATGAACCGAAACTCCATGATAAATATAAATTTATCGATATTAGCTATACGACGATCCTCCAAGTCGTGAAGGAGGAAAAGGATTGGCTGCAAGTGCGGACGAAAACGGACGGCTTGAAATATATCCGCAAGCAGGATGTGAAAGTATATGCCGATTTCGAATCAATTCCGAAGCCAAGTCAAAAGGAACTTGTGGACAGCGCGAAGCAATATGTCGGACTGCCATATTTATGGGCAGGTGTATCCGCGTATGGCTTCGATTGCTCAGGGTTGATGTATTCAGTTTATAAAAATCACGGCATCCTCATTCCGCGCGATTCTTCCGTCCAAGCGACTCATGGTACGGCTGTGAAACGGAATGATTTGCAGCCAGGCGACCTGATGTTTTTTGCACATAATAAAGGAAAAGGGAAAGTGTATCATGTCTCGATGTATATCGGGGACGGCAAAATGGTCCACGCCCCGAACTCATCCCGGAAAGTTGAAGTCGTGAACATCAACACAGGCACGTATAAAACAAACTACGCCGGCGCCAGGAGATATTTGAAATGAAATGATTGCGAACGGACCTTCCTATGTGTGGAAGGGCCGTTCCGTGCTTAAAGCAATATCCGATAGGCACTTCAAGTTCTACATTCCTCTCCCATTGCTTATAGTGTAACAACGCCATGGGAGGGATGCTGTGTTAATTGATGGGGTATTTGCAGGTGGCGGATTGAAGGGGTTTGCATTGGTTGGTGCGTATCAGGCATTGGAGGAGAAGGGATACCGCTTCAATCGGGTGGCGGGGACGAGTGCCGGGGCGATTCTTGCGTGTTTCATTGCGGCAGGGTATTCCGGCAAGGAAATCGAACAGATGATGCAGGAAGAAGACCTGCAATCATTGCTTGATCCGCGGAAGACTCTCCTTCCCGTGCCATTCATGAAATGGCTGCTGCTCTATTGGCGCATGGGGCTTTATCAAGGGCATGCTCTCGAAGATTGGTTTTTCGAAAAGTTGTCGGCAAAGGGGGTCTACAATTTTGCCGATTTGCCGCCCGGATCGCTCAAGCTCGTTGCTTCAGACCTGACACATGGAAAGATGATCGTGCTGCCTGATGACCTTGTTCATTACGGCATTGAGCCGGGGGTGTTTTCAGTCGCGCGTGCACTGCGGATGAGCTGCAATATTCCATTCTTCTTTGAGCCTGTCCGATTTAAGGCGCCGAACGGGGAAACAATAGTTGTCGATGGAGGGGTGCTGAGCAATTTCCCGATGTGGATTTTCGATGATGCGGAAGGCAAGAAGGAACGGCCGTTGATCGGCATGAAACTGAGCCATCGAAAAGATGACATGGGCGGCAGGGAAATTAGCAATGCACTTAACTTATTCGAAGCTTTGTTTTCCACGATGAAAAACGCGCATGATGATCGGTATATTTCCCGGAAGCACGAAAAAGACATCATCTTCATCCCGGTCGAGCAATACAGCGCAACACAGTTCAATATGGAAGATGAACAGAAGGATGCACTAATGGCAATCGGCAGGTCGCGTACAAATGAATTTCTACAGACTTGGCCACATTCAATAGAAGGAACACGAAATTTCAGGATGAAAATCTAAAATAAAAGCCGTCTGCACAGATGTATACAGACGGCTTTTCCATTTCCTGCATTAACCGGCAGTAAGACTCCCGCCGAGTGAAGTTGCACCTTATAATCTTTTGTAACTGTGGAATTTTGACTTCCAATAGCTATTGTTCAAGCTGACGACTTGCGATTCCTTTCCGCCTGCATGGACGAACTTATTGTTGCCGATGTAAATGCCGACATGAGAAATCCCTTTCCGGTATGTGTTTTGGAAGAATACTAGATCACCCGGCTCCGGCTTGCTTACTTTTTTCGATTGATTGAATTGTCCTAGCGTATCACGGGAAACTGATTTGCCGGATTTCTTAAAGACATATTGGACAAACCCGCTGCAATCGAAACCTTTTGTCGTCGCTCCACCAAAGCGGTACGGAATGCCAATCAGTCCCATTGCACGATTTACAACGTTGTCCGCAAGAGCAACATTGTTATTGCTTTTGGCAACCGAATTCTTTGTCAATAAAGTGCTGAGCGCCCAGCCAGTTTTGCCGTTCGCTTTCACTTGGTACCATACTTCTTTGCCGATTTTCTTTTCATTCACGTACGTGACTTTTGTACCTTTTTTAGCTAATGTGAGGATTTTATAGTTTGTTCCCGCTCCAGAACGGATATTAACATTATATGCTGTTGAGTATGTACCTGTATGTGCTGATACGGATTGTGATGAAGGAGCACTTGCCTCCGCATCTGCTGCCGTAAATCCAAATGCCAATGAACCTGCTACGAATAACGATAAAGCAACTTTCTTCACACGATTCCCCTATCTACCACTTATCTAAGATGGTTTTATATTTTTTAGTTCGTCTTGCTGATCACTGTTCCAATTGTAGAGATTGAATGTTACAAGAGAAGGGCAATGATATTACAAAAACATTACATGCGGATTTCTCTTCTTTAATAAAAGTATATATTAGAAATGGAGGTTAATATTTCCTACAAGGCATCTTGAATTCTGAAAAATGTTATATTTAGCGAATGTGTATCCTTGCTGTTTTTGTTACATACTATAAGAATGTAACGAAATGGAGGGATATTTTTGATACAGATCATTCATTTGATGGCAACAGTCCAAGATCATAAACGGATTACACAATCGAACCAAAATAATAGCGGAACATTGCGGATCCAAGGTTTGCGGAATGAAGAAAAACGGCTGAATGGGCGATAAATCCATTTAGCCGTTTTTTTATGTGCAGTTTCCGAGCAATACATAAAATTATTCTACGTGTTTTGTCGTAATATCTATATCTAATTAATAAGATGTTAGTGATTCGATGGTCGCTCCAATCACTAATTTCATTCGAATGTAAAAAAATATTTCAATAAAAGAAAGGAAGGTTGGGATGAAAAGGAAACTGGCGGTTCTGGCGTTTTTTCTATTCACAAGCATTTTCCTTCTGGCAGCATGCTCAGACAAAGGAAAGGACTCAGAAGTGGAGACCAAAACAGAGGGGGAGACGACAACTGGGACAGAAGAAGAGAAAGTAGAAGAAAAGGATCCTGTCGAATTAATGATGTACAGCTGGCGACCTGAAGATCGCGAAGCCTATGAAAAATTCATCAAGGAATTCGAAAACGAAAATCCTGGCATTACTGTAACATTTAAGCCTTATAAATCGACGGAATACGGAACGATTTTGACGAATGCGCTGACAGCGGGGCAAGGTCCGGATATTATCCAGCTGCGTCCATATGATGGGGCGACTTCCATCATCGATGCTGATTTTGTCATACCTTTAGATGATATTGAAGGGATCAATGATATCTCTGATGAGTACTTGACCGCAGCAAGAGGCTCGGACGGCAAAGTATATGGCGTTCCATTATCGCTGAATGCCGGCATTATTTTCTACAATAAAGACGTATTTGAAGAGCACGGCTTTGACTTGCCGACGACATGGGATGAGTTGCTGAAAGTCGGAGAGGAAATGAAAGCGAAAGACATTGTTCCGATAGCACAGGCAGGGAAAGCAGCCTATTTGCTGTCACTTACACATAGCGTCATCGGCGCCACATCTTATGACCAATCTTATATCGATGATTTGCTAAGCGGGAACGAGGATTTGACTGACAAGCGCTTCGTCGAGTCAGTGAAGCGCATGGAGCAATTGGAAGGTTTATTCCCGAAAGACTTCATTGCTTTGGACGATAAAGATACGCAGGCGATGTTCTACACAGGTCAAGCGGCGATGTATATCAATGGAAGCTACCGTTTGGAAACATTCGAAAACACGGCGCCGGATTTGAACATTGGAATCCTTCCTTCCTTTGCAAATGAAGAAGGTGGAGAGACACCACTTGTCACATGGGTGGATGGATCCTATGCAGTTGTCAAAGCATCGAAACATCAAGAGGAAGCAAAGAAATTCATGGAATTCATGGCTTCAAAAGAATTCGGCCAAATGTTCAGCGATGATTTGGCGCGGATCAGCGCAGTACCTGGAGTTGAACCGAAGCATGAATTGGTGAAGGAAATGACGGAGCTAGGCGAAAAGAATCCGACTCCATATTTGATGCTCGTCTATTTGGGCGGCGGTTCACCGACGACGAAGACGACTTTTGAAAACGCGTTGCAAGGCATGTATATCAAGGAATTGACTGTTGACGGCGTAATCGATGAATCACAAAAATCAATGGATAAGTGGTTTGAACCAGTGAATTGATCATACGGAGAGTCAGCTGGTGTACGGGACCCCGCCAGCTGATTTTTCATTAAAACGCAGAGGGGGAGAGACGTTGGTATTGAAGGAACAGGTCGCGGACGTGAAGGCTTCACCTAAACCCTCCAAGAATAAAAGAAGCATCAAAAGACACTTTTTGCATCTTTTTCTACTGCCCGCACTAATTTTCTATGTCGGCTTTCAAGTGTATCCGATTCTTACTGCCTTCGTGAATAGTTTCTATTCGTTTAAAGGGATGGTCAGGCAGGACTTTATCGGGTTGGAAAATTTCGTTAGGCTGTTTACGGAAGAGCCGTATAATACTATTTTTACGAGGGCGTTTTGGCACAATATCATTTATTTCATAGGAACTGTTGTAGCTAAACTTGTATTGGCGTTCGCTTTAGCATTGCTGATCAATAGCAAAATTAAAGGTAGGGAATTTTTCAAGGCAGTTTTCTTTATGCCGAAATTATTATCGGTCATCGTTGTCGGCTTCCTTTTCAGCTTGATCCTGAATCCGACGAACGGGGCATTGAATAGCTTTTTGAAAATGGTCGGGCTAGCTGAATGGGCGCATCCTTGGCTCGGGGATCCGAAAACGGCGTTGTATACGATCATTCTCGTGAATAGCTGGTATGGTATCGGATTCGCCATTCTCATCTTCCTAGCTGGCCTTCAAGCGATTCCTGAGGAGATTTACGAAGCGGCAAAAATTGACGGATCATACGGGTTGAAAATGCTTTTTCAAATTACGATCCCAATGGCTATGCCGTCGATTATGATCATGACAATCCTTACATTCATCGGCTCATTTGAAACGTTTGAACTTGTGTTTGCGATGCAAGGATCGTCAGGAGGACCTTATTATTCCACGGACGTATTGGCACTGTTCTTCTATCGGTTGGCGTTCGGATCCGTTGACGGCGGAGACGCAATCGGGCTCGGTTCTGCACTCGCGGTCGTTCTATTCCTGATCATCTGTACCGCAACCGCCATTTCGCTTTTCTTCTTTAAAAGAAAAGAAATTGAACAATAAAGGGGTGTCAGCATGTCAAAAATCCTTAATCAATTTATAAAGTATCCGATTTTGATCGTGTTTTCGCTCATAGCACTGTACCCAATCTTTTTAATGTTTCTCTCATCCGTTAAGCCGAATCTCGAAATATTAACATCCCCTCTTTCGTTTCCGAAGGTGTTCACGTTAGAGAACTACGCTACTGTTTGGGAAAAAGTGAATTTCAGCAGTTATGTGTGGAATAGCGTGTACGTAAGTGCATTGTCGCTTTTCTTCATTCTGTTCTTTTCGTCATTGGCCGCGTTTTACTTGTCTCGCTACGATTTCAAGTGGAACGCATTCATCCTGTTTTTCTTCATGCTCGGGCTGATGATCCCAATGAAATTGGCCATTTTGCCGCTTTATATGATGATGTTGAAGCTGGGACTGTTAAATTCCCTGAACTCGCTCATTATTGTCTACATAGCAGGAAATGTCCCATTTGCGGTATTCGTTTTTTATGGTTTTTTCAGATCGCTTCCGAAGGATTTGGACCAATCGGCGCGACTTGATGGATGTAATGAATTTCAAATTTATTACAAAATAATTTTGCCGCTTATGAGACCTTCATTGGCCATCGTCGGGATTGTCAACTTGATCGGTGTATGGAATGACTTTTTCTATCCGTTGATATTCATCCATGATGATGCAAAAAATACGATACCGTTAGGCATGCTTTCTCTCTTCGGCGAATATGACACACAATGGAATCTGTTGTTTGCAGGCTTGTCGATATCGTCGCTTCCGATGATCGTCGCATTTTTACTAGCGTCGAAGCAGTTCATTGAAGGCTTGACGACTGGGGCAGTCAAATGAAGAAATGGATTACGTTCGATTTGGACGGAACGCTCATGCAAAATCCTTTTGTCGGTCATGTGTTTCCTGAAATTGAGCGACGGATTTTACTTGAGGATAAATTGCTGGAAAACATCGTCGACCAGCTTGTGCTGGAGCATGAAACACGGTTGAAAGATGGAAGAACAGCGGATGCCTATGATTGGGACGATATAGTTTTGCAGTATTTGAAAGCCAATGGCCTGCAAACATCTATTCATGTTGAAGAGATTTTGAAAGGGGTTTGCGTGGAACCGAATATTTATTTGCTGGAAGATTCGGTTTGCGAAGTGCTGGATGAACTGAAGCAACTTGGCTTTTCATTGGCGGTTGTCACGAATGGCTTTACGAAATATCAATTGCCTGTCATGGATGTTTTGCAGCTGACGGAGCATTTCGATCTCATTGTCACTCCACAGGAAGTGGGTTATGCGAAGCCGGATAAACGGGTGTACGGCTCAATTTTAGAGCTTGGTGAAATTCATGCACATGTAGGCGATCGGATTGATCATGATGTCATTTCCGCAAATGCGATCGGCGTACGTTCCATTTGGATATGCCGTTATTTATCGGATTCTTTGAAAGAGCTGGAGCCTGATGAACGAAAGGGACTGCCAGAAATTTACGACATTGCATGGCGGAAGTTGGAGAGGGAAACGAAAAAGCGTGTTGAGTCGCTTCCGGCAGAAGCGGTTCCCAAAGAAGTGATTTGGAGTCTTTCAGAATTGCCATCCGTAATAAGTAAGTGAGAGAGGGTGCGAACTATTGGCAGAGTTAATATTGGAACATATATATAAGGAATTCGATAAAAATGTAACCGCCGTGTCGGATTTTCATTTGCATATCGAGGATGAGGAATTCATCGTATTTGTCGGTCCTTCAGGTTGTGGGAAGTCGACGACGCTCCGGATGATTGCGGGGCTTGAGGAGATTACGTCGGGAAGCATTTATATTAATGGAACTAGGGTCAATGATGTGGCGCCGAAAGACCGCGATATTGCGATGGTTTTTCAGAACTACGCGTTGTATCCACATATGACGGTGTACGGCAATATGGCATTCGGCTTAAAGAATAGAAAGTTTCCGAAAGCGGAAATCCATGACCGAGTTATGAACGCAGCAAGAATTTTGGGACTGGAGGAGTTATTGGATCGAAAACCGAAGGCTCTATCTGGTGGGCAGCGGCAGCGCGTTGCATTAGGAAGGGCGATTGTCCGCGATGCGCAAGTATTCCTTATGGATGAGCCGTTGTCGAACTTGGATGCAAAACTGCGTGTTCAAATGCGGGCAGAAATTGCAATGCTCCATCAACGGCTGAAAACGACGACGATCTATGTAACACATGATCAGACGGAAGCGATGACAATGGCAACAAGGCTCGTCGTCATGAAAGACGGCTTCATCCAACAAATCGGTTCCCCGAAAGAAGTGTATGAATATCCGGAAAATGTGTTCGTCGGCGGATTCATTGGATCACCTGCGATGAATTTTTTTACCGGTGTTGTCGGTGAAGGAACGTTCGAGATAGGGGATACAAAGCTGTTCATTCCCGAAAGCCGTATGGAGATGCTCCGCGGCTTGAGCTATATCGGAAAAGAAGCGATGATCGGTATCCGACCGGAGCATATTGAGGAAGCTTTCGTCGGCAATGAAAGTGGGACGAAAACCAATGTTTCCATCCAAGTGGATGTATCTGAGCTGATGGGTGCCGAGACGATGGTGTACTCCAGTTTGGAAGGGCAGAAATTCGTCGCTCGTTTAAGCGCGGAAACAGCAATCCGTCCTGGCAAGCTGGTGAATCTTGCATTTTCAATGGAGAAAGTCCATTTCTTCGACAAGGAAACCGAGATGCGCATCCGCTGATGGAAAGGGTCGCTACAATATCGTTGGCGGCCCTTGTTAATTGCATGAACGAGAACTCTTCGTGTGTGAATGAGAACTCTTCAAAGGGGAACGAGAACTCCTAACGCGAGAACGAGAACACTTTGCACAAGGGCTCATTTATTCGACATCAAGGTCCATTCTTTCTAACTAGGGTCCATTCATTCCGTTCCAAGGTCCATTCTTTCTAACAAGGGTCCATTCATTCCGTTCCAAGGCCCATTCTTTCTCACAAGGGTCCATTCTTCCACTCCAAAGCACCATTCTATTAAACAACTTTCCCTCTACTGAAATTAAATATCAAAAATAGTTAAATAATTTAAAAGGGAATTTCACAGTCTCGTCGAACTCTATTTGGTAGCAACGAAAATACCAATAAAAGAGAGGATGAGTGATTGGATGAAAGTCCTGAAGTATGTGGCCGCAGGTTTTATGGCGTGCACTTTGTTGTTCCAAGGGGCGACACACTTCGCATCTGCCCAAACG
>NZ_LQYA01000110.1 GCF_001531445.1 Sporosarcina koreensis
ATCTTTCCCGTGCACATAGTAGGAGACCGTCTCTTCATTCCAAAACTCCTCGAAATCGACACGGTTCAAAGCGGCCCACTCCTGGCTCGCGGAATAATAGCCCGTCACCGCCTCGATCCACACATACACTTTCTTATCCTCATAGCCTCTGACAGGAATGCCGACACCGTTCGCCAAATCCCGCGAAGCGGCCCGGTCACGGAGACCTTCCCGTAAATAGCGCTCGGATTGGTGGATCGCGTTGTCACGCCATCTTCCTTCAGCACTCGCACTTGCAACATATTTATCCAATTCATCTTGAAAAGCACTTAATTTGAAGTAAAAATGCTCAGTTTTCCGTACAGTCGGTTCATTCCCGCAAAGTTTGCATGTGCGTTCCGTCAAGTCAAGCGGATCTAAAATGGAGCCGCAATTGTCGCATTGATCACCACGCGCTCGGCTTCCGCAATATGGACAAACCCCTTCGACGAATCGGTCGGGAAGAAAACGTTCGTCGAACTCGCAATACGTCTGTTCCACTTCCTTTTTGAAAATAAAACCGCGGTCCAGTAACGTTAAAAATACATTACGGACTACTTGATGATGAAATCTTCCGTCTGTCCGCGTGTATATGTCATACGAGAATCCCAATCTTGAAAAACAAACGATAAATTCTGTATGGTATCGGTCCGCAATTTCCTTAACAGACACTCCTTCGGCATTCGCCCGGATTGAAATAGGAGTCCCGTTGCAATCGCTTCCCGAAGCGTAAAGAACCTTCTCGCCTTTCAACCGGTAATACCTCGCTAAAATATCCCCTGGCAACAGCGCCGCGATATGCCCAAGATGCAGCGATCCATTCGCATACGGCCAAGCCCCTCCGATAAAAACACTCATGTAACTTCCTCCTCTGAATAAAATAAAAAACCCCGCCCCTATCGATAAAAATCGATAAGGACGGGGTCTATCACCCGTGGTACCACCTTACTTCGCAAGCAGCTCACGCTGAATGCCTCCAAAAGTACGCGCCGAAAAAGCGTTATACTTTGACGTGGATAACAAGCGCCAACTCTCGTCGCATCCTACTAGTCCGGAGACGTTCAGTGCGCGGCTCAAGGATCATGTTCAAAAGATTTGTCCGCTTCATTTCCACCGACAGAAGCTCTCTAGGCGACATCCTCTTTTTACTTTTCCCTCTCATTGCCTTTAATAAGATGTAGTTGAAATGATTATAGTCGTTTGATTCAGAGAAATCAATAGTGTTTACCAATTCGTAGGCGGGCGCTTTTGGTCGTTCCGATCTTCTTCTGTCTTGTTGTTTTTATTTTTCACGTTGTCATTCTTCCCGATGACGCCCATATCATCGGGGCTAATATCGAATCCGTACCCGAATTCCTCGCGATCCAATGTATTGTCTTTTTTGATTTTCTTCTCTTTTGCCATGCCAAATTCACCTCCTGATGAATAAAAGCATGTGTTAGTCGCTTGGTGATTATGCGTGTAAGGCTGTTCTTAAGGAATCGGACATGTAGTTATCAATGGTCCGCTTGGAGCACTTGAAGCTGTTCCCGTTTTTGCACGGCAGCTGAAACCATATTGTGCAAGGAGGCGATGGTTTCTTCATGGTTTCTCGTTTTTAAGCCGCAGTCGGGATTTACCCAAAATTGGTCAGGAGATAACACTTCAAGCCCTTTATCGATAATGGATGCCATTTCATCGGTCGTCGGAACACGCGGGCTATGGATGTCATACACGCCCAAGCCGATTCCTTTGTCATAATGAAACTCATTAAATGCGTGGACAAGCTCGCCATGGCTTCTCGACGTTTCGATGGATATGACGTCGGCATCCAAAGCGCTAATCGAGTCGATGAAATCGTTAAAGTCGCAATAGCACATATGTGTATGGATTTGTGTTGTTTCTTTCACTGCTGCTGTTGTGATGCGGAATGCGTTCACAGCCCAATCCAAATAGTCATTCCATCGTTCTTTCTTCAGCGGTAAACCTTCGCGCAAGGCAGGCTCGTCAACCTGGATCATATGGATGCCGGCAGATTCCAATGCGGCAACTTCGTTTCGAAGGGCAAGTGCTAGTTGGTTTGCTACTTCCTCCAACGAAATATCATTCCGAACGAACGACCAATTCAAGATCGTCACAGGACCTGTCAGCATCCCTTTCACCGGTTTGTCAGTGAGAGATTGGGCATAGACTGATTCCTTGACGGTCATCGGTTGATTGAAAGCGACATCCCCGTAAATGACAGGTGGTTTCACACAACGGGAGCCATAGGAGACGACCCAAGCTTTCTCGGTAAATGTGAAGCCATCCAATTTTTCTCCGAAATACTCAACCATGTCCGTCCGTTCGAATTCACCGTGAACGAATACATCAAGGCCAATCTCCTCTTGAATATCTATCCAAGATTGAATGTTCTCTTTTATAAACGCCTCATACTGCTCATTCGTAATTTCCCCTTTGCGCCATTTGGTTCTTGTTCTTCTAATTTCCGGTGTTTGCGGGAAGCTGCCAATCGTAGTCGTTGGCAGAAGTGGAAGTGAAAAGGCTGATTGCTGAGCTTCCTTACGTTTAGTAAAAGGAAGGTTCCGCTCGCTGTCTTTGGTGGAAATATTGTGGATCGCTGTTTTGACGTCCTCCCGGTTTCTTTCAGGCAGTTCAGATAGACGTTGACAGGCTGCAACACTATCTTCGATTTCGGCCAATATAGCTTCTTCGTCTCCATTTAAGCTTGCGGTAATCGAACGGATTTCATGCAATTTCTCATCCGCAAAAGATAAAGCGTTTTTAATGGTCGCTTCCAATGCTTGCTCCGAACGTGTCGTAACAGGGACATGCTGCAAGCTGCATGAAGGTTGGATCCACATTCTTTCAGATGGTACGACAGAAGAAAGAGTATGTACCAAGTCGATCTTCTCTCGAAGGTTGGCTCTCCAAATATTCCGTCCATCGATAATGCCAACTCCTAATACCTTGTCAGCAGGAAACCCGAGCGTCTTTATATTGCTTACGTTCTTTTGCAAACCATGCACAAAATCGAAGCCGATTCCGTCGACAGGCAATTCCACTGTTTCCTTGTACCATTCGATTGAATCGAAATACGTTTGAAGCATGAACTTCAGCTCAGGTGCGGCGGTCTTCAGCTGCTTATAAATTTCTTGAACCGTCTTCATCTCATCTTGGTTGAGGCTTGTAGATAAAATCGGTTCATCGATTTGTATCCATTGAACGCCTTCCGCAGACAGCTCTTTTAAAATTTCTTCGTAAAGCGGGAGAAGATGTAATAGGAAAGCAGGGGTCTCATTGTTAGAATAGCCTTTTGACAGCTTTAAAAAAGTGTAAGGGCCGATCAGAACAGGCTTACCTTCAATCCCTAACAGTTCTTTAGCTTCCCGATAAGCGTTGAGAGGCTTGTTTTCGGTTAATGAAAGTTTACGATTCTCAAACTCTGGCACGATATAGTGATAATTTGTATCGAACCATTTTGTCATTTCACACGCAACGACATCATCATTTCCTCTTGCCATGGAAAAATAAGTGGATAATGGAACGTTACCGCCTTGCCAATCGTAACGTTCTGGAATCATACCGAACATGACGGCCGTATCCAACATCCGGTCATAGAAAGTGAAATCTCCCACTGCAATTTTGTCGATGCCTGCAGCCTGTTGTTTTTGAAGATGGACGAGCCGCAATTTTTGCATATCATCCACCAATTGCTCTTCTCCTATATTGCCTGACCAGAAAGCTTCCAAGCTCCGTTTCCATTCGCGATTTTCACCGATATACGGGTATCCTAACATACTGCTGATTGTTGTCATACTTCCCATCTCCCATCTTTTTTTGAAATAAAAAACATACTAAGATTAGTAGTGCAGACCAAGGCATTGGTTTGCACTACTATTTTTTATATAGTAGATGGTGAAGAAATA
>NZ_LQYA01000111.1 GCF_001531445.1 Sporosarcina koreensis
TGGCTGCTTCTAAGCCAACATCCTGGTTGTCTGGGCAGCGCCACATCCTTTTCCACTCAACGGATACTTGGGGACCTTAACTGGCGGTCTGGGCTGTTTCCCTCTCGACTACGGATCTTATCACCCGCAGTCTGACTCCCAAACATAAATCATCGGCATTCGGAGTTTGTCTGAATTCGGTAACCCGGGATGGGCCCCTAGTCCAAACAGTGCTCTACCTCCGAGATTCTTTCGTTTGAGGCTAGCCCTAAAGCTATTTCGGAGAGAACCAGCTATCTCCAGGTTCGATTGGAATTTCACCGCTACCCACACCTCATCCCCGCACTTTTCAACGTACGTGGGTTCGGGCCTCCAGTAAGTGTTACCTTACCTTCACCCTGGACATGGGTAGATCACCTGGTTTCGGGTCTACGACCCCATACTCATTCGCCCTATTCAGACTCGCTTTCGCTGCGGCTCCGCATTCGCTGCTTAACCTTGCATGGAATCGTAACTCGCCGGTTCATTCTACAAAAGGCACGCCATCACCCATTAACGGGCTCTGACAACTTGTAGGCACACGGTTTCAGGTTCTCTTTCACTCCCCTTCCGGGGTGCTTTTCACCTTTCCCTCACGGTACTGGTTCACTATCGGTCACTAGGG
>NZ_LQYA01000015.1 GCF_001531445.1 Sporosarcina koreensis
GTAATGCTCGCTTGAGTTCGTCAGCTTATATAGCTCACCTTCGCTTACATCTTTGATCAAATCCGTTTCAATGAACAACTTCGAGAAAGGGTGACGCCATGACAGTTGTGCCTTTATCCGAAATCCCGGTAACCGATATTGTGGAGCTCTGGAATAAGGAAATCGGTGAACGGTTTCCGATGAACGTCGCGTTATGGAATCAAAACACGACGATGGAGCCGAATGTGCTGAATGAAGGCTCCCTTGCCGTCGTCGAGGAAGGAAGCCTGCGAGGTTTTATTGTCGCTAAACGGTATGTGGAAACACTGGATGCCCAAATGCCGACAACGGTCGGGTGGATTCAATGCATGCTTGTCGAAACGTCAACTCGAAACGAAGGTGTCGGCTCGGAACTGCTCGGGCTCGCGGAACAGGCGTTGTTTGAAGCGGGCGTGGGAGAAATCCGATTAGGGCGCGATCCGTGGCATTATTTCCCTGGCGTTCCACTTGAAAACGAAGCAACAATCAGCTGGTTTGAAAAGCGAGGATACGTAAAGGGCAGCATTGAAACGGATTTGATCAAAGATGTAAGCGAAGGTGAGCTATATAAGCTGACGAACTCAAGCGAGCATTACCGACTCTTGACGAAAGATGACTTCCCTTCTCTGCTGCAGTTTTTGGAGCGGGTTTTTCCGGGTCGCTGGCATTATGAAGCACTTCATTATCAAATGATCGGCGGTACTGGAAGGGAGTTCATCGGGTTTTTCATAGATGATGATTTGCAAGGGTTTTGCCGGGTAAACGATCCGCAATCGCCAGTCATTGCGCAAAATGTGTATTGGTCGGCGCTGCGCCAAGGGGAGATGGGAGGCATTGGCCCTTTAGGGATTGACCGTGCCATTAGGCGGCATCATTTTGGAATCGATTTAGTAAAAGCTGCGGCGAATGAACTGATCAGCAGAGGAGTTTCGGACATCGTCATTGATTGGACGCAACTCATTGCATTTTATGAAATATTAGGCTTTGCGCCTTGGAAACAATATCAGTCGATGACTAAACAATCGGGGTGACATGAGTGAAAGAAACGGTACGAAATTTTTTGCAGCGTGAAATCGATCTGCAAGTGACGCCAGGAGCAGTCATACGTGTCCGGCACAAAGGGAAAATCATCCTTGACGAAGCAGTCGGTACGAATAGTTTGGACGCAGACAATGTCCCTATAACAAGCAGCCATCTGTTCGATATGGCGTCGTTGACGAAAGTGATGGTGACGTTGCCTGCCATCCTGCAAATATGTGAAACAGGCGAAATACATTTGCATGATAAAGTTGCGACGTTCATTCCTTCATTCCAAAAATTAGGAAAGGAAAGCGTGACGATCAAGCAGTTGCTCACCCATTCTTCGGGGCTGACTGCGCATCAACCTTATTTCGAAAGAAGGCTTTCTGCAGCCCAAGTGTTAAAGGAAATCGATGAGGAACAGCTGGAGTATGCGCCTGATACCAATGTCGTTTATAGCGACCTCGGGTTCATTCTCCTAATGGAAATTATCGAAAAAGTGACAGGGCTGAAGATTGACGAATATGCTCGTCTCTATCTATTTGAGCCGATGGAGATGAAGGATACAGGATATCAGCCGGTTTATGGTCGGCAACGTTATGCGCCGACCGAGTATTACGACCATTTGCAAGACCATAAATATGGAATCGTCCATGATGATAACACAGAATTCATGGGCGGAATAAGCGGCCATGCAGGATTGTTTTCAACGATGGAGGATTTAGCAGTTTTCACAAGGATGCTTGAAAATGACGGAGTGCATGAAGGAAAGAAAATTATCGATCCATATTGGCTGGCGCTGTCGAAGCATAATTTCACACCGTTTGCAGAGGAAAGCAGAGGTCTTGGATGGCAATTAAAAGGAAGCGGGGCGAGTCCTGCAGGAGATTTGATGTCGCAGGTGACTTACGGACATACTGGCTTCACCGGAACGAGCTTCTATATCGATCCGGAACAGGAATTGACGGTCATGCTGCTGACAAACCGTGTGTATTTCGGGAGGCATCTCGCCATGCTCCGCTTGCGGCCCCGCTTACATAATATCATTTACACAACATTGTTCTCATAGGGGGATTTGGGATGCAACATGTCTTAATCGTTGGAGCGCATTGCGGCGATGGAGAAATCCAAGCCGGCGCAATCGCCCATAAATACGCACAGTCCGGATATCGGGTGACGTTTCTTCATTTGACGGCAGGGGAGAAGGGAACCCCGGCAAATATGGAAGTGGAAGAATACCGTCTGCAAAAGATACGGGAGGCTGAAGAGGCCGCCGCTATTTTAGGTGGCACGAGCATCACGCTTGCTCACCGAGATGCAGAGTTGACATTCAATGAAGAAATCGTCAAAGAAGTGGCGACGATTTTTCGGAGGGAAAAACCGGAATTTGTTATCACGCATTGGGAAAACAGCATGCATCCTGATCATGCGCTTTGCCAAAAGATAGTTCAGGATGCATGGCTGAAAGCTTCCTTGCCCGGATTCGATCTTGAGGGATTGCCGCCGCACGGTTTGCGTCGTGTTTTTCATAGCGAAAACTGGGAGGATATGGATGGGTATGAGCCGGATATTTACGTCGATGTGACAGATTCGTTCGATGCCTACTTGGAGGCATTGTCCTGCTACTGGTTCATTATGAATTCTACGAGTTTCCGATATTACGATTATTATAAAGCGCTAGGGACGATGCGCGGCTGTTTGGCCCGCACGACGTATGCGCAGACGTTGAAAAATTCAAGGGGTCTGCATGTGAGAAAGGAAGGGCATATCCCGGGATTTCCGATTTAAGTAAAAGAGATGGTAAGAGGGGGAAGCAATATGAATGTTCAAAAGAAAGTCGGCCGATTGCTGATTGCCGGATTCAAAGGCAAAACGATGTCGGAGGAAATTAAGCATTTGATTCACACCTATCATATTGGAGGGATTATCCTCTTCGGGAGGAATATCGGCACGCCTGAAGAAATTCTCGCGTTGACAAACAGCCTCCAAGCGGAAGCGAAGAAGGCGGGCTATGAAACGCCTTTGCTCATTTGCATCGATCAGGAAAACGGCGTCGTCAGAAGACTAGGTGAAGGGACGACGCTCATTCCTGGTGCCATGGTGCTTGGAGCGACACATGGTCCGACGAACGCAAAAAAGGCTGGATTTATGACTGGCAAGGAATTAAAAGCGCTCGGCATCAACTGGAATTTGGCGCCAGTCGTTGACGTGAACAATAACCCGAAAAACCCGGTCATCGGTGTCCGTTCCTTTGGGGAAAATCCCGCGGACGTCGCGGAAATGGCGAAAAATTCGATGTTCGGCATGCAAGAGGCAGGAGTTATGACGACATTGAAGCATTTCCCAGGTCATGGTGATACGAGTGTTGATTCGCATCTTGATTTACCGGTGATCGAACATGGTCTTAAGAGATTGCACGCTGTCGAACTCGTGCCATTCAAGGATTGCATCGCAGCTGGCGCAGATGCTGTTATGAGTGCGCATGTCTATTTTCCGGCGCTTGAAGATAAGGAGAATGTCCCGGCGACATTGTCGCAGTCGGTCATTACAGGGCTTCTTCGGGAAGAGCTCGGATTCGATGGCGTCATTACAACGGATTGCATGGAAATGGACGCAATCGCGAAAAGGATCGGCACGGTGGAAGGATGCGTGCAGGCAGTTGAGGCGGGAGTGGACTTCGTCATGGTATCCCACTTGCACGATCTGCAGGAGCAGGCAGTACTCCGATTGGCAGAAGCTGTCGGGAGCGGCCGGATTTCCGAACGACGGATTGAAGAGTCCATTGAAAGAATCGAAAAGCTCGCGCGGAAATATACTTCATGGGATGAAATTGAAGAGAACACAACAGTTGCCGATTTTGTCGGTTCCGAGAAACATCATGATGAAATGAAAGAGATTTATCAGCAAGGTATAACGGAAGTGACAGGTCCGGGGATTCCGATTACCGCGGAGGACCGTGTGCTGCTCGTCCATCCAAAAAATGAATACGCGCTGATGGTGGAAGATAAACGGTATTCGACGTTGACGATGGCGGAGCAATTGAAAAAGGTTCACGGGACCGTTGTATCGATGGAGATCGACGTGGGAGGTCCAGGCGACATGGATATGACGGAACTCGCGGCTCAGTACGACCATATCGTCGTGCTCACCTTGAACGCCGATAAGCATGATAACCAGCGGCGCATCGTTGAAGGACTAATGGCAAGCGGGAAGCCGGTCGATGTCATAGCTGTCCGGTCGCCGTATGACGCGGTTTATTTTCCGAAGGCGAACCGGATCATTTGCACATATGAATTCACGCAGTCGGCGTTTGAAGTCGTTGCTGAATACTTAGCTGGGAAAACAGTTATCAATGGTAGATTGCCAGTATCTATCGATTGAGTGAAAATTATTTTTAGAATAATAAATTAGTATTGATATTTAATTTCAAAGGGTCTAAAATGACAGTAAGCGTTTTCAATGAGAGATTTTGGAAAGGGGAATGCCATTGAAGCCAATGCGTGTCTGTGGATTAATGTCAGGAACATCCTTGGATGGCCTCGATGTCGCGGTTGTTGATTTCACCCACGACGAGGGAAAGGTTCGTCATGAATTGCTTCATTTCGTTACGATGTCTTACGATGATGGACTTAAGCAGGAACTGCATAAGTTGATGGATCCGGCGGCGCCTTTGCATCTCGTATCCTCGATGAATATGTACCTAGGGGAACGATATTCACATTCGATGATGAAAGCTTTACATGAAGCGGGCATCGACTTGGAAACGGTCGACCTCATCAGTTCCCACGGCCAGACAATTTGGCACGAGCCTGCAGTTGAACCGTATCGTTTGTATGCTTGTCCGAATACGATGCAAATCGGTGATATCGCCGTACTTGCGGAGCGAACGGGCAAAACCGTAATCGGGGATTTCAGAACACGAGATATGGCTGCCGGCGGGCAAGGTGCTCCATTAGTGCCGTTTGCGGATCAGGTTTTATTCCAATCGGAATCGGTCGGGCGAGTCCTGTTGAATATCGGCGGCATCGCCAATATGACAGTGCTGCCGCGGCTCGGGTCGGAGCAGCCGATCGTCGCCTATGATACGGGGCCGGGAAATATGGTGATTGACGCTTGTGTTGCAAGGCATTCCGGCGGACAAAGCTCTTTTGACAAGGATGGCGAATTGGCTGGGGGCGGCACTGTTGACGATGAATGGGTGAATCGATTGATTAGCCATGAATATTTCGCTGCGCCAGCGCCAAAAAGCACTGGGAGGGAATTATTCGGTGCGGCATTCGTGGAAACTTTTTGGGCGGAAGGGAATGAGCGCGGCCGGTCATCCATCGATAAAATCGCCACTGCAACGATGCTGACGGCAAAAACGATAGCTACAGAGATTCAAAAATATATACAATCCCATGATGTGAAGGAAGTGATTGTGAGCGGCGGCGGGGTGCATAATCAGGCATTAATGGGGTACTTGAAGGCACAGATGCCTGAAGATTTGAAATTTGCAACGACCAACGATTTCGGGGTTGATGCAGATGCGAAGGAAGCGATCGTCTTTGCCTTGCTTGGCTATTTGGGCATCCAGAAAATGCCCAATTCATTGCCGGCAGCGACAGGGGCGAAGAAGGCGACAATTATGGGGAAAATTGTTTGGGGATCATGAGCAGTTGTAGGCGTTTATGCGTATATTTTAGGATTTATGCGTGAATTCAGTGATTTATGCGCGTTTGGCAACGTTTATGCGCGCTTCTGCAAATTTCGTCGTTTGAGCATTATCGTTTTACCTGCTGGGAATAAAAAATGGGGAAATTCTCAGAAAAACAATTAGGGGGTCAAGAAATGAAAAAAGTTTGGAAGAAATCCGCTCTTGCAGCCTTAACGTTAGGGCTTGCAGCGACAGTGCTTGCAGCATGCGGCGATAAGGAAGAAGCGGGAAATGCTGAAGAGTTCAAAGGGAAGATTACCATTTGGGATGGACCAAGATGGCCCGATGCGGACGATAATAAATTCCACTGGCTAGAAGATAAGATCAAAGAATACGAAGAAGCCAATGAAGGCATTGAAATCGAATTGGTGCAAGTGCCATGGGCGGAAATGGGAGACAAGCTTGGTGTCGCCATTGCGGGCAAAGCTTGGCCGGACATCGCGCCAGTCGATATTAGCGGCAGCGCGGTAAGTATCGATCATATCGAGCAAGGCGTCATTGAATCTTTGGACCCGTATTTCGATAAAGATACAAAGAAGGACTTCTACGAGAATGCGTTGGATGCATATACGTATGATGGGAAGCTGTACGGGATTCCGAATAGTATTACATTGCATACAATGCTATTGAACTTGGACCTTTTCAAGGAGGCCGGCGTTGAGCCGCCGACAGACGGAAAGTGGACGTATGAGGAATTTTTACAGACTGCGGAAAAACTGACGTTCGACAGGGATGGCGATGGCAAGACGGATGTATATGGATTCTCGACATACATCATGCCTGGTTATTATGAAGCTTGGCCGTTCTTCTATAAAAATGGCGGAACGCCGCTGAACGAGGATATGACTGAGTTTACATTCGATTCTCCTGAAGCGATAAAGGCAATCCAAGATTTAGCTGATTTGAAATTGAAGCTTAACGTCGCTCCGGAAACTCATGGCGGCAATGATGTCGGCGGCACATTCCAGGCGTGGGCGAATGAAGAGCAACGTACAGTCGCCATGCAGCCATGGGCAACATGGGCGATCGGTTCAGCTCAAGGCGCATACCCGACAAACTTCATGGTTGCTGAATATCCATCAGGCGATAAGGAAGCATCTACAATCGGCGGGGTTGGCGGATGGGTCATGATGCATCAAAAAGATGTGAACAAGAAAGCAGCGGTCGCAGACTTCATGCAATTCATTTCCACTGCTGAAGAGCAATACCATATGGCACAAAATTACGGCATCTTCCCGGCGCGCATCAGCGCTGCTGAAATGGACCCGTTCAAAGACAACTCGGAAATGGCACGTGCGATGGAAATGTCCGACCAAGTCGTCATGCTTCCACGTCATCCGGAATGGAGAAAAATTGACGAAGCAATCCAAAGTGAGCTGCAACTCGTGTTTAATGGTGAAAAGACAGCAGAGCAAGCGATGGCGGATGCTAAAAAAGCGGTAGACAAAATATTGGAGTGATAAAGTGAAACTTCACTCACTGGGGAGGCTTTTCCCCCACTGAGTGTTAGTTGAACCAATCGGGCATTTACTAGCAGTCGATCTCCCACTGGTGGGAGTCTTACTGCCAGTTAATGCGGGAACAAAAGAAAGCAGGCTATGCATTGCGTACGCCTGCTTCACTTTTAGGGGGGTGTCAACATGACTCAGATACCTATGGGTGCAGTACCAAAAAAGAAGAAGGAAAAACTGAAAGTGGTCGGTAAATCCAATCGAAGTCCTAAGAAAGTGCTCCATGAGATGAAGCGGAACTATAGCGCATACCTCTTTCTACTGCCAAAGCTCATTCTTTTTACGCTTTTTGTTGCGATTCCCGTAGTGTGGGCATTTGTTCTATCTTTTCAGAAATACAAGATTTTCGGCAGTGAATTTGTCGGGTTTGAGAACTACATAAAAGTGTTCGAGAGCGAAGCATTCCGAATTGCATTGAAGAATACTTTGCTCTTTACGGTCGTGACGGTCCCGTTCGGCGTAATCAGTGCCCTTGTGCTGTCCGCGCTCATTTTTGAATTGGGGAAACTATCCCAAAGCCTGTTCAGATCGGCATTTTATTTGCCGACAGTCACCTCGATGGTCATCATCGCCATGGTGTGGCGCTGGATGTATAACTACGATTTTGGGCTTTTCAACTATGTGTTAGGCTGGTTCGGCGTTGGTCCTGTCAACTGGCTTGGACAGTCGAGCACAGCGCTATGGGCGTTGATCATCATGCAGTGCCTCATTCCGTTCGGTGTCGGCATCATCATGTATTTGGCTTCGATGGGATCGATTTCCCAATCGTTGTATGAAGCCGCACGGATGGATGGCGCCAGCCGATTCAAGCAATGGATCCATATTACGATCCCATTGTTGAAACCGACGACTTTGTACTTAGTGCTTTTAAGCACGATCGGGTCGTTCCAAGTATTTACGCAGATCATCATGATGACAGGGGGAGGACCGGGGAGCGCGACGGAGACGCTCGTCCATCTCATTTACAAAACAGGCTTCCGGGATTTCGAATTCGGTTTGGCTGGGGCTCAATCAGTCGTATTATTTGTCATTATCCTCATCTTTTCTGTCATCCAATTCCGGGTGCTTCGCCATGATGAGTGATGGGGGGATAGGAAATGAAGAAAAAACCGCTCGATCGATTAAATAAACTGATTATATTTGGATTGCTCACTGTTTTCGCCGTTGTTTCATTGCTTCCCTTGTATTGGGTGTTCTCGACTTCCCTTCAGTTAAGCAGCTATCAGTCCCAAGATATGGAGCGGCCGGTTTCCTATGTCGATTCCAATCCGCCAAAAATGTATCCGATGGGTATTCCGCTTTATCTCAAGCATTGGGGCGAGGCGAGAGAAGCGGCTAAGGCAGGCGATGCCGAAGAAGAGGCGTATCATCGCGATATGATGGACCATATTGTTTCAAATTCGTTCGGAAGCTTCAAGACGCTATTCAAAAAGCATGATGTCGGGAAATGGTTTTTCAACAGTATTTATATTGCAGTCGTCGTCACGATCGGCATCTTGCTCATCGACTCGATGGCGGGATATGTATTGGCGAAGAAGAATTTCCCGGGAAGGAACCTAATCTTCTGGATTATCATTTCTACCATGATGATCCCCGGTCAAGTGACGCTCGTACCACTGTTCATCATGGTCGGGAATCTTGGTTTGATGGATACGCATTGGGCATTGATCCTGCCCGATCTTTCCATGGTGTTCGGTGTATTTCTCATGAGGCAGTTCATGTATTCCATCCCGGATGAGTTGCTGGAGGCTGCCAAAATGGACGGTGCAAGTGAATGGCGGACATATTGGACAGTCGTCCTGCCGCTTGCTAGACCAGGACTTGCCGCGCTCGGCATCTTCACATTTATGAACGTATGGAATTCATTCCTTTGGCCGATCATCGTGTTGAATACCGCAGAGCTATACACATTGCCTGTCGGATTGAAAACGTTGCAGGACGCGAATTTGGCAAGCTTTAAATTGCTCATGAGCGGTGCTGCGGTTGCGGCAATTCCGATGATCATTGTCTTCATCTTGTTCCAACGCTATTTCGTCAAAGGTCTGACGTTAGGCGGCGTGAAGGAATGATGGGGCAAAAGCGGGTGGTGAAGTTAGGTGTTGACGTGTTTTTCGAGAGGGACTTGTCGGAACTGCGGGGGAAACGGATCGGTTTATTGACGAATCAAACAGGTACGAATGCCAATCTGATCTCTACAATACGATTATTTTATGAACATCCGGAGCTGCACTTGACGGCCCTTTTCGCACCGGAGCATGGGCTATTGACGAATGCAAAAGAAGGGGAGAAGTTCACCGATGCCATCCATCGTTCAACAGGCATTCCGGTATTCAGCCTTTATGGTCAGTCGAAGAAACCGACGGACGCAATGATGGAGCAAGTCGATATCGTCGTATTTGATATCCAAGACATCGGCGCGAGATATTATACGTATATTTATACGATGGCGTATATGATGGAAGCTTGCGCGAGGACAGGCAAGAAAATGATCGTCCTTGATCGGCCGAATCCGATTGGTGGGGAGGTGATTGAAGGGAATTTGGTTCATCCGGATTTCGCTTCCTTTGTCGGGCGTTACCCGATCCCGAATCGGCACGGCATGACCGTCGGAGAATTAGCTCTTTATTTTAATGAAGAATTTCATATTGAATGCGAATTGGAAGTGGTCGGCATGGAGGGGTGGAAAAGGGGTTCGTTCCAGACGGAGAATGGACTTCCATGGGTCCCCCCTTCGCCGAATACGACATCGCTTGATATGATGCTGTTGTATCCGGGCATGTGTTTAGTGGAAGGGTTGAATCTTTCCGAAGGGCGCGGAACGACACAGCCGTTTGAAATTATCGGCGCTCCTTTCATTGACGGGGAGAAGTTGCAGGATAACGTAAATGCTCTAGGCTTGGAAGCCGTCCGAGCACGCGCGCTCGCTTTCACACCGACGTATCAAAAGTATAATGGGCAGCTTTGCGAGGGGATTCAACTGCATATAATAGATCGGCCGACGTTCAAGCCGGTTGAGTCGGTCGTCCAAGTGCTTGCAGTCATCGCAAAGATGTATGCCGAGAAAATCGAGTTTTTGGAATATGGCAGCTTAAAGCATCCGATGTTCGATCTGCTCGCAGGAAACGATGCATTGCGTAATGGCTTGTCGAAAGATGATGTTCAACCATATTTGAAGCAATGTAGCCGGGATACAGAGGAATTCATGGAAATGAGAGAACGTTACTTACGATACAGATAGGAAGGCGGACGATGGAAAAATTATCACTTCTGACAACTGAGAGATCCAATCCGAAGACGTCGCGGTTGGATGAAATGTCAATCTCAGACATTCTGAAAACGATGAATGACGAGGATCAGACCGTTGCCCTGGCTGTCCGAGAAGTAATCCCGCAGATTGAAAAGACAGTAGAAAAAGTGGCGGCAGCTTTTAGAAATGGCGGGAGGCTCCTTTATGTAGGCGCAGGGACGAGCGGCAGGGTCGGCGTCATGGACGCAGTTGAATGTCCTCCCACATTCGGCACTTCACCCGATCTTGTGAAGGCAGTATTGGCTGGCGGAGAAGGCGCAATGTATGTGGCTGTCGAAGGCGCTGAAGATGACGAAGCGTTAGGCGCAAAGGATTTAGCGGATCTTCAAGTCAGCAGTCAGGACGTCATCGTTGGCATCGCTGCTAGCGGCCGGACACCTTATGTGAAAGGAGCGCTTGTGTACGCGAAGTCATGCGGTGCAACGACTGTCAGTCTTTCCAATAACGAAGACTCGCTCATCAGCCATTATGCGGATATACCGATCGAGGTCATTACCGGGCCAGAAATAGTGACCGGGTCGACCCGGTTGCGTGCTGCCACATCTCATAAACTGATTTTAAATATGATTTCAACGACAGCGATGGTGAAGAACGGCAAGGTGTACCAAAATTTGATGGTTGATTTGAATGCGAGCAATTTTAAATTACGTGAGCGCGCGAAAAAGATGGTATGCACGATTACGGAATTAGATGAAGACAAGGCGGAATCGATACTGGAAGAGACCGGCTACAACGTAAAGCAAGCGATCGTCATGATCCTTGCGGAAGTTGATAAGGAGAAGGCGCAAACATTGATTGAAACCGCGAGAGGATTTGTAGGCAGGGCAGTCAAACTAGCTTCATTGGAAGTAGGGGAAGAGGATTGATAATCACGTATAGGACATTTCAAAGCGGTGATGAAAAAGGGATTGTCAGATTGTGGAATGATGTATTAATCCATGATCCAATCAATGAAAGGCGTTTTAGGACACAAGTACTGCTCGATGCGAACTTTGACCCGGAAGGCTTGATCGTTGCGGTTGACGGAGAGAGGATTGTAGGGGCGATTTTAGCGATTACACGGAAGCTTCCGATGATGGGCACCGATCTTGAACCTGATACGGGATGGATCACCTTTTTCATGGTGCATCCCGATGTCGGAAGGCAAGGGATCGGTCATGGGCTGATGGAAAGGGCAAGTGAATACATCAGTAGGCAAGGGGCGAAGAAAGTGTTTTTCTCTTCTTACGCACCGAATTATTTCCTTCCTGGGATTGACGAAGCAGCTTATCCATCCGGTTTCGAATTCCTGCTTAATGTTGGGTTCAAGCGTGCCTATTCACCGGTAGCCATGCATAGGGCATTGACGGATTATGTTTATCCCGAAGCAGTGAGGGCGGTGAAATCTGATAGGGAACAGGAATCCTATGTATTTGAAACAGTTCTGGACGGCGATTTGCCTGCCGTCATCCGTTTCGCGAACACCGTTTTCAATCCGGATTGGGGACGGGCAATCCGCGAAGGTCTATTGCAAGGACTGGACCCATCTCAAATTCTTGTTGTGAAAAAGGAAGGCAGGATCGTCGGATTTGCAATGTACGGAGGCTACGAAGGGATCCGGGAACGTTTTGGACCTTTCGGTGTAGATGAAGGCGAGCAAGGGAAAGGGCTTGGCAAGGTTTTATTGCACGAAGCGCTGTATTCAATGAAGCAAAGGACGATTCAAGGTGCGTGGTTCCTCTGGACGAGTGAAAAGAGCTCGGCGGGGCATTTATACTTGAAAAACGGATTCAAGACATACCGGACATTCCATGTCATGGTGAAAGAATTGAGGAATTGAAGAAATTGGAGGGATCTAGATGGCGATAGCGAGTGGCGGCTTAGTGCTGCTGAAAGAAATGAGGCATATGCTCCCTCCTTCAGAACAAAAAATAGCCGATTACATTTTAGCGAACCCACAGGATATCGTGACAATGACTGTTTCGGAACTCGGTGAAGTTAGCCGAACGAGCGGTGCTGCGGTGACGAGGCTTTGCAAATCGCTGCAATTGAAAGGCTTCCAGGAACTGAAATTGCGCATCAATGGCGACCTCGGCCGCAAGTTGGAAATTACGACGCGGGATATCAAACCGAATGAACCGGTTGCCACGACGATCCAGAAAGTGACGGAACAAGCTGTCCATACATTGCTGGAAACAGCGGAATTACTTGATCATAAACAATTGGAGCATGCTGTCAAAGCGATTGTCCAAGCGAAGAATATCCACTTTTTCGGCGTTGGGGCATCAGGGATTGCCGCCATCGACGCGCAGCAGAAGTTTTTGCGGATCCATAAAGCTTCCACTGCGAGCACTGATCTACATATGGGGGCGACAATCATGGCGAATGTGGACGAGGAGGATGTCGTTGTCGGCATCTCCTTCTCGGGAGCTACGTTCGAAGTGGGGAAGATTCTTGAGCTTGCGCAAGCGAATGGGGCAACAACGATTAGTCTGACTAAATTCGGCCAGACGCCGATTTCGCGGATTTCGGATATCCAGCTGCATACGTCGCCAGCGAAGGAAGCCAATTTTCGAAGTGGGGCAACATCATCCAGGCTTGCTCAGCTGCATATTATGGATATTGTATTCATGTCGGTTGCCTCACAGCAATTCGATACGACAATCACTTATTTGGATGCAACCCGTGAAGCGATTGATGACATCCGGAACGCGACATTCAAAAAACGGAAGAACTAAAGGGAAGGTGAGCTTTTCCCGTGAATGAAATTTATGAGTACACGTGGGTTGAGGCGGCAGACTATGACGAAATGAGCAGCCTTGCTGCTGATTTGTTCGAACGGCAGCTGATCTTGAAGCCTGACAGCGTTCTCGGCCTGGCTACTGGTGCAACTCCAATCGGGTTTTATGAAAAGCTAGTGGAACGGCATGCGCAAGGCCGGATTTCATTTGCTAACGCACAAACATTCAATTTGGATGAGTATACCGGACTGGATTTGACCCATTCGACGAGCTTCCATAGCTATATGGAGAAGCATTTATTTAATAAAGTGGATTTACCCGTGTTTAATAGGCATATGCCAGACGGAATGGCGGTTGACTTGAAGGAAGAATGTTTACGTTATGACAGGTTGATCCGTGAAAATGGAGGGATCGACATACAACTGCTTGGTATTGGGGTGAACGGCCATATCGGGTTCAATGAACCTGGTACATCATTCCATTGCAGGACACATATTGTGGACCTCGCGGAATCGACACGCGCAATGAATGCGAAGTATTTTTCTTCCGAGGAAGCTGTCCCGGAACAAGCAATCACATTGGGCATCAAATCAATCCTCGAGGCGAAGGAGATTGTCCTTCTCGCTTACGGGGAACAGAAATGGGAAGCGGTGGAGCGTTTGAAAAGCGCTGTCGTATCGGAAGATTTTCCTGCTAGCTGTTTGTGGGGACATACAAATGTCACTGTTCTATATGGAAAATGAGAAAGAGGGATATTGTATAGCTGCAATATCTTTTTTTATTTTGAGGTATCGATTTTGTATCACAGTTGTCGGTGGTAAATCGGACTCGTACCCGTAGATTCCATGTGTTTTTAAATATAAATAACGTTTTTTGACTACGCTGCTTTATCTCTTTTACAAACTCGATGCTTATCATATGATCCTCAAGCCTCGTGAACTTGAGCCATTGGAAAAGGGTTGCTCTCACGAATGAGAAGCAACCCTTATTTGTATAGTAACTTTTATTGTTGAAGTTTATGTCCATCTAAAGATCCGTGATCCGGATTCTATTGAAAATGATCAATGCCGCGGTCATTTTCCACTGGGTGTCTTCTATCCTTAAGCAACGCAAGCCCTACCGACTCTTGCGTCCTTGCGACCCTTTAGCCGCGCCAGTGTGAATAAGTGTCCTCAAAAACAGTACGTAGAATGCCATGTCAAATTAAAAGTTACTATGGCGTTAACTGATTCATTATAGCATGGATGTAGGTGGATGGCAAGTGATGAAAAGAACAAGAGTAGCTGATGATCTTTTCCCCGGGAAATATGCTGTTTTTCGACGGGGTTCTATGTAATGTGCATGTGCAAATAATGTAGCATCGGTTTGAATTGGTGGATGTATCTTTAACTGGAAAATAGTATATTTTTATTATGGGATAAAGTGAGAGATGCGGATAAAACCTGCAAGTTAGCCAGTTACCGCAATAGTATTGTCATTTATTCTACATCTTTCTTGTTGTTCAAATGACTCTATTTCCTATATAATAATAGTATCTTTTGTAAGGGAGTTGGGGATGGCTTGAAGCCGAATTCGAAATTTGCAACGAAGATTGTCGTCCTTGTCGTCTTGGTCATTGGAATAGCAACAAGTGTCGGATTGGTTCTCTCGGGTGCAAATAAAGGGATGAATGTATCGTTTTCGGAGTTTGAGAAGACGATTCAGGCGCAACAAGGCCACCCGTTGTCTTTAAAAGAAAAGGCTGATGGCACTTTGCTACTAAACACGAAAGATGGGCTATATGTTACGCAAGTCCGTCCGCAAGGCCAACTGGCAGAACAATTAGTGGAAAAATATAACCTTTCATATACATTTGCCGATGCCAGCCAATACAATGGCTTGTTTTTCGGTGGGTTGATCATCGCATCATTCTTGACGTTGATGATTCTTCATAAAAAAGGAAAGTTGGGAGCCGGTGTTTCATCGATGAAGAATGGTGCCTCAAAGGCGACTCCTCTTCCTGAAATTACACTCAATGATATTGGCGGTCTTCCAGAAGAGATGAAGGAAGAGATTCATCAGACGCTATCGATCATTAAAGATCCAAAACGGGCTGCGCAAGTCGGGATCCAGGCGCCGAAAGGAATTCTTCTTTACGGGCCTCCAGGAACCGGAAAAACATTGCTTGCTCAAGCGATTGCCAGTGAAATCGGGGCAACGTTCTATTCGTCGAGCGGATCCGCGTTTACAGAGCTGTTTGTCGGAGTAGGAGCTTCACGTGTGCGCACATTATTCCAAAATGCCCGTAAAAATCGTCCTGCAGTTATTTTCATCGATGAAGTCGATGCACTTGCAGGCAAGAGGAAAGAACATGGCGGTGAAGAGTCCGAAAAGACATTGACGGAGTTGCTCGTTCAATTGGATGGCGGCAACGATAATGATGGGATTCTTTTTATTGCAGCGACGAACCGGAAAGATATGCTCGATGAAGCATTCCTTCGTCCGGGCCGTATCGATTATACGTTCAATGTACCGCTTCCAGACACGCTTGGCCGTCGAGAAATTATTGACATCCATACGAAAGGCCGTCTATTGGCGGATGAAGTGTATGCTTCATTGGATGTACTAGCCGAAAGCACGTCAGGTTTTTCGGGTGCGGAGCTTAGCTCTTTATTCGAAACAGCGAGCAAGCGGGCAATCCGTGATGGTCGCGAGGAAATCGGCAAGGGAGACCTGGATTTCGCAATTGACAGGACAATCCTTGGAAGCACATCTCGTACGTTGAACGACCCCGATACGAAAAGAAGGGTCGCAATCCACGAAGCAGGTCATGCGTTAATCGCGGCTATCACAAAGCCGGGTTCAGTCCGAAAAGCAACAATCATTCCGCGTGGACAAGCACTCGGATACGTGGCGCCGATCCAGAAGGAACTGCATCTGCAGACGGCAAGCGAATTGCTCGATCAAGTGAGCATGATTCTAGCGGGAGGCGTCGCAGAGCGGCTTTACCTTGGCGAGCATAGCATCGGCGTCAGCGGTGATGTGCAGCAGGCGAAGGACATTATCGAGCGGATGGTTGACACAGGTCTGTTGCAGGACGGCTTCATGTTGACCTTCAATAAAGGCGAAAAAGAATTGAAAATGCAAGCGATCTTCGGTGAGGCTTTGAAAAAAACTGAAACGCTTATTCAGGAATATGCAGCACAGTTTGAGGAGCTGGTCAATGTCTTATTCCAAAAAGAGACGTTGGACGGCTCCGAAGTACAGGAAATCGTAGATGGCAAAGGTGTAGAGGATGTAAAAGATCTCGTTATCGTCGTGTAATGAAAGGAACTCCTTGGTCCGAATGGGCTAGGGAGTTTTTTTGTGAATTAAAATCAATTGTTTGCAACACAACTAATTTAATAGCGCAACGCAAACAACTGCTCGCAACATTATGAACAAGCCTTGCAACGAAAACATATACATACGCAACACAATCAACCCACTACATAACACAACGAACACACCGTGCAACACAACCAACCTCAACGCATCCACTATGTCTATACTCACATATCCATTTGAATAAAATATGTCGAAAGCTTTATGAATTAGTACTGAAAAATTGAGAAAAGTCGCATGGTCATCTTAAACATGCAGTGGTACGATGGGTTTGAAATCTAGTAGTCTATTAATCTTATTTAGAAAGGGAGCGGTTCACGGACGATCTGCACGGAGTTCACCATATTTTCAATGAGGAAGGGAGAACAGTTTCATGCGGAGTAAGAGATGGAGGAAACGCTTAAATGCCTTTATGGCGGCTGGACTTGCCGTAACGGTGGTTGTGCCGTCAATTCCTGCAGTTGTGAAGGCAGAGTCAGTGGCAACAGATCTGCTGATTTCCGAATACGTTGAAGGCAGCAGTTTCAACAAAGCGATTGAGCTGTATAACGGGACGGGACAAGCTGTCGATTTGAGTAATTATTCGTTAGAGATGTATGCGAACGGTGCTACGGCGTCAACTGCCAAACTGACGTTGTCAGGTACATTGGGTTCCGGCGAGACGTATGTTTTATATCATCGAGATGCTGCTTCCGATATAAAGGTTAAAGGAAATCTTGAAAACTCGAGTGTCGTGAATTTTAACGGGGATGATGCGCTTGTCCTCAAAAAAGCCGATACTGTCATCGATTCATTTGGTCAAGTCGGGGCCCGTGCCAATTGGGGGACGGATGTGACGCTTATCCGGAATGCTTCTGTAACGGGCGGGGATTCGAACCCGGGGGATACGTTCAACCGTGATGAAGAATGGACCGTTTACCCAAAAGACACATTCGATTATCTAGGGTCGCATGAGATGGATGGCGAGACACCAGGTGAACCAGGAAATCCGGATGAGCCGGAAGACATTTCAACAATCGCCGACGTACGATCGAAGGCTCCAGGTGAAACTGTGACAATCAAAGGAACCGTCGCAGCCAAATTGAAAAACACTATTTCAGTACAGGACGGCACGGGCGGTATCGCTGTCAGACCGACAAGCTTAAATGTGCAAATCGGCGATGAGGTGACATTGACTGGTACGCTCGCGGATTACCGCGGACTGCTGCAGCTGGATGGGGCTGTCATCGTTGAAATAACGAAAGATGCTGGCGTTCCGGAGCCCATTGTCATTACCGGGGCTGAAGTCGGCGAAGAAGTCGAATCGCAGCTTGTTACAGTGCAAAATGCGATTTTATCTGATGCACAAGTTGGCAGCGGCTGGGCAAATTACGCAGCGACAGACGGAACAGGTGAATTTATCGTTCGTGATGAGATGTCTTCATTGGGGCTCACTGTCGGGGCGGCATACGACTCGATTACCGGGATTGTTCAGCAGTTCGATAGCGACTATCAAATCATTCCACGCTCTACGATGGACATCGTCGTTGACAGTTCAGTCATCCAGCCGGTTGTGGCAAATCCGGGAAGCGGCACGTTTGTAGGCGATGTCAAGGTTTCATTGACGACAAGCACGCCTGATGCGGAAATTCTCTATACATTGGATGGGACGAGCCCGATTGAAAACGGGTCGACGTATGCTACGCCCATTGATGTTCGTGAAGATACGACGATCAAAGCTGTCGTGAAAACAAATGACGGCCGTTTTGGCGACGTAGCGACGTTTACGTATACAATTACGGAAAGCCTGCAAATTCATAATATCCAAGGAGAAGGTCATACTTCTCCGTTTGAAGGGCAAACCGTGGAAGGCGTCGAAGGGATTGTTACGTATAAATATGAGCTGAATGGCTCGACATACTATCATATCCAAACTCCGGATGACAAGCGGGATGGTAATTTGAATACGTCTGAAGCAATCGTTCTTTACAGTGGAAGGGATGCTTGGAACCTTTCAGTCGGCGATCTCGTTTCCGTTACCGGAAAAGTGAGTGAATATGCGATTGACGGCTATGCAGACCGCCAGGAAACAGACTTGAAGACAACACAAATAAACGTCCGCGATGACCAAGGAGGCAACGTGCAAATCCTTGAGCGCGATGTTCCGCTTCCAATGCCGTTCACTATTAATGAAAGGAACTTGCCGAAAGAAAAAATTGCAAGCCATCAGTTCGCGGAATTTGATCCTGCAAAATATGCGGCCGATTTCTGGGAAAGCCGTGAAGCGATGCTTGTCCAAGTCGGCAATGTGAAAGCGGTAGCGCCTCAGGAACACGGCGACCTCGTAACTGTATTGGAGAATACCGCAACTGAAACAATCCATGGCGGCCTCCTCCTCAAGGAAGATGATCAGAATGCGGAGCGGGTCCAATTCAGAATGGAGCCGAATGGGCCGGCACGTGATTTCGAAGTCGCGACAGGTGACCGTTTTAAAGGCCCGATTACGGGAGTGGTCGGCTATTCATTCCAAAACTATAAAATTTTTACGTCTTTGAGCGGCATGCAGCAAGCACATTTAAAAGGCGAAGCAGTGCCAGAGAAGACGACAATTGTGAAAGATGAAGATAAACTGACAATCGCTTCCTACAACTTGGAAAACTTCTCGAACAATACGAAGACGACGTCAAACGACAAAGCGAAGAAACTGGCAAGGGCATTTGTACAGGATATGCAGAACCCTGACATCATCGGTGTGACGGAAGTACAGGACAACAACGGTCCGGATGCCGGCGATTCCCGAGCAAATGAAAGCTATGAACGCCTCATCCAAGCGATTGTAGGTGCGGGCGGCATCCAGTACGAATATGTCAATATCGATCCGGTGAACAATGAGGATGGCGGTCAGCCGAATGCGAATATCCGCGTCGGATTCCTCTACAATCCTGCGCGTGTCTCATTGACGGAAGGCAATCCGCGCGGGGATGCGACAACTGCTGTACATTACGAGAACGGCAAGT
>NZ_LQYA01000112.1 GCF_001531445.1 Sporosarcina koreensis
GATCATGGCGGCCTAACGCCATGCGACGGCGGCAGCAACGGCATTCCCTCGCCGACAACCACGCGCTACCTCTCCGCCATGAGCGTGGCCAAAGGGGTCGTCACCCTCACCGGTCAGGAGAGTCTGAACGGACTGGGGGTCACCCTGACGCCGACCTGGGACAATGCCGAGGGCGTCACCGGCTGGCAGCGCGTCTGCACCATCACCGGCAATAGCGCGCTTCAGCAGGCCTGCGAAGACGTTTTCCGGGTGAAGTGAGGGCTAATGCATGAAAACAGAACAGCTGATCCCCCTCTGCCGTCGCTACCACGCCATGCTGCTGCATAGCGATGAACAGACAATCTCTATTGCGGTGGTTAATACCCCGCCGGCGGAGTTGATGGAGGCGCTACGCTTCGCGACGCAAAAGCGGATCGACATTGAATGCTGGAGCCAGGAGCAGATGGATAAGCGTCTGCAGGCCCAGGAAAAGCAGGCGCAACTGGCGCAGAACGACGGGCCGGAAAATATCGCCGAACGGGTCAACCAGATCCTCGAACAGGCCCTGCGTCAGCGGGCGTCTGAT
>NZ_LQYA01000113.1:0-20209 GCF_001531445.1 Sporosarcina koreensis
CTCATCCTTCTGATTTGCAGAAGTTCCCTTATCAGCATCTCCATTTGCCTGTTCCCCATCCTCTTTTTCTTTATCGGAATCAATGACAGCCGATCCAGAACTGTCCCCTTTTCCAGGAGATTCATTCATTCCGATTTCTACATGAAATTCTGAATTATCGACCTTGGCGGATCCGCTATCCGACCCAAAGTAGAAATTATAAATGACATAGACAAATATTAAGATCGGAATAAATGTAAAAATGCCTAGGATTATATTAATTGTGGTATAGCGTGAAGTTTTCTTCCGCTTGCGTCGTCTTCCATGGCGTTCCGCCCGTGACGGCAATATCGCATCTTCATTGCGATCAAGCTCGATCTCTCTGCGATGTTCTTCAAATTCAACTTTGTAATCATTATTTTTCATCGACATATTCTCCTATTCAATGGTGCTCTTCTTTATATTATGACGAATATTGTCGTAAAAGTAAACGGACAACAGACCTGTTATCCAAGTAGAATGGTAATTCTTTCATCCCAACTGACTCTTTCTTTAGCACTCTTCTTACTCTCTTTTTCATAAAGCCATCCACTATCATTGAGACCGCAATTCGAACAACATTCTTCCGGCTTCCTCCGACACAATTCACCGAAATACGACAATGCGCTTTGACGGATGCATGCTCCCCCTTTGACGAGTTGGGTCATTTGTTGAAGCTCTTCATTCTTTTCATTGGAAAGCCGATCTAGCCGGAGAAGTATTTCTTCCAGCGGATAACGCTCCCTATAATAATCAATTACCCGTTTGCCTGTCTCTGTCAAACTAGCAAGCTCTGCAGCTTCTCCCGGAGGATTCCCTTCTGAAACCATCTTGGTGTAATGGCGAATTTCCTCTTCACCAGGCAGATCGGATTGAATGATGAAACTTGTCGTCTGTTCATCAGTCTGCATATAAAGCAGTGTGGCGGCGGCAGGACGTCCATCCCTGCCCGCCCTGCCGACTTCCTGGATATATGCGGCAACGGTCGGAGGCAAATGATCATGGATCACTTGCCGAATATCATCTTTATGGACCCCCATACCGAATGCGTTCGTCGCGCATATCCATTCAAGCTCACCGCTCAGGAACTGCTCCTGGATGATGGAGCGGTCATCCTGCTCCTTCCCAGCATGATACGACTGGACGGCGACACCTTCCAGTTGGAGTTCAATCGCTAATTCATCAGCCCGTTTCCTTGATGACGCATAAATAATTCCCGGACCAACAGTCTGCGTGACACGATCCTTGATCCATTTGGTTTTTTCAAAAGCAGAATTCACTTGCCGAATCGAATAGGAGATATTTGGCCGATCCAGTGAATGCCGTTGTACAATCGGGTTTTCCATTCCGAGATATCGCTGAATATCGTTCAATACTTTTTCATCCGCTGTAGCGGTTAATGCCAATAGAGGAGGGTTTCCACTCTGTTTCAAGAAATCACCGATTCGCAAATAATCCGGACGAAAATCAAATCCCCATTGGGAAATACAATGTGCCTCATCCACGACAACCAACGATATCGGAAGCCGTTTCAATTGCCGGCCAAATGATTCTTGAGTAAGCATTTCAGGAGAAATGAAGATGAATTTATAGTTCTGCAGCTCACCGATAATCCTCTGCCGCTCGATATACGGTAAAAAAGAGGTCAAAGCGATTACCTGTTTTTCGCCATTCCGACGCATTCGCATCGCTTGGTCTTCCATTAAGGAAACAAGCGGGGAAATGATCAAGACGGAGCCTTCCATAATAATGCCTGGCAGCTGATAGCAAAGCGATTTACCCATCCCAGTCGGCAAAATGGCAATCGTATCCCGATTGTCCAAAACGTGACGAATCACTTCTTCTTGGCCGGGACGAAAATTCTCATATCCGAACCGTTCAAGCAAAACCCTTTTCAAATCCATCTACTCCACATCCTTACGCGCAGTCAAAATAAGCCGAAGCTCAAAATAGGACAGTGTATCAAATTCTTTTTTCAATAGCTTAAGGCGCTTAGTCCCCATTTCTGCTGACTTTGAAATGACTGCCCTAATCTGATCTTCCGAAACAAAATGAGTGACCGGGAAGCGCTTGTCATTCATCGCCATTTCAATGACATGGTCTTCGATAGTGCTCATCTTCAGATTTCGGATTGAGGCGATGCTTTCCATTGAATGACCTCTGTCAAAAAGCTTTTTCGTATGTAACGCAGAATCGGTCAAATAAGAATGCACCTTTATCTCAAACGCGCTTTTGGTAAGAAAAGGGAAATCATCTGATTCTTCTACTATAGGCAATAGTCTATGCAAGCTTTCAATGAAAAGTAGACGGAGGACATCAGTGCCCTCTCCCAATTCAGCAGCCAATTGATCCCACGTTTTCGCCGTTTCGGACCGGCCGGTTAACCGGCAAGCGAATATGTATTTCTGGACATCGCTCATCCCACTTTGCAAAAGCGCCATTTTCAACTCATCGCCAATTCGCTTTGAAAATCCAGGATCAGTGTAAGGTTGTCGTTCAAGAAGCCTTTTGACGAAAAGCTGGGTATCCCGATCCCTTTGAATCGGGGTGAATGAAGATTCCCCTTTGCTCATATAGGATAGGGTTTGGACAAGCAGCGCGATTCTACTGAAGAAAACCATTTCACGTCCCCTATAGTCCCATCCCCTGAAATGGAATTCGGGCAGTTCTTCCACTTTCTTATTTCCTTGTTGAGTCAGACAGACAAACTTGTCGTCTTGGATAAGCAATCCCGCCTCCATTAATTCATCAATCGCTTTAGCATATGTCGAATCTTCTAATTTTGGAAGAATGCCGAAAAAAGGTTTGACATTAAAATATTCCACGTCTGTTAATGTTTGTCCTGATTTTTTTCCGCGCAATAGATGGAAACCGGCATTTAAAGTCCGCTGGCCGTCCATTTTACTTATGACAAATAGGAGAATTGAAGACAAATTCATCGATGACCCTCCTCAAAATTAATGTTTTATTGTTGAAAACTAATGAAAACAGCTTTAGAATGGTAAGGGAACTAAATAGATAGTGCGGAGAAAAGAGGAGAGAACGTCAATGACTTGCAAAAAATACACCATCGTTGACCAGGACACATGTATTGCATGCGGAGCTTGCGGCGCTGCTGCACCTGACATCTACGATTATGACGATGAGGGGATTGCCTACGTTATTCTAGATGATAACACGGGCGTTACAGAAGTTCCAGAAGAACTATTGGAAGATATGGAAGACGCATTTGACGGTTGTCCAACAGATTCAATCAAAGTCGCGGATGCACCGTTCGATGGCGATCCGTTAAAATATGAAGACTAAAGCGTAAGGCGCCTGAAGCTGGATGATAACAAAAGCGGAGGGCGCTCGCTCAGTAACGACAGGTTTAAGACGGACATGCGAAACTGCGCATTTTGCCGTGCCGCAGGGCTGGCTTATGACCCGAGCGAATCGAACTATGAAGGGTTCGATTTGCCGTATTTCTGCGATTTTTGCAGAAATTAAGGCAGCCTTAAAGCGCTCGGAGCTGGATGATAACATGCACAAACCAAGAGGCTGCTCGGAATAATATCCGGACAGCCTCTTGGTTTTCCTTGCCCTTTAGTAGAACAGTGCAAAACCGTTGATTTGCGCTACAGACGGCACGCTTTCCGGAGGGCGTGCGATGAACCAACCCGTTCGCTTCGCTACCGTTGGTTGTTTCACCTGTCCCGCTGATCCTCCCGGAGTCGGCCGTCTTCCGCTCCAATCAACTAAGAGTCCTTTAATAATTCTAATCCTTATTTAATAATCGCACCTGTTAGTTGAACGTCATCAGACACTTTTTCACTTTATCTATAAACTCATCAATGGTTTCAATACATTTTCCACCTCTGATAAATGATAAAATGTACTGGTAGTTTCAAAATTATTTACATCTTCATTTTGCGAATAATGATATATTTTCTTCCCTTGCCCAAGTGAAATTCCAAATTCAATATGGCTCCCTTTACCTGCCTGCAATAAAACTATAAGAAAATCAGCATTCAAAACCGCATTTTTTTCTTGAAGACCAATTACCATCAAATCTTCTATCGTTGCAGCTCGTTCGTTCTTTGTCCAATCATACGTATGAACAAATCCCTTACTATTAGCTGGTATAACATGGCTACTTCCTCATGAAAGCTTTTCTCATGTTTCACTCAAATGATGTAACATCTTAACTGTTATAAATTAGACTCCTTATCCTGCCAATTGAGTTTTGGATAAATGAAATCTAGCGCAATGAATCCTAATACACTTGGAAACAAAATAAAAGCAAAAAATTGAAGTGTGAAAATTCCACTAACCTCAAAATGGTGATGTAGCGGGCTTAAAATTTGTGTTGCAGTCATAATAGCAACGTGAAACCCAATCGCTGTCCAAACATTTCCCGAGACTGCTCTAAAATAGCCTAGGATAAGCGCAAATCCAGGAATAAACAAGAGCTGTTCAAAAGAATATATAGCTCCTATAAAATAACCAAATAATGAAAACAAAAGGGTTTGTAAGATGAGCGTAACCCAATGGGGGGACAATTTATTTAAATAGTGGTAAAAATAACCTCTAAATATAAGTTCTTCAGGAAATGCCTCTATGAAAAATACAGTTATAATCAAAATGAAAACACTTAACAATAGGTGTTTAAAATCTGTTTGTACTGTTATTTCAACCCATCCCGTCATTAAACAAATAATTAGACCGATAAACGCTGGAATAGTCCAGAGTATAAAGCCAACAAAAAAAGAAGTGATATTAGTTCGAAAAGAAGATAATCCAAGTCGCTTCCACGACACTTTATCAGTTCTGCGGGCAAAATCCAACAGAAGGAAACTTAAAATACTCGTAATTATCGCAATGAAGAAGTGACTTGCACGATTGTATTCATCACCCAAAAAAACATCACTAAGGAAGCTTATAAAGCGCCAAATTATAATGGTTAATATAAGTACAACAAAAATTCTCACTACTATTTTCGCCATTCTCAACCGATCCTTTTCATCCAAACAATAACCCCCTTTAATTTAAAATTCAGACTTTATATGTAAATTAATCTTGCATTAATTTGCCTCTTAGTTCAAGAATCTTATTCCATAAAATAGCCTGATGCGATATAGGAGAATCCTGAAAAAACACCGCCTAAAAACTGCATATTCGATGCGTGTATTGTGCTTTCAAATGAATATCAAATGGATGATTCAATTTATGAAGGCGTAATTTCCGATGGAAAATACCTTGTTTACGAAATCGAACATACTTGATATCCTTCCGTGCTTACAACAGAATGGATATCAAATGGATAACAAACCAATTATGGAGAAGTACATTGGTGATATGATTAGCAACACTTATTGCGAAATATGCGTGCCGGTAAAATAAAATAATAAACAAGGAAGAACAAGTTGCTTATACATAATGAAAAACCTCTTGTTCTTCTTTATTAATCTACCATTAAGTGGTCCGTTTGAAAGATACGGACGCAATCGCATTCGATTTTGGAATATAAACAAGTTTACACTCAATTCTATCCTGGAAAAGCGCCCATTCCTTGTATATCCCCCAATTACTTAAATGTGGTCAACTCTTCTGAAACGTCGTTTAAAAAGTCTTTCTCAAATTTGATGTAGTATGCTTCATCTATCCTTGAACCTATCATTCCATCAAATAAAGATACCGATTGTATCGAGGGTAGCCCCTTGTCATTCACTACCAATTGTTGGATTGGAAAATCCCCCTCTATTTTAGCAGTTAATTGTTTTAATTGTTTTTCCGGTAATACGTTTATTGTTTGATTAACAACTGCATTAATGAGGTTTAATTGATCTTCCCCGTTCAAACTATTTCCCACTACTGTAGCATCCATCAGTAATGCCACAACCTCTTCTCCATTCAAACGATGCGTTCCCTTTTTAAAATCAAATGCCAATGTAGATATAGCTCTTACTCGGATATCTTCTAGAATGTCATACTCTATACCATTTACTGAATCAACAATCGTTGAAAATGTCTCTAAATCCATAACAGCATGATAATCTATTTTTAAATCAAACAGGTTAGAAATGGCAGTTCTTACATCTTCAGCTCCTACTGAACCTTTAGCATACGCATGTGACAATTTATCATAGGAAGTAGTTCTTTCAGTTCCTCCAATTGGAGTATAAGTATCGCGAGGGATGGATAGAACCTTCATCTTGTTTAGATCTTTACTATAAGTCAGTATAAGATTGATCGGTATTCTATTATTCTCATCTTTCACAGTTAATAAAGTCGTGATAACTTCATTTTCCTGCGCTACTGATTCGCTTGCATTTCCATTACTATCAATACGTCCGTTGCTTTCGCTGGCAATTTTCCCAGGAAGAATTGATGGGATAAACAAAAATAAACACAAGCCTACCACTACTAAAGATGCTGTGAGGGGAGCGAACTTTTTTGAAGAAGAAACGAATGATTTCTTTTTTGTTATGTCCTTATCCAGTTTTCGAATTTTTTCAAATACCTCATTACGATCTTCTTTCGTAAAACGCAGATCTTGGTCAGCTGCATTATATAACTTGTCTCTTAATCGTTTATCTTTCATGAAGCCCTGCCTCCTTTATCATTGGCTCAAGTCTTTGTTTTGCCCTTCTTAACCGGGTTTTCACTGTATTAACCGGAATGTCCAAAACCTCCGCTATTTCCTCCGTCTTTAATGACTCATAAAAGTATAGATAAACCACTTCCCGATACACTTTTGGGAGAGAAAAGATCGTATCTTTTATTTCTTCATTATTGTATTTATCGATAATTGCTTTTTCTGTTGATGGTAATATCGACTTTGCCGTTTCATTTACGAAACTTTTCACTTGCACCATTTTGTAATTCCAGCTTTTTAAATAGTCTTTACATTCGTTAATTGTTATCCGATAAAGCCATGTTTTTAGTTGTGCGTCATATCGAAACGAATCCAGGTTTTTGTAGCATTTGATAAACGCATTTTGAACGATGTCCTTAGCATTCTCTACTTCTTTCACATAAGAAAAGGCCAGTCGCACCAATTCATTACCATATTCAATCATCACTTTTTCTAATAGTTGTTCTTTTTCATCTTTGTCCAATCCACTATCCTCCCCTTCAACCTACTTCGAATTCTGCTATTAGACGACTCCCGAATCATAATAGGTTCAATTTTTCAAAATATATTTAACTTGACTACCTATAAGCTTTAATAAAAAGCCTGCATCTACGATCACGAAGTAATCATGGATACAGGCTTTTCGGCTATTATTTTTATTTCGCTAAATGGCCTGATTAAAGCACAATTCCAATCCATCAAATGCGCCCATTTCAGGAGTATTCATTTGTGTTACTTGTAATTTCTTTTTAAAAGCCCCATAAAAACAATATCATGCCAGGATCCATTCCGATAAAGTTGCTCTTTTAATTTTCCTTCTTCAATAAATCCAAGTTTTTGATACAATTTTATCGCCCGCTCATTGTAGGAAAAGACCCTTAAATTCACTTTATGCAAATTTAACTCATTAAAGGCAAAATCCAATAAAAGCTGAAAGGCCTCTCGCCCAAAACCTTTACTCCAGTAATCTTTCTCTCCAATATCAATAATACACTCAGCGTTACGGTTTCCATAATCAATATGTATGAGTGATGTGACACCAATAGGCTTATTAGACCCAATTTCCTCAATCATATATCCCTTTGAATTATTTGATTCGGTTATGATTTTGACGAAGTTTTCAGTATCGGCATAAGTAAAAACATCTAAAGATGGACTGGTAAATTGCATAACCTCCATATCATTTCTCCACTGGTGGTAAATAGAAGCATCTTCAATTCCCATTTTTCGTAATCGGACCCTTTCTCCGCTGAAAAGCATGGAAACAACTCCCTTTCAATTAATTGAGCAAAATACGATTGAAGCGTATCAATTAACTCTCATTTATTTTTTGACTGAATTCGATGAAAGAATTCAAATTCGTACAACAAGTATAACACTTCTCTTCAAGGAATTATTAAGAATCCCAAATAATAAAAAGATAATGAAAGGTTCCCACTAAAAAAACGAGTATGGGAACAATCACCTGCTCCCATACTCGCTTATTCTATATTTATTGCATCGTCAACTGACGGTTTTGTTGGTCAATCCATTTGCTCATGCTCTTATACAACAGTAATGAAATAACCATGAGCATAATGCCTTTTATCAAGTTGAACGGAAGGATCCCTAGTACGATCACGTTGAACATCGCTTCGCCTGTGTAAGCTGGCATATTCATAAAGTACACATACATCGGCAAGAACACGAAATAATTCAACGCACTCATTCCGACAGCCATGATCACTGTGCCGGTAATCAAACCAGCAGTCAAACCTTTAGCGTTTTGAACCTTCTTAAAGATGAAATAGATTGGCATAATGAAAAGAATGCCCGTTGCAAAGTTTGCTATTTCTCCTACCGGAACTCCGGTCGGACTGCCCGATAAAAACCAATGCAGTACATTTTTAAGTAGTTCAACCGCAATTCCTGCGACTGGTCCCATCGTCATGATCGCTAACACTGCCGGAATTTCACTGAAGTCGACTTTCAAGAATGCAGGCAATGCAGGCAGCGGAAAATTCAACTGCATCAACACTGTTGAAATGCTTCCCAGTATTGCAATGAGAATCATCCTTCGTAATTTCTTGTTGTTCATTTTGTTCCTCTCTCCTTTTGCGATTCACTTCAAAAGAGGAAAGGTCTGACCGTTTTTTTGTATTGTTGTCCACATCCAGCTTCGGCGGCCAAATCGATGCCTTAATTTCTGCAAAGATCGCAGAAATTAAGGCAAATCGAACCCTTCGCAGTTCGATTCGCTCGGGGTCATAAGTCAACCATGCTGTACAGCAAAAATCGCTGTTTCGCATGTCTGCCTTATGCCTGTCGCATCTAGGCAGGCCGCCTACGCATTAGATATAAAAAATCCCTAAAGCAAATACGCTTTAGGGAGAGTTTAAAAGGCAATTTTAAATAAGGGTCGGCGATAAAGAAAATTCTTTATACGTTCCCATACTTAAATAAGCACCCTTTTTGTAGACAACACAAAAAGACGGCTGCACCTTCACCTTCTCCCATCCAGACTATACTGTCGGCTCCGGAATCTCACCGGAATCAGCTGTTACGCTCGCGGGCTAGGAAGTTGAACTTCCATTTCCGCCGGTCGGGAATTGCACCCTGCCCCGAAGATGAATCAATATTATGTTACAAGTCTATTGTATCAAAAAAAAACGTTTTGTAAACTCTCCTGTTTACAAAACGTTTTCTACCTTGTTCATTATTGAGTGAACCACGTTGGATTGCTGCCAATCGGTTTCGGCAAAACTTTTGTAAGGTCATAGTTGCCAAAGCTCTCCTGGACTACGTTTTCAAGACGAACTTGCTTGTCATATTCTTTAGCGGTAAGCATAAACCCTTCTATCATCTGATTCAACGCATTCTGATCAAAAGCAGTGACATCTAATCGCTCTTTGAAAGTAATGACGGCTTCTTCACCATCCATGCGTACATCATAGTCCACATTTTGGGGAATCAATGATTCAACGATATCCCCATTCACATTTTTCATCTCGGCAAGGCCTTCTGCTACTGCATCTACAGTCGTTTCCGGCTCATAAGGGGCTAAGTAAATCTTCCCGGAAGGCATTGTATATTTGTAATAAGGGAATGGTTGCTTCAATTTGATGGGTTCGGATTTCCCGACATTTTCAAACGAGGTCGGATTTCCTTTTTCGTCAACGAGCTGTAACTCATCAAATTGAGAAAAGGTTCCCTTCATCGAGTTTTCATAAAAGTCTACAGTTGCTTCCGACATATCATACGTATGCCCATCAGGAATTTGATGATGGAGAATACCGTTTTCCACATATAACTTGCCTTTATACGGATGGTAGTCATCGAAACCAAGTTCAGCTTCAGGAAGTTCAGCGGCATATTTATTATACAGTTCAACAGCTGTAGGATTTCCTTGTGGAAAATCGGAATGGAACACCGATTCCGGAATCAAAAATGTGATCGGAACAACATTCGCCGATTCCACCAATCCGACTTGAAAAGCCTGTGCACCATGCAGCTCATCTGCAAGCACCACATGACTTTCAAAAGCCGCGGAATTCATGGCCCTCGATTCCTTTGCTTCAGATACACCAAAAACATCTGCCGCTTCCTCAGTTGTTTCATTTTCAGTTGAGGATTCAATCTCCGGACCGGTTTTAAAAGCCCGAGGAGCACTCGAATCTTCAATTGCGCCTTCATTATGATTGAGCATCGAAGGGACGATTAAACCGAGAAGGAGCAACGCGGCAGACGCCACAATAATAGGCATCCATTTTTTCGGGTTCATCCGACGAGATTTTTTCAGTCGCTGATCCTGTTTAAGACGATCAAAGATTTGTTCCTTGGAACGGTCATCTTCAATTTTCGGCATTGAATGAAGAAGGCTTTCCAGCTTATCATCATCCCATTGATTATTTGTCATTCATGTTCCCTCCTCTGCCGAAAGAGCATTCAATTTCTTTTGCAATGCTTTGATTGCACGGTGTTGGGTTGTTTTCACCTTTCCTTCGGTCCAGCCGAGGGTGTCGGCGGTTTCCGCTATGGTGAGCTCCTGGAAATATCGTAAAATGATCACCATCTTTTGGTCGCCCGTGCATGTATCCAAAACTCGCAGCAATTGTTTCATCTCTTCATTCAACGATGCAATTTCTTCAGGAGTGCTGCCGATCGAGGGCAATTCGCTCTGCTCCCAGTCAAATTTATCGAAGTTATGTTTTTGACGTACATTCTTTTTTCGGAAATGATCTATCGCGACATTTTTGGCAATGGAAAAAAGCCATGTCTTTTCAGAGCTTTTTCCTTCAAAACCGGCATAGGCCTTCAAGACTCTGATATACACTTCATGCATTAGATCCTCGGACGAATGTCGATCTCCTGTCAAGTAAATAAGGAAATTGAAGACATCCTGATGGTATTGCTCATATAGCCTGTGGAAAACGGAGTCATCCACGAAATCCCCCCGTTCAATACATTAGTCGTAATTCAAGATGAAAAGTTTCATCTTCCGCTTATTTTTCGTCAATTCCTTTTACAGCAATTCCTCATTACCATCTGCAGGTCCTGTCGGCAATACGCATTTAAAGATTGTTCCTGAAGTTTCACCAAGTTCTGCGGTAATTTTGCCTTCATGCGAGTCGATAATATTTTTCGCAATCGCAAGCCCCAAACCGGTTCCGCCTTTCCCTCTCGTCCTCGCTTTGTCAGCTTTATAAAAACGTTCAAAAATGAAAGGAAGATCCTCTTTTGGTATGCCGCTTCCCGTATCAGCGACGGAAATTTCAACGATGTCCCCTTTCCTTTCGACACCGACAGTCACTTTTCCTCCGTCAGGCGTATGGCGGATTGCATTATCAATCAAGTTTGTGAATACCTGCTCGAGTCGGTCGTCATCAGCAAAAACAATGATCTCTTTATCATTATCGTTAAAGTCCAATGAAAGCATTACGTTTGAATCACGGGCAATTTGCATGAACTTATTTCGTACCCTATCCAAGAAAGGAATAAGCGGGAAATTCAATTTATATAGCCTCATATGGCCGGATTCCATTCGCGCAAGGTCGAGTAGATCTGTTACGAGCCTACTCATCCGCTTCGACTCATCGTGAATGATCTGAACCATTTCATTGCGTTCTTCTTCGCTCGTCATCACATCATCTATGATGGCTTCACTATATCCTTGCAGTAAGGATATAGGCGTTCGTAATTCGTGGGAGACATTTGCTATGAAATCGGACCTGAGCTTATCAAGTTTATGCTGGTCGGTCATGTCCCGCAACACAGCCACCGCTCCACGAATGCTGTTTTCACTGTAAAGCGGACTAATGGAAATGCCGTAAAACTGGCCGCCGATTTCAAGCTCATCCTCCACTTCCTCTGCAAAGGATATGGCGTGTTCAAGCATATGAAAAATTTCTTTCGGCAGCACTTTATCATCTGCGCCATTGGCAAAATACCACTTCTGTAATAAGCGTTCAGCTTGGGGGTTGCTTAAAAGAATCGAATAATCACGATTGAATGTGATGACTGCATCCGTCATCGATGTGAGGATGCTTGATAACTGTTCCTTTTCTTGCTTGATTAGTTCCATTTGGTATTTCAACTGCCTGCCCATCTGGTTGAAAGCGGTCGCCAACTGGCCAATCTCATCATTTTGCATGACCGGCAGACGCGTTTCAAAGTTCCCTTTCGACAACTCAAAGGCTGCCTGTTTCATCCCGCGTAATGGAGATGTAATTTTCGTGGAAAGAAAGAAGGCGAAAATGGTCGTTAATACAAAAGCGATGAAAGCAGATAAGAAAACGATATGCGTTGTGCTTTTAGTCGTACGGTGGACAGCATCAAGGCTTTGGTACATGACGATTGAATGGATTGTACCATCTATCTCAGCATACGGAAACGTAAGAACCAAGTATTTTTCCATGATATTTTCATCCACGAGAGATGGTAGAATCATTTCTTTTACAACTTTTTCGTTGATTTCAATATCCGAAAAGAATTTCGATTCCGTTAGGATCTTCTGCTCTATCTTTTCTTGATTCAATCCGCTATGAAATGAATAATAGACCTCTTTATTCGAATCGATGATCATCGCATTCGTTTCGTTATCCAATATATCCTGGATGATGAGCCGCATGGCAGATTCGTTTTCATGGTCTAGAACGATTTTACCGATTGTCGTCGCTTCCCTGCGCAACGAATCCTCTGCCTGATTCGTATGGAAATTGTCTAGGAATTCAAGTAGAAGGACAGTTACGATAAAAAGGACAAAGGAAACGAGAAGCAATATGGTTGCCCATAGCTTCCCGACGATTGAATGCCATATTCTATTCATTCGGAACCTCGAACTTATAGCCGACGCCCCAAACCGTAACGATCATTTTAGCCGCACTCTCAGAGACACGGCTAAGCTTTTCCCGCAGTCGCTTTACATGTGTATCGACAGTACGTAAATCTCCGAAAAATTCGTAGTGCCATACTTCTTTCAATAATTGCTCTCGATCAAACACCTTGTCAGGCGACTTCGCAAGAAAATAGAGCAATTCGTATTCCTTCGGCGTCAAGTTCACTTCTTTCCCTTCGGCCGTCACCCGGTGTGCGTCATGATCGATCGTCAATTGCGGGAAGACGACAAGATCTTTCGAACTGTTCGCAGCTGTTGCATCCGGGAATGTGACCGATCTTCTCAAAATCGCTTTGACACGCAATACAACCTCGCGCGGACTGAATGGCTTGACGATGTAATCATCTGCACCAGTTTCAAATCCAGCTACCCGGTCCGATTCCTCTCCCTTTGCTGTCAATAGAATGACCGGCGTCATTTTCTTTTCATCACGAAGCTCCTGCAATACTTCAAGGCCATCTTTTTCAGGCATCATCAAGTCGAGTAAAATGCAGTCATAATGATTGGCGAACGCTTTTTCGATCGCTTCGGCCCCGTCAACTGCCTCGTCGATTTCGAAGCCTTCGCGGGATAAATACATATTGAGAAGACGGCGGATCCGATCCTCGTCGTCCACCACTAATAACTTAACAGTCTCTTCCATATTCCATTTCCCCTTTCAACAACACTTCTGTTCTCATTGTACAAGTTGTCTATAAAAAAAGAAACTGCACAGTTCCATACCGGCACTGTGCAGTTCTTTCGGTTTATGCGTATGAATGCAAACCGGCGATGATCAGGTTCACGGCAATCAGATTGAACATGATGATGACAAATCCGATAACCGCAAGCCAAGCAGATTTTTTCCCTTCCCATCCTTTTGAAAGACGAAGGTGGAGGAAAGCTGCGTAAAACAGCCATGTAATCAGTGCCCAAACCTCTTTCGGGTCCCAGCCCCAAAATCTCGACCAAGCTTCATGCGCCCAAATCATTGCAAAAATCAATGCTCCAAGGGTGAAGACAGGGAAGCCAATCAGAACAGAACGATAACCGATTTCATCCATGAGTTGTGAATTCGCTTTTTTCGCAAATGGCTGCAATAGTGATGCAATCGGTCTTCGAAAAATAAGACGTAAGATAAGATATAGAATAGTTCCTGTTACGACCGACCAAACAAACGTCGTCAATTTCTGTGCGTTTATGACAGCTGGCATTTCCGCCCACGGCTCCATCGCTCCAGGAGTTTGCGCTTCATATTCATGCATCCCGAATAATGGCGGGTAATGATAGGTTATTTTTGCAGGTGCCTCATTTTTATCAATATACGTGAAATGTGCTTCATATCCTGCAACCTTGAATGTCGTCGAAGATAAGACGAATCCCAGAACAAGAACAATTGTAAACATGACCGCTTCGAGCCAAAAGCGCTGTCTCGATGGCTTTGTCATATCTACGTGCTTCAACAAGTAAATAAGACCTGCCACAGCGCTGATTGCAAGGATCGACTCTCCAATCACCGTAGTGATGACATGGACTGCCAGCCATATACTTTGCAATGCGGGTATGAGCGGCGTAATTTCACGTGGAAACATGCTCGCATACCCGATAATGATAACAGCTATCGGCAATGCGAATAATCCAAGGGATGGCGTCCGATACAAGAAAAACAGTAGGATGAATGCCCCTACAAGCATCATGCCGAACGCAGTCGTAAATTCAAACATATTACTTAATGGAGCATGGCCTGAAGCCATCCACCTCGTAATGAAATAGCCAAGATGGGTGATGAAGCCTATGATCGTGATTGTAATCCCTACATTGCCCCATCGATGATTGCTATAGGACGCTTCCGATTTAGCGCCCTTCACTGCGCCACCAAAAAATAGAGTGGCAACCAAATAGGCAATGAACGAGACTAAAAGCAAATTCGCGCTTAAAGATGCTAATCCCATTATTATTTTTCCCCTTCCTCTTCCTCAGATGACGATTCATTGTCCAGCCTGTCTTCGTATTTCGGCAGGTCTGCGAATTCCTTCACGGCATTCAAGTCCTTTTTCAACGAGAACCAGTTTTTATTCGTATGGGCAGCAATCAATAACTCTTCGCCTTCCCCTTTCTGGATCCAAATCCGTCTATGGTTCCAATAAGAACCTTGGATGACGCCAATCATGAAAATGAGTCCACCTAATAGAAGAATATACAACGTTTTATCTTTCCGGATCGTCAAACCTGAAATATCCCGAGTCTCCGCGCTGACAAACTTCACTTGATACGCATTTTCTTCGGTTTCAAGTGTTTGTCTAATTGCGACAAAGCTCTTTTCTCCATTCGGCTTCTCGGGAGTAATCATGTCGAAGATGAATGCCGGGTTGTTCGGAATCGGTGATTTGGAAACAGGCTCACCATTTTCAACACCATCATAATCCGCATAATACCCGATTAAATCGACTCTTGCCCCATCATTCAGTTCATATACTCCTTCTGGGTCGTCCAAATCGATCGTAAATTGCCCAAATGACTTACCAGTTTTCTTTTCGATCAGCTGCATCGTCATCGATTTCAATTCGGCCAATCGGTAATCCATTTGGAATATGTTGTACCCATCGAATTTTAACGGCTTATTGACGACAATCGGATAGTCTTTGACATGCTCGAGATCTGTTGATCCTGGCAAACTGTCTTCTTTCTTTTTGTATAAAGAGACATCGGTCTGATAGGATTTCACAATAGTGCCAACACGGTCGATCGCCTCTCCGAAAACTTCATCGGCCTCTTCCTTAGAATACGTTTCAAGAATGAAATCCTTATTCTCTAAATAATAGTCGGGAGCACCGGGTATGGACCTCAGTTCCCCTTCCCGTATCCACATCGTCTGATCGACATAAAAGCCAGGGATGCCGCGTAGCAGGACCCCAAACAAGAAAATAATCAACCCGGTATGATTTACATACGGACCCCAACGGGAGAAACGGTTCTTTTCAGCTAAAATTGCTCCATCTTCCGTTTTTACATTGTATTTCATGTTCTTCAGTTTCTCTTCTGCTTTCGCAAGAGAGGAACCAGCATCTCCGGATAGGCCAGCCCCGTATATCCGTTGACGCTTCATGAATGAAGCATGTCGTTTCGTCCGCTGCTTCTTCAATGATTTATAAAGCGGAATCACCCTGTCGACACTCGCAATAATAATGGACGTACCCAGCATGCCGATCAAAATTTTAAACCACCAGCTATTATACATATCATAGAAGCCTAATTTGTAATAGAGAGTTCCTATGATTCCGTACAGACGCTCATAATATGCTAATAATTCCGCTGGTGAATCCTGGTTTACCGGCACATAAAGTTTCTGTGGGAAGAGCGTACCGATCGCTGAAGTGGCAAGCACCGCGATAATGATGCCGACACCAACTTTAACACTCGAGAAGAAATTCCAAATCTTATCGATGATCGACCTTTTATACGTCTGCGATCTGCGGGCAGATCCTTCATAACGCATATCGACAACTTCACTTTTTTTCGCTTCCTCGGTCATTGGACGGCCGCATTTTTCACATAGCACCGTTCCGAATGGGTTGTCATGACCGCATTGGCATTTGATTTTACTCATGTGTACGAACTCCTTATCAAGGTTGAATGCTTTCCATGTACGAAATGATTTCCTTCTCCGTCATTTCAGCAGTGATGACTTTCGTTATCCGCCCATCTTTGTCGATCAGCAATGTCGTCGGAAGCGGTAGAATGTTATATAGTTCCTTGACATCTTTATTTTTATCGATGACGATCGGAAACGTCAGACCATATTGATCACGGAATGTATCCACTTTCAGATTGGACTCAGCGATATTCACTGACAATACATGAACACCTTTTTCCTTGAAGGCTTGGTATTGATTTTCAATGTAGGGCATCTCCCGCTTGCAAGGAGGGCACCACGTTCCCCAAAAGTTCAGGAAAACGCCTTCTCCTGCATAGTCTGATAGCCGATGTTTGTTCCCATCGAGATCGACAAGTTCAAAATCCGGAGCTTTGTCACCTACTGCCAGGACTTCGACTTTGTCTTTTGAGAAAATGGAAAATAGAATAGCTGCTGCAAGCAAAAGTAAAACAACACCTCGAAAAATGAGGCGCGAACGCTTTTTATTCGCCTTGGACAATTGATAGCCCCCTAACGTAGTAAGATACCGATACTCATTATAACAAAAGAATTATCATAATAATGGCAGAGTCGTGATAGGTTTGTGAACGTTTTCAATCAAAAGCGCAGGGCGCGGTTGCAAAAGGTTCGCAGTCTCAGTTCACCGCGTCCTCATAGTACCTTAATTTCTGAAAAATACACAGAAATACGGCAAATCGAACCGTTTGCAGTTCGATTGGCAACGACTGCACGAGCTGCATCCTGCCTGCCTCAGGCATAAGGCGGATCTGCGAAACGGCGCTCTTTGCCGTGCAGCAGAGCTGACTTATGACCCGAGCTGTTGCCACTCGGAGTCTAGACGGAATACAAGTTCACAGCACACTTATCCGATTTTTCCTGTTTCCGCCAACACTCTTAACTGTTTCACTTCATGGGTCGTCAATTCACGCGCTTCCCCGGCATTTAAACCGTGTGTCGTCAACATCGCGAACGACTCCCTTCTCAATTTCTGTACCGGGCAGCCGATTGCATCGAACATTCTGCGGACTTGGCGGTTACGCCCTTCGTGGATTGTAATTTCAACAATTGCGGTGCCTGTCTTCTTATCGAATGACTGCATTTTCACCCTGGCAGGCGCCGTCATGCCATCCTCCAGTTCGATGCCGCGTTCCAATTTTTTTAATGCATCCCGTTCAGGTATCCCTTTCACTTTTGCGACGTACTTCTTCAGGATGCCGAACTTTGGATGTGTCATCAGATAGGAAAAGTCACCATCATTCGTCATGATGATAATTCCAGATGTGTCAAAATCAAGTCTTCCCACAGGAAAAATTCTTTCTTCCACCATCGGAAGGAGATCAAGGACTGTCTTTCTTCCTTTTTCATCACTGACAGTCGAAATATAGCCTCTAGGCTTATATAGCAAATAATAAACGAATTGCTCTTTGACTAGCTCCACGCCTTCGACTTCCACACGGTCTGCTCGTGTCACCTTTGTCCCTAATTCCGTTACCACTTTTCCGTTCACTTTCACTTTCCCTTCGACGATGAGTGTTTCCGCTTTTCTACGAGATGCTACACCCGCTTGTGCTAGTACTTTTTGTAATCTTTCCAATTCGTCACCTTCCTTCTACCTCAAAAAATTATGTCATATTTCCATGAAAATGAAAAGAAGACCGACCTGTATACAGTCAGTCTTCCCTAATTATTTCATATTCAGAGCATTGATGAGTCACTTATGGATGTCAATTTCAGCTGTGATCAGCAATTCATTATCAAGTGACACCGTCCAAGTCCCCTTCACTTTTTTGTCGTCCTTCCTCGGTATATAGACAACATGGGAGACTCTTTCCACTTCTTCTTCATTCAAGAGCAGAACAATCGGCTTTTTCAATTCCCCATTCACGCCTGGAAGGATACGGTATTTACCTTTTTTCGCAACTGTGACATTCTCGTATTTTTTGAACGTCTCATTTGCCAGGTACTCATGTGTATTCCAGTCATTCCCATCGTTCAGGGTAACAATGATCAGTTTCTTGCCATCCTTTTCGAAATAAGTTGCAAGGGTTCTGCCCGCAGCTTTCGTAAATCCTGTCTTTCCTGCGATGACAAAATCATTTGTATGGATCATACGATGCTTATTCCGCCAACTTCGTACTTCGTCTCCTTTTCGATAAACGAAGTTTTCCGTCGAAGCAATTTTATGGAATTTTTCATTTTTCATCGCAAAATAAAGCATCAATGCCGTCTCGTATGCAGTTGACAAGTGGCGATCATCATGAAGTCCCGACGGATTCATAAATGTTGTTCGCTCAAATCCATATAATTGCGCTTTTCTATTCATCAACTCGACAAAACCATCAACCGATCCGCCTGCATGCTCCGCAAGTGCATATGCAGCATCATTGCCAGACCGCAGCATCAGTCCATACAACAATGCGTCAGTATCCATTTTCTTACCTTGCTCCAAATAAATGGATGAGCCCTCCGCAGAGGCTGCCTCCGGAGATATACGTATTTCACCTTCCGAAGCCCCGCTTTCAATGAACGTCAATGCCGTCCAAATCTTTGTTAGGCTCGCAATCGGCAATTGCAGGTTTTCATTGGACCCGTCCAAAAGACGACCTGTATCGGCATCGATGACTGCCCATGCACTTCCTGACGCCGCTTCTTTCGGTACTGCAACCAATAAAACCGATAAGAACAGAACAATGGCTACCGCCTGCCTCAATCATTGTTTCCTCCTTCTTCTGTTATTTCAAATGCTTCTTGGAATTTTGTCATGAATAGATCGGTGTCTCCGAATGATTCCTCCTCTTCCCCCTCAGCCAACGGAGGAAGCATATCGATCGATTCCAGCCCGAATCTGTCCAAAAACAAATCAGTCGTCCCATAAAGTATTGGCCTGCCGCTGCCTTCCATACGCCCTTTTTCCATTATGAATCCTTTCGCAACGAGCGTCTGGATCGGGCCGTCCGACTTCACTCCACGCAAATCATCAATTTCCACACGGGTGACGGGCTGCTTGTACGCAATGATCGCCAACACTTCCATTGAAGCTTGTGTAATTGAATTACGGGCCGGATTTTCAAGCATCCGCAGAATATCATCAGCGAACTCGGCTTTCGTCACCAGCCGGTAATGACCTCCGTATAGCCTAAGAGTAATTCCCGCGTCTGGCCTTTTTTCATAATTTGCACGCAGCCCCTCAGCAATGGCTGCTGCCGCGTCTGTTTCCACTTGAAGCAAGGCGGCGATTTGACTTAATGTTAATCCGTCATCACCCGCTATGAATAAAAAGCTTTCCAACATCCCTACAAGCCTTTCATCGATTGTTTCCATTATTCGCTTCCCCTCCAACCACAACTGTCATTTTACCGAAATTGTTTTCTTGTTTAACGATAATGTCGAGTCGTTTCATCAATTCCAATAATGATAGGAATGTCACCACTAAGTCTTCAATGTCTTCTTTTTCAAATAAACTTTCAAAATCACAGCTGCCGCCGAGTCTTTCAAGTGATGTCATGATGGCATCCATCTTTTCACTAACCGAAAGCTCTGATTTTGCGATATTGGCGGTCAATGGAGC
>NZ_LQYA01000113.1:20262-36271 GCF_001531445.1 Sporosarcina koreensis
TCGCAGTTTTTTTCGTTCAAGCATTTTTTGGAATGCACCGATCAAGTCGAAAACGTTCATTTTTTCTTCCGGAACTGATAGGGTCACTTCCCCGAATTCCGACAAGTCTCCGGGCAGTTTCGTGAAATGATCCGCTCGATCCTCCGCTGATTCCAATAAGGAGTTTGCTGCTTCCTTGTATTTTTTATATTCTATGAGACGGGCGACCAATTCATCACGCGGGTCTTCCTCCATGTGAAAATCTGCGTGTTCGTCCAACACTTCACCTTCGTGTACAGGCAGCAGCATTTTGCTTTTGATTTCAATCAAGGTGGCTGCCAATACTAGATACTCGCTTAGTTCATCGAGCTCCAAGACGCGCATTGCATGAAGATGCTCTATGTACTGATTTGTCAGTTCCGCCATCGGGATATCATAGATATCGATTTCAAGTCGATTGATTAAATGTAATAATAGATCAAGAGGCCCTTCAAACGCCTCCAATTTCACTTTATAAGTCAAAATGGCTCCTCCAATACTGCTTCATCATACTGAAAGGAATGATTCAATGCACCCATATCATCATCCGCTATTCTTAAATTTTATTGTTTATTTCAATAGGAATCAAGACTACTTCGAATGCCATGAAGTGCTTGAAGAGTATTGGAAGTCGATTCCGGGATATACGAAAGATCATCCGTTTACCGCCTTTATCCTTTTGTCAACTGGACTCTATCATTGGAGAAGGGGGAATTTGGATGGTGCGTTTCGTACACTGCTAAAAGCGGAAAACAGGATGATGAACTTCCATAAGTTTGACATTCGTTATACGGAACACATCGATTATAGACAGCTTGTACAGGATACGGAAAGATCCGTCCGTCATATAAGAAATGGTGAATCTTTTTCGCCGTTCCCGATTCTTTTGACTTCAGTTTCCCTTCAGCGTTCAGTCGAAGAAATCGTCTCATCCATGGAACTTCTCCCTGCCGGAAGTGATGCTGTCATTCATAAACATATGCTTCGGGATCGTTCCGATATTCTTGAAGAACGCGAAAAGAAAAAGCGCAGACCACATTGATCTGCGCCTTTTTCTCATTCGTCTTCTTGTGTTTCTTCTTTTTGACGACATTTTTTCATAAATGATTCTGTATCCTCAGTACTCTTACATTCCAAGTCGGGAAAAAGATCACCAAGCTTTTCGATTATCTTGCTGCCGATTCCTTCTCCCCGAAACGACGGATTGACAGATAAGTGCATAACGGTGTACGAATCTGCTTCCAATATGATTCCCGCAAGGCCAATGAAATCTTCATCCTGCTTCAAAAGATATAACTGCCAGTCTTCTTCAGTTTCGTACAGATGAATCGTTTCCTGTAATTTTTTCACAGACTTCTCTCCGGGCATATAAGAAAGCAAGCCCATAGCAATTTTCTCATACGCCTTCTTGTATCGTAAAAGCATCATTGAAATCCCTTCTTTTCAAAAAATCCTCAGGCATCGGCAATGAGACTGTCATCCCATATTCAAAAGAAGACCTCTGCCGGATTATAAATATCCCGCATTAACTGGCAGTATGACTCCCACCAGAGCGGTAGATTGACTGCCAGTTAATGCCCGATCGGTTCAACTAACACTCAGTGGTGGATGAAAGGAACCACCACTGAGTGAAGTTTCCCTTATCGTACATGATAGCCTAGGCTTTTTCAATGATCGAGAAAGTTCATTTATTTGGTCCGGCGAATGGGGCAATAAAGTACCAGTACACTCCACCCCAAATGATCGCTGCGATGACTATGAACAGGAAAAGGGTCATATTGCGCCTTCTCATGATGAAATTTCCTGTTCTGTCCTCTGTAAAGGAATGTCGAGCCTAATCACATCTTCATACGTTTCCCTGCGGACAACCAATTGATGCTGGCCATTTTCGCAAAATACGATTGCCGGTTTCGGAAGCCGATTATAATTGCTCGCCATGGAGTATGTGTAAGCTCCCGTACAGAATACGGCAATAATATCCCCTTCCAAAGGTTCTGCGATATATGCATCTTCGATCAATTTATCTCCTGATTCACAACATTTACCTGCGATTGTCACTTTATCCGCGTGAGGATCCAACATTCTGTTTGCCGTCGCCGCTGTATATTTCGCCTCATACAAAGCTGGACGGATATTGTCAGACATGCCTCCATCGACAGCAATATAAGTCCTTACGCCCGGCACTTCTTTACTGCTACCTGCCGTGTAAAGTGTTGTGCCTGCATCCCCGACAAGCGACCTGCCAGGTTCAATCCAAATTTCAGGTAACGGATAATTAGCTTTACGCGTCATTGAAAGCACAACATCTTCCATTTCCTCTACATAGGCGGAAGGATGAAGCGGTGTATCCTCTTCCGTATAGCGTATGCCAAAACCGCCTCCTAAGTTGAGTACTGTACATACGAATTTGAATTTCTCCCGCCACTCAATCATCTTCTCCATGAGCGCTTCGGCTGCGAAACGGAATGCATCCGTTTCAAAAATTTGGGAACCGATATGGCAATGCATGCCGAGCACAGTGATGTAAGGATGATTATAAAGCTTGAGGAATGCATCATCTGCTTGGCCGTTCTTCAAATCGAAACCGAATTTCGAATCCTCTTGACCAGTTGTAATATAATCATGTGTTGAAGCATGGACGCCCGGTGTAACACGCAACAGTACATTCATCTTTTCCTTGCGTGATTCCGAGATCTCTTTTAGCATCTCGATTTCCAAGAAATTGTCAACTACGATGCAACCGATTTTTTCATCAAAACCAAATTGCAATTCCGTGTAACTTTTATTATTTCCGTGAAAATGGATCTTTTCCCGTGGAAAATCAGCAGCTGCCGCCGTATAGAGCTCTCCCCCTGATACAACATCCAGTGAGAGTTCCATTTGCTTGGCAAGTTCATAGATGGCTATGGAAGAAAAAGCTTTGCTTGCATATGCTACTTGCGCTTTGATTCCTGCCTTGGAAAATGTCTCCTTGAAGGCCATGGCGCGTTCTTTGAAAAGAGCAATATCATAGACAAGCAAAGGTGTGCCATACATATGAGCAAGATCCACTGTATCCACTCCGCCTATCGTCAAGTGGCCAAGATTGTTCACCGATTGAGTTCCGTATAGATGCATATTCATTCCTCCAAGTCATGTTGTTAAAACTTTATCATAACTGGAAGCCGGGAATCAATCCTCTACGAAAGCCTATTACGTTCCGGCGCTTTCGTTATGAACGGCCTCGGCGCGTCGATTGTCATCGGATAGCGGATCAATACACGCTTCATCGCCTGAGGGAAAAATGGCAGAGCTGGCCATAAATACGGAGTTCCCATCGGTTTGAGAGATGCCAAATAGTATAACAAGAAGACGGTTCCTAAGAAGAAACCCGCCGGCCCGAAAATACCCGTCAATATAAGTATGAAAACCCTGAATACTTTCGTTGTAATGCTCAATTCAAACGACGGGATTGCAAATGTGAAGATTGCACTCACCGCAACGTACAAGATTACTTCCCCCGTAAACAGACCGACATCAATCGCCACTTGACCGATCACGATAGCTGCAACGAGGCCCATCGCCGTCGTCATCGGGGAAGGGGTATGAATGGCGGCCATCCGCAAGACTTCTATTCCAATATCCGCCATTAATAACTGAACGAGAAGAGGGACGGATCCCGGATCATTCGGTCCAATATAACTAAGCGAAATTGGCAAGTATTGCTGGTATGTCGATAGCAAATACCAAAATGGGAGTAAAAATAGACTTAGCATAGCTCCCGACAAACGGAGCCAACGGACAAACGTACCGATAAATGGTGCCTGGCGGTATTCTTCCGCATGCTGTAGATGGTGGAAAATCGTCGCAGGAACCAAGATGACGGAAGGAGATGTATCTACAATAATGGCGATATGACCTTCCAAGAGATGAGCCGCACAAATATCCGGACGCTCAGTATAACGGACGAAAGGCATCGGATGAAAACGTTGCTTGAACAGGAATTCTTCCAATGATTTGTCCGTCATTGTCAATCCGTCATGCTCGATTTCGTCAAGTCTTTTACGGATATACGAAAGATGCTCTTCATTGGCAGCGCCTTTCATATAAGTGATGGAGACGTCCGTTTTTCCATTCGCCGTCGTCTGATGCATTTCAAACCGAAGGTCCGCTGTCTTTAGTCGCCTTCTGACGAGCGCTGTATTTATGATGATGTTTTCTGTAAAACCATCCCTTGCTCCTCGAATAACCTTTTCAGTGTCAGGCTCCTCGGGTTGCCTTCCCGGGGAGCTTCTGAGATCAGCTGCAAAAACAAATCCATTTGGTAAAACAAATCCGACAAGCCCACTTAAAATCATGGTAAGAAACTTCTCTTTTTCATCCACATCTTCCAAAGCATAATAAGGGAAATATTCCAGAAACCATTCGGGATCATCCTTATTCCCTTCATACTTTTCGAAACCCTCTTGCATTTCGACCAATAAAGTCGTCAATGTCTGCCCGTCAATGAGACCGTTAATATAATACATTAAAACAGGCATACCCCATAAGTGGACTGTTTTTGCAGTTGCATCAAATGTTTCATCAACACCGAATTTACTGTGAAACCATTCTTCCCCATCTTTCAAAGATGTGAATAATTTTGCCATGTATTAATCCGTCCTCACTTTATTGTCACTTTCCTCTGGTTGTGCGCTCATCCAAGTCTTCAACTGGGACAATATCTTCTTTTCCAAGCGGGACACTTGCACTTGTGAAATGCCGATACGTTCAGCAATGTCACTTTGCGTGTAATCTAGATAATACCGCATATAAATGATTGTCTGATCCCGTTTATTCAGCTTGGAAACAACGTCCCTAAGCGGTATGTGATCGAAAAACCTTTCCGAACGGTCATCCCTCAGCTGGTCCATCAACGTCAAGCTATCCCCTTCGTTTTCGTAGAGCTGTTCATGCAGAGATGCAGGATCACGCAATGCATCCGATGCGAGAATGACTTCATCAATGGTGACATCTAACACTTCGGCAATTTCTGAAACGGATGGCGACCTTCCATGGTTTTTAATGTAGTCGTCCGTTGCGTGGCGAATTTTAAAACTGAGTTCACGAATCGATCTGCTCACTTTCACCATGCCATCATCCCGTAGGAATCGTTGGATTTCACCGACGATCATTGGGACGGCATACGTGGAGAACTTCACGTCATATGACAGATCGAATTTGTCAATCGATTTCATGAGACCGATGCAACCGATTTGAAACAGATCCTCAAGGTCCGCTCCTCTCGATGCAAATCGTTGAACGATGGACCAGACGAGCCTTGTATTCCCTTCCACCATCATCCTTCTTGCCTCTTTGTCGCCTTCCTGGGATTGTTGGATGAGCAGCCTCATTTTTTCCTGTGATAATAGGGTATCTTGTCGTTCAACTGATGTATCCATCGGTCACCTCATTCTGCTTGCTTCCGTGACCGGAGAAAACGTTTTCTCGAATCGCACTACCGTTCCATTTCCGATGGATGATTCCACGGAGAGTTTGTCCGAAAAGCTTTCCATAATCGTAAATCCCATGCCTGAACGTTCCATGAGTGGTTTTGTCGTGAACATCGGCTCCATCGCCTGTTGCACGTCAAAGATCCCTCCACCCTTGTCTTCGACGGTCATCGTAACCTTATTGTCGTCTATCAGTGCATGGATGGTGACCATGCTTTGTCCATCGCTTTCATAGCCATGGATGATGGCATTCGTGACAGCTTCTGATACGATCGTCTTAAATTCTGAGATTTCTTCAAGCGTTGGATCCAATGGCGTTATAAAACAAGTCATCGCCATTCTTGCGAGCGCTTCGTTTTCTTCAATTGCAACGAATGATAATGTCATTTCATTTCTCATGTAAAACCCCTCCAATTTCACCAATTACACTGTTGACCGTGCCGTGTCTGATGTTGGAACCTAAGCCTGAAAAATTGAAGATCTTCTCCATTGTCGGGGACGGGTTCAAGATGAGTGTCTCTCCGTTAAACGGGGCCAAATCACGCATCCTCCCAAGTATGAGCCCGATGCCTGCGCTGTCCATGAATCCGAGGCGGCTCAAGTCCCAGACGATTCCGCTCACTTTTCGTGTGAAGATGGAAGATGAAATCGTGGAACGGATTCTGTTTGCTTCAAGATTGTCCAACTCCCCTGCCAATGTCACGACCACAATGCTATCCATTTGTTTAATATCAGCCATGCTGAATCCCTCCTTCTTGCGGTTTTATTCAACATTGGGCAAGGGAAATCCTTTCACCTGACATAACTAGTCATTAACTTTGTGTTTTTCCTATCTTTCGACAAAGCATTCTACCTGAAAAAGTCTATCCATTTTTAGGACGGTTTACACATGTTAGGAATAAATAGCCCACATCTCTTTTGTCAAGCAGCAATGTTGATTTCCGCTACAGGCAGTCGCTTTCCGGGGGGCGGTCGGTGAGCCTCCTCGGTCGCTACGCTCCACTGCGGGGTCTCACCTGTCCCGCGTACCCAGGAGTCGCCGCCTTACGCTCCAATCAACGGAGTATCCATTATTCAGGAATTCCCTGCTGGTGATCATAAAACGCGGCAAGCGCTCATAAAACTCCACATACAAAAAAAGACTGCCACAGAAAGTCTGTTTCACGACTTTCTGGACAGTCATTCGTTATTACTTATCAGCCTGTAATCATTTCATGGATCAAGGCTGGTTTTTCTTGCTCTTTATTCGCAATATGGATATGTTTTTGAATCAATCCGATGGATTTTGCCACATCTTCACGGTTGGAGTGGATGATTGCAATCGGTTCGCCTACGGTTACTTTGTCCCCGATTTTCTTCTTGAGGACAATTCCTACAGCTAAGTCAATCGCGTCTTCTTTTGTTGCTCGTCCAGCTCCTAAAAGCATAGCTGCGACTCCGATTTCGTCCGCTTCCATTTTGGAAATCGTTCCGGATGTTAATGCAGGGACTTCGATTTGGAATTTCGCTGATGGCAACCGTGATGGGTCATGAACAATCCGGGCGTCTCCGCCTTGTGCTTCGATCAATTTCCCGAATAGATTTAATGCTGAACCGTCTTTGATGACTTCTTCGAGCATCCTGCGTCCTTCTTCAACTGTTTCCGCCTTTTCGCCGGCAACGATCATTTTGCTTCCAAGAACGAGGCAGAGCTCTGTCAAGTCCTCAGGACCTTCGCCTTTCAGAGTATCAATGGCCTCTTTCACTTCCAACGCATTTCCGATTGCATAGCCTAGCGGTTGGCTCATGTCTGAAATGACTGCCATTGTGTTTCTTCCGACTTGGCGTCCGATCGCAACCATGGAATGTGCAAGTGCTTCTGCATCCTCCAATGTCTTCATGAAAGCGCCATCGCCTGTTTTCACGTCCAATACGATCGCATCTGCTCCTGCCGCTATCTTCTTGCTCATGATGGAGCTTGCAATGAGCGGAATGCTGCTGACGGTAGCTGTAACATCCCTCAAGGAATACAGATTTTTGTCAGCAGGCGTCAGATTGCCACTTTGACCGATGACGGCCACTTTTATATCATTCACCTGGTTGACGAACTGTTCCTCTGAAAGCTCGATATGGAAACCTTCAATCGCTTCGAGCTTGTCGAGCGTTCCGCCAGTATGACCGAGGCCGCGGCCACTCATTTTGGCGACCGGAACTCCGCAAGCCGCAACAAGAGGAGCTAGTATCAACGTTGTCGTATCGCCTACGCCCCCAGTCGAATGCTTGTCGACCTTCAGCCCTTCAATTGCCGACAAATCGATCTGGTCTCCAGATTCGACCATCGCCATTGTCAAATGGCCTTGCTCTTCTGGCGTCATGCCTTGGAAGTAAATCGCCATCAAAAGAGCACTCGCCTGATAGTCCGGAATGGATCCGTCTGTATAGCCATTGATGAAAAATGTTATTTCCTCTTTGGAAAGCATTTCTCCATCTCTTTTTTTCTCGATGATATCAACCATCCTGAACACAATTATCACACCTTTTCAATTAATGAACGTAAAAAGCTTTCCCCGAACTCTGGAGCTTTTACATTGAAGTTATCAGCAATCGTCGCTCCAACATCTGAGAATGTTTTCCGCAAAGGCAATTCGCCTCCGCCTTTGAAAGACGGTGAGTATATAAGCAATGGAACATATTCTCTCGTATGATCTGTTCCGCTATGCACGGGATCGTTCCCATGATCTGCTGTGATGATAAGCAGATCATCCTGTTTCAATGAATCGATGATTTCCGGTAAGCGTGCATCGAATTCCTGCAATGCATTTCCATAACCGATCGGATCTCTCCGATGCCCAAATAGCGCATCAAAATCGACAAGATTTGTAAAGCTCATGCCTGTGAAATCGGAATTCATGACTTCGATCAACTTGTCGACGCCATCCATATTGCTCACAGTTCGTACAGCTTCCGTCACACCTTCTCCATTGAAAATATCGGATATTTTACCGACCGCAATGACTGCTTTACCTGTGTCCTTCAGTTCATTCATGACTGTTCTGCCGAAAGGTTTCAATGCGTAATCATGCCGGTTAGTCGTACGGGTGAAGTTGCCTGGTTCTCCTACGAACGGTCTTGCAATGACACGGCCGACAAGAAACTCGGGATTCAACGTCAATTCACGTGCGATTTCACAAATGCGGTATTGCTCTTCGATTGGAATAATTCCTTCATGTGCTGCGATTTGCAAGACAGGATCCGCAGACGTGTAGACGATGATGGCACCTGTTTTCATATGCTTCTCACCTAGCTCATCAATAATGCCAGTTCCGCTTGCCGGTTTATTTCCGATCACTTTTCTTCCCGTCCGTTTTTCCAGCTCATCGATAAGCTCTTTTGGGAATCCATCCGGGTAGACTTTGAAAGGCTTATCAATATTTAAACCCATCAATTCCCAATGCCCCGTCATCGTATCTTTACCGACAGAAGCCTCCTGCATCATGCCATAAATGCCGGTTGGGCTAGATTCAACGTCAATTCCTTTGATTTCCTTAATATTTGAAAGACCAAGACGCCCCATATTCGGCATCTTCAATCCGCCCATCTGTTCTCCAATATGGCCAAGCGTATCCGCTCCTTGGTCTCCGAATAAATGAGCGTCAGGCGATTCACCGATTCCGACAGAGTCGAGGACGATCAAATGTACGCGGTTAAATTTTGTTTCTTCCATATCCATACCTCCAAAATTCATACTTTCCAAAACGTCCTCCATGTCTTCAAGCACGAGGGTGGAATTTCACATAAACATCTTTCAATCTCGCTTTACTTACATGCGTATAAATCTGTGTCGTTGAGATATCCGCATGTCCTAGCATTTCTTGGACAGCACGAATATCTGCTCCATTCTCAATGAGATGAGTCGCAAAAGAATGACGCAATATATGAGGGGTCAGTTCTTTTTGTATACCCGCTTTCAACGCATATCCTTTAATTATTTTCCAACAGCCTTGACGAGTCAAGCGGCTCCCTCTCATATTGACGAAAAGCGCATCTGTTCCTTTCGTTTTTTCGATGAAAACCGGACGGGCTTCCCGTATGTATGCTGTACACGCTTTCATTGCACCACCGCCAAGCGGGATAATCCTTTCTTTGCCCCCTTTACCGAAAACACGGACAAAGCCCATGGAAATATGGATATCGTCCACATTCAAGCCGATCAGCTCACTGACGCGCATCCCCGTGCCATAAAGCAATTCAAGTAAAGCGATGTCCCTTTTCCCTTGAGACTTGCTGCTTGCCGGCATGGATATCAATTTGTCCACTTCTTTCACAGAAAGGACAGAGGGCAGCTTTTGTTCAAGCTTCGGCATTTCCAAATGGACGGTCGGGTCTTGTGACGTTACCTTCTCACGTAAAAGGAATTGGTGAAATGAACGTATTGAGGAGATATGTCTTGCGACTGTCCTGGACGACTTCCCTTGCTCTTTTAATTGATGCAAATATTGCAGAATCGCGGAACGGTCGATATCGTCAATTGACCCGACACCCGCCTTTTCCAGTTGGACGATATAATTCAAAAGGTCTCTCTTATAGGAAGCGACCGTATTTTGTGACAGTTGCCTTTCTACTTTTAAAAAGTGGATATAATCCTCCAACGCAAACTTACTATCTTTCATGTATATCACCCCTCAAATGACAAAAAGGGACAGCATTGCGCCATCCCCATTTTACTTTTTACTGTCATTTTCCGCAGATTTACAGCTTCCGCAAATTCCGTGGAAGGTCAACCAATGATCCTTTACATTGAATCCATATCGGCTTTCGACAATTTTCTCGACATCGCCCAAGAGGTCTTCCTGTATTTCGGCGACTTTTCCACATTCAATGCAAATGAGATGATGGTGAAAACGTGATGCCCCTTCTTGACGTAAGTCATAACGGGAGACGCCATCACCAAAATTAATCTTGTCGACGATTTTCAGCTCCGTCAGCAGTTCCAATGTCCGATAGACTGTGGCAAGCCCGATTTCCGGCGCCTTCTCTTTGACAAGTAAAAAAACATCTTCAGCACTTAAATGATCTTCTTCATTCTCAAGAAGGACCAAGACCGTAGCTTCACGCTGAGGCGTCAACTTATAGCTGGCCCCGTGCAGTTGCTTTTTGATCCGTTCAATCCGGCTCTCCATATGACGCCCCCCTCAACACTGATTCCATTATATCAAAGAGGCGATCTTTGTGACAACAGAAAGGAAATAATAGACTTCCTATCCACTCAGCGAATAAGAAAATGGAATATTGTAATCTCCAATAAAAAGATGAATAATGACAGTCCTGCCAATACAGGAACCGCTTGTAGATTCCGTGCTTTCCTTGATACTCTGCTGAAATACGGTGGGCTTAACACAACACAATAGATTAGGAATATGAGACAGGAAATGAACTGGAACGGGAACCACCAAATTGCATATTCCCAAATTTTTATTCCCGAAAAAAGGAGAAATGAAGAGGACATTCCGAACAAAACGCATTTGATTGCACCGAAAAACAATATCGTATGTCTCGTTTTGTTATTGACGGAAAGTAGGAATGTCAAAACAAAAAACACCAACAATGTTAGAAAAGGTCTCCATATAGACCCATCGACAGTTGAAATGACTCTCGAATCGAAAAAGCCGATCCATTTTTCGGATGCAGCTATCGGAATTTCCCTGAACAACAATGCCCCGCCGATATATCCGACGGCTAGTATGATAAATAGATGGATAAAAGTTAAGGAACGGACCATAGGCTTCACCTCCGCATCGTTACTATAACGTATGCTTGTCCGTTCCAAAATAGCTCAATCTTTAAGAATTTTTTTTGCATAAAGAATCGCAAAAGCTGTTTTCGCGTCATAAATCCGTTGATCCAGCACCATCTCTTCTGCTTCTTCGATCGTACATTCCATCAGTTCGATGAATTCGTCCTCGTCACCCGCAGCAGGCTTGTCTATTTTATATAGTCCTTGCGCTACGAAAATATGAATGATTTCGTTTGCAAATCCAGGTGATGTTGCAAATGACTGAACGTATTCAAATTGATTAGCCCCGTATCCCGTCTCTTCTTCCAATTCACGGAGTGCTGTGACCTCGATCTCCTCACCAGGTTCAATCTTGCCTGCAGGAATTTCAATGATAGAACGATTTAATGCTTTTCTATACTGTTCAACAAGAATTATCTTTCCATCATCTGTAACTGGGATAATCGCGACAGCACCGGGATGATCGATTAGTTCCCTCTTCGCTCTTTTCCCATCCGGCAATTCGACTTCGTCTACACGGAGGGAGATGATTTTTCCTTCAAACAATAAATCAGATGAAACGGTTTTTTCCTCAAAACGATTCATTTCGACACGCTCCTCATCATTCAATCAAGCAACAAACTTTCCCTATCAACTTCTACATTGTACAGTTTATTTACAGTTGATAAAACAATTACGGAGGTGCGTCATTGAGAAAGAGAGAGATTGGAAATAGCGGCTTATATGTATCCGAGCTAGGACTCGGGTGCATGTCGTTCCCCGATGACTTGGAAGAAGTGAAAAATATTGTCGACGTAGCATTAGAAGCAGGCATCAATTTCTTTGATACAGCAGATTTATATGCTGGCGGCAAAAATGAATCTTTGGTCGGTGATGTAATGAAAGGCCGACGGGATAAATTCATTCTTGCGACGAAGGTCGGCAACCGACGTTCACCTGGCGAAGACGGTTGGCATTGGGATGCTTCGAAAGCTTATATAATGGCAGCTGTAAAGGACAGTCTGATACGTCTCGGCACTGACTACCTCGACCTTTATCAATTACATGGCGGGACGATGGAAGATGATGCTTCCGAAACAATCGAGGCGTTTGAAGCATTGAAAAAGGAAGGAATCATACGGCAGTATGGTATTTCGTCGATACGACCGAATGTCATCAAACGATTTTTAACGAACAGCTCCGCCATTTCCGTCATGATGCAATATAGCCTGTTAGATCGACGGCCAGAAGAATGGTTCCCGATGATACGTGAAGCGGGGGCATCCGTCATCACGCGTGGGACATTAGCAAAAGGATTATTGACGGATGAAGGCCTCACTCGGGTTAGGAAGATAGACGGATTTGTCGCCTATGATTCTGAAGAGTTGAGAAGTACAGTGGACAAGTTGCATGAATCGGCCAAAGATGTGCACGCACTCGCATTAGCATTCAACTTGGAGGAAGATGCGGTCGCTTCTGCATTGATCGGCGCTAGCTCAAAGGATCAGCTTCTTGATTCGATTGTTGCGTACGAAAAGGAAGTGGAGCAATCCGAACTATCATCCGTTGCTCAAATGACTGAAGCACATCAGTACGAACAGCATCGATCGTAAACCTGTAATGTTTTTGCAATAAATCTGTAATGATTAGGAAACTATTTCAAGGGTATCAAACAAGTAGGCATCAATTAATGATTACACCTTGGAGGAGATTTCAATGAAACTACTCACAGAAGACAAGAAATGGTTGAAGCTTGGAGCGGCGACATTCCTATCAGTAGGACTACTCGCAGCATGTGGAGATGGCGAAGATGATACGGATGTAGATGTCAATAATCCACCTGCCGATGTCGACGATGGTGTTAATGATGGCACTGATACAGATGTCGATCTTGATGTAGATGACGGTACAGACACTGATTTGGACACAGACACTGACGACAGCAGCCAATAAGCGAAAAAACGAGACCCTATACAGGAGTCTCGTTTTTCATTGCATTATTAATCCTCACACTTCTTGCTCTGTTAACTGTACCTGTGCTGCTTTCTTGCGCTTTTTCGAAGGGAGCATATTGAACATGATGTTTAATGAAATCGCCGTCAAGCTGCCGGCAACGATACCGTTGCTCGTTAACATTTGGAAGTTCTCAGGAAGGCTTGCGAAAATATCAGGAACGACAGAGACGCCAAGGCCAAGGCCAACTGAACAAGCGATGATCATCGCGTTTTCCTGCGATTCAGCTACTACCTTGCTCAACATTTTGATCCCTTGTGAAATTACCATGCCAAACATCGCAACCATCGCGCCGCCCAACACTGAAGTCGGAATTACTGTTGCCATTGCTGCAATTTTCGGCATAAAGCCCAATGATACGAGCATAACGGCTGTGATTAAAATGACTTTGCGTGATTTAACACCGGACATCTGCACCAAACCGACGTTTTGTGAAAACGTTGTATACGGGAACGCATTGAAAATCCCGCCAATTAATGAAGCTAACCCTTCAGAACGATACCCTTTCTCCAAATCCTTCTTCGTAATATCCTTCTCAGTAATATCGCCTAATGCAAAGTACACACCTGTTGATTCCACTAATGAAACCATAGCGACTAACGTCATCGTTAAAATTGGAACGAGATGGAAGGTCGGTGTTGCGAGATAAAATGGCGTTAAGAAATGGAATGCCGAAGCCTCATTCACCGCACTGAAATCCACGACGCCCATCATCATGGCTGCTACCGTGCCTGCAACCATCCCAAGCAAAATTGAAATCGATCTGAGGAAACCTGTTGTAAATCGATATAAGAGGATGATGCATAGAAGAGTTCCGAACGAAAGTAGAATGTTTGTACTTGATCCGAAATCTGGCGCGCCCATTCCTCCGCCCATATTATTCAAAGCGACAGGAATTAACGTGATACCGATTATCGTGACTACAGAACCCGTTACGACTGGCGGGAAGAACTTGATCAACTTCCCGAACATTGTACTAATAAGCACGATGATCAACCCTGATGCGATGACTGCTCCATAGATTGCGGAAATACCGTATTTATCTCCAATCGAAATCATTGGGCCGACCGCAGTGAACGTACATCCTAAAACGACCGGCAACCCGATTCCGAAAAATCGGTTGCTCATAATCTGCAAGATCGTCGCAATCCCGCACATCAAAATATCGATGGACACGAGGTATGTAAGCTGAGTAGAAGTTAAACCGATTGCCTGCCCTACAATTAGAGGTACGAGGATCGCGCCAGCGTACATAGCAAGTAAATGCTGAAATCCTAAAACGACCGATTTCATAGCGATGTACCTTCTTCCTTGAATTCGACTTTTCCATCTGCAAGCGATTCAAGAATCGCCAAGGATTCAACACGGATCCCTTTTTCCCGGATCATCGCACCCCCGGGCTGGAAGCCTTTTTCAATAACGATGCCGACTCCGACGAGCTCCGCTTCCGCTTGCTCTAAAATATCAAGTAGGCCAAGGACAGCTTGTCCATTCGCAAGGAAATCATCTATAACTAAAACTTTATCCCCTTTTTCCAAAAAATCCTTCGAGACGGATATTTCATTCGTTTCATTTTTCGTAAAGGAATGAACGTCAGCTGTATACAAATGAGCACTCATCGTCAGCGATTTGCGTTTACGGGCAAAAATCGCAGGTACGCCCAACACTAAGCCGGTCATCATCGCAGGTGCAATTCCGGATGATTCGATGGAAAGCACTTTTGTTACACCGCCCTCTTTGAATCGTTCCGCAAATTCCTCTCCGATCGCCTTCATAAGTGGAGGATCGATTTGATGATTCAAAAACGAATCCACTTTTAATACTTGATCGGACAGCACTTTACCATCCTGCATGATTTTCTCCTGTAACTGCTTCAACCTGTTGTTCCTCCTTTTTATTCACGATCAATTGGAAACAAAAAATCCCAAATGACCGTGCATCCATTCATTACATGAGTGGAGCAAGGTCATTCGGGGTTTACATTAACCGAATGAATAAAAAAGCCGCATGCATACATTACGCATGAACCTTTTCTACTTTGCTTCTCATAGTCAATCCATTTACGGTGGACCGGTAGAAACTTGCAGGCCATATCCCTGCGATTATATGAGTGGATGTGTTATTTAGGTTTTTATTATATCACGCTTCAGGCAGGTTTCAATGGATATTTTTCATTTAAATATGTTAAATCTATGAACAAAAAAACACTTTAAGATGTAAAAAGAGGACTTACTAGCTTCAAATTGATTTATCTGGGAACTCATGCAATAAGGAAGATGATTCACATTACTTAATTATAACGAATATCTCAAGTAAATTAACAACATTTCACTTTGATTAATTCGCTTTAGATCCAGTTTATCATTCCACCTGCAAGGTTATAGATGGACTGTAGGCCACTACAAATATATCAACGAATAGGAGAGACATTTACTATGGCTAAAAACAACAACAATAACAACAATCGCGGGAAAATGTCTTTGGAGGAAGCAGGACGTAAAGGCGGAGAAGCTACTGCAAAAAATCATGACAGAGATTTCTACGAAGAAATTGGACGCAAAGGCGGAGAAGCCACTGCACAAAATCATGACAGGGATTTCTATGAAGAAATCGGACGCAAAGGCGGAGAAGCTACTGCGAAAAATCATGATAGGGATTTCTACGAAGAGATCGGCAGAAAAGGCGGAGAAGCACGCGCCCAACAAAACGACAACAACAATAACAACCGTTAATGGTTGAGTAAATTCCATTAACA
>NZ_LQYA01000113.1:36281-54180 GCF_001531445.1 Sporosarcina koreensis
AAAAAGCTGGAAGCGGTTTTTCATCAACCTCTTCCAGCTTTTTTCATGTGAAATCCATCTCCAAAACGATCGGACAATGGTCGCTTCCCATAATACTTGCATGAATATCCGCTGTTTTCAAATATGGCAGCAGACAATCCGATATGAGGAAATAGTCGATCCGCCAACCGATATTCCTCGCCCTGACGTCCCGCATATAGGACCACCATGAGTATGCCCCTTCAACGTCCGGATGTAGATGACGGAAAGTGTCGATGAATCCTTCATTCAATAATGCCGAAAATTCACCTCTTTCCTCAACGGTAAATCCTGAATTCCCAGCGTTTGATTTATAATTACGTATATCGATATTTTGATGGGCGACATTCAAATCGCCACAGAAGATGACAGATTTTGAGCGTTTTAATTGGCTCAGGTAGTCTCTCATTTTTCGTTCCCAGTCCAAGCGAAAAGGAAGACGAGCCAAATCCCTTTGCGCATTCGGCGCATACACATTCACCAAATAAAACTGAGGGAATTCCAGCGTCAAAATCCGGCCTTCATCTTCAGTTTCCAACTCGCCTACTCCATAGGTGACGGCAATCGGTTCGTCTTTCGTGAAGACGGCTGTGCCCGAATAGCCTTTCTTCAACGCGTAGTTCCAATACTGATGGTACCCTTCCAGTTCAAGCTCGATTTGTCCGCTTTGCAGCTTCGTTTCCTGAATGCAGAATATATCCGCATCCTGCTCTTTGAAATAATCCAAAAACCCTTTGCGGACACACGCTCTTAATCCATTGACATTCCAAGAAATTAATTTCATGCTAAAAACTCCTTCATTACACAATACCTTTCATTGTACTTGATAAGAGTGTGTCGTCAAAGAATAGTAGCGGGAGAGATGACTCGCTTTGGACGTGCGACAGTTCACTTTGAACGCGAAACTACTCACTTTAGACGAGGGATCGCTTACTTTGGACGCGTACTAACTTACTTTGGACGTGGAATAGTTTGTTTTGGACGCGTGAAGGCTCGCTTTGGACGCGGGGAATTCTATTTTCAAAAAAGAGCTGTCCAGAATATTTCCTGGACAGCCCCTATGCAATGTTCTATTCTTATGCGTTTAATGCAACCGCGATTTGTGCGCCGATCAACGCATTGTTTTTCACTAAAGCGATATTTGCTTCAAGGCTAGTTCCTTCTGTCAAGTCTTTCACTTTGCCTAGCATGAATGGTGTGACGTCTTTTCCTGCAATATTTTGCTCTTCTGCTTCTTTTAGTGCTTCATTAATGATTCCGTCGATGAATGACTTGTCCATTGCGTCTGCTTCAGGAATTGGATTCGCGATGACCGCGCCGCCTTTCAAGCCAAGGTCCCATTTCACACGAAGAATGTCAGCGACTGTCTCCGGGTTGTCCACTCGGATATTAAGTCCGAAATCACTTTCACGCGTAAAGAACGCTGGAAGGACATCTGTACCGTAACCGATGACAGGTACACCGTTCGTTTCCAAATATTCGAGCGTTAAGCCGAGGTCGAGGATGGATTTCGCACCCGCACAAATGACAGCAACATCCGTTTGTGCAAGCTCTTCCAAGTCAGCAGAAATATCCATTGTCGTTTCAGCACCACGGTGGACACCGCCGATTCCGCCAGTCACGAAGATTTTAATGCCGGCAAGTGATGCAGCAATCATCGTAGTCGCAACTGTTGTAGCCCCAAGTTGTTTCGTTGCTACTAAATAAGCGAGGTCACGTCTTGACGCTTTTGCAACTCCTTGGCTATTGCCGAACATTTCAAGCTCATCGTCTGAAAGGCCGATTTTAATCTTTCCATCAATGATGGCAATCGTTGCAGGAATTGCGCCGTTATCACGGATAATTTGCTCTACTTCGCGTGCAGTTTGCACATTTTGCGGGTATGGCATTCCGTGAGAAATGATTGTTGATTCCAAAGCGACTACTGGTTTTCCTGTGGCAAACGCTTCTTGTACTTCTTGTGAATACGATAGATATTGTTTCATTGTAATTCCTCCAATTCTTTTTTAAGAAGATCTCTTGTCAATTCGGGTCTTACCGTATAGGAGCATTCCAACGTTTTTGCTGCGTTCAATAAGCCCATTCGGATATTCTCTTCGAATTGCTCGCCAATCAAATGGCCATGAAGCAATCCAGATACAAATGCATCCCCTGCTCCTGTTACGTCCTCGACATGCACATTCTGCACTGCTGGGAAACGGATCGCTTCCCCGCCATTAGTTGCTGCCATGATCCCTTTTGACCCAGCAGTAACGACGACATTTTTCGCACCGAATGCAAGCAATTTTTGAACAGCTTGCTTCCAGTCCTCTTCATTGTCGATTGTCAGGCCGGTATATGTCTCCGCTTCATCCCGATTGCAGATGAACCATGTAACGCCTTTCAGATCACTTGGCATCCTGTTCATTTTTGGAGAAGAAACAGGAATGATAACGAGAGGATTTCCTTTTTGGCTCGCCAGGTTTTTAATATAATCGACTGACTCCTTTGGACAGTTCAAATCGATGATGATCATAGATGCGTTTGAAATCATCCGCGACTTTTCTTCCAAATAGACCGGCGTCAAGTAATCATAAATCTCCATATTCGCCAATGCGATGACAAGCTCACCCGTGGGATCCAAAACAGCCGAATACGAACCGGTCGATTTCCCGATCAATTGGCCAACGTCCGAAACATCCATATACGATGAGGATTCCCTGACGATCACATCCCAATCGCTATCATTACCGGCAACGGTCAATAGCCGGACATGATGGTCGAGACGTCCTAAGTTTTCCCCAATATTACGGGCAACGCCTCCGACAGAAACGGACATTGAAGCCGGATTGGACGTACCGAGTTGCGTTTGTTCATTCAGATGGAATTTCCGGTCTATATTAGCTCCGCCAATACAGATGATTTCCTTTTCTTCAGGGAGAATGTATGCCCGCCCCTGAATCTTTCCTTGTTTAATCAAACCGGATATGATGTTTGCTAACGCTGGTCGGGAAATACGGAGAGTATCCGCCATTTCCTGTTGTGATAAATAAGGGTTGGCTCGAATTAAGTCAAGAACAGCCCTTTCCTTTTCATTCAATTCCATCACCCTTTAAACATTTGTTTTAATTGTAAACTTTTGTTTAGTCGATTGCAACAAAAAATTATATCTTTTTTACATACTTATCGCTTTTTCTACTTCATATAAGGATAGGTCGATGTCGACTTCATGTCCAAGTGCCATACTAGCCAATTGCTTTCCAAGATAGGGACCGACAGTTAATCCCGAAGCACCTAACCCATTTGCAAAGAGCAACTCAGGATGTCCCGGCACTTCCCCGATGACAGGCAGAAATCCTGGAGTAAACGGCCTAAAACCAACTCGTATTTCTTGAAATTCAGCTTCCTCTAAACCCGGCGCGATATTCAAAGCTTTATCGAGCACCTCATGGATCCCACCGGCTGTCGCATGCAGCGTTAAGCCTGCTTCATCCTCATGGGTAGCGCCAATAACAACCTTCCCATTATCAGAAGGCAGAATATATTGGTCTGTCGGCGGCATGACGACTGGCCATTTCTCTGTATTTTGGTTCAAGCGCAAATGGACTATCTGCGCCTTTTGTCCGGTCACCTGTACATGCAGACCTAATGGTTCCAAAAATTCGGGAGCCCATGCACCGGCAGCAATGATCATTTTCGATGCTTGAATCAACTCTTCGCCAACACGGATGCCGGAAATCTTATCCTCTTCGAACACGAGCGTTGCCGAACCATTCATAATGGTCGTACCAAGTTTTTTTGCAGCATTGAGTAAAGCATCTCTCAACGCTCTTCCATCCACTCTTGCTGCGCCTTCTACATGAACTGATGAAAAACCTCCGGACAATAGCGGAAAAAGATCGGAAGTCGCTTCTTCAGTAAGCAAATTCACTTGTCCAATCTCAGGAGCTTCTTTCCTTCTTTCCAATGCGCGAGCTTCCATCTTTTCAAGCTTGTCCACATCGCGATGCAAGCTGATCGCTCCTACTTTTCGATAACCTGTGTCGGTCTCACCGTCATCTTCTAATTGTCCAATCAATTCCGGATAATAGGATGCTCCTCCTTTTGCCAATGCATACCAAGCTTTATTTCTTCGTTGTGATATCCAAGGACAAATGATTCCGGCAGCAGCATCAGTTGCTTGTCCTTTATCCTTCCGATCAACAACGATTACTTCCGCCCCCTGTTTCGCCAGATGGTAAGCTGCTGATGCGCCTAGTATTCCTGCTCCAATAACGATGATCCGTTCCATGTCTAACACCTTTTCTACGTTTTTGGTCTATTGTACAAGCGAAAAATCATACATACAAACATAACCATATTGTAAACGTTTTCAAAATCGTAATAATAATGAAACAACTTAACTCTTCCATTTTTCTAAAAAAGCAGTATACTTATTTTATTCAATAATAGATGGTCGTTTTGACTATTCAATAAGGAGATTTGATCGGAATGACAAGATTACCCATCCAGATTAAACTAAGCGATTCGAAAAAAGAGAAACCGAATCCCGAGAATCTCATGTTCGGTAGAAGTTTCACAGATCACATGTTTGTTGCGGATTACGATGAAGGCAAAGGTTGGCATAGCCACCGGATCGTCCCCTATGCACCTGTCACATTGGATCCTGCCTCTATCGTTTTGCATTATGGCCAAACGGTTTTCGAAGGCATGAAAGCGTACCGCTCAGCTGAAGACGGTACGGTGCGCCTATTCCGTCCGGAGGAAAATATGAAGAGGTTGAACCTTTCCTTGGATCGACTTTGCATGCCACGAATCGACGAAGAGGCAGCATTGCATGCGTTGACGCAACTCATCCATATCGAAAAGGACTGGATACCGACGTTAGAAGGCACTTCTTTGTACATACGACCTTTTGTCATTGCAAATGAAGCCTTCCTAGGCGTAGCACCTGCGAAAAAATATCAATTCTTCATCATCCTGTCACCGGTAGGTTCTTATTATAAAGAAGGCATTCATCCCGTCAAAATTCTCGTTGAAAATGAATTTGTGAGGGCTGTGAAAGGCGGAACGGGTGGTGCAAAAACAGCAGGCAATTATGCAGCAGGTCTGAAAGCACAGGAAGTTGCGGATCATCGGGGCTATTCCCAAGTACTCTGGTTGGACGGCGTCAAACGGAAATATGTTGAAGAAGTAGGAAGCATGAATATTTTCTTCAAAATAGACGGCGAAGTGATTACACCTGCCATTAACGGAAGCATTTTGGAAGGAATTACGAGAAAATCGATTCTGCAACTGCTGCGTCATTGGGATATCCCCGTCTCTGAAAGGAAAATTTCGATGGATGAAATAAGGTCAGCCTATGATGAAGGAAAACTTGAAGAAGTGTTTGGAACTGGCACGGCAGCTGTTATTTCTCCAGTCGGTGAGTTAAATTGGGATGGCTATAAAATGGTTGTCAATAATTGTGAAACAGGGCTTTTAGCAACACAATTATTCGACACACTTAGCAACATCCAGAATGGGAAGGAAGAAGATCCTTTCAATTGGGTCGTTGAAATGAAGAGTGAACTAGCGAAATTAGCATAATTAGAAAAGACATACCGTCGCTCGGTATGTCTTTTTTCACGCTATATTTTGATAACGATTCAATAAAGAATCCAATTCTTGGCTGCAAGCTACTACTGCTGGATGTGTAAATCCACGGTCCTTTGCTATCTTGACCATCTTTGATCTTTTTAAGTGAATTTTAAAAGATAAAAGTTGTTTCCCAATCAATCGCATCGCACATTTTCCTCCGTCAAATTTTTTACCCTTGCCTATCATAATGTAGACCGTTTGAAAAAAATGTCGAATTGTGTGTGTAATTCACAAAATAATTACTTTGTCATAAATCCGTCACAATTGAAAGGAAGAGATATGCATAAACTACCCCTTCCTTCTACCACTAAACTTCAAACAAGGTTTCGTTATCGACTATTTCGCTTCCGGGAACATCCGGTCGATGCTTGTCATGACTTCTTCAAAAAATCCTTCAACCGGTTCACCGGAACGGATCTGATCGCCATACTCGGTGAAACGGTCGGCAACGTCTGGATTGAATGATACATAAACGTTGTTGAATTCGGAATTAACACTTCGTACTTCATCCGCTATTTTGTTTTTCATTTCATCATTTTCCTCTATGCCTTCATTCAATACAACTCCGACATATGCATTATTATTTGTCACAAGAACGTTGGCACTGTCCACCTCATCCAACGCTGCAATTTTATCAGCTGCGTCATCCGCTACTTCCACCTTCGACTTTCCGTTGTCGTTTGTCAGGTCATTGTTGTTAACGTCATTACTACCAGTTGCTGATTCACCGGTTGTTGTATTATTAGATGTATTGTTTTGATCGTTCGTTCCGTTTCCATTGTCATTGTTTGTGTCGTTATTGTTTGCACACCCTACCAAAGACAGTATGAGCAGCAACGCAAGCGGAAAAATCGCTAATCTTTTCATTGATGTTCACTCCTTGTTATATGATATCGATAGGATGTGTAACATTTCCTCTTCTATTCGACTTGTTTCGTTTTTTATGCATAATAATACCGGATGAAAAATTCCATCCGGTAAAAGTTTCAATATTTCGTGCCGCTGTCGCCATATTCATCAAGCAATTCTGCGAAGCTTTTGTTCTTTTCGCGTTCTATTCGTTCACGACGGAGCTTTTCTTGGCGCTCCTTTTCTTCAGCTTCAATTTTTGCTGTCATTTCCTTTTTAGCAGCTTTCAGTTTTAATAAAACATCATTGTCAAGCGCTTCAGACAGTGTCGCATTATCATTTTCCTGTTTTACAGGAGTTGCTGTTCTCGATTTTTTCTTTGCCATTCCATCCACCTTCTTTCCTATCAAGGAAGTTGAACGATTGTAGCGACACCTTGCCCGCCACCGATGCACAATGTAGCGAGGCCGGTTTTTGCATCGCGCCGCTTCATTTCATGCAATAACGTGACAAGAATCCGCGCACCGCTCGCGCCAATAGGATGGCCCAATGCAATTGCGCCGCCATTAACATTCAATTTTTCTTTATCGAAATTCAACTCACGATCGACTGCGAGTGATTGTGCCGCAAATGCTTCGTTCGCTTCGATCAGATCAATATCTGATAGTTCCATTCCCGATTTCTTGAGTACATTCTTCACTGCTTGGACAGGGCCAATTCCCATGACAGCAGGATCGACACCAGCATTTGCGTTTGCGGTCAATATCGCTAACGGTGTGATGCCAAGCTCGTCCGCTTTCGCCCGTGACATGATGACAAAAGCAGCAGCTCCGTCATTAATGCCTGACGCATTGCCTGCAGTCACACTGCCATCTTTCTTGAACGCAGGACGCAATTTAGCCAGTTTACCGCTCGTTGTTCCTGCTTTTACATACTCATCCGTGTCAAACACGATAGGATCGCCTTTGCGTTGCCGAATTTCAACCGGGACGATTTCATCATTGAATAATCCTTTTTCAATCGCAGCTGCCGCCTTCTCTTGGGATGCCGCTGAAAATGCGTCCTGCTCTTCTCGTGTAATTGAATAGCGGTCGCAAAGATTCTCTGCTGTAATGCCCATATGGTAATCATTGAAAGCACACCAAAGCCCATCCGAAATCATACTGTCGACGACTTTCTGATCCCCCATTTTGAAGCCTTCCCTTGCATTTTTAAGCAAAAATGGTGCCTGACTCATATTTTCCATCCCGCCTGCAACGACGATATCTGCATCGCCCGCAAGTATTGCTTGTCTTGCCAAGTGGACTGCTTTCAATCCCGATCCGCACACTTTATTGATTGTCATTGCAGGTACCGTTTCAGGAAGTCCAGCTTTGATAGCGGCTTGCCTAGCTGGATTTTGACCAAGCCCTGCCTGCAGTACATTCCCCATAATCACTTCATCCACATCTTCCACCTTCACTCCAGAACGTGAAAGTGCATCCTTAATAACGATTCCGCCAAGCTCCGATGCAGATACATCTTTCAATGACCCCAAAAAAGATCCAATTGCCGTACGGACAGCACTTACGATCACTACTTCATTTGACATGTCGTTTCCCCCTATCCCTTATTTGCATTTTCATATTTACGTAGATTTCTACATTCTGCGTTTCCCTTTATCCCACCCCTTCAGTACAATATATACAGGAGGGATGATATGTTCATTTTACCAAAGAACGTCACAATTATCGAGGTAGGACCGAGGGATGGTCTTCAAAATGAAAAAAACCATGTGGATGAGAAAGAAAAATTGGAATTCATCCATTTATTACAAGGGGCAGGCATTACAGAAATGGAGCTAACTTCTTTCGTTTCTCCAAAATGGGTGCCGCAAATGGCGGATGCCAAAAACATCGTAGAAAAAACAGAGAAAATTGGACGTCAATTCGTATTAGCGCCGAATGAAAAAGGGGCAGATCTCGCTATCGAAGCAGGCGCAGAAAGCATCGCCGTGTTTGTCGGCGTCAGCAATAGTTTCAATAAAAGCAATATCAATCGGACGACATCTGAAAGCATGGACGCGCTTGAACCTGCCATCGCAAAATTGAAAAGCGAAGGCATCTTTGTAAGGGCTTGCATTTCAACCGCGTTTTATTGTCCGTTTGAAGGGAAGATAGAGAAAGAGGAAGTTAGTAATTTATGCAGTCGATTTGTTTCAATGGGAGTGGATGAGTTAAGTGTAGCCGACACGATCGGGATGGCAAATCCAGTTGAAAGCTACGAGCTGTTCAAGCTGTTAAAAGAGCAATTCCCTGAAGTGTTATTGACAGCCCATTTCCACGATACACGCAAAATGGCAATCGCCAACATTTTGGCGGCAATGCAGGCAGGCGTTTATCGTTTTGATACGTCTGCAGGCGGGCTGGGCGGATGTCCTTTTGCCCCCGGCGCGACTGGTAATGTAGCGACAGAAGATGTTGTACACATGCTTGATTCGTTAGGAATAAAAACGGGGATAGATGTGGAAAAGATTTGTGAAGCGGTTGGAATGATAGCTCCTCATATTTCGCATCCTATTGAAACAGGAATGTACAAATTGTACAAAAATCGCAGCAACTAAAGGAGTTGAAGTTGATTGAAACGGCGCTTCCTATACATAACTGGCATTATTGGAAGCATTTATACCGCCATTTTGACAGTTCTCGGATTTTACGCGGCTAATCGATTAATGTTCATGAAGCTGAAAGACCATGATCTGATCGTAAAACGTGAAATCATCGCAAAACGGTTTGATGAGCATTGGTATGAAACGGTGCGCAAAGAGGATTTTTGGATCGCTTCACCGAATGGCTATCCGTTGCGTGCGGTTTTTCTACAACCGCTTGAAACGACAAGAACGATGATCATCTGCCATGGCGTGACGGAAAATAAAATCAACTCGATCAAATACGCAAGATTATTTGAACGGCTCGGATTCAATTCCGTCATTTATGATCACCGTCGGCACGGGGATTCGGGAGGCAAAACGACAAGCTTCGGTTTTTACGAAAAGATCGACTTGAATGCCTTAGTATCCGCTGTACGGGACCGGATCGGCAGCCGGGCATTGCTTGGCATCCACGGTGAATCGATGGGGGCGGCAACAACGATCCTGTACGCAGGAGAATATGAAGATGATGCAGATTTTTACGTTGTCGATTGTCCATTTTCCGATTTTACCGAGCAGATCTTGCATATTTTACGTACAAATACACCTCTTCGCTCTTCAGTGACATTGCGTGCAGCAAATCTGTTTCTGAAAATCAGGGATGGCTATACGACAGGCCTCATTTCACCGAGGGAGACAATTGGGAATATCAAAAAACCGATGCTGTTCATCCATAGCATGGAAGATGATTTCATATTGCCGGAGATGACGAAGGAATTGTACGAGTTGAAGGAAGACAAGAAGATGTTGAAGCTATTCGATAAGGGCGCCCATGCAAAGTCATTCAATGAAAACCCGGAAGAATATGAAAAGGAAGTGCTGCACTTCTTACATACTTTCGGCTTCGCAACTTCATGAGAAGATGAAAAGACCTTCTGTTTCTGATGTTTAGAAAGAAGGTCTTTTTGAGTATTAATTATTAATTAAAAATATAATACTATTTTTTCTTTCTACTTGAAAAGTCAAATCATCTTCGCTACTAAGCATAGATGCAGAAATTAATTCAGTATGGTTTTCACTGTTAAAATAAATGCCGTATCCATTATTCTCAGGATATCCATATACATAACAGACCACTTTTTCATCATTGATAAAAACTAATTGGTTCATACCTTCACTTACTGTTTCACTGATATTATCCCACATATAGCCCACTGTTTTATATATCGTATCTTTCGATGTATACGGATCAAAAGAATACACTATATCCCATTTAAATGGAGTCACATCAGATAACTTTAGTGACTCTTCAGATTCCCCAATATTTAAGACTTCTTGTTTCAATAGCTTTGCATTAACTTCCCATACGTCTTTTTTAAATACATTTATTAATAAAAAAGTAAACAGTATTACAATAGCTATTTTCACAACTTTTTTTGTCATAACAATAGTTTCCCCTCATTCCCCAAATAAGTAAATTCGTTACTATAAACTTAAACGAATTTAGTTTGGGAAAGTTGCAATCGTGAAACATTGTGAAAATAATCATCCTCAGACAGTATTTTTGATGCTACTGTAATAGATCCATTCGGGGCATGGTTTTGCTGTTGACTCTCTACAAAGCATTCAGGTTGATCCAGATAATTACGCCTCAGATATGGCCCAAGCTCCAATGGGCATCATTCCAAATCAAGTTCATTCGTCCGCCCGAAAATCTCAGTCATCATGCCTCCCACTGGCAATCCAAGATCTCGAACGGAAAGCTCAACTTGCATAATGGCCTAATCATACCAATCTGAGCTATCTTTTTGACTACATCCAACATTCGTCTTAAATGTCCCGTCCTTTAGCACATTAGTTACTAATCCATTAAATGGCCAGGTTTGTGATTTAGGCGCACTTACTGATCTCAATCAGTTCGTTAAAATCACTTTGCCATGATTTCCTTTCGAAGATTCAACAATGCGCACGGCTTCCCGTATTTCCGATAAGCTATAATATGATTCAGGTCTCATAAGCCTTATTTTTTCATCTTCGATCAATGTAATTAAGTCGTAAAATGTATCCTGCCAAGCATTTGTTGAGACTCTTTTATTCCAATGCCGCAAATGAAATAATTTTGCATTCACTTTTGTCTCTTTTGTAATCCTCATCCAATCTACTTGGATTCCTGATAACAGGCCTAAGGTTAAAAAAGTACCTTCAGGGCGAATACAAAATGCTAAGTTATTTCCATCTGCTCCTCCAATTGAATCAATAGCTGCATCGGCTCCAACCCCACCAGTCAAATCCATAACTGTTTCACGCAATGTATATTTAGAGGTGTTAATCACGCAAGAAGCACCAAGCTTTAGTAGCTCATTTGAGTATTTATCATTCCTGGTTATCGCAATTAATCGGAACCCCAGGACTTTTGATAACTGAACAAAAATGTGGCCGATGGCTGAACCACAGGCATTGACCAAGAGGACATCATCTGGTTTTAACCCTAACTCTTGTGTACAAATGACCCAAGCTGTAAGTGGATTTATGTACATTTGCGCAGCTGTAAGGTCATCAATAGTATCTGGAACTTCCACTGTATATTCTGCTGATGTTTTAACGAATTCCTGCCAAGTGCCTTCTCCCCTCAAAGGCAAAACACGCTTGCCAATAAGACTTTGAGATACAGTGGAACCTACATTTTCAACAATTCCGACTCCCTCATAACCCGGAATATTTGGTAAAGATATTCTGTGAGCGTAAGCACCTCTTATCGGTATTAAATCAGATGGGTTAATTGGTCTGGCTACCATGCGCACAAGTACCTCGTCTTCTTTTGGGGGTTGTATATTTTTATATTCAACTTTAAGTACTTCTTGGGGGTTGCCAAATTCATTGAATGTAAGACATTTTGATCTCAAGACACCGACTCCCTTAATCGAAACAATTCCATGTTAATAAACAATCTCATTTTATGTAGTTCCCTTTCACTAAACTTTTAATAGCAGCTTATTTTAAAGAAGTAAATTCAATTAAGCCATAGACATTCATTACCACTATAGTGTCTCATCCAATTTCTGAATCTTTGAGTGGGAAATTAAATATACACTGCCCAAAATATCAATTTTATCTTCCTTTACACGAACAGCGCAATCTTTGTTCGACGCATAAATATTCATTTCTTCCGATAAGGGAGACAGTTCGTCTAGAACCAGCGCCATGTTATTTTCAAGATCAAAATGGGACAAGACGGAAAAATTACCAAGGCCAATTCCTTCGTAAACAGAGTTTTTCGCAATTTTATATCCAAAGGTTTTCGAGCATAACCATTTAGCAGACATGTTGATTGCTCCAGCGCTTGCTCCCATCACAACGGCGCTGCTTTTTTTAATCGAATCTGATAACTCATATTGCATCAAAAAACTATTTTGTTTAAGAGTATCTCCACCCAACAAGAAAATGACTGAAGCATTCTGTATTAACGTTCGCGCCTCTTCCTTCTGTACGCGATAATTAATTAAATGATACTCATCAAACATAATGCCAGCCTGATCGAGCCACGAGCGTTCAGTGGCACCATCATCTTCATAAATAGACGGATTCGAGCTAATCATAGCAAGCGATTTTCTATCTGTTATATCCTCCTGTAACACCCTTCCCAGACTCGCCGGAAAAAAATTGTTAAACCAACCTAAATAATAGTGAGTTCTCATAAGTATCCCCTTAGCAAAGTGTAATCAACATTAATTTCCTGAATTTCTCTTTCTCACTAAAAGTATCAAACGCTTCTTCCTGTTCTACTTCATAGGATTGCCAGTCCCCATTTTCATTCACATCGGAAACATAACATACTTTCTACATAGACGATGCGCTCATTAATACCTTCCAGCATCTTTATGGAACTTTCCACGAGAAGCTGTGTGTCAGGTTGAACCGCCCACTTATCTTGATCAAATGCCGGAACTGTTGGGTTCTCATCCGTCAACGCCAGTTTCAAACGTTGATACATATTTAACTGAGAATCCGCAATATGATGAACATGTTGGCGAACTGTCCAGGCACCCTCTCGATAGGTTTTGCTTAATTCTTCATCAGTCAATGAGTCAACGACTTCTCGTAAGCGAGTCGTGTACGTTTCGATGTCATTAAGCCATTCTTGAATATTTGCTAGTGTTGCTTTTTTCGGTACTTGTAATTCCCCAATCGGAAATGTAACGTCCCTTTTCAATTCCCCTTTTCTCTATTAATTTTATTTTCCTTAACAGTATTGTACCATGAATGCAATCATTGTTTTCAAATAATTCTCGTAAGTCTTAAATGAAAATCGTGTTATATGTCTTTATAATAAATTCTTATAAGGACTGTTCAACATGGATAATTTTGTAACAAAGTATTGTCGAATATTTTTCTCAAACAAAAAAACACATCACGGTTAAAAACCGCTTGGTGTGATTCAGATAAAATACATATATTAATTATCCAATTTCTCTTTCTAGTTGATGTTGTACGTCAGTCAGTCTCCTATTGTTATTTTAAATATTTTCAGTCGTGAACCCTAAAGTTTATCTACTGCTTTTTAGAGGAAGTACTATAAGAGTGGCCTTTCCTGCTACACGGCTAGCAGGAAAGATAGATCTTATCAAGGAGGTTTTATGACATGGAGAAAATCGAACGGACAGTTGCAGATTTGGTACTCGATCAACTGTCGTTATTCGGCGTAAAACGGATTTATGGTGTAGTCGGTGATGCGATTATCGGTCTCATTGACGCACTTGCAAAACAAGATGAAATTCAATTCATCGCAGTTAAACATGAATCTACTGCTGCTTTCATGGCTTCTGCAGAAGCGAAGCTGACAGGCCGGCTTGCAGTATGTACGGCAACGATGGGTCCTGGGGCAGCCAACTTGCTTAACGGGTTGGGAGACGCATATGCAGACAAAGCACCTGTCCTCGCAATCACCGGCCAAGCACCGACGGATAAAATCGGAACAGAATTTCCGCAATATGTGGATCAACAAGAGCTAATGAAACCATTCGCATCGTTTTCCGCTACTCTTGCCAATCAGGATGCAACAGTCGAACTTCTGCATAGAGCAGCGCGCAAATCACTCGGTCAGCGGGTTGTCACTCATTTGTCCATCCCAAAGGATCTTTTCATGGAACCCACTTCTGTAATGCCGAGAGCTTTGCCAGAACATATAGAGGGCTTTTCTCATTTCACAACGGACAGCTTGAGCCAGGCAACAGCAATGATGAAAACAGCAAAGCGCCCGATGATCCTCGTAGGCTCCGGAGCGGCCGCTGCGTCAGACGAGGTTGAGAAACTTGCTGAATTATGGGGGGCTGGCATCTTAACTAGTTTAGGTGGAAAAGGTTTATTGGATGAATCTTCCCCTCACCTGCTGCAAGGGATTGGCGAAGGCGGCAATCCGTATGCTGCCGATGTCTTGAAAGACGCCGATGTTGTCCTACTTGCGGGCACAGCATGGTGGCCGAAAGGGTATGTCCCAACTGACACACAAATTATCCAGATCGACACCCATTTCGATAAAATTGAAAAGAGCATCCCCGTGAAGCTCGGCATCACCGGTTCAACAGAAGAAGTTCTTCCGCTACTAAGGGCGAGCCTGCAAGGATTTTCTCGAACTGAAGACTGGCTTGACCGCTGCTGGGAAGCTAAACAGAAATGGGCCGAGCAAAATGAGCAGGAAGGCAATACTGCGGGGTCTCCCGTACACCCTTCCCGTATTATGCGGGCTCTTGACAGAACAGTCGATGCAGATGCAGTTCTTTCAGTAGACACAGGAGATGGAACGGTGTGGTTGAATCGCAATTGCAGGCAAAAACAGCAAAGAATATTATTCTCCGGATACTGGCGGACGATGGGCTTCGGTCTTCCTGCAGCAATGGCGGCAAAGCTTGAAAAACCGGAAAAACAAGTCGTAGCGATCGTCGGGGATGGCGGCCTCCAAATGACGCTAGCCGATTTGACGACCGCGACTCGCTATGGACTCGACATGACCGTCATTGTATTAAATAACGGCTCACTTCAAATGGAAAGGGACAAGATCAACGTCATGAACAAAAAAGAAGTGGGGGTTGATCTCACAAACCCTGATTTCATTAAAATCGCCGAAGCGTGCGGATGGGAAGGATTCCATGTCACAACAGATCAGGAGCTTGAATCCGTCCTAGAATCCGCACTAACAACAAAAGCCCCCGCACTCGTGGACATCCAGACATCCCAAGCATTCTTCCCGGAAACCAACTAAAGTTTGTTGCAATTAATGCCTTTGTATAATCAATAGACACATCGAATGTGACTTTGTTATACAAAGGTGTTTTTTGAGTGGATAATTCTGTTTCATAATCGAAACAGGAAACTCTTCAGATTATAACTTACTTGTTCTATTCCCTCTATCCGTTTGAGATTATTTATTAGCTTGAATTCTAGCTATTTGAAGTTGCCGCCATGGATAGTTGTTTTATGTACAGTTGTTCTGAAGGCTCTCTTAAAAATTATCCTTCATGCAGCCTTACGTATTTTCCAAATAAGTTATCTTTTCTTCTCATTCTTCTTCCATTTTACATAATTGTAGCTAATGTCTAGCAAGACTATGGATAAGAAAATGATTCCAATGATTTTATATTCATTTGAAGTTAAATCACTAAACCAATACAAAGCGAGATATAGTAGGGATACAATTGGAACTCCCCAGACAGCACGTATCAATCTCCTTCTATAAGTTAATCTATAATAGTTTAGTACAAAGCCTTTGTCCTTTTTTTCTGCATCCTTATATAGAATAGACATTACCGTACTGACAACTAAAACTGTAAGCACAGGCCCAATAATATACGGTAAAATATTCAATTTACCACCCCTTAAAAGAAAGAATTTCGCGATAAGATTCAATTAAATCGTACGGCAATATCTTACTGAACTATATCTTTCTCCATCAACAATTCCGTGTCCATCAACTTCACGATTAAAGATAAAACCTTTTGCCTCATAGAACGGAATTGCTTTTTGATTTCCTTTCGCAACGGAAACCCATTGTTCCTTTGCATTAAACTCTTCTTTTTGTTGTTTGGTAATCGCATCTAATAACATTGTGCCAATCCCTTCGTTACGTCTAGAAGGGTCTAAATACAAAACAAAAACTTCCCCAGAGGTTTCCTCAATCATTCCACCTCCACCGGCCCCAATCACTTCGTACCCTTCTAGCGCAACAAAATATCCTCCCCATTCTTTACTAGTTTCTAAAACCTCTTTTTGAATTCTTTCACGATTATAAAACTCTTCAATTATTCCTTTGATGTACATTTCAGAATGTGTTTCGCTGTATGTTGCCCAATAGCCATCACTACAAACTTTTGATATCCCCTCAACGTGATCAGGTTGGGCTTTTATAATATGTATCACAAATAATCTTCCTTTCAAATAAGTAACCAGGACAATTAACTAATCACAGGCATAGTTTTATTTTCGGCCCAATCGCGAATAAACTTTTCTTGGCGCGGATTTAAGTTTTCAGGTAAATCTTCTTTCTTAAAAAATCGATGCTCTCTACTTTCAATTCCTTGCTGCTTCAGTTCACCGCTATATGTAGTTGTTGTAAAGATGATTTGAACACTGTACACTTGGTCACTATTTGGATATTGAACAAAACAGCTCTCTCCGGAATACATACCGAATAACCTCAACTCACCAACGTATAAACCTGTTTCCTCGTAAGTTTCTCTCTTGGCTGTTTGTTCAAACGTTTCCCCGATTTCCATCACACCGCCAGGAATACACCAATTATCTTCATCAGTACGATGCTGCAATAATATACATCCGTCGTTTTCTATAATTATTCCGCAACCAACTGTGAAGAGGGTATCGTGACCAATCAGCTTTCTCATATCTTGAATATAATTCATGCCATCCCCCCTGATATCTCAATCTTGCTTAACAAAAATAAAGCGATCATTAGGATCCCAAACATGCTGGTCATCACACACATATCCACGAAGCCAAAGTTCGCCATTTATCCGTCTTAGATAAAAACCTTTTGGAAAGTTATCATTCTCAATCAGTATTTTTGATGCTACTGTAATAGATCCGTTTGGGGCTTGGTTTTGCTGTTGACTATCTAAGAAGCCTTCAGGTTGATCCAAATATCCTAGTCTCAGATAAGGTCCAAGCTCCAATGGACATAATTCCAAACCAAGTTGATTCGCCCTCCTATAAATCTCAGTTAGCACGCCACCCCCTGGCAAGCCGAGATCACTTACGGAAAGCTCAACCGTTTTCAATACATATGGATGAATAGAAGTTGTAAAAGTATCAGCAGCGAATAGTTTTTTACCAAGTTCATTCACCAAGATATTTTGCTGCTGCATTTTATCGATAAGCTGCAGTTTGGTAAGGCCCCCTACCTCGACTATTCTTGTAGTAGTGTTGCAGTTGAGGTATATATCCTTATTGTTAATGGTCATTTATCGTCCCCCTGAGTAGATTTTGACATAGCAGACCAAGTATTCTTCAATTAAATTTGCATTAAATACCTCGCCATTCTAGTTTTTTATCTTTTCAAGCCAAGCTTTTGATAGAATTCTTCATTTCAAGACTAAACAAAAAAATCTTTCGCAATTGAATTAATTACCTATGGTTTTTCAACAATTGTCCAATGCCCGGAATCTTTGATTTCAACCAATGTGGCAGGTATGTAATCTATTAAAAGTTGTTGTATTTTGGATGGAGACAAAATATCATGACTTCCTTGAGCTACCATAATTGGTATATGATTTAGTT
>NZ_LQYA01000113.1:54207-62280 GCF_001531445.1 Sporosarcina koreensis
GGTTAAATTATAGTTTTCCACTATATCATCACCGATTATTTCACTTGCCACTTCGTTCATCCTGTATTTCTTTTTCTTTTTTAAATTTTCTTTCGAGAATACATAGTATGGGTCTAAAATCTCCAAGATCTTTTCGTTGAAATTCTCACCTTTTTTTATTGAGAACATAAATAGTCTTAATTTATCTTTGATAGAAAGTCTTTTCAGGAGTTCTTTTCGAAAACTTTTATACCCCTCGGCAGTTACACCTATTGCAGCAGTTAAAAAGAGCTTATTTACTCGTTCTGGATAAGTTGTCGCATAGAGTAATGCAAGCATAGAGCCCCAGGATTCCCCGAATAAGTTCATTTGATTTAGACCCAATTTTATTCGCAATAATTCCAGGTTTTCCACTTCCCCGGCCATTGAATATTGAGCGTTTTTTCCAGCTTCTGAATGACCGCAACCAGTCTGATCAAAAAAAATCAATTTAAAGCTTTTAGATAAGGGTAAAACATGAGGTAGAAAGAATTGATGTTGGCTTCCAGGTCCGCCATGGAGGAAAACGATAGCCTCTCCACTCCCGACAATATTGATATATACTTTTTTACCATTTATATTTACTTGATTAGTATCATCATCTAATTTTATTGTCATGTTTACCTCCCATTGCTTTAAATGGAGTTTCATAGCAGGATCTGCAATTTCCTTTAATAGCGAAAAGTGCTACGGCGTATACTCGATAACATTTGTACACTTTTACTTATTAGTTTATGTAATTTATGCAGGCTGGGCTAAGGTTCGATATAATAACGTTCAACTCAAATGTTTTTTACAATTGTATAGTGAACAATCCCATTTTCCATTAGTATTATTCAAGAGCGTTAATGAGGTATTATCGATATGAGTCGATTCGAACATTGCAGGGAGTAACTGTTGTAAGGTCAAACCGATTAACGCCCCATGACTTACTATCAATATTCGCTTGCCATTATATGTATGGACTATTTCTTCGAGGAATTCTATCCCTCTTTTCCCCACGTCCTCAAAACTTTCCATCCCAAGATCAATTTCGCGCCAATCGCTTCCCCATCTTTCCTGCCGCATCTCTTCTGTAGTACCTTCAATTTCCCCGCAATTTATCTCTCTGATCCTTTTATCATGCAGACTAACTGATAAGCTAATTTTACTCCCAATGATTTGTGCAGTTTCAATAGCTCTTGATAAGTCACTTGACATTAGTACATCCCATTTACCTTCATCTTTAAGTCTATTTCCGATATTAATAGCTTGCTTTCTGCCTAATTCATTTAAGGGAATGTCTGAAGTGCCTTGTGCTTTCCCCAAATCATTCCAATCGGTAACCCCATGTCTAATTAACCCAATAGTAGTCAATCCCAATATCACCCTTTACTCTTACTTACTTTGCAATCTTGCCACCAGTCTTCTAGGTAACGGATTACTTTTTTTGTTTCCTTTAAAATGGTTCAAGGTCGCTTTCCAAAATAGTTGGTCGGAGTCTGATTTTCTTCGATAGAATCATTCTCAACAACTCCTTAATCATCTTCCCAGCTTTGTTCGCCCGCTTCCCTTGAAGTCTACAATATGCAATAACATATTTATTAAGGTCGAATGAAATAAGCTAAGATTGGAAGTAAAATTATCACGAATATACTTTGGAAAAAGGAAAATATAATATCTTTCTTCCAAGTGTTTTTTTGGGGGTAACGATTCCCGATTCGTTGAAATAAAAGTAAAGCTATCCACCAAAACAGCAAAGCAAAAATAATTGAATTGAAACTACCGTAAAAATCAATGTACAATTTAACCCAGCCCCTTACACGATTTTCAACTAGATCGCCTTTTTATAAAATTGAGCGTTGATCTTTCTCGAAGAAAAGCGCCCGATTGAAGAACAAGCTAAAGACATCAACTATCCCCCAGTTTTTTATCTCCAATGTATTTCCATAAGTGGTATATCCCCCAAAACAGGATTGCATTTAAAACTAACAATATCGGGACCATAAAAGGATTCTCTGCAAAATAATTAGAACCAAATACAGAACCACTAATCAAAACGATTATGAACGGAAACAGAAGAATCCAATACCGTTTATCTTTAAAAGTTTGAAAACTAAACATACAATCACCCCTATTCAAATCAATGAACAATCCTAAAAATTGCTACCTTGTTTACCCAGCAAAATCGCTCTATTGTTGAAAGGACGCAATTACCAGAATTGCGCCCGAATGGGAATTCCCTAGCTATTTTCTTTAGATAGTTTATAGACGGAGAAAAAAAGAAATACCAAACCCAGAGTCAATAGAATTCCGCCCGTAATCATGTTCGATATAATAAATTTGGACTGAATAGCATAAAACTCTGTTGTATCCATGCTACCCCTAGAACTTAAATAAGCACTGGCTGAATTTGCTCCAAGATTAACGCTAAACTTTAATGTCGAAAAACCTTTCAACGTGATAACAATTGAAAGAATTAAAAAACCATATTTCTTAATAAATTGCATCCAATCCCCCATTCATTATTTAACAAAATGGTCCTTTTACTGAATTGATGCAAATCCTTTTGCAAGAATTGCGCCGTTAACGGTATAAGTTCTTGACCTTCTAATATGCTTCTCAACTCGCTAGTTTACTCCATCGTTATATAATATTGAACTTCCATCATCCTGATAAAAAACATATAACCATAGTTCAGAGACACCTTCTTTGGGTCTATCAAGTGAAAAAAAGGTCTCTAGCTCACTAACCAAGTCTTCCGGTCTTTCAATCTCCCCAACTGTTTTAATGTCAGCCCTCAAAGATTCGATTGATTTGGCATCACCCTGTAAATTTTAATGATCCCGACAGGATTACACCAATTATCTTCATCAGTACGATGCTGCAGTAATATGCATCCTTCGTTTTCTATAATTACTCCGCAACCAACTGTGAAGAGGGTTTCGTGACAAATCAGCTTTCTCATATCTTTAATGTAATTATACAATTCCTCCTGATATCTCACTCGATGCACGACCTAGCGGAATATGGTTTATTTAATCAAGACCATAAACAGTCTTGTAGTGGCAGTTAAGGGCTATACCCTTCTTGTTGATGTTCATTTATCGGCTCCCAGAGTAGATTTAGGCAACGCCCTTTTTACAAAACTTTTTCCATTATGGTTCAAGATGAGCTTCCCAAAATATATTCCCGCGTAAGTTGCAGCATCTTCTTTTGCATTTCTTCATCATTCTGTTCCCTGTCAATTAAATAGCCGAAATGATAAATGTAACCATTATGATAAGCGTAAAACTCATTTGCAGCAGTACCAACGATTGCGATCTTGTTATCTTCTTCATCATACCGGTAATACCTATACAGCAAGGCACTATTTGTTGTGAGGACTTGCTGATAGATTGGCAAGGTATCCGTCAGGCGTTCTTTCTTTAATTTATTTCCAACCAAATCCACTTCGTCCGAAAGGTCATGACCCTCCAGCGGATTTCGATCGCTTTCCGTTACTGAGATGATGAAAAACTGATCTATACTGTCATACTCGTTTTTGCCAAGATAACTAACTTGAACTTGGCTTATCTTTTTTCCTTCTTTGTTTTTCGAAGTGACGAAATAGACGTTCTCCTCTTTAACCTCAAAAGGCAACCTATTCCGATCGATTGGATTTATAACTTTTTTCATTTCATCAGGCAAGGAGGACGACTGTACTTCATTCAATGGAAACGGTTTATAGAATTTACTATTTTCCCTTTTTTTCAACTCATCGTATGGATGAAAGTACTCACTGAACGTTACACCATCGCCTTTTACTTTTTTCGGATTCGTTTGGTTGACAGAACAACCTACGAGGAGAGAACCGATGAAAATAATCGAATATAGCATCGTCAATGATTTTTTCAATAGTACGCCCCCTTTCAGATCACATGCCGATTGCGGTAATTCATTGTACTTCAATTAGATGATAAGCTCGTGTGTCTCTCCGATAATATACATACTCAACCCAATGACTGAAAGTGCAATTCCTATGTAAAATGGCCAAGGATTATCTTCTTTTTCTTTATCAAATGTATAAAGTGTCACGATGCAAAAAGTAAGAGTCATTACTGGGATAAAACCGTATTTTGGACCGAACGTAAAAGCAATTCCGCCTAAAACCAATCCTATCAGTCCATAAGGGTTTTGAGTTGGAACTTTGGCCAAGTGTTCTTTTTCTTTATCAGAAAGACCTTCATCTTTGTCTCCCCAAATATCGAACTCTTTTAGTCTGTTCAGGAATTCAATAAACTTTTTAAATGCCTTCATGAAATGCACCTATTCATTAGTATAATTTTCAGACAAAAATCTAGTAAATTCGGACTTTAATACTGTAATGCCTCATTGATTTCGGGATTCCTTTTAGATCAAAAAATCCATTATATAGTAAATGCCGAATCCTATATTCTAAAAAGAAAGGATTAACCCCTTCGTTTGTCCCAGATAGGACTTCCCCAATCACCATTCCAACCTTGATAAAGTCCATTTTCCCCTGCCGATGATGCATCTTTTCAATGGTGTTTATGATCAGTGAATCGAAGTGATTTTCTTGAACGCCCTTTATCCCATCCATCGCCCATATCCGAAGGACTTCTTTCGTTTGTGCCAAGAAAAGCCACTCTTCTTGAAGTTGCATCTGTTCCTTTTCAGATAAAGGCTGGGCCTTCCTTCCTTTTTCAAATAGGATTCCTAAATCTTTTGACTCGATATGGCCTGTATATGAAATTTTCCGACCCCCGACTTTTGGCAGTATGTATCTTTCATAAAGTTCGGTGGAGTTCATGAGAAAGATATCATTTGCTTTGTCGCGCAGCAAAAAGAGAAGAAAGCGCAGACCAATTTGTTCGTCGACATTATCGCCATACCAGATATAGATGGGGAACTGAACGGGTATATCGGCTATCTCCCGCACTGTATTGGCAAAGTTATTTTCATACTCAAAATCATCATATTCATAATTAATATGGTCATATATCCATTCATTGCGAAGCATTTGTCCTGCTTTTTCATGTAATTTACACAATGGCCCAATTGACAAAGAATCTGGAAAACCAATCACAACCTTAGGCCTTTCAAGCCCTACTCTTAGAGAACCCGCTGCAGATTCTGAGGTAACAATATGTACAGGTGCAACTTGTTCATCCTCCTCGATTAAGTTAGATGGAAAGGAATTCCGGTGTTTTTGAATGTATGTATTCACGGTTTCTACCATTCGGTTCAGATCGTTTTGATTCATCACATATCCTTTATCTTCAAGTGGATTGCTCTTTTCATGATGAAAAGTTTCAAAGGCATCTTCATGTTCTACTTCATATGTTTGCCATTCCTCATTTTCACTCATATCTGAAACAGTAACAAATTGTCGTGTTTTTATTTTATAAACCAAAACTGCATTATGTTCTATAAAAAAATAAACAAATGGATAATTGACTTTCGTTTTTATTACAGACAACCCCTTTTACTTTCAATAACGCTCCAGTTTGCCAGCGTGTTCATTCTTCTGATTTCTTCTATAAAAATAATGCCAAATAAAAAAACTTACCCAAGATAGTCCAGGAATTCCTGCAGGTATTACTCTTGGCAACTCAGTGAACAGGATAAGGAATATTTGTAAAATCACAGTTGGAATCATAATGATCAACCATATTCTAACTACCTTGTTTTTAAAACTTAGTTCAAATCGATCACTCATATGCCGCACCTCGTTATATGTAAGGTAAAATTCTTATTATCAGAAATGTGCTTGGAGAGGCTAAACGTTATATCACTTATTAATCACTCACAATAGCGGACAGCCCCGTTCCTCTCTCAAGCACCGACAAAATTATTTCGATAATGCTATTTTAATATGCGCTAAATGATGTTCTTCGTGCCAGGCTAATTTTGCAAGTTTAGCTGCAACTATGATTTCCCCGTTTTTCTCATGTGTAAAAACATTATCCAATTGGTCTTCGGTAATATTCTTTCCTAAAAACACGATGCGCTCATTGATACCTTCCAGCATTTTAATGGAACTTTCCACGGGAAGCTGTGTATCTGGTTGGATCGCCCACTTTTCTTCATCAAAAGCCGGTACTGTCGGATTTTCGTCCGACAATGCAAGTTTCAACCGTTGATACATGTTCAACTGTGAATCCGCAATATGATGAACAAGCTGGCGAACTGTCCAGGCGCCATCGCGGTATGTTCTGCTCAAATCTTCATCATGTAATGAGCCAACAACGTCCCTCAATCGAGTCGTATACACTTCGATGTTCTTTAACCATTCTTTAACATCCGCTAGCGTTACGTTTTCAGGAACTTGCAATTCCCCAATCGGATATTTTACGTCCATTTTCAAATCCCCTTTTCCCTACTTATTTTCGTATCGATTACACAATCCCTTTCAAACTATTATACCATAAATGCAATCTCCATTTTCAAACAATTCTTTTTAGTTGAAAATACATACACCCTCCTCATACTTAGGAGAGTGTATGCATTAGTTCAAACTCAATGATGCTTTATAGACAGTTTTCATATAATCCTCAAACGCTTCCACTTTTAATGGTCTGCTGAAATAATATCCTTGTCCAAGTATAGTACCGTCCTCGCAAAGTTCCTCAACATGCTCCTTCAATTCGACCCCTTCCGCAATGACATTTAGCCCAATCGAATTTGCCAAGTTAATGATCGCTTTCGCAATCTCTTTGCTTTCCTTATTCGTATGAATGTCCTTCACAAATGATTGATCAATTTTTAACGTATCAATCGGAAGGTCTTTAATATAACTTAGGGAACTATACCCTGTTCCAAAATCATCGACTGAAATACGAATGCCCAATTGTTGAATTTCCTTTAAAATGGACGCCATACGATTGACATTCACCAAGACAGTTTCAGTTATCTCCAATTCGAGCCTGCTTGGATCCAGTCCAGTTTCGTGTAAAATCGATATCACTTTACTTACAAAATTCGGATCCTCCAACTGACGGACCGATATATTTACGGATAAAAGCAGCGGTGAATGATTCCTGTCTTGCCAGGCATATGCTTGGATGCAACTTTCCTTGAGAATCCATTCTCCCAACGGAACGATCAGTCCCGTTTCTTCCGCTAGGGGGATGAATTTGGCCGGTGGAATGATCCCCAAATCCGGGTGTTCCCATCTGACCAAAGCTTCCATGCCAATCAATTCATTCGTAACCATATTCATTTTCGGTTGATATTCTAGGTAAAATTGTTGCTCTTTGATTGCCTGCCTCAATGCGCTTTCAAGTATTCGGCGCTCCAAAGATTGATATTCCATTTGCTGATTGAAAATCATAAAGTCATTTTTGCTGCATTTTTTCACATAATAAAGTGCTGTGTCCGCATTTTTGATAAGCTCCTCTGCCGATTCCCCATGAGCCGGATAGTGTGCCACCCCAATACTGCTACTGATTGAATACTCCTGATTAGAATTGCGAATGGTTTGCTGAAGCTGATGTAACAGCCCTTCGACAATTGTGATGACATCCTTTTCATCCTGTACATCTTTCAGCATGACGACAAATTCATCTCCGCCAAATCTGGCTGCGATGTCAGTTGGGCGAATAACTGACCGTATCCGCTTCGCCGTTTCTTTTAGCACCATGTCGCCAGCGTCATGTCCCCATTGATCATTAATTTGTTTGAAATTGTCCAAGTCAAGGAACAGAACGGAAAGCCTAGACGTAGATGAATTCCGGCCGATGATTTCATTACGGAGCTGATTGATGAACGATCGTCGGTTTGGAAGTTTAGTTAATGAATCATGGAATGCTAATTGATAAATAGCTTTTTCCGCATCTTTTCGTTCACTTATATCTCGCATCACAATCAAGAGTAATTCATCTTCTTCAAGTGAAAGCGCATGTTCGTGAATACTTACGATAGTAGCTTCCACGTCCATAAAGTGTCCCTCTTTGTGATAAAGTCGGAATTCCCTGTGCAATGTTTTTTTGATTGTTCTATCGGAATAGGTTTTTAACTCATCCCGAATGGCATTTTCATCATCTCGATGGATCGTTTCAAAAAAATTGCCAG
>NZ_LQYA01000114.1 GCF_001531445.1 Sporosarcina koreensis
CGGAATAAGTGATGAAAACTGAATTTAAAACTTAGTCTGTATGTGGTAAAATGTTTCAATCAAGATTAGGAGGCATTAATTATGAAGTGCAATGAATGTAACAGGGTTCAATTAAAAGAGGGAAACGTATCATTAGCCCTATAAACTGCGTCTACCATCATTATTGGAGGGCGAAATGTGAATACGTCTTATTCACAATCAAATTTACGACACAACCAAATTTTAATTTGGCTTTGCGTTCTA
>NZ_LQYA01000115.1 GCF_001531445.1 Sporosarcina koreensis
GCCGAACGCCGCCCCGGCGACGTGCGCATCCAAGGCGACCGTATCGTCGAGATCGGACAGGATCTGACGCCGCGCGACGGCGAAGAGCAGTTCGACGCCACGGGCTGCATCGTCTCGCCCGGCTTCATCGAGGCGCACACCCATTATGACGCGACCATGTGGTGGCAGGCGGACCTCGATCCGCTGCCCGGCATCGGCGCGACCACGATCATCACCGGCAATTGCGGCTTCACCGCTGCGCCCATGTCCGACGACAAGGCCGCGCAGCTGGAGATGGTGAAGATCTTCTCCTTCTTCGAGGATATCCCGCTCGAGCCCTTCCTCAAGCATGTGCCGTGGGACTGGCGGACCTGGTCGGAATATAAGGCGTCGGTCAAGGAGAAGATCCGCCTCCCGCTCAATAACGCGGCTTATGTCGGCCATATCGCGATCCGCATGGCGGCGATGGGGCTCGATGCGTGGAAGCGCCCGGCCACGGCCGAAGAGCGCAAGGTGATGGCCTCGATGCTCGACGATGCGCTGGCGAACGGCGCGCTCGGCCTCTCGACCAACCTGCTCGACCATGACGGCGAAAACCGGCCGATTCCGACGCTCGTCGCCGACGATGAAGAGTTTTCGGCGCTGTTCGACGTGCTCGATCGCTATCCGAACTCGACCTTCCAGTGCATCATCGACGTCGCGCTGATGCGCGACACCGGCCCGGCCCAGACCGATCGCATGGCGAAGCTGCTCAAGGGCCGCAATCTGCGTACCCAGCTGACCGGGGCGATCCCGACCGTGGCCTATCAGAAATATCTGCTGCAGCCGATGCGCGAGCGCGTCGAGCAGATGCGGAAGGACGGCATCGACGTATGGCCGGGCTATGCCCATGTCCCGCTGACCGGCCAACTCAGCCTCTACAAGTCGCTGATCTTCGCCCAGTCGAACGACTATGTCTGGCACGAGGTCGTGCTGGCTGACGGCGCCGAGGCCAAGGAAAAGCTGCTGCGCGATCCGG
>NZ_LQYA01000116.1 GCF_001531445.1 Sporosarcina koreensis
AGGGCAAGGAGCTCAAGGCGGCAACCGCCCGGCACAAGGCGGTCAGCGTCCAGGACAAGGAGCTCAAGGCGGCAACCGCCCGGCACAAGGCGGTCAGCGTCCAGGACAAGGTGCTCAAGGCGGCAACCGCCCGGCACAAGGTGGCCAACGCCCAGGTCAAGGCGGTCAAGGTGGCAATCGTCCGGCTGGACGCGGCGGAAGACCACCGGCACGCGGCATTAACCAAGGGCGCAGAAGACATCGTCCAGCTCCGATGCCGAAAGTGGAAAAGCCACTACCGGAAAAAATTACATTCTATGAATCGCTTACAGTCGGTGAACTTGCTAATAAATTGGGCAGAGAACCTTCTGAAATCATTAAAAAGCTCTTTATGCTTGGCGTCATGGCGACGATCAACCAAGAGTTGGATAAAGATGCGATCGAGCTGATTTGTGCTGAATACGAAGTGGAAGTAGAAGAGGAAATCCGCATCGATGTAACGGATCTGGAAATTTATTTCGAGGAATCCGAAGAAACCGAAGCGGAACTGACAGAGCGTCCTCCAGTCGTAACAATCATGGGGCACGTTGACCACGGTAAAACGACGCTTCTCGATTCGATCCGTGATACGAAAGTGACACAAGGCGAAGCTGGCGGTATTACACAGCATATTGGCGCCTATCAGATCAAAGCGGAAGGCAAGAAAATCACATTCCTAGATACACCTGGTCACGCAGCATTTACAACAATGCGGGCGCGTGGAGCAAAAGTGACGGATATTACCATTCTTGTCGTCGCAGCTGATGACGGTGTCATGCCGCAAACGATTGAGGCGATCAACCATGCGAAAGCAGCCGAAGTGCCGATCATCGTTGCGGTGAACAAAATGGATAAGCCGACTGCAAATCCAGACCGTGTCATGCAGGAGTTGACGGAGCATGGCCTATTAGCCGAAGCATGGGGCGGGGACACGATCTTCGTACCGATTTCCGCTTTAAAAGGCGAAGGAATCGATCAGCTTCTAGAAATGGTCTTGTTAGTGGCAGAAGTCGCGGAATTGAAAGCAAACAAGAATATCCGCGCAAGAGGTACTGTCATCGAAGCACAATTGGACCGTGGCCGTGGATCGGTCGCAACCCTTCTTGTACAGGATGGTACCCTCAGTGTAGGTGATCCGATCGTCGTCGGAAACACTTTCGGTAAAGTGCGTGCAATGATCAACGACCTTGGCCGCCGCGTGAAAGATGCGGGTCCATCCACGCCGGTAGAAATTACAGGTTTGAGCGATGTACCACAGGCCGGAGACCGCTTTGTCGTTTTCGAAGACGAAAAGACAGCCCGTCAAATCGGTGAATCACGAGCAGGAGACGCATTACAGGAGCAGCGTGGCGAAAAAACACGTGTGACGCTTGATAATCTATTTGATCAGATGAAACAAGGGGAAATGAAGGAATTGAACCTGATCGTCAAAGCCGACGTTCAAGGAACCGTCGAAGCGATGGCAGCTTCCCTTATGAAAATCGAAGTCGAAGGTGTAAATGTCCGAATCATCCATACCGGAGCAGGTGCGATCAACGAATCGGATATTTCCCTAGCTGCAGCATCCAATGCGATCGTCATCGGTTTCAATGTGCGTCCGGATGTCAATGCCAAACGTGCGGCTGAAGAAGAAGGCGTCGACATCAGATTGCACCGCGTCATCTACAAAGTGATTGAGGAAATCGAATTTGCGATGAAAGGATTGCTGGATCCTGAATACGAGGAAAAAGTAATCGGCCAAGCAGAAGTACGTGAAACATTCAAAGTCTCGAAAATCGGAACGATTGCGGGAAGCTACGTAACGGAAGGCAAGATCACCCGTGACGCAGGCGTCCGTGTCCTACGGGATAATATCGTGATCTTCGAAGGTGAACTTGATACATTGAAACGCTTCAAGGACGACGTCAAAGAAGTTGCAAGAGGTTATGAATGTGGAATCACAGTTAAAAACTTCAACGACATCAAGGAAGGCGACATCTTTGAAGCCTTCGTCATGGAGGAAATCAAGCGGGCATGATCGTCTATGCGGAATGCACATTCTTCATACCTGACGTCCATTCGTTAAAAGGTAAACGATCCATCTTGAAAAGAATGACGGATCGCGTGAAAAATGAATTCAACGTTTCCATCGCCGAAATCGACCATCAAGACTTATGGCAACGAACAACTCTTGCTCTCGTTTCGGTAGCTTCATCAAAAGACGCTGCCGAAGGGGAGACAAGAAGAGCCATCCGTTTTTTAGAATCGAATCCGGAATGGGAAATGACAGAAATGATACTTGATTATTATTGATACAGAATCGGGGTGACCATCCATGTCTATGCGTGCGAATCGCGTTGCTGAACAGATGAAGAAAGAATTAGGCGGAATCATCAGCCAAAAATTGAAAGACCCTCGTATCGGTTTCGTCACTGTGACGGACGTAGAAGTGACTGGGGATCTCCAACAGGCGACCATTTTCATTTCGGTATTAGGAAACGAAGCTGAAAAAGAGGCGACTCTTGCCGGCCTGTCAAAAGCAAAAGGGTTTATCCGCACGGAAATCGGGCAGCGGATCAGACTTAGGAAGACACCGGAAATCGAATTTGCATTTGATGATTCTGTCGAATACGGAAATCGTATCGAATCACTGCTTCGTCAAGTGAATAGCGAAGAAGAATGAATGATTGGAGGAAGTCGGCGTCCGAATGGACTTTCCGGCTTCCTCCATTTTGTATAAGTAAGTTAAAACAAGGAGGATATACATGGATGGAATTCTGCCTTTATGGAAACAAAAAGGGATGACTTCGCATGATTGCGTATTCAAACTCAGGAAAATCTTAGGCATGAAAAAAGTCGGGCATACGGGTACACTTGATCCGAACGTGGAAGGCGTCCTGCCAATTTGTCTTGGGCAAGCTACAAAGGTTGCGGAATACGTGACCGATGCAGGCAAAGAGTATATTGCCACTGTTGCGATCGGAACTTCAACTGAAACAGAGGATGCAGAAGGCGCAGTAGTCTCGTCAGACGATTCCTATAAAACCTTCAGCCGGGAAGTGCTTCTTCAAGCGCTTGATCAGCTTACCGGCAAGATTGTTCAAATTCCACCGATGTATTCCGCTGTAAAAGTGAATGGCAAAAGGCTGTATGAATACGCCAGAAAAGGAATCGAAGTTACAAGACCGGAGCGGACTGTACATATATACGAAATCGAATTGCTTGATGACAGGGAGCTGTTCGAAGGAGAAGAAATCACGTTCATGATCAGGATTGCATGTGGAAAAGGCACATATATCCGAACGTTATCCGTGCAAATCGGAGAAAAGCTAGGATTTCCCGCCCATATGGCAACGCTGGTTCGGACGGCTTCCGGGAACTTCGTTCAAGAAGATTGCTTGACGCTTGAGGAAGTGGAGCAGCTGAAAAAACAAGAATCCCTTCAACGACAAATCCGTCCGCTTGAAGACGCGCTTGCAGATTTTGAATTTGTCGAAATCGACGAAGACTTGTATGGTAAAATAGTAAACGGACAAGTATTACCACGGCATCCTTCACTAGCAAATAGGGAGGAAATCGTTTTCACCAAATCGGAAAAGGCGATTGCCATCTATTGCAACCATCCGACAAAAGAAGGATTGATGAAACCTGAAAAGATGTTTCCATTCAATCAGTAGGGGAGAGTCTCATGGAAATTTACCATTTGCAATATCCATCTCAAACAACTATCGATGATAAAGGCCCTTTTTCACTAGCTATCGGTTTTTTCGATGGGCTGCACAAAGGACATCAGACAGTTATCAAAGAAGCGAAAGCCAAAGCGGAACAACTGAGTATCCGCTCCGCCGTCATGACATTCGATCCCCACCCGTCACATCTATTTGGCAAGGGAAGAGAAAAGATCGGCTATATTACAAAGTATCCAGAAAAGTCACGCCTTCTAGAAGGAATGGGAATCGACACCCTCTTCATCGTTACATTTGACTGGGACCTTGCATCCCTTTCACCGGAGAGCTTCATTGATATCTTCATTAAAGGCTTGGGCATTAAGCATGTGACTGCCGGATTCGACTTCACGTTCGGCTCAAAAGGAGCAGGTACGATGGAACAGATGGCGGCGCTTTCTAATGGCGAATATGGCACGACAGTCATCGAAAAAGTGACGGATTCCGATGAGAAAATATCATCGACCCGGATCCGGAAGCTTCTTTCCGAGGGGAACGTCGAAAAGACCGCTTCATTGCTCGGAAGACCGTTCAGAACGGTTGGAACCGTCATAGACGGCGAGAAGAGAGGCAGGCTGCTCGGGTTCCCGACGGCTAATGTTTCCATCGACGAAGAGACGATCTTGCCTGCAAATGGCGTTTATGCTGTACTGTTTTCTGTAGGCGGTCAATCATATAAAGGTGTTTGCAATGTCGGGGTGAAACCTACCTTCCACGATCCCGATACAATAAAACCAAACGTAGAAGTCCATGTGCTCGATTTCAGCTCTGATCTATACGGGAAAGAAGCAACTGTCGATTGGATCGCTCGAATCCGGGCAGAACAAAAATTCAATTCAGTAGATGAACTTATCGAACAAATAAGTAAGGACAAGGAAACCGCTAGACAATTGTTAAGTAAGATGTATTAATAATCTGTTAAACGTGATTCCAGCTACTTGGAGTGCAAGGCGGCGACTCCTAGGGGATAAGCATGAGCTGAAGACCCCGCAACGAAGCGTAGCGAAGTGAGGAGGCTGAAGCCATGCCCCTGGAAAGCGTCCGCCTGAAACGGAAAGTAGTGGTGTAATTTGGGACTTCTCTGTTGCATCCGCAATCCGCGCATGTTATGATAAATCAGTGCAACAGCACAAACCTTTCCTTGGCAATTCGAATCACCAACGTTTGCTCGGGATTTGGGGATATTTCAATTATTAGGAGGTGAAAAGGATGGCTATTACACAAGAGCGTAAACATGAATTGATCAACGAATTCAAAACTCATGAAAACGATACTGGATCTGCTGAAGTACAGATCGCTATCCTTACTGAAGAGATCAACAACTTGAACAACCATTTACGTACACACAAGAAGGATCACCATTCTCGTCGTGGTCTTTATAAAATGGTCGGTACTCGCCGTAGATTGCTTAAATACCTACGCGAAACTAAAGTTCAAAGCTACCGTGATCTTATTGCCAAACTCGGCCTTCGCCGTTAATAAGATGCATACGAAAAAGCGGGCCTTGCCCGCTTTTTTTTGTTGAACGATTAATATTACGATATATTTCGCATAAGTCCTTCTTTTTGATATACTACTACGTAATACATACTTCGTATGATGTCCATGTTTGAAATTAGAGAGGGGTACCATAATGACAGAACAGAAAAAAGTTTATACATTTGATTGGGCTGGGAGGCCGTTGACAATTGAAACGGGCCAGCTGGCGAAACAAGCGAACGGCGCCGTACTTGTACGATACGGAGACACAACCGTCCTATCTACAGCGACTGCTTCAAAAAATCCGAAAGCGCTTGATTTCTTCCCATTGACCGTCAATTATGAAGAAAGATTATACGCTGTTGGGAAAATCCCAGGAGGCTTCATCAAACGTGAAGGACGTCCATCAGAGAAGGCTGTATTGACAAGTCGTCTCATCGACCGTCCGATTCGTCCGTTGTTCGCGGATGGCTTCCGTAATGATGTACAAGTCATATCACTTGTTATGTCGGTTGACCAGAACTGTACATCCGAAATGGCAGCAATGCTCGGTTCGTCACTCGCATTGTCCATTTCCGATATTCCATTCGAAGGGCCGATTGCAGGTGTCCAAATCGGACGCATCGATGGCGAGTTCATCGTGAATCCGACTCCTGAACAATTGGAAGCAAGCGAACTAGACCTTGTCGTCGCTGGCACGAAAGACGCCATTAACATGGTAGAAGCCGGCGCGAAGGAAGTTGCGGAGGATGTCATTCTGGAGGCGATCATGTTCGGCCATGAGCAGATCATCCAGTTGATTGAATTCCAGGAAAAGATCATTGCTGAAGTCGGCAAGGAGAAAATGGAAATCACATTATTCGAGCTGGACGAAGCATTGCTAGCTGAAGTGAAGGGCAAATGCGAATCTGATTTGATCAATGCGATCCAGACAGAAGAAAAACACGCACGCGAAGAAGCGATCACTGCCGTGAAAAATGAAGTGATGGAACACTATACAAATGAAGAGTCGGATGAAGAGACGATTAAGCAAGTGAAGAATATTTTGGATCACCTTGTAAAAGAGGAAGTCCGCCGTCTAATCACAGATGAAAAAGTCCGTCCTGATGGCCGTGGATTGGACGAAATCCGTCCGCTAGCCTCGGAAGTGGGCATCTTGCAGCGCACACACGGTTCAGGATTGTTCACACGTGGACAAACTCAAGCGCTCAGCGTTTGTACATTAGGAGCTTTAGGTGAAGTACAGATTATTGATGGACTCGGACTTGAAGAATCGAAGCGGTTCATGCACCACTATAACTTCCCGAACTTCAGTGTAGGGGAAACAGGCCCGATCCGTGGACCTGGCCGTCGTGAAATCGGGCATGGTGCCCTCGGTGAACGTGCACTTGAAGCAATTATTCCAGATGAGAAAGAGTTTCCATATACAATCCGTCTCGTAGCGGAAGTATTGGAGTCGAACGGCTCGTCCTCCCAAGCATCGATATGTGCCTCTACCATGGCGATGATGGATGCAGGGATTCCAATCAAAGCACCAGTAGCGGGAATCGCTATGGGGCTTGTGAAAAAAGGGGACAACTACTCCGTCCTTTCAGATATCCAAGGGATGGAAGACCATCTCGGCGATATGGACTTCAAAGTGGCTGGAACTGAAAAAGGGATTACAGCTTTGCAAATGGACATTAAAATTGAAGGGCTTTCCCGTCAAATTTTAGAAGAATCGTTAACGCAAGCGAAAATCGGACGGATGCACATCCTTGATCATATGATGTCGACAATTTCTACACCACGTGAAGAACTTTCCCAATATGCGCCGAAAATCATCATGATCCGCATCAATCCTGACAAGATCCGTGATGTCATCGGACCTGGCGGAAAAGTGATCAATAAGATCATCGAAGAAACAAGTGTTAAAATCGATACGGAACAGGATGGCACGATCTACATTTCTTCTCCTAATTCGGATATGAATGAAAAAGCGAAGGCGATGATTGAAAATATCGTCCGTGAAGCAAAAGTCGGAGAGTATTATTTAGGGAAAGTGAAACGAATCGAGAAATTCGGTGCATTCCTAGAGATTTTCCCTGGCAAAGATGGACTTCTCCATATTTCCGAAATTCAGGAAGAGCGTACGAAGGCTGTTGAGGATGTATTGAAAATGGGCGATGAACTACTCGTCAAAGTCATCGAAATCGACAACCAAGGTCGTGTGAACCTTTCCCGCAAAGTCGTTTTGAAAGAAGAGAAAGAAGCGGCGGAAAAAGGGAAAAACGAATAACCGATTAGCATACTATAATGGAAAGCCCCTCTTTGCGATGGTGTGAAGATGGTGGCTTTTTATTCTTTCACGGGGGTAAAGCATGATACAAAAACAGATAAGTGAAAACGGCATCAGAATCATTCATGAAAAGATGCCATATGTCCGTTCAGTAGCAATCGGCCTTTTTGTAAAAGCCGGTTCCATCAATGAGACGGAAAAGGAATGGGGACTCTCCCATTTCGTTGAACATATGCTTTTCAAAGGAACAAAAACGCGCAGTGCAAAAATGATCGCGGAGCAGTTCGATCGAATAGGCGGGGATATAAACGCCTACACCTCCAAAGAGATGACGTGCTACTATGCGACGGTGCTCGATCATCATGCAGAAGAGGCGCTGACAATATTGGCGGATTTGTTTTTCAATTCCCGTTTTGACGGCACAGACATTCAGAGGGAGAAATCGGTCATCTTGGATGAAATTGCGTCAGTGGAAGACACGCCTGATGATGATGTCAACGAACGTCTTTGGTCTGTCATGTACCCCGAGCATCCAATAGGAAGGTCGATCGGCGGCATTAAAGAGACGATTGATACATTTAATAAGAAAATGATCGAAAGGTACATAGCAAGGCATTATACTGCTGAAAATATCGTCATTTCAATTGCGGGAAATTATGATGACCAATTGATCGGCTTCATCGAAAATCTTTTCAATCAGTTCCTGACAGGCGATATGGCGGAAGATACGAGTGAAGAAACGCATCCTGTTTTCCACAGTGGAACATCGTCAAAATATAAAGATATTGAACAAGCGCATATTTGTATCGGCTATCCTGGTTTGGCGCTTACTGATGATCGACTCCATGATTTGATCCTGCTGGATAGCATTGTCGGCGGCACGATGTCCTCTCGGATGTTCCAAAAGATCCGGGAGGAAAAGGGTCTTGCCTATTCTGTGTTCTCGTATTATTCATCGTATATGTCAACTGGCTCATTCGTCATATATGGGGGGACGGGACCGGAACATTTGGAGGAGATGGTGTCGACAATGGATCAGCTCATTGATGAAATTATGGAAGACGGAGTTACAGGGCAGGAATTGCAGAATGCGAAGGAACAATTGAAAGGCAGTTTCCTGCTTGGCCTTGAAAGTTCGGAATCCAGAATGCACCGGAACGGAAAGAATGAACTGATTCTATTAGACCATAAGACGATTGATGAAGTTGTTGAATTAATCGATAAAGTGCAACTGGAGAATGTCAATAAGATTGCACGCGAGATATTTGCCCGAACACGTTCGATTTCCATCATTGCTCCGAAAGAAACAGTGAAAAGAATCCATTTGTAGAAATGTGCAGCTTTGCCTCCCCTGAATCATATGATAAGTCAGGACAATTAGAAGGGGGCAAGGATATGCTGCTATCCGAAATGGCACAAAAAGAGCTCATTCAAGTGGAGGAAGGAATCCGCTATGGATTTCTTGCGGATACGGATTTGATTTTCAATCGGAAAACGGGCGCAATCATCGGCTTTGAAGTGAAAAAGAAATTCGGAAGATTTCCATTCCGCAATAAGGAACAGGAAACATCAGAATTCATCCCGTGGAGTGAAATCGTTTTGATCGGGGAGCATCGCATCCTATTTGGAAAAACGCATAGTCTGGGGGAATTTGATCTTGACGACAATTGATGGAAATTGGCTGTTCATCGGAACAGACCGAAGATTAGCGGAATGTAGCCGAATAATGAAGGAACATGGCTTCGATGTGCATCATTATGACAGAAATGATTATTCGGAGCAGTTAGCCGATATCCTTGACGAATGCTCTCCAACACATATCGTTTTTCCGATTCTGCAAATGGAAGGCACCATTCCTGTAGACAAAATTACTAAATCGGCAATTCTTTATCCGGGGGTGGCCGCTTCTGATTGGCTTGCCCCTTTTACAGCTGCGGGAATAACCATTCGCCCCTATTTGAAGGAAGTGGAGTTCGTCTGGGAAAATGCAGTTTTGACAGCAGAGGGATTTCTGCTTGAATACTATTCTTCGGCACAACGACGGATTTCAGGCGAGCATTTCCATATTGCCGGGTTTGGCAAGGTCGGAAAAATGACTGCAGCTGTACTTTCATCGCTAGGCGCTTCTGTTACCATTTTGGCGCGTTCTCAGGACCAGCTTGGGGAAGCAGCTGCAATCGGCTACAAAACAATGCAATTGCCGACTGGGATAGTGGACTTAAAAGGGATTCTCGTAAATACGATACCCGCGAAATGGCTGCAAGTCGGAACAGACTCCACATTACGCATTTATGATTTGGCATCTGCCCCTGGTTGCCTAAGGGAAAATGCCCCTGATGAATACTATACAATACACCTCGGATTGCCGGGAAAACACTTTCCGGCAGATGCAGCGAAGGCTTTGTCAGAAGCGTTGCTGAGGATGAATAGTAGATGAAAGGGGAATAAGATGCTACAAGGGAAAAGAATTGGCCTTGGTATTACGGCATCCCATTGTACGTATGACCAAATACTACCGGTCATCAGCGATTTACAGGACAACGGGGCGACTGTTGTTCCTGTCATTACACATTCCGTGTTGACCGCTGCGACTCGATTCGGTACAGGCGAGGAATGGATCGCGAGAATTGAAGAAGCAACTGGCGAAAAAGTCATCTCCACAATAGTTGGGGCTGAGCCGTTCGGTCCAAGCAACCCGGTTGATTGCATGATAATTGCACCGATGACCGGCAATTCCATCAGTAAATTTGCCAACGCGGCCACTGACTCTCCAGTATTAATGGCCGCTAAGGCTACTTTGCGAAATGGCAGTCCTGTGCTGCTCGGCATTTCAACAAATGACGCGTTAGGATTGAACGGTCCAAACGTCATGAAGTTATTGAATATGAAGAATGTATATTTCATCCCGTTCGGTCAGGACGATCCTTTCAAAAAGCCGAATTCATTAATCTCCGACTTTACATTAATGGTCCCCGCTGCTGCGGCCGCCCTCGAACATCGGCAACTACAACCATTATTAATTATTCATAAATAAAATAAAGATACAAAGCAGAAAATTTCCGGATATGATATACTTTCTCCAATGAACTCTTATAGGACATAGGATGCGGTTTTATCGATTGATGAAATTGAATTTTATTCGATTGAATCTTTAAACTAAAAACTGTATATTTATCCGATAGTCCTTATAAATGAAAGGGAGATTGAGATGAATAAAGAAAACCTGAATGTGGCAATTGTTGGAGCGACTGGAGCAGTGGGAACGAAAATACTTGAAAAACTATTGGAACGGAATTTCCCAGCGAAATCAATAAAATTACTAGCTTCGAAACGTTCGGCGGGAATTGAGATTGCCGCTGGCGGTCAAACATATATCGTTGAAGAAACGGTGCCTGAATCTTTTAAGGGCGTCGACATCGCATTTTTCAGTGCGGGAGGCTCCATTTCCCAAAAGTTTGCGAATGAAGCAGTGAAACATGGTGCGGTCGTTATTGATAATACAAGCGCGTTCAGGATGGATGAAAACATTCCGCTTGTCGTTCCTGAAGTGAACCCGCAAACATTGAAGGACCATTCAGGAATCATTGCGAATCCGAATTGTTCGACGATCCAAATGGTTGCGGCGCTTCAGCCGATCAAGGAGAAATTCGGCATTAACCGGATCATTGTATCGACGTATCAAGCAGTTTCAGGAGCGGGTGCTGAAGCGATCGATGAGCTTGATCAGCAAAGCACTCAATTTCAGGAACGTGCGAATATCAAAGCGGAGTTGCTTCCAAGTGCTTCTGCAGAACGCCATTACCCGATTGCATTCAATGCCATTCCACAGATCGATATGTTTGATGAATCGGGGTACACATTAGAGGAATTGAAAATGATGAATGAAACGAAAAAAATATTCGGCGACGAACAGATGGCAGTTACTGCAACTTGTGTCCGACTTCCAGTTGTGACAGGCCATTCGGAATCGGTCTATATTGAAACAAATGATGAAAACGCAACTGTTGACGATATCCGGTCCGCAATGGAAAAGGCACCAGGGATTGTTGTCCAGGATGACCCATCCGCACAATTGTATCCGATGCCGTTATTCGCTGAAGGGAAAGATGAAGTTTTCGTCGGCCGCATTCGGAAAGATCCGAAACAACCGGGCGGATTCCATATGTGGATCGTATCAGATAACTTATTGAAAGGCGCAGCACTCAATTCCGTCCAAATCGCTGAGGAATTGATTAAGTAAGATTGAAAGGGTAAAACAGTCATGGAACACCGAAGCGAGTGCTTCAACATAAAATCCATGAAAAGGAATGGTCAGATTGGAACTTGGACAAATAGGCACAGCGATGGTCACTCCTTTTTCTCAGTCTGGGGGCATCGATTTTGACTTGACGGAGCGATTGATCGAGCATTTGATCGCGACGGGGACGGATTCCTTGATCGTCTGTGGAACTACGGGGGAATCGCCCACGTTAAACCATCAAGAAAAATCGGATATATTTAAATATGCAATTGAAATCGTCCGAAAAAGGATTCCTGTCATTGCAGGCACCGGGACCTTTAATACAGCGGAAACAGTTAAACTAACAAAACAGGCGGATGAGCTTGGTGCGGATGGCATCATGCTTGTTACTCCTTATTACAATAAGCCCGATCAAAAAGGGATTGTCACGCATTTTACTCATATTGCTAGTGTTACGGACCTGCCGATTCTACTCTATAACATCCCTGGCAGAGCCGCGGTCAATATGGAGGCGGAAACCGTCATCGAATTATCGAAAATCAAAAATATCCGGGCTGTTAAGGAAGCGAGCGGCAGTCTTGATCAAATGTCCGCTATCATAACAGGCACGGATAATGGCTTCAAAGTGTACAGCGGAGACGATGCATTGACGTTGCCGCTACTATCGATCGGCGGAGATGGCATTATCTCTGTCGCATCCCATATCGCCGGTGCTGAAATGCAGCAAATGATTCGTGCATTCAAAGACGGTGATACGACTACGGCCGCATTGATGCATAGAACATTGCTGCCATTATTCCACGCTGTGTTTTCCGCTCCTAACCCTGTCCCGGTCAAATATGCCCTTGCCAAGCTGGGAATCGAGACAGGTGGAGTACGAATGCCGTTGACAGCTTTCGGAAAAGATTCCGCTGCCTTCGACGAAGTGTGGAATACATTTAAAAGAAACGAGCATATTTTTCAATAAATCAAAGCCGGTAGCAATCACCGGCTTTTTTTGTTTGTGTAGTTGGGGCATTCTCACGTATAATGAAACTTAGTCGTTGTGGACGGGTATAAGCAACAACCTAATAATAATGAAAATGGACAGTTGGAATTTAAATAAGAAAGCATAGGCGACCATTTTACAATCGCAAGAATTGCATACATAGACGGTTCAGATCCAACACCAGTCTTTTTCAATCAAAGTATAGGAGGAAGCAAAGTGGCAAAAACGAAAAACGAAATAATTAAAGTAATTCCGCTGGGAGGGGTCGGGGAAATCGGAAAAGCGATGTACGTCATCGAAATCGATGATGAACTATTCATCGTAGACGCAGGACTTATGTTCCCTGAAGGAGAAATGCTCGGCATTGACATCGTCATTCCGGACCTGGCATACATCGAGGAAAATAAAGATCGGGTGAAAGGGATCTTCTTGACGCACGGACACGAAGATGCGATCGGGTCCATCGCCTACCTGCTTCAAAAAGTGCAGGCTCCCGTGTACGGTTCCAAGCTTACGCTCGCCCTTGCCAAAGAGCATCTGAAAGAGATGCCGGCACCGGCAGGCGTGAAATTCTTTGAAGTGACGAATAAAAGCCGGATGAATTTCAAACAGACGTATGTGACGTTTTTCCATACGACTCATAGCATTCCGGATTCCCTGGGCATCGTCTTCCATACGAGTGAAGGTGCTATCGTCCATACGGGCGAATTCAAATTCGACCAATCTGCAAAAGGGAAGTATCGTCCGGATATCGCTAAAATGGCTGCATTGGGCGAAGAAGGCGTCTTCATTCTCATGTCCGATTCGAATGAAGCTGAACGTCCGGGCTATACAACATCCGAAACCGTCATTGAAGATCGGTTGTCAACTACATTCCATGCAGCGGAAGGTCGCATTCTCGTTGCCTTGTACGCCTCCAACTTCATTCGGATTCAGCAGGTTTTCGATAAGGCGCTCGAAACAGGCAAGAAAGTGGCCGTCGTCGGAAAGAGTTTGGAAAGCTATTTTGAAGTCGGGAAGCGGTTAGGGTATTTGCAAATTGATGAAGAAACGGTCATTTCCGTGAAAGATATCGGTAAATATTCCGATGATCAAATCGTGATTATCGTGACGGGCAATCAAGGCGAACCGCTCGACGCACTTGAAAAAATCGTCCGCAAACACCATAAAGATATTAAAATCAAAGATACTGACACAGTCCTTATTACATTCACACCATCTCCTAGCATGGAAGTGTCCATGTATCAGATGGCGAATGAATTATCGAAAGCTGGGGCGAACGTCCTTACAGCTTCGAAGAATGTACATGTATCCGGACACGGCAGTCAAGAAGACTTGAAATTAATGTTGAATTTGATGCAGCCGAAGTATTTCATTCCCATCCAAGGGGAATATAAAATGCTCATTGCGCATTCTAAGCTCGCTCAGCAGATCGGATTGCAAAAGTCCCAGATCTTCATAGCGGATAAAGGGGATATTGTCGAATATAAAAACGACAAGATGAGAATGAGCGGCCGTGTACAAGCCGGCAATATCCTCATTGACGGAATCGGGGTCGGAGATGTCGGCAATATCGTGTTGCGTGACAGAAAGCTATTGTCGCAAGATGGGATTTTTACTGTCGTCATCACGTTAAGCCGCAGACAGAAGAGAATTGCTGCCGGCCCGGAAATCGTCTCCCGAGGATTCGTATATGTGAGGGAGTCTGAGGAACTGCTCGATGAGTCTCGAAACCTTGTGAGGAAAATCGTGGAAAAGTATGTGAATAAAGATACGTTCGAATGGACAAACATAAAGCAAGAGATCCGCGATACATTGAGCTCTTATTTATTCCAACAAACGAAAAGAAGACCGATGATCATTCCGATTATTATGGAATATTAATCCAAAAGCGAAGGCGGCCGCTTAGTCCCTCGAGTCGCCAGAGTCTAGATGAAAAGCGCAACAAGAAGAAAAGGATTTCCATGCCGACCGGACGGCGGGAAATCCTTTTTTCGAAAGGAGAAGTGACATGTCCAAAAAAACAAAGAAAAAGAAAAAGGCAGCCGCTTCAAAAAAGAAGGATGACGGCCTCCATCCATTGCTGTACGAAGTGGCAGGTTTAACGATGATCGGCTTGGCTATCATCATTATTTTTGAGTTCGGCATCGTCGGAAGGGGTCTATCCTCTTTCACAAGACTGCTATTCGGGAATTGGCATGGAGCCATCCCGCTCTTATTAATTGTACAGGCGCTGCTCTTCATGGTGAAACGGAAGACGGTCGGTTGGAAAAACCGGATTGTCGGCGGAAGTCTTTTCATATTGGCAAGTTTGTTATTATTCAGCCACATCTATTTATTCAAAGAACTATATGAAAGCAAAGTGCTCATGTCCAATTCGGCATTTAAAGAGACATGGAAAGTGCTTGTCACAAATGAAGGGATTGCATCTAGAAGCGGAGCTCTCGGAGGAGGACTGGCAGGTGCGTTGCTTTTTGCGCTCTTCCATTCTT
>NZ_LQYA01000117.1 GCF_001531445.1 Sporosarcina koreensis
CCTCGCTGCAGAGGAAGGCGATGACGTCGGCAATATCCTCGGGCTGACCGAGCCGGCCGAGCGCAGCCTTCGCTTCCCAATGCGTCCGATATTCGGGCATGTCGGTGAAGGCCGGGGCGGTCATCGGCGTCTCGATCGCACCCGGCATCACGCAATTGACGGTTATCCCCGCTCCGCCCAGCTCGCCGGACATCGCGCGGGCCATGCCCAGCACGGCATGTTTGGAAGCGGCATAGGCCACCAATCCCGCATCGCCGAAGGCCGACGCCACCGAGCCGATCATGACGATCCGCCCCCGCCCGCTCGCCTTCAACTGCGGCAACGCATCGCGCACCAGGCGGAACACGGCGGTGACGTTCACCGCGATCGTCCGGTCGAAGGCGGCATCCTCATGCCCCTCGAGCGGCAGAAAGGCCGATACACCCGCGCAGGGCACCAGTGCATCGATCCCGCCCAGCGCCTCGGTGGCTGCCGCAATGATCGCCGCATTGGCCCCCTCGGCCGTCACGTCGACAGCCATGTCGACGCCGCCGGCCAGATCGACGGTGAACAATCGCGCGCCATCGGCCGCGAGGCGGCGGGCTGTCGCCGCACCGATCCCCGAGCCCGCGCCGGTAACGACCGCGCGAAGGCCCGCCAGCCTGCCGTCGCTCATGCGATCTTGAGCACGAGCTTGCCGGTGTTCGCACCGGTGAAGAGGCGCATGAAGGCGGGATAGGCGTTCTCCAGCCCCTCCTGAACATCCTCGTCGATGCGCAGCCGCCCCTCGGCCATCCACGTCGCCATCTGGGCACCGCCCTCACCGAACCGCGGTACATAATCGGCGATCAGAAAGCCCTTGATGACGGCGCGCTGGACCAGCACCTGCCACAGGTTACGAATACCGACCTTCTGCTCGGAATTATATTCGCTGATCAGGCCGCACAGCACGATGCGCGCGCCCATGGCAAGGTTCATCAGTTCGGCGTCCATCACGTCGCCACCGACATTCTCGAAGATGACGTCCGCGCCGTTCGGCGCATGGGTGCGGATTTCTGCCGCAAGGGTCGCGACGTCCTTACCGCGATAATCGATCGCGATGTCGAAACCATAATCCTCGAGAAGACGGCGGCACTTGTCCGGACCGCCGGCAATGCCGATCACCCGGCAACCGAGGATCTTGCCGATCTG
>NZ_LQYA01000118.1 GCF_001531445.1 Sporosarcina koreensis
GAGGCTGAACGAGCCCATGTGCAGGGTATAGGCGGCACCGGCTGCAGCCGAGAGCAGTCGGCCGTTCCACGCGCCGTTGGCGACGCGTTCGACCGCGTCGGTGCCGGTCGACGCCTGAAAGCGACGGGTGCCCTTGAAGTCGACATGGGCGTAGGAGGCGCGCGTCCAGCCCTGGAACGGGCCCCAATAGCCGCGCCAGTAGCCCGACACTTCATATTGACCAGCGTCGACCTTGTTGTCGGTGCCACCATCGGCGTCCTTGCCATAAAGATAGGCAAGACCGATGCCGAAGCTGCCGAGGTCGGTCTTGATCTCCGCGCCGCCCGAGGCTCCCCAGCCGCTGATGTCGTAGGAGGCGGTGTCGCCCAGGCCCTTCGACGTGCCCCAGCCGACCTGCTGTAGCCAGAAGCCCCAATTGCCCATGTCGGCGAAGGGCGCGTTCGGATCGGCGAGGAAGCTCGCGGTTGCGCGCGATCCCATCGTCACCGTCTCGAACGCGCCACCCGCGTGATCGGGCAGCATCTGCTTGACCTTGCGGCGGAAGCTGTCGCCATCGGTGGTGGCGAGATAGGAGCCGGCGATCTTGTCGTCCTTGGCGAGCGCGGCGAAGATCGCATCATAGGCGGTCGCCTGCGAGCGGTTGAGGCCCAGTTCGGTCGTGGTCTTGCGCTTGATATCGATCGCCAGTTCGGTGTTGGAGACGGCGGCCACATTACCCTTGAACATGAAAGGCAGCAGCGTGCCGTTGGTCGAGAGATTGCCTGCGCC
>NZ_LQYA01000119.1 GCF_001531445.1 Sporosarcina koreensis
AGAGCCGCAGTGAATAGGCCCAGGCGACTGTTTAGCAAAAACACAGGTCTCTGCAAAACCGTAAGGTGACGTATAGGGGCTGACGCCTGCCCGGTGCTGGAAGGTTAAGAGGAGAGGTCAGCGCAAGCGAAGCTTCGAATTGAAGCCCCAGTAAACGGCGGCCGTAACTATAACGGTCCTAAGGTAGCGAAATTCCTTGTCGGGTAAGTTCCGACCCGCACGAAAGGCGTAACGATCTGGGCACTGTCTCAACGAGAGACTCGGTGAAATTATAATATGCGTGAAG
>NZ_LQYA01000120.1 GCF_001531445.1 Sporosarcina koreensis
CTCCCGCCATTCTGTAATATCGATTTGTAATTTGACGGTCTTTTGCATAATGCCGATATCGCCTTTAAACGTCCATGTCGATTGCTTTTCGCTCAAAATTTCATGTTCGATATATCCTGGGACGAGCGGCGCCCACCTATTCATGTCACTGACGAAATCCCACACCTTTTCAATCGGTATATCCAACTCTGTCGTATGTGTTCCACTAGGCATGTAAAGTTCCTCCTTTATTATGCTAAAACGCTTTCCGCGTCGCTTATCTTACGCGGTTTCAGGTTGCCGATATGCATACCTGCCAAATAGCCGAATGTCATAGCAGGCCCGATCGTTCCGCCTGCGCCCGGATATGCACCGCCCAATATGCCCATCGCCGCGTTGCCTGCAGCATAGAGCCCCGGAATAACTTCTCCACGTAAACTGATGACTTGTCCATGTTCATTAATGCGCGGCCCGCCATTCGTCCCTAGTGACCCTGCATAGATCGGCAATGCGTAAAACGGCCCTTTTTCAATTGGCCCGATCATCGCTTCACGGCCTTTGAATCGATTTGCGAAATTCTCGAAGTGCAATGATCCGCGGTTGAAGTCAGGGTCTTCGTGATTTACAGCATGATGATTAAAGCGCTCGACCGTTGCTTCCAGCTGATTCGGATCGACTCCGATTTTTTCCGCAAGTTCCTGGATGCTATCCGCTTGCGGTACCCAGTCCGGCGCATTTTCGCCAGGCGCCATCGTCACGATTAACGCGCGGTCTTTTAATTGCTGATCAAAAATGAGCCACACATTCGATTCATTCGGCAATGATTGCGAGTTCTGGTCATACGTGTAAAATGACTTCGGCAGGTCCATATAAGTGGCACCTTCGTTGACAAAGCGTGTCCCATGTTTATTGACAATAATTGAATTGGCCATTGTACGTGCTCGCGAGTCGATTTGATTATAAACTTTTCCTTCGTATTCAATCGTCGGATCCACAAAAGCCGGGGACCACCAAGCTTCGCTCATATTGCCAAGAGCTGCTCCAGCTTCCATCGCCATAATCAACCCATCGCCTTCATTGTAAGAAGGGGATTGCGGATGCGTAATGGCCCCTTTTAAAAATGAACGGACAAGTTCCTTGTTCCACTCAAATCCGCCGGAAGCAATCATGACACCCTTTCGAGCACCGATGAAAATATCTGTCCCATCTCCACTTTCCGCACGGACGCCAATGACAGCTCCTTCATCATCCATCACAAGTTCTTTTCCCGGGGTGGAAGTTAATGTTTGAATGCCGCGATCAAGTACACCTTTAAAAAGACTGGCAGCCAACGCCCTTCCCATCGTCGTAATATTGTTTTCCATTCGTGTACCGACAAGAGTGAAATCGATATCCCCTGGATCACTGGCTCCGCCTTCTTCCAACGTCAAAGGAGGGAAGATCGGGTTTCTTCTTATTTTCTCTGACCATTCCCCTAAATCGTTCAAAGGAAACGGAAGGGGGTCGAGAGAGCGGCCTTCCTTTTTTCCCCCGGGCAGATCTGCATAATAGTCGCCATACCCTTTAGGAACCGCGAATCTTACTGGTGTATGTTCATACAAGTAATCGATCATCTTCGGGCCATGCTCAATATAGACGTCAATCAATTCAGGATCGGGCTCTTTGCCATGCGTCAGTTTTGTAATATACGTCTTCGCTTCTTCATGCGAATCTTCCAAACCGAGCTCCTTCATATAACGGTTATTCGGAATCCACGGAATCCCGCCGGAAAAAGCTGTCGTACCGCCGATCTGATCCGATTTCTCAAGGATGACAACTTCCGCCCCTTGATCATGGGCGAGAATCGCCGTCGTCAAAGCGGCGCCCCCACTGCCTAATACGACGACATCTGTTTCTGCATCCCACTTCATATCGTTTTTCACTATCATTTCCCAAACCCCCTTATCATATTAGAAACCGCTTTCATGTAAATGAAAGTAAAAATGATTCATTTGCAAACTTCCTTTATTGATAAGCTGTTGTCCTATATAATTATAGGTAAATAGATAGTTTGAGCAATAAACACTTTTCGGATAAATGATGCATTCTAGTCATAACGATCAATAATGTCTACGACAGAGATAATTAATCGACAGGGGGAACTAAATTGTCTATCAAAATGGATCCGAGAGTTCAAAGGACAAAGGCGATGTTTGAGGAAGCGTTATTGGAGTTGATGGGGGAAAAGGACTATAAAAAGATTACGGTAAGGGAAATATCCGAAAGGTCCACACTCAATCGGGCGACATTCTACTTGCACTACTACGACAAAGATGAATTGCTTGAACAAATGTTGGACGGGGCGCTGGAGAATTTACGCATCAGCGTGCAAGTGAAGGAGTTTGAATTCAAATATGATAGTGAAAATCCGCATCCGATTTTCATTCGCTTATTTAATAAAATGATTGAACAGAAACGCTTTTATAAAGTCATGCTCGTCCAAGAAAAAGTGCCGTACTTCACGGAGTCTGTCAGGGAAATCATTGGAACATTGGTGGAGAGAGCGACGCAGTATATGGTTGAGGATAAAATCGAGTTTAAAGTGCCTATTGAAATGTCAGTAGCCTATATCACATCAGCCTATTTAGGCGTCATCATCTGGTGGCTGAAACATGATATGCCTTACACGCCCGCACATATGGCGAAGCAGCTGACGAGATTATCGACGGTCGGACCATGGGTGGAAAACCCGTATCGGTGAAGTCAGAACCCCTTCAGAGCCGCGAAAAGGCTTTGAAGGGGTTTGCTTGTAGCTATTCATCCTGAAACAGATGATACAACAAACGCTCCCGATCGTCGAAAAACTGTTTCATAATCGAGTAATGCTCCGTTTTCTCCAACGTCGTTTCATGGATTCCGTCTTCTGTAATCTGGACGATTTTTGAAAGCGGATGCGCCATGATGATCGGTGAATGGGTCGATATGATGAACTGGGATCCTTCCTCGACGAGTTCGTTGATCCGCGCAAGCAAAGAAATTTGGCGAAGCGGGGACAAGGCGGCTTCAGGCTCGTCCAAAATATATAAACCGTTTCCCCTAAACCGTTCCCGGAACACGGCGAAAAAGGATTCCCCGTGTGATTGCTCGTGAAGGGATACCCCTCCAAACGAATCAATGATCTTTGGACCGGAAAGAGGATCTTGGTCTAGCTCCTCGATATTCGTCGCCACATTGTAAAACGTCTCGGCACGGAAGAAAAAATGATCCCTCGCCCGTTCTGCACCCTTAACAAGACGAATATGTTCATCGAGTTTCGAGTGGGAATCAAAACTGGAAAAGTTGAAATTCAATGTCCCTCCTTCCGGATTAAACCCATACGCAATCGCAATTGCCTCCAGCAACGTCGATTTACCCATTCCGTTTTCACCGATTACATACGTGATGTTCGGATGTAGCTCCAATTCGTGCAAGTTCCGGACGAAGGGAAGGGTGAACGGGAAAATGCCATGCGCTATCCCTTCCTGCTTCAGTCGCACGGTCCTTATGTATTGTGAAAATGAATTTAAGATTGCCAACGGAAAATCCCCCTTATTGTAGAATACGTTGATCTCGCCTTTAAATCTTCTACGTGTCTAGTGGCCAGGAAGATTCAAAACTAGGCAGCGAATTGCCATAACTATATGATTACATAAAGCATGTGTTCATTGGAAAACTTGTAACCGTCTATAATCGGGCGTCGTCTAAAATGTAGGGAAGGGGGGAGGACATGGGGCAGTTGGATTGGGAGGCAATGAGCCCGGATGATCAAATTGAATTGCTGATGGACCAATATGGGGAAGAAATTAAGAGGCTTGTCTATACATATGTGAAAAATCATTCGACGGCAGAAGATATGACGCAGGAAATCTTTCTAACCGTCTACATGAAACTCGATTCGTACGCGGGGAAATCTTCAATTAAAACTTGGATATATTCGATCGCGATTAATAAATGCAAAGATTACTTAAAGAGCTGGCATGTCCGGAAAATGATCGTGCAGGAAAATATAAAGGAAATATTACGGCCAAATCGTCGGGGAGCAGACTATGAAATGATCGACCAACTTGAGCGTGAGCAGATTGTCGATGAGGTACTTAAATTGTCGATTCCATATCGGGAAGTGATTTTGCTTTATTACTATAGACATCTATCAATCAAAGAAGTGAGTGACGTCCTTGGAATAAGCGAGAGTGCGGTGAAGGTGAGGCTCCACCGGGGCAGGGAGAAGTTGAAAAGGCCATTGGAACTTTTGGAGAGAGGTGAGGCAGATGGATGACAAATTGAAGGCGTTGCAGGAGGAAATGGATAAGGTCATTTCGGAGGACGAATACTTTACTGAGCAAGATAAGCGCGAGACCCGAAAGCGGATTATAGAAATGAATCAAAGTGTTCCGGCCCAAAAACGCCGAAATCTACTGCCACAGCTGCTCACTGCTATTTCCCTTTGCGCATTCTTCGTCTTCCTAAGTGGAATCATTGGGAAAGAACTTGGCTTTTTTGCAAGCGACACGCCGCAAGACGCAAATTCCCCGGTGATTGTGCCTGCCGACGAAGAGGACCCTACATCCATCGAGGATCGCTACGGAAAGCGGGAGCCTCGGATTGAAAGAGAAATTGAAAAAGTTTTAGCACGTGAGGATTTATTCAAATCAAAACTAAAAGGCACCTTAAAAGGGGCGTATATGGATGAATCGGGAAATGTTGCGGTGGATTTTGAACACTTTGGGGAAATCATCGGCGCGCAACCACATATAGAAAAGGGTTATCTGATGGCTACTTTGGATATAGCAGTTTATAAGAGCTCTAGTGTGAATCAAGTCTATTACCTATTCGACGGCGACCAAGCCGCGTTCACTGCGTGGCAGGAATCCGATGACGATGGGGGAGAAGGGGAATTTCAACAGTATATGTCAAGGATGCAGTGGATTCTTTCAATTACATTTTTAATGCAAGCAGCGCTTCTTTTCATCTTCAAAAATCAGAAAGACCTTCTTTGGGTCATTTTTAGTTTCATATTAATGGTGTTCATCCATCATTTGCTATTCACGCAGAACGAATATATGTCCGAGCATTTGCCACGGCAAGCTAAGTGGTTCATCGTGCTATTGGTGGTCGGATACGTTGCCTTTTTATATAATTTGTACTCATGGATCAAAGTGATGAAGAAAAACAAAGAGTCAGTCTGATCCACCAAAAAATAAAACGGGATATTCCTGAAATCTTTGAAACTATTTCCAGAAAACTACGTCTGTACGGTGCTTGCCATTACATTGACTTGTCGGAGCGGAGGAAAAATAATGAAAAGGCGATTGAGCATATTTGGTGCACTGGTACTCGCCATCAGCCTTCCAGCAACTAGCTTTGCTGCAAGCACACTGCAATTCTCGGATGTGCCGCAAACAAAGCATTTCGCGGAAGCGGTGTATGATCTTGCGGAACGCAATATTATTGGTGGTTATCCGGATGGCACATTCAAGCCGGGCAATTCCATTACGAGGGGTCAGGCGGCCGCGATCATTGCGAAGATGACCAACTTGGATACAACGAATGTGAAAAATCCGGGATACAAAGACGTATCGACAGCGAATGGTTACTACAAAGCGATTGCGGCGATGACGGAGAAAGGCATGATTAGCGGCTACGGAGACGGTCGATTCGGTCCGAACGATCCGATTAAACGGGGACAGATGGCTTCGATTATCGTCAAAGCGTTTGATCTGCCACGAGAACCGATCTACAATCATCCATTCAAGGATCTTTCGAATAATCAATCGCATACTGAAAACATTCTCGCGATATACGCACTCGGTATCACTTCGGGAACGACTTCGACTACGTTCAGCCCGAACGCTGTCATCACAAGAGGGCAAGCGGCGAAGATGTTGAGAGCGACCGAAGAAGCGAAGCCGCCGATGGTGACGATCAAGGCGAGTGACTTGAAATGGGAGTATGTGCGAATTTGGCAATCGGATGCAGAGGACGGATACTTTAAAGCATTTGAAGTGTTCGGAACAGAAGGTTACACCGAAGACAAAATTCAAGTCGTTCCCGTAAAAGAAGGGAAAGGCATCTTGAATTTACAAGGTAGGCCGAGCAAGGGCTCAAACGTAAAAGACTACGTGAAATATTATGTTCACATTACAAAAGTGAACGGCGAACTGACATTGACACTGGAAGAGACGGAAGACATGGCGCCGACAGCCGTCCAGCTATATGATATCAAGGAAAACATTGAAACGATCTCCCTTGCGACGATGGAAGGGGAGAAAATCTCTGACAATGTGCCGTTCAATGTGGATCAATACACGATCGTCTCATTTGATATCGATAATCCGGGCCAGTATATCGCTACTGTGAAGCTCGAGAGCGGGAAGGAAATACGATACGGAATTGAGGCAAAGCAGAACGACGCTCAATCTTATTATGATGTCGAAGCCATTAGAGAAAATCCAACCGACGTATATGTGGAAACGGAAAAATACAAAGGCGGATTTAAAATCCGGGAAAAGGATGCCGCGCAAATTGCAGAAATCACTCGTGATCCAGGAACAAATACATTCCGTATCAAAGCTACTGGCAAGAAGGAAGGAACGGTCCATATTGATTATGATCATAGGCTGACTGAAATCGTATGTGAAGGTTTAGAGTGCAGTTCCGCATGGATAGGATTTGTCGTCGATGTCCGTCAAATCGGCTCCATCGTGAATGTGTATGTACGGCGGGATCTTGAGCTGGACCATTAATTAACAATCCAAAACGGTGCCTGTGCAGCACACAACTCAGACAATTCACTACAAATGCATAAAATTATGTTAGAAGCCAACTATATCAACATTCAGTTGGCTTCTTTTTGTATTAATATACTTTTTGTCAAATAGTCATAATTGGTTGTTGCACAGGCACCTACTTTAAATTCTACCTTGAGTAAAAGTATCCCCTCAAACGCCGTGAAAAGGCTTTGGAGGGGATTCCATTTGTGATGCTATCCCTTCATCACCTATTATGCAAACGCTTGTCCCATATAACCAAGCTTCGAATAAAGGGTTGGTTAGTTAGACTACTGTTACTAAATCTACAGCTTCTACAACCAATGGTGTTCCAGCAGATATGCTGCCTGCGACTTCATTAAAGGTCAATTCTGTTGTAGATATTGTATACGAATCGCCCTCTTGTAGTACACCGTTTATATAAAGATTGTAGTAACCATTCGTTACGGTTGGAAAAGCAGTTGCTGCAGTGCCACTGTCATCCAAAAAATCAGTTACGGGTACGGTTGTCCCATCGGCTACAGTTAAAGCTGCTGCCAATACATTAAAAAATCTTGTCGAATTGCCTGAGACATCGACGTTAATGTTAATAAGGGAAAGCGCCATTTGATTCACCTCCTATCTACTCCATTCTAGTAAATGCAAGATATCTGTGAAATGTCAGGGCTGTCCATTCGTTTTTCGATGCCTTGGGTAAACCAGTCAAAAATCTTGAAAGTCAAATAAGGTCAGTGTATAATAAAGTTATAAGTCAAAGATAGTCAATGTCAGACCGTGTAAATGAAATGAACGATATAAGGAGGAAATGGCTTATGAAATGTCAACACTGTGGTAAAAACGAAGCGACAATGAGCTTGCGACTCCAAGTGAATCATCAACGTATGCAGATGAATTTGTGCCATACATGTTTTCAAGAGATCCAAGGACAAATGAAGATGCCGTCATTTGGCAATGATGCAAATCAATTTTTCCAAGCGAATGGCAACCCGCAAGCACATACGCAAGTTAGAGAAGTCGATGGACATCAAGGAAACGGCTTGTTAGACCAACTTGGTAAAAATATTTCGAATGACGCCAAGGAAGGGAAAATCGACCCAGTCATCGGGCGCGATCAAGAAGTGAAACGCGTTATTGAAACATTAAATAGAAGAAACAAAAACAATCCTGTTCTTATCGGAGAACCAGGTGTAGGTAAAACAGCGATTGCAGAAGGGCTCGCAGTGAAAATCCATGAAGGCGATGTTCCCGCAAAACTGTTGAATAAACAAGTGTACGTGTTGGACGTAGCATCACTTGTGACGAATACCGGAATCCGCGGTCAATTTGAAGAGCGGATGAAGCAATTGATCGAGGAGATCGAGAACCGGAAAGATGTCATCGTTTTCGTCGATGAAATTCATCTTCTCGTCGGCGCAGGTTCAGCGGAAGGCTCCAAAATGGATGCAGGGAATATATTAAAACCAGCATTGGCACGTGGCAGCATGCAGCTTATTGGCGCAACGACGTTGAAAGAATATCGTCAAATTGAAAAAGACGCGGCACTCGAACGCCGCTTCCAACCGATCATTGTCAAAGAGCCTTCTCCGGAAGACGCGATCACCATCTTGCACGGCATTAAAGACCGTTATGAAGCTTTCCATGAAGTGCGTTATTCCGATGAGGCGATCCGTGCATTCGTCACTTTATCACAACACTATATCCAAGACCGATTTTTGCCGGACAAGGCAATCGATTTGATGGATGAAGTAGGAGCGCGCTTGAATCTAAACCAGTCTTCTACGAATGTGGATGCAATCGAAAAACGGCTAGAAGAAGTCGTTCTACAAAAAGGACAAGCTGCGGACATGGAGGACTATGAGAAAGCGGCAGCGTTACGCCAAGAAGAAATGCAATTAGGTCAACAACTAGAAGAAGCGAAACAAGGCGAAGCATCAATCTATGAGGTGACGGTTGAAGATATCGAGGAAATCGTAGAAGAAAAAACAGGCATCCCAGTTACGAAACTACAAGCATCGGAACAAGCGAAAATGAAAGACCTTGCAGAAAATCTACGTAAAAAAGTAATCGGACAAAAGGAAGCGGCCGACAAAGTTGCTAAAGCAATCCGCCGAAGCCGCGCAGGGTTGAAATCAAAAACTCGACCAATCGGATCATTCTTATTCGTCGGTCCAACGGGTGTCGGTAAAACAGAAATCACAAAAGTACTGGCGGAAGAACTATTCGGTTCGCGCGACACGTTAATTCGCCTCGATATGAGTGAATACATGGAGAAACATGCCGTCTCTAAAATCATCGGCTCTCCTCCAGGTTACGTAGGGCACGAAGAAGCAGGCCAATTAACGGAACAAGTCCGCCGCAATCCGTATTCGATTTTGCTATTCGATGAAATCGAAAAAGCGCATCCTGACGTTCAACATATGTTCCTTCAAATTATGGAAGATGGCCGGTTAACCGATTCCCACGGTCGAACAGTCAGCTTCAAAGACACCGTCATTATTATGACAAGCAACGCCGGAACTGGGGAGAAAAAGATAAATGTCGGGTTCAATCAAACCGCACATGAATCCGTCTCCATGCTGGAATCGTTAGGAAACTACTTCAAACCTGAATTCCTGAACCGTTTCGACGCGATTGTCTCGTTCAATGAATTAACAGAAGACAACCTACTCGAAATTGTCGACCTGATGCTCGTTGATTTGGAAGATGCAATCGAAGAAAACGATATCGCAATTTCGATTTCTCCAGAAGCGAAACGGGAATTGGTGAAGCTCGGCTACGACAAACGTTTTGGAGCACGACCACTTCGGAGAATCATCCAAGACAAAATCGAAGATCCATTAACAGATCTCATCTTGGAAGAAGACCAGATTGAAAAAGTCCATGTGGACGTTGTGGATGAAGAGATTGTTGTAAGTAGAGCGTAATCCTTTTTCCAGTGCCTGTGCAGCACACTATTCAGTCAATACACTACAATTGCATAGCCTAAATGAAAGAAGCCAACCATATCAACATTTGATTGGCTTCTTTACGTATTTATATAAAATCTAATGAATTGTCATAAATGTTTGGTGCACAGGCACCTTAATTTAGGCCCTTCCACATAGGAACTATTGTAGCTGGTGTCCGTATAAAAGGTAGTTCTGTGAAAGGGAGTGAATTTGGTGAAGCGGATGAATTTTAAATATACTGTCATGAGTATTGGATGCTGTATGATGCTTGCGGCGTGTACGGATAAACCGGAGCCTGAATCTGAAGTAGAGCCGGAAGTTTCGATGTCGGAAGAAGAAACAAAATCGGTTGTCGAGGAGCAAATTCCTAAAGCGGCCCGGACGGTGGAGGATATGATTTCTCAGCCTGCGGGCAAGTTGGTGGAAGCTCATATGGACCCTGAGGTGGAGGCGGCAAAGACTGTCAATTGGGTGCAATATCATCGATTTTATGAAGATACGTTTCAAGGACTCATGGAAGAAGAGTTGCCTACCTATTTCGAGGAGCATCCGGGTTTGAGCGCGGATGAGATTTATGACTATCTTGTTTATCAATTAGGCTCGGGGCAGTATTCGACCTTCTATGATCAGTTAACGTCGTATGAGCATGGGTATGTGATGCCTGAGTTGCCGGAAGGCGAGGATGAAATTGAGATTGCGAAGAGACAAAAGACGAATGTCGTTATCTTGATGGATGCAAGCGGGAGCATGAAGGCGGAAATTGGAGGCGAGTCGCGTATGTCTCTTGCGAAGCAGGCGATTGAAGATTTCACTGGCCAGTTGTCTGATGATGTTAATGTCTCCCTGTTTGCATACGGCCATAAAGGTGCAGGGACGGAAGCGGATAAGCAGCTTTCTTGCAGTTCGCTCGAAGAGCTTTACCCGCTTGGCGCGTATGACGAAGGTTCATTCCAAAAAGCGATGGATTCTTTTGGTGCGAGCGGCTGGACGCCATTAGCCGGTGCGATGGAAAAGGCACATGAGTATTTGTCTTCTTATGATACAGAGCACTTTAGGAATATCGTTTATATCGTAAGTGATGGTGTAGAGACGTGCGACGGCGATCCGGTTGCCGCGGCGAAAAAGCTGCATGAAAGCGATATCGAGGCGAAGGTGAATATTATCGGCTTCGACGTCGATGATGAAGGGCAAAACGAGCTGAAAACAGTGGCAGAAGCAGGTGGCGGTGAATATGCGACAGTGCGAAACCCGTCCGAATTTGAAGGAGTTCTCATTAAGAAATGGAAGCCGAGCATGATGCAAGTGATGAGCCAGCAAGGCGTCATGCTCCATGATTTGGTTCATCAAATGGAGGCACTTATTGCAATCCATGACCCGCTCAAGAATATTTCCGATCGAGAGGCAACGCGAATTAGCAATGCTGCTTATTATTTAAAGAACAAAAAGATCATTGATGATGAGAGAGCGTACGAGGTCATTGATCTAGCCAAGGAAATGGGAGAACTGAGATCAGCCCATTTTACGGAAGTAAAAGAGCAGAAGAGTGAAGAAGCGAAACAGGCGAGGGATGAAATCGACACGAAAGTGGAAGCGTGGAAAGAGAAGTGGTACAAGGAATTGGAGAAGGATGAATAAAGGTCCAACTACGTAGATAAAGGCTTTCTATTTCGGTGCCTGTGCAGCACACTATTCAGTAAATACACTACAATTGCATAGAAAGAGTGTCTAGAAGTGATAGGTGCAGTATTTCGCAACATTCAAATCGAATAATTAATCATCTTTGTGAATAGTCATAATTGAGTGCTGCACAGGCACCGTATTTAAAATCGGTCTGGAGTCTGATTACAATTTTTTGAATTGGATTATAATTAAGTATGGAAAAGTATGGGTCGAAGAATTACTGGGGATGGAGGAAGAGTCGTGAAACGTGTTAACTATTTCGCTTTATTTGGCGTCATTTCTTTTAATGTAATTGTGTTTTCTGGAATCGCCATTGCATTAGCGGGGCTGTTGTTTTCTTTATGGACGATTGTTATTTCATTTGTTGTATCGCCGGTTTTATTAACCGTCGTAAATGTATTGGAAATACAACAATTTAATGTGCTGCAAACGATTTTTAGTGTGATTCTTTTCTTCGTAGGCATAGGGTTGGCGCCTTTGGCAATGAAGGCTACCCGCTTTTTGGGGACTATGTTTGCTAAATATGTTGAATTTAACAAGAAAGCGGTTTATAAAATGCCGGACGTCAATACCATTTAAAGAGTCAATGTTAAAAATGGCGTCCATCTTAGCGTAGACCAAGGATGGCCGCTGTAGCTACAAAGACCCCTTCATGCTGCTTTGAAGGGGTTTTGGTTATTGGCTTCTTTATGAATTTATATAAACTCTAATGAGTTGTAGTGGATAGGCACCGTTTTTTATTTCCATCTATTGGTATTTAAATGTTCAATCAATACGATAGAAATGAAGGGTGTGAATAAGGCCATCAAGCCTTTTCAGAAATACTGAAGTTTTGGAGAGGCTCGGAACTAAGGCTAAAGGAAGCAACTTTTTTCTTCCACTGTTTGACTACATCAACATGGTCATCATTATGGTACAAAAAGAAGTTCATCTCTTTTTTCCTGTTTTTCACATTGATGACGAACGGAATCACAGCAGTCTCAGGATGTAAAAACGATTTTTCAGTTCCTGGGAAGATGTGGTTTCTCTTTACATATTGCGCTTCATTAAAATAGGTACTGAAGCGATTTTTCTCCTCCTCTTCTAAGCGCATTCCGTTAAATGTTACAGTAATATCTTTCGGATCAAGCTTTGGGTGAAGTGCAAATTTATTCAAAATCCAACCTACAAGTGCACTTGTAGGACTCGAAATAAATATTAGTATTACCCCGATGATTGTAGCGATAATCGTCCATATCATTTCCTATCAACTCCGTTATCTGTAAATGCTTGTTGTATTGATTAAGATTATCGTAACAAATTGAGTTCATAATGTGTTTGACAAATTAGTAACTTTTTTACTCGCTATTAGTAGATAGGGAAGGCAGGGACGGCGATGATTTTATGGTTTCGGCATTTGCCACAGCCAAGTCTGGATTTTTCTGAATGGAAACCATTCATTGAAAAAGCATGGTTTCGAAAGCATTATATGAAGTTTGTGTACTTGTTAATGGCCGCTTTTTTTCTAGGGCCCTATTGGCTTTTCAAGGGAAACTTCATTCATCTAACAAACTTTCCTTTACTGTTACTTGTTGTTTTGGTTTTCGTCATACACGAAGCCCTTCATATACTTGTCATCAACAAGAAAGGCGATATGAGCTTAACGTTCAAAGGCGTCTATTTTTGGCTTACGACAAATGCAATTCTTTCTAAAAAGAGATTTTGGATCTTCATGAGCTTACCTTTTATCGGATTAACGGTAATCACAGCAATTGCTTCGTTCTTTGTAACAGATGAGATCAAAGCACTTCTTTTATTTATCAGTTGGTTTAATTTGATAATATCTGCCTCTGATATTGTGAATTCAGTTTTGATTGTAATAAAACCAAATAACTCTATGTTTTGTAGAGGATACTATCAAGTGCAGTCATAATCTAGCACCCTATACAGAGGATGACTGTAGAGACATCAACATCATCAGGAAGTGGCAAGGAGGCTTTGAAGGGGTTTTGCCCTTTTGGATAACACTACATCTGTGCACCATATATAGCTACATACTGCTCCTGCAATGCAAATCCGTTATTTTTCCATCCCAGTGTATTCAGAATATAGCCTAAGCCATCCGCGTGATATCTTCCGGATATTTTTTGATAAGCTAAAAGTTCATACACTCCATTGGCATCAAAATCCACTGGGTACAAACCACTTAAAGGATCTACAAATCCGGTGATCGGGCTTTTCAGCTTGCCATTCTGATCATATATTTCATTTAAATAATCCGCACCTTTCAGAGAGATATCAATAATATATTTCTCATTATTCGGTCTGCTGACAACTTCAACTTTATAATTGTCTTGATACGTGACGTCATATTGGTATTGATTATTATACACATCAGAGTCAAACAGTAGTCTTGCTTGATTTCCAGCGAAGGAAACAATGTAATAGTTGATAATCCCGCCACTGCCGCCCGTAGCCATGCTGATTACTATCTGATCTACGCCACTCCCTGTGAAATCCCCCAAGAATAGTGTCGGATCATAGCCCGCATTGTTATGAAGCGGAATGCTTGTCGTAACCCCAGTTCTACCATCCCTAACGTGAAGCGTAATATTTTGGATGTACGGACTATCCGACGTTTTTGTGCCAGTAAGATAGACTTGATCAATCACGTTATCGCCCGTTACATCACCACTAACAAACGCAACAATACCTGGCCGACCCATCGTAGTTGAAGTAAGTGAATTATTCATGATATGCCCCTTTTCATAAAGACTATCGCTATAATCTATCCTATGGGTTATTGGCCTGATTGCTACTACTTGTAAGGGAATCCCTTTGATGCTTGTATTCTTATAGTGTAATTGACATCAATGCAGAGTTTTTTTCATACGATATACTTGGGGTGGAAAAATGCCGAGAGTCAAATACCGGGATGCAGACGTTGATGTAATGGCAAGGATGATGAGGGCAGAAGCCGAGGGTGAAGGAAAGCAAGGGATGCTGTACGTTGGAAATGTAATTGTGAACCGGGCTGTAGCGGATTGCTTGGACTTCAGAGACGTAAGGACGATTAATGACGTCATTTTTCAAGTGCAAGGAAATAATTATTCCTTTGAAGCCGTTCAAAAAGGAAACTTGTTTTATCAAAGAGCGAGGCCGACTGAAAGACGATTAGCAAAACAGAATTTGGATTTTTGGAGAGAACATCCCGCGAGATTCGCCCTTTGGTACTTCAATCCGTATGCGCCTTGTCCGCCAACATGGTACGGCCAACCGTTTACCGGCCAATTCAAAAATCACTGTTTCTATGAACCAGCAGCAGGAACATGCGAAAGTGTTTATATGGGGTAGGCTATGTCTTAAAATTCCGGTGCCTGTGCAGCAAACAATTCAGTAAATACACTACAATTGTATAAGGCAAATGAAGAAGCCAACCGTATCAATTACGGGTTGGCTTCTTCGTGTATTTATATACTTTTTATTGAATTGTCATAAATGTGTGCTGCACAGGCACCTGATTACGAATAAAGGATTTCAGGTCTTGGCAGCGAAATAAGAAGATAAGGAAGTGGAGGTTATACAATTGGCGGAAGAAGTGCAATTTCGAGTAGCGACAGAACAAGATTTAGAACGAATCGTGGAAATGCTAGCGGATGACAAGCTCGGGGCCACTCGGGAACAATTCGTACTGCCCTTACCGGAAGTGTACCGTGAAGCGTTTCGGGCGATTGATGCAGACCCCAACAACGAACTGGTTGTAGCATGCCTCGGAAATGAAGTCGTCGGCGTCCAACAAATTACATTCACCCCCCATTTGACCCGTCAAGGCGGTTGGCGTGCAACAATCGAGGGGGTACGAACATCCTCAACCGTACGAGGAAAAGGGATCGGAACGGCGCTCATCAACTGGGCCATCCAACGGGCCAAACAACGTGGCTGCCACCTCATTCAGCTAACAACCGATAAAACGCGGGAGGACGCTATACGCTTTTACGGACGGTTAGGGTTTCAGGCGACTCATGAAGGAATGAAGATGAAGTTGAATTGAAAGAGTACCTATGACCAAACAAGGGCTTGGTCATAGGCACTTTATTGATCAATCAACCACCTTACAGCCTCATTCAAGTCCTCCGCAATAAAATCAGGCTTCACTTCCTCCCAGCGACCAAAAAACCCATCATTTATGTATTTGGTATACGCTGCTTTTCCACTCCCTGTTTTCACTAATATCTTCCTGCACCCAACCTCATCTGCAGCCACTAAATCGGTCCATCGATCCCCGATCACTATACAATGCTGTAAATCCAAGTTATTCTCTTTAGCTGCCGTACGCAACATTTCAGGTGAAGGTTTCCTGCAAGCACATCCATCTGTATGTTCGTGCGGACAAAGATAAATCTTATCTAAACCAAAGTTAACGAGCTCCCTTTCAAAACTTTCATAGGAAGCTTCCCCCTTTGCGATGCCGGGTTGATTTGTGAATGAACAAAGTAACATTTCCGCATTTTTCAATCGCTGTATCGACTCTGCAACGCCTGGGAATAGCGTGAACTCTCCAGGATAAATTACACTGTCGCTTCCTCCAATGGTTCCGTCCCTGTCTAGAAACACTGCTTGAATGTACAAAGCATGATTACCTCCATTCCTGTATTACTACATGATTCTCTATTAATGAAGGGAAATCCTTGTGTTTTGGGGAATTCGATCAAACAAAAGTCATTCGGAGTTTGGTGCAAGTGGTATCATTAAGCATGCGTGTTCCCCTTGTAATATAAAATTAGACTGGGAACATAGTCTTGCGGTAAATGTGTAACTGTAAGACAATGGTATTAAGAAATTACTTAACAATGTAGAATTCGCATTTTTTTATTTAAAAGCGTCAACTCCAGATGAAATGAATAAAGGCGGATACAAAGATTTATTAAGATAAAAAGTTGGTGACATCATGATTATATATGAATCTACAAAAGAACAGTTTGTCGGGGACGTTGTCAATGAACTGCTCATTGACCGATTATACAACTCCTATCAAAAGAAAATAGGACGTACCTCCAAAGCTGAAATTCGCTCTTGGGAAAATTCATTGCAAAAAATGTCCAATGTTATGCAGGACGATGAAATACCGAATGACGCGTCGGTTGCAATCGAGTTTAATATTCCCAACACCTCTAAACGAGTGGACTTCCTAATTGCCGGTAATGATGGCAATCAAGATCATGTCGTTATTGTAGAGTTGAAGCAGTGGGAGGAAGTCGAGAAAGTAACTACTCGGGATGCAATTGTAAGAACGTATCTAGGCAAAGCCAATCGTGAAACGACACATCCATCCTATCAAGCGTGGTCATATGCCGCGCTCATTGAGGACTTTAATGAAAATGTGCAAGAAAAAGAAATCCAGTTGAAGCCTTGTGCATATTTACATAACTACAGGAAAACCGAGGACGACCCTCTGACGCATGTCCATTACCAAGACCATCTCGAGAAGGCTCCTGTTTTTACAAAGGGTGAAATTCAGAAACTCCGAGCTTTCATTAAGAAGTTCATTCGGAAAGGCGATCAGAATCATCTGATCTACCAAATTGAAAACGGAAGAATCCGCCCTTCGAAATCGTTACAAGACGCATTGAACAACATGCTAAAGGGCAACGAAGAGTTCATCATGATTGACGAGCAAAAAGTATTCTTCGAAGAGGCATTTCATCAAGCAATCGAAGCTGTAAAAACGGATAAGAAGCAAGTGATGATTGTAGAAGGGGGTCCCGGCACAGGAAAATCGGTTTTGGCCATAAATTTATTAGTCAAGCTGATAGACCAAGGACTTGTCACAATGTATGTAACAAAGAACTCTGCTCCACGGAACATCTACTCCACAAAGCTCAAGGGTGATTTCAAGAAGTCGCATATCGATAATCTATTCAAAGGGTCCGGCAGCTTTACTGAAGTGGAGGAAAATGAATTTGACGTCCTTATCGTTGATGAAGCGCATCGTCTAAACGAAAAGTCCGGTATGTTCCGTAACAAAGGTGAAAACCAAATTAAGGAATTAGTCAAAGGATCAAAGTTCACGATCTTTTTCATTGATGAAAATCAAAAGGTCACATTAAGTGATATCGGCAGCGTCGACATGATCAAACAATATGCGAGGCAATATAATGCCGATATTATTTCATGCGAACTTACTTCGCAATTCCGGTGCGATGGATCTGACGGATATATGGCCTGGCTAGATGATGTGCTTCAAATTAGAAATACAGCAAATATGAATGACCTAGGGATGGACTATGATATCAGGCTTTATGATGATCCAAGTGAGATGCTCGCAGAGATTGAAAAGCTGAATGAACGAAACAATAAATCACGTATCATGGCAGGTTATTGTTGGGAATGGCCGAAAAACAATCGTCAGGACGTAAACCACCATGATATTACGATTCCTGAACATGATTTCGGGATCAGTTGGAACATCGAAAACACATGGGCTATCGAAAATTCTTCGGTTAGGGAAGCTGGTTGCATCCATACCGCACAGGGATTGGAGTTTGATTATGTCGGCGTCATTATTGGTGACGACATGCGTTTCGAGAACGGACAAATTATTACAGACTTTACAAAGCGTGCGAAGACGGATCAATCACTAAGGGGGATTAAGGGAATTGCAAAGGAAGACCCGGAAAAAGCACATGCGTTGGCAGATCCAATTATCCGGAATACGTATCGGACATTGATGACTCGGGGGCAGAAGGGGTGCTTTGTGTTTTGTACTGATCCTGCATTACAGGCGTATTTGGAAGAGCGGTTGGAGAAGGCTGTGTTATATCGAAGAGAAAGGGAAGAGATGTTGTATTTGGTGGATGGGGAAGAAACTTACATGAGGTACAGAAAATAAATCTACCTTTTGCAAATAAGACGTTCCAACTAATGCCCATGTTCTGTTGTGAATTTTACTAATAAAGTACATTCTTCATAGAAATATCAAGTGAAACATCATAATCGTGTTTATTAATTCAGAATAATGGGATTGATAATCTTGCGCAAACCCTATATGATGACATTAGTTCTATTTAACAATAATTCGAGGAGAGAAATTATGAAGAAGTTATTTGTAACATTTAGTATTGCATTGCTTACCTTATCTCTCTTTGGAAGTGTTGCTTCTGCGCATCCGGGGCGGACAGATAGCAACGGAGGTCACACATGTAGAACAAACTGCGCCAAATGGGGGCTGAAGACGGGTGAATACCATTATCACAATGGGGGCGGTTCCGGCACTAGCTCTGGGACAACGACTTCTAAGCCGAAACCCAAACCGCAGCCTACATATAGTCAAGCAGATGTTGATAATGGAAAAACTTCTGGCGAATCGCAAGGGTATGAAGATGGTTATAATAGAAGAAACAAGAATTCGAGCACTGATATGGGCAACGAAGGCTATAAAAAAGGATATGCCTCCGGATATGCAGCGGGCTATAAGGAAGGGATAGAAAAAATCAAAGAAGAAGATAGACAATCCGGGGCGACTTTAGGAGAAGGAGATGGAAAAACAGCTCTTCGAAAAGGTGAAAATAAGGAAGTCTCAATGAACGATTCTAAATCAGATGATTGGAATACCGCCTATAAAGCAGCCTTCATCAAATCATACGATTATGAAAAAATTGTACAAAATGCTGAGCAATCCGGGCATAATCTAGGCTACTCCTTAACTGAATTGGCGATACCTGCTGATTTTGCCAAAGATGTCACAGTGAAAACGGCATTTGAGTCCCATTACAAAACAGGTTTTGAAAAACGTATAGAAGAAGAGAAGCAAGAGCATTTGGAATTAGGAAATAAAGACGGGTACGCCTTATCATCACTAGCAATTGCTTCAATGGATGACAGATTCATAAGTTCCTATGAACAAGGGTATGAAGAAGGAAAATCCAAACGAAAAGAAGAAGTCTTAGCAGAAGGGTACCAATCCGCTTTCGTCAATCTCGATTATCAAGAAACAGCCGACTATGCTAACCGAGAACTAGTAGATTGGTTTAAAGAAGGCTTCCACTCAAACGAAATTGCTGTTCAAATTAAAGAAACCGCGTTTGACAATGGGTATGCGAATTCCAAGTATGTCATACCTGAAGAGTTCGAAGTTAATGAAGCATCTATCGCATTATATGATTCACTGTTCCTAGAAGGACAAGAAGTAAGAACCCAAGAGAAACAAAAGAGTTTGAAGACGGCTACCGGTATTAGTCTTGCAGCTGGCGGCATAGGGCTAGGTGGATACTTGCTAAGAATACGGAAAAAGAAAAAACTGATTTAATTTTATAGCAGTGTTTATAAAGGCAGAGCTAAGTTTTACTTGGGCTCTGCTTTTATTTTTTACAAAAGGTAAATGAAATGTTCGACACGTTTTAACCGTCGACTCAATAATGTTACGGGTCATGCAAAAATACAGTCTGTATTTAACACGGAATAATAGTTTCGCCAACTGTTTGGTAAGATTGCGTTTCCTGCAATCAAGTACTTTGGGTGTAAACTCGCAAAAAAACACCTTATGTATGCGTAGAGTGAATGACACGGAATTTTAATCTTGTTACAACAAACTTTCTAGTAGAATTAAATGGAGGATTATTTAAACTGCAATTCTATTTTGGACCATCCACAATAATGTTCATAAACTGGTCATCATTTGCACGAAACTGTTTTAATTGTAAATTTTCACTCTATTCATGCCTAATTCCATTCCCTTCCATTAGACTATAACCAAATAGGGATTTGGTTGGAAAAGACGTAGATAGAATGATTGTGTGCAGCCGAATCACGGAAACATCTTGAATTTCTCCGAGAGGTTCCGAAGGGGGATGGTACGTGCTATTAGCGCTTATCTCTTTCGGATACATGCTCTAGAAAACAAGAAAACCACCCTAGGCCGTCACAAGCCAAGGGGTGGTTCGCAAAAAATAATATATTGGTTTATTACGCTTTCACTTTAGCGATTTCTTCTGCAACTGCGATTGTAAGCTCTTCAGCAGTTTTAGGAACGAATGATTTCAAGATAGCGTTAACCATTGGTCCCATCGCACCACCAGCGGTAATATCTAATGAACCAATCATTTTCGTTGTATGATCATCTAGTTTTTCAGCTTTAAAATAGCCGCCGCCTTTAAAGTTATCTGATGTTCCTGTCAAGTTGAATGTGACAAGCGTTGGCTCTCCCCATTCCGTAATATCCACTTTTAGTTTAACGGTCTTTTTCATAAAACCGAGATCACCTTTAAACTCCCAAGTTGACTCATTTTCATTAATTAAGTCGTGTGTGATATAACCCGGTACAAGTGGCGCCCAGTTGTTAATGGAACTTACGAAATCCCATACTTCTTCAATTGGTACATTAATTTGTGTTTCATGAACTCCTGCTGGCATGTTAATAATCCCCTTTACAGCGTAATTAA
>NZ_LQYA01000121.1 GCF_001531445.1 Sporosarcina koreensis
GAATCGTCCTGGTCCTCGCACTGGCGACGGCGACCCGCTTCTATTTCGTGTCCTGGCTCGGCGAGCGCGTCGTCGCCGACATCCGGACCGGGGTCCAGGCCAATCTCCTCCGCCTCGCGCCCGCCTATTTCGAGGAGAATCGACCGTCGGAGATCGCCTCGCGCCTGACCGCCGACACCGCGATCATCGAACAGGTGGTGGGCACCACCATCTCGGTCGCGCTGCGCAACATCTTTCTGGCGATCGGCGGCATCCTCTACCTCTTCGCGCTGGCACCCAAGCTCGCCGGCATGCTGATGCTGGGCATCCCGCTCGTCATCCTACCGATCGTCTTCATGGGTCGCCGTCTGCGCCGCCTGTCGCAGACCTCGCAGGACCGCATCGCCGACGTCGGCGCCACCGTATCCGAAACGCTGCGTTCGATGAAGATCGTCCAGGGCTTCGGACAGGAAAGGCGTGAAGCCGAACGCTTCGGCGAGGTCGTCGAGCAGGGATTTGCGACGGCGCGTCGCCGCATCACCGTCCGCTCTGTAATGACCGCGATCATCATCGGCCTGATTTTCGGCTCGATCACCCTCGTCATGTGGCAGGGCGCGATCGACGTCGCCAGTGGCCGACTGTCGGGCGGCTCGATCGCGGCCTTCATCATGACCGGCGGCATCGTCGCGGGCTCTTTCGGCGCGCTTGCCGAGGTCTATGGCGATATTCTGCGCGCCGCCGGTGCCGCCGCGCGATTGTCGGAGTT
>NZ_LQYA01000122.1 GCF_001531445.1 Sporosarcina koreensis
TGCTCCACCGCTTGTGCGGGTCCCCGTCAATTCCTTTGAGTTTCAGCCTTGCGGCCGTACTCCCCAGGCGGAGTGCTTAATGCGTTAGCTGCAGCACTAAGGGGCGGAAACCCCCTAACACTTAGCACTCATCGTTTACGGCGTGGACTACCAGGGGATCTAATCCTGTTTGCTCCCCACGCTTTCGCGCCTCAGCGTCAGTTACAGACCAGAAAGCCGCCTTCGCCACTGGTGTTCCTCCAC
>NZ_LQYA01000123.1:0-19667 GCF_001531445.1 Sporosarcina koreensis
AACGGGGGGCTTATTTAACATGCCCTAATCTAAATAAAAGTTAGTAGCACTATTCCCGTTTCAATAAAAGTGAAACCATTCTCGTTTAGATATTGAAACTTGTCACTGGAGAACTGTTAAAAACACGCTAACAAAACCTTAAGTTGACGTATATGGTCTCGTGCTTCCATTCCAAGCAACTATAGCCAACCAAATAGTAAAGCGCAATCAGGTGCGTATAATTGTAATTTATCTAATAACAAACAGTCTAATAAGGATTGAAGCGAAAGACGGCGACTCCTGCGAACGCCGTAACGTGGAACGGCGTTTGCGAGTAAAAGCGAAGCGTTACGAGCAGGATTTGGCTGCCTTAATTTCTGCAAAAGGCGCAGAAATACGGCAAATCGAACCCTTCGCTGTTCGATTGGAAAGCGTCCGTCTGTAGCGGAAATCCTGTTTCAAGGATTCGTGTTTCTTTGTCCAAATGAAGACACATTTGGAAAGTGTTACATTTGGCGTCTTCTTTCCGGTATAATAGGTGAAAAAGATTATCAGGGGGATTGTTCATGTCAGACTACATCGATTTCATTTCAAAAATAAAGAAAAAGACTGGAATCGACCTATCCTTATATAAAGAAGCGCAAATGAAAAGAAGGCTCACATCGTTATATGAAAAAAAGGGATTCCGCAATTTTTCGGACTATTATTCAGCCATACATAATGACAAACAACTTCTCGACGAATTCCTCGATCGCATGACAATCAATGTCTCGGAATTTTATCGGAACGCACAACGTTGGGATGTCCTTGACAAAAAAATCTTTCCCATGTTGTTAGCCCAGAACAAAAAACTGAAAATCTGGAGCGCTGCCTGTTCCACAGGAGAAGAACCCTATTCGCTTGCCATGGTCCTATCATCTCACGTGCCATTAAGGGATATATCGATTTTAGCGACGGATCTCGATGCGGGGGTATTGGAACGTGCAAAGGTAGGCCTTTATCAAGAAAGGTCATTGAAAGAAGTTCCAAAAAACATTTTGGAAAAGTACTTTATCAATGAAGGTCACCACTATCAAGTAAAAGATGAAATCAAAAAAACAGTCCAGTTCAAACAGCAAAACCTTTTAGGAGATCCTTATGGTTCAGGGTTCGATCTGATCGTATGCAGGAATGTGATGATCTACTTCACGGAAGAGGCAAAGGACCAGATCTATTCCGATTTTTCGAAAGCGCTCAGACCGGGAGGGATTCTTTTCGTCGGAAGCACCGAACAGATTTTCAATCCATCGAAATACGGCTTGGAATCGGTTGAGACATTCTTTTACAGGAAACTTTGAGAAAACGTTTTCATATCGATTTATCTTTAAAATCCGGAAAATATCCGGATTTTTTTATTAATACCTATAGTCAAAATTGTTTTAGTTTGATAAAGTGCTATGAAACGGATGTTTACTCCATCCTTAAGAAGAGAGATAAAGGAGGAAATGGAATGAGGTTTTTCACAGCTGGCGAGTCACATGGACCACAATTGACAGCCATTATAGAAGGATTGCCCGCTCAAATGCCATTAACGGCGGAAATGATCAACGATGAATTGAAAAGGCGGCAAGGTGGACATGGACGCGGCCGCCGGATGCAAATAGAAAAAGATCAAGTGCTTATCACGTCCGGAGTAAGGCATGGGAAGACGCTTGGCTCTCCAGTAACGCTGACGGTCGTCAATGATGACTGGAAGCATTGGACGAGCATCATGGGAGTCGAGCCGTTGGCGGACGACGTAAACCCTGAAGATATCAAAAGACAGATCACAAGACCTCGTCCCGGGCATGCGGATCTCGTTGGAGGTATGAAGTACGGACATCGCGATCTGCGGAATGTACTTGAGAGATCCTCCGCAAGGGAGACGACGATGCGTGTAGCAATCGGGGCTGTAGCTAAACAATTCCTACGTCAATTAGGTATCAGCACTGTGGCGCACGTAACGGAAATCGGCGGTATTACAACCGATCCCGAAACTTATTCCAGTTTGACGATGGATGAATTGCGGAACATCATTGAAAATGATCCAGTCTATTGCGCAGATAAGGAAGCGTCCGGCCGGATGGTTGCCGCCATCGATGACATCAAAGGGCGGGGAGATACGCTTGGTGGCGTCGTAGAAGTTATTGTGGAAGGTTGCCCGCCAGGAATCGGGAGTTATGTCCAGTTCGATCGAAAGATGGATGGAAAGCTTGCTGGAGCGATGATGAGCATCAATGCTTTCAAAGGTGTTGAATTCGGTTTGGGCTTTAAAATGGCACAAAAACCGGGCAGCGAGGTTCATGATGAAATTGCATGGTCGGAAGAACTGGGCTACTATCGCAAGTCAAATCGTCTCGGTGGGCTGGAAGGCGGTATGACGACCGGCATGCCGATTGTCATCCGTGGCGTCATGAAACCGATACCGACATTGTACAAGCCGCTTGAAAGTGTGGATATCGATACGAAGGAGCCTTTTGTAGCGACAATCGAAAGATCGGATCCTTGTGCGGTGCCAGCTGCTTCCGTTGTTGCTGAGCATGTCATTGCAACTGAAATGGCGAAAGCGATCATGGATGAATTCCGCTCAGATACGATGGAAGGCTTACAGGAAGAAATCGCGCGGTACCGACAATATGTAAAGGGGTTCTAATATGGGGAAACTGACTGTTCAATTGCCGGATACGCAATATGACGTGCACATCGGTGAAGATGTGTATGAATTGTTTTCATCCGACTATAAAGATTTGTTGCAAAGCGCCGATCGGGTGGGCATTATCGCGGATGAACAAGCAGCTGACTTGCACTTGCCAGTTCTTCTCGATGCTTTACAAAAAGCCGGTATATCGCCTTTGCTGAAAATCGTCCCTGCAGGGGAAAAAAGCAAAACAACGGATATTTATTTCGAATGCCAATCCTATTTAGTAAGGGAGCATTTCACTCGGAATTCCCTCCTCATCGCATTTGGGGGAGGGGCATGCGGGGATTTGACAGGCTTCGTCGCCGCGTCTTTCATGAGAGGGATCAGGTTTGTGCAGTGCCCTACGACCATCCTTGCGCACGACAGTGCAGTAGGCGGAAAGACTGCCATCAATCTTCCGGAAGGGAAAAACATGGTCGGCTCGTTCCATCAGCCGGCCGCGGTGCTTTTCAATACAAAACTATTGACGACATTGCCTCCACGTGAAATCCGTTCCGGCATGGCGGAATTGATCAAGCACGCATTCATTTCTGATGCGCAGTGGTCTGAATCGCTGCTGGAAGAAGAGTCTTTTTCCAATCCGACGGAGCAATGGTTATCGGCAGAGCTTTTAAAAGGGATCCAAGTGAAGGCGGATATCGTTGCGGAAGATGAATTTGAGCATTCCACAAGGAAATTTTTGAATTTCGGCCATACATTCGGTCATGCTGTAGAAGCAGTTTGCGGCTTCGGCGGACTGAGCCATGGAGAATGTGTCATGATCGGCATGGCTTACAGCTTCATCCTAAGTGAACGTCATGGTGATATTGACGCCACCTTCACAAATCGCTACATCCGTTTTGCAAAAAAGAATGGTTACTCGTTTGCTCCAGTTTTGGAGCATTCATTTGACAGTTTCCTTGTATTCATGGAAAAAGATAAAAAAGCTGCATTCGGCGAAATGAATTTCGTCATGTTAGAAAAGCTGGGAACACCTTTTGTTAAGAAAATATCGGCAAAAGAATGCGAACAGGTTTTTCTGGAATTGCAGAATAGAATCGGAATGGGGGAACGATGATGACAGTAAGAGGTGTAAGGGGAGCAACTACCGTTATCTCTGATCAATCTGACATAGTACTGGAAGCTACAAGTGCATTGGTAATTGAAATGGCGAAGCAAAATGGTGTCGTCCCTGACGAGATCATTTCAGTCATCGTCTCTACTACACGAGACATTGAGTCGGCATTTCCTGCAAAAGCGGTCCGAACGATAGATGGATGGAAATACGTACCGGTCATGTGTACACATGAAATGGACGTTCCGGGGTCGATGCCGCTATGCATCCGGATTCTTATGCATGTCAATTCTGAAACGCATCAAAAAGATATCAAGCATATTTATCAAAATGAAGCAGTGAAGCTTCGACCAGATTTGCAAAACTAAAACGACATGCAGACCGGAGGAATACATATGCAATGGAAAAAAGTTTTATCTACGATGAAGCCTTACAAACCGGGCAGATCGACTGAAGAAGTGAAAAAGGCTTATCGCTTGGACAAAGTCGTGAAATTGGCTTCAAATGAAAATCCATATGGCTGCGCTTCTACAGTAGCAGAGTTTTTAAGCGGCACAACAATGCCGTTTGAAATATATCCGGATGGCCATGGGACGACTCTCCGTGCAAAGTTGGCTGAAAAGCACGACGTGGATGAATCGTCAATCCTTTTCGGGAACGGATCGGACGAAATTATTTCGATCATTTCACGTGCCATACTAGACGAAAAAGTCCATACAATCATGCCGACTCCATCGTTTCCACAATACGCCCATAATGCTAAAATTGAAGGAGCGGAGATAACGGAAATCCCATTAAAGGATGAACATCATGATTTGAACGACTTTATCGGAGCGATAAATGACCGGACGGCAATTATCTGGGTGTGTAATCCGAATAATCCGACCGGAAGTCTTATTCCAAACGATGAGCTGGAAAGCTTTTTGGAGCGGGTTCCTGAAAACATCTTAGTCGTACTGGATGAAGCTTATTATGAATACGTGACAGATCCAGATCATGCCGATTCAATTGCGCTTATTGATCGGTTTCCTAATATCATCGTATTGCGTACATTCTCGAAAGCTTATGGTCTCGCATCCTTCAGGATAGGATATGCGGTAGGCTCATCCGTTATTATTACCGAGCTGAATAAGGTGCGCAACCCGTTTAATAACAATACGTTAGCTGTAGCCGTTGCAAGCAAAGCACTTGAAGATGATGCATTCATCGATATGTGCCGGAAACTGAATGCAGCCCAAAGAGAGCGTTACAAGACGTTCGCTTCTGAAAAAAGAATCCACATGTTTGATTCCGAAACGAACTTCGTCTTGATGGAAGTGCCGGGAGACGCTGATGGAGCATCAGAATTCTTATTGAAGCACGGCTACATCGTCAGAAGTGGCAATGCACTTGGGACGCCAGGATACGTCAGGATTACAATCGGAACTGAAGAGCAAAATACCGGATTGCTTCAAGCGTTCACTCTTTTATTACAAGAAAAAGGTAGATAAAGATGAAAGAAAATGTAGCGATTATAGGTTTAGGTCTCATTGGCGGTTCCCTGGCGCTTGCACTGAAACGGAACGGCCGCAATATACACATTACGGGCTTTGACCGTTCATATGCGACTGCGGACGAAGCATACCGCCGAGGCATCATTGATACGATTGCACCTTCCGCAAAAGCGGCATGCGAAAAAGCTGACTACATCATTTTTGCGACGCCTGTCAATACGACAATCGCATTGATGGAGGAAGCATTGGAGTGGACATTCAAACAAAATGTCATCCTATCGGATACGGGAAGTACGAAAAGTCCGATCATGCAGGCTGCCGAAAGACTTCAGGAAAAAGGTCTGACATTCATCGGCGGGCATCCGATGGCCGGCTCCCACAAAAGCGGCATTGCTGCAGCTAAAGGCCATCTCTTTGAAAATGCCTATTATGTTTTGACCCCCTGTCAACATGCTGATGAGGTGCATATCGAAAAGCTGACCGAATTACTGGCACCTTCGAAAGGGAAAATCATTCTATTGGATGCAGCTGAGCATGACAAAATGACAGCAATCGTAAGTCATTTCCCTCATATCATCGCTTCCTCCCTCGTAGGCAGGCTGGCTGACCAGGAAAAAGAGCAGCCTTTCGTCAAAAATCTAGCAGCCGGCGGTTTCCGTGATCTTACCCGCATCGCTTCAGCAGATCCAACGATGTGGCGGGATATTACAATTCAGAACCGGGAAGAATTGCTTGGACAATTGGATGGCTGGCTGCAGGAGATGCAGTCGATTCGATCGATGATTGTTGAAAACGATCACGCACGCATATTTGATTTCTTTTCTGATGCGAAGGAGTTCAGGGACCGATTGCCTTCCACTTCCCAAGGGGCGGTGCAAGGCGCTTTGTATATGACGTTCGATTTGCATATCGACGTCCCGGATCATCCAGGGGTCATATCTGAAATAACGAAAATACTTGCAGATGAACAGATCAGTATTACGAACATACGCATTGTAGAAACGCGTACGGATGTATATGGGATCCTCGTCGTCAGTTTCCAGACGGCGGACGATCGGAAAGCGGCAAGGGCAATTCTTGCGAAAACAACTGATTATAGCATGCATATTCTCTAATAGGGGGGACTGGCCATGGTTGGAACAAAAACAGTTACATTCAACAAGCCGTTACTAAAAGGATCACTAAAAGTTCCGGGGGATAAATCAATATCCCACCGGGCGATTATGTTAGGGTCGATAGCGGAAGGCCGTACTGCGATAAAAGGCTTCCTTGATGGAGAGGATTGTTTACGGACAATCGAAATCTTTAAGCACTTAGGGGTATCCATTGAACGCAATGGAACAGATGTAGAAATTTACAGCCCCGGAATGGGGAATTGGATAACCCCGACAGAAGAGCTGTATGCAGGCAATTCAGGGACAACGGCAAGACTGATGCTCGGAATCTTATCGGGTTCATCAGTCACTTCCACGTTGACAGGTGATGCATCATTATCTAAGCGTCCGATGAAAAGAGTGACAACACCTTTGCAGTCAATGGGAGCCTCTGTATCGGGGGAGGAGGGAGGAGATCTTCTCCCACTATCAATTGTTGGCTCGAAGCTTAAAGGAATCGACTATCATATGCCTGTGGCAAGCGCCCAAGTGAAATCCGCGATTCTTTTTGCGGGGTTGGCCGCGGAAGGCGAGACCGTAGTCAGGGAAACGGCTGTTTCCAGGGACCATACGGAACGGATGCTGAAGCAGTTTGGCGCAAGACTTGAGCAGGTAGGGAATACTGTAAGGATCCAAGGGGGTCAAACGTTGACAGGTACGGACGTCATAGTTCCCGGTGATATTTCGTCTGCAGCATTTTTCATGGCGGCAGCGGCTATGATTGAGGGCAGCGAGGTGGAATTTAGTGATGTCGGTCTCAACCCGACAAGAACCGGAATCCTTCAAGTGTTACGACAAATGGGGGCCGAAGTTGAAATACTTGAAAAACATGGTGAAACAGGCGAACCTTATGGAGTGGTCAAAGTATCGCACGCCCGGTTGGAAGGAACTGAGATCAGCGGGGAAATCATTCCGACGCTCATCGATGAATTGCCGATCATCGCGTTGATGGCGACCCAAGCCACAGGAAAGACGATCATTAAGGACGCCGCGGAACTACGCGTCAAGGAAACTGACCGTATTGCTGCCGTTACTTTGGAGCTGACGAAGCTTGGCGCCAAAGTGGAAGCGACAGAAGACGGGATGATCATTGAAGGGCCGACTGCCTTATCCGGAGGGGAACTGAAGTCATACGGCGACCACAGAATAGGGATGATGGCAGCCATTGCCGCATTGGTTTCGGAAGATGCCATTCATATCGAAGACCCTTCTTGCATCGCCATTTCCTATCCGAACTTTTTTGATCACTTATCGGCTCTTGTCTCGACGTGCGTTGAAGAATAATTTTCCTAATGTATACAACATGAAGGACTAGGTGAAAATATGATGCAGTTACATGATTTTGAAAAAGCGGTACTCGATGGGGACATCAGTCAAGTAAATGACTTGATTGACCGTGCGGAAAAAGACGGAGATTTCGATCTGCTCTATGAGGCTGCAGGTTTATTGGTCGATTATGGATATATCGGTCAAGCGGACCATATTTACGAAACGTTGATCTCCTATATGCCGGAAGAGGCGCAATTGAAGATTGACCGGGCAAATACATTGATGGAGCTGGGCGATGAGGATGATGCATTGCTGTTGCTTTCAGAAGTGACACCCGACCAGGAGGAATACGTCCAGGCACTTTTAGCCCTTGCCGATTATTATCAGATGATCGGCATGGCCGAAGCTGCCATCGGAAAGGTGAAAGATGCACTGGCACGGGTACCGCATGAGCCGGTTATCCGTTTCGCCTATGCTGAACTTTTACTGGATGCAGGGAGATACCTCGAAGCCGCAAAACTTTATTCCGAACTTTACAATGAAGGTCATACAAACATCGGCGGAGCGATGATATCGCTAAGACTAGCTGAGACGTATTGTGCCGGAGCGGCATATGAGGAAGCGATTCCTTATTACGATGAGCTATTGAAAGATGTGCAGCTTCCAGACACACTCTTCGGAGCCGCGTTTGCCTATTACCAGAGCAACCAGCCGGAAAAGGCAGTGCATCTGCTTGAAGAATTGATCGGAATGGACCCCGATTACTTCTCCGCCTATATGCTCGCTGGCCAGGCGCAATCCCAATTGAGTGATGATGAAAAAGCATATGAATATTTCGAGCAAGGCATCAAGCGTGCTGAATTTGACAAAGAGCTGCGACTGTCGGCGGGAAAATCAGCGTTGAAGCTCGGATTGCCCCTCGAAGCGGAAGAGCATTTACAGCAAGCGATTGCGCTGGATCCCGAATATATAGATGCCATCGTCACATTGGCTTCAATCTATAGCGAAAGGGAAGAGAATGAAAAACTGCTTACATTGCTAACCAATCTGAATGAAGAACAAATGGATATTCCTCTTTTGACAGCTTTCAAAGCATACGCCTTGGAAAGAGAGGAACAATATGCACATGCATACGTATCTTACAGTAAGGCATATGCTGGAATGAAGGATGATCCATCTTTTTTGGATAATTACGCAAGATTCCTTCTCGATGAAGGAAAACGGAATGAAGCTATTGAAGTAGTTAAGACATTGGTAAAGCTAGTACAACATGAGGAATGGACCGCTTTTCTTGAAACGTTGAATGACGAGGAGGTGTGATATGACGGCCATGATTCCTGTCGCTGCCAAAAAAGACTTCGTACGGTGGTTTTTAAAGCGCTATAAATTGAAGCGCCGGGAATGTGTGTGGATTCTGAATTATCTTCTAAGCCATGAACAACTTCTTCAAAACGTCCACTTTACGGATGAGGCGCATTATTGTCCGCGGGCGATGGTGATTTCAACAATAAATTCGGAAAGTATCCCTTTCCGTTTTTACAAAGGCAATCTGATGACTGCTGATGCCGAAAAATCATTCCATGATTTACGACTTCATCCGGAGGAAAAAATGTACATCCAACTGAATTTCCCGAACAGCCATGCTTGTCCTCAGTATGCAAGTGTGCGGGAGGAAAACCCGTTCTTGCCAGCTGAACTTCAGGTGAGTGCACGAGATCGGAAGATAGCCGAGCAATTGCTGGAGGAAAGTGTTGCATCTTTGTCCCTTGAATTGCTAATGAAAAGGGTCGATGAGGCACTAGATGCCAATGATCGGGAACGGTTCCTCATCCTATCGGCAATGCTGAACGACATGAAAATCACAAAAGAGTAATGACTCCGTCTTTCTGACGGAGTCATTTGTATGAATATTTTAGGGGGCTGGTTATAGATGAATTGGACAGGCAAGGATATGGATACATATTTGCAACAAAAAGAATATATTGATACTTTGGTGGTTCCGCTTGTAAAAGTTGAAACGAAGATGGATAATATGAAGACAAGCGCATCTTCGACAGAATTCGTCATGCATCTGGCATCTCTCATTGAAACACAGTTTAAAGGGAGGATGATGTTTGCGCCGCCATTTTCCTATACACCGGCAACGGATCATCAGCAAATGGCGCAATCGACATTGCAGGAATTTTCAGCGGCGACTTTTAAACATGTTTTCTTCCTGACGACCGATCATATTTGGACGTCGATGGAGCTGCCTGGACAAGTCATTTGGATGCCTTCCATCCCGCTGGAAAACATGGATGCTTCTTTGCGGCAATCGATTCTCGAGGACCAATTACGTCAAGTGCTTCCGAAATTTACCGAGCAATGGGCGAAGTAATAAGAGCACCAAGAGAATAGATACTCTCTCTCTGCAAATATGACAATTGAGTGGATATGTCTGGGACAAGTGTAAAATTCATGAATTGTTCACAATCTGCACATCCAGCTTAAAGCATGATTGAATTTACATTAATATTGATATATCATAGATATGTCCTAGTTTTACAATTAGCAAAAGTATGTCCGTTGGACTGATTTTGGAGTAAGAGGAGGGAAACTGATGAGCAGCAAAGTGTCTAGGCGCCAATTCCTAAGCTATACATTGATGGGTGTCGGTGGATTCATGGTTTCAGCTACAGTGATGCCGATGGTTCGCTTTGCAGTCGATCCAGTATTGCAACCGAAAGGCGAGGGAGAGTTAGTTCCGACTCAACAAAAAGCGGACGAATTGACTGAAACGCCTGTGCGTGTTGACTTTACTATTAAAGATCGTAAAGATGGATGGTACAAATCCGATGTATCGAACACCGCTTGGGTCTACAAAGAAGGCGATACGGTCATCGCACTTTCTCCTGTCTGTAAGCACCTTGGTTGCACGGTGAACTGGGAAGGCGACGAGAAGCATAAGAACGAATTCTTCTGCCCTTGCCATAATGGACGTTATGAGAAAAACGGTAAAAACATACCGGGATCTCCACCACTCGGACCACTTGATGAGTATGTGGTCGAAGTCGTGGATGGCTATGTACATCTTGGGAAAACGGTTCCAAACACATTAGTTTAATATGTAAGGGGGTACGACCGAAGTGCTGAATAAAATTTATGACTGGGTTGACGAACGGTTGGATATCACCCCGATTTGGCGTGATATTGCTGACCATGAAGTACCTGAGCACGTAAACCCTGCACATCATTTTTCTGCATTCATTTATTGTTTCGGAGGTTTGACGTTTTTCGTAACGGTCATCCAGATTCTTTCAGGCATGTTCCTTACAATGTATTACACCCCGGATATTGAAAATGCATGGAAATCCGTTTACTATCTTCAAAATGAAGTTGCATTCGGTGAGATTGTGCGTGGGATGCACCACTGGGGAGCATCGCTTGTCATCGTAATGATGTTCCTGCATACATTGCGTGTGTTCTTTACTGGCTCATATAAAAAACCTCGTGAATTGAACTGGATCGTCGGAGTATTGATTTTCGTTACGATGCTAGGTCTTGGATTCACTGGTTACTTATTGCCATGGGATATGAAAGCGTTGTTTGCGACAAAAGTAGGGATTGAAATTGCTGCATCGGTGCCATTCATCGGTGAACAGATCAAAATCCTTCTTGCCGGCGACTCCACAATCCTTGGAGCCCAAACATTGACACGCTTCTTCGCGATTCATGTATTCTTCCTACCGGCTGCTTTGCTTGGGTTGCTTGCAGCACACTTTATCATGATCAGAAGACAAGGTATTTCTGGACCTCTATAAGAAATAGGGAAGTCCGAGGATAAAAAAAGGAGGGGACATCATGCAACGCGGAAAAGGGATGAAATTTGTCGGAGATTCGCGCATTAAGGCTACGAACAAAATGCCGAACGTCCCAAAAGATTACTCAGAATATCCTGGTAAAACGGAAGCATTCTGGCCGAACTTCCTCTTGAAAGAGTGGATTATCGGAGCAATCTTCCTGATCGGATATTTAATACTGACAGTTGCCCATCCGTCACCGCTTGAGCGTCAAGCAGATCCGACGGATACAACATACATACCGGTTCCAGACTGGTATTTCCTATCCATGTATCAATTGCTGAAATATGAATTCGCATCCGGACCATATAACATCATCGGTGCGATTGTTATGCCTGGACTAGCTATCGGTGCTTTGATGTTGATGCCTTTCTTGGATACATCGAAAGAGCGTCGTCCATTAAAACGCCCTCTACCGACTGCTTTCATGCTTCTATCGTTCGCAGCTCTTTTCTATTTGACATGGGAATCCGTTGTGAACCATGACTGGGAAAAAGCGAAAGCACAAGGTGCGATTGTTGAAGAAGTCCAATTCGATCCAGAATCGGAAGGGTATCAAATTTACGCAGGATCTTCATGTATCAATTGTCATGGTGACGCATTCCAAGGTGGCTTAGGTCCAGCATTGAGCAATACAGGCCTTACAGCTGATGAGATTGTAGGAATTGCGCACGATGGAATCGGAACCATGCCTCCAGGGCAATGGGACGGTTCCGAGGAAGATCTGCAAGTTCTTGCGGAGTACCTTGAAGGGTTGAAATAAGAAAGCATTACGTTACGAAAAAAGAGTCAGGCGACTGACTCTTTTTTTTTACAAACTATTATACATAATATTTTAACGACTGAATGATATACTTCTGTTTGGGGAGATGACCATGATTTCTTTAGTCAATCGAATTTGGTTTTTATTGTCACATAAATCATTTCTATGGATTTTATTATTCGTCAATCTGTTCGGCACAGTGTACGGTTACGATTGGTATATGTGGCAATTGGAAATGACAGAACCGAAATTTTGGATTTTTGTTCCGGACAGCCCGACGGCAAGCCTGTTTTTTACGCTTGCAATCATCGGTTGGCTGATCGGCAGGAATTTTAAATTGATTGAAGCACTCGCTCTCATTACACTCGTCAAATACGGATTATGGGCGGTTGTCATGAATCTGCTCACTATGTTTGAACAGGGCTCATTAGATCCTGTCGGTTGGATGCTCATCGGCTCTCATTTTGCGATGGCGGTCCAGGCGATCCTCTATATCCCTTTATACCGATTCAAGTTCAAACATATCGTCATTGCTGGCATTTGGACGTTACACAATGATGTGATCGATTATGTATTTGGGCAAATGCCGATTTACCATGACTTGATGAAACATATGCAACAAATTGGTTACTTTACATTTTGGCTTTCTATTGCATGTATTGCTTTGGCATATGCATCATTGAAAAGAAAGGAGAAACGGGAAACAGTTTCACTATAATAGCAAAAAGTTGCGGTTCAATCGTACACATTATAAAATAGAAGTAGATATAAAGGGAGGGGAATTAGTTTTGTCTTTTATCGTTTATCTGGGTATTATCATGTTGCTTCCGTTGTATACCCAATTTAAAGTGAAGAGTACGTATAATAAATATGCGAAAGTCCGTTCAACATCAGGAATGACAGGAGCACAAGTTGCACGTCTAATCCTAGATCGTAATGGTCTACAAGATGTGAAAGTCGTTGAAAGTAAAGGGTTTTTGAGTGATCATTATAACCCGTTGACCAAAATTGTAGCCTTGTCTTCCCAAAACTATCACGAAGCTTCAGTTGCAGGTACAGCGATTGCAGCCCATGAAGTGGGACACGCCATCCAAGACGCAGAAGCTTATTCGTTCTTGCGATTCCGCCATCGTTTGGCGCCAGTAGCTAATATTACATCGAATGCTTCATGGATTTTCATCATTATCGGGATACTTGCGACTAGCATGAACTACATGCTTGGAATTGGGATTGCCTTGATGGCAGTCGGCGTTTTATTCCAAATTGTAACGCTCCCCGTGGAATTCAATGCATCCAACCGCGCAATGAACCAAATTGTTGAGCTTGGGATTATCCGCAATGAAGAAGAGCCTCATGCGAAAAAAGTATTGAGCGCTGCAGCCATGACGTATGTCGCTGCCACTGCAGTAGCCGTAATGGAATTGCTTCGTCTTTTGCTTATTTTTACGAACAGAGACTAACACAAAAACCCGACCGCAATTGGTCGGGTTTTTACTTTACATTCATGTCAATGGTCCAATGGGCGTTTCTGATCGTCGAGCGTGAATCCTTCACCCAGCACATCATGCACATCCGTAACCGACACAAAAGCATGTGGATCGATTGATGTGACAATATTTTTCAAACGCATTATCTCATTTTTGCCGACTACGCAATATAATATTTCACGGTCCGATTTCGTGAAATGGCCATACCCTTTGAAAACAGTAACGCCCCGATCCATTTCTAACGTAATCATTGAGGCGATTTCATCCTGTGCTTCTGAAATGATGAAAGCCCCTCTTGCAGCGTAAGCACCTTCCTGGACGAAATCGATGACACGTGCGCCAACGAATAGTGCGACAAGTGTATACATCATGGACCGATGATCCAAGTAGACCGCCCAAGATAGCATAATGACGAACGCGTCAAACATAAACATTGTCTTTCCCATGCTCCAGCCTATGTACTTATGCGCCAAACGTGCGATAATATCTACACCGCCTGTTGTTCCGCCATATCGGAAAATGATACCGAGCCCAACACCGATGAAAACACCTGCGAACAGGGCGACGAGGAACATGTCCCCCTCCAAATGAATGTTGACTTGGTATTTCATAAAGATCTTCAAAAAGACAGATACAGCAACGGTGCCGATAATTGTGTAAATGAAAACCCTTCTCCCGAGCAGCTTCCATCCGATAATGAACATCGGAATGTTCAGCACGAGGTTCATAATGGCGGGATCCCAGTTGAAGGCAAACAATAGGATAAGCGTAATGCCTGTAAAGCCGCCTTCCGCAAGCTCATGCTGAATATTAAAATGTACAAGACCGAAACTGAAAATGGCTGCGCCTAGGATGATGAAAAAGATATTTTTGAATTTTATTCCACGAAGCAAATGATGACCACCTTTCTTGTACATTATCAATGATTCCTGAATTTTTGACAATAGTCCTATGAATGAATACGATAACAAATGAAGGAGACGGAAGCAAATTGGAACAAACGAAAACGTTGAAAAACTTACAAGAAGAAGTCCATTCATATATATCGGGCTTTGAAGAAGGTTATTTCCCTCCGATGGAAATGTTGGCAAGGCTTACGGAAGAGCTTGGTGAGCTTTCGAGGGAAGTGCAGCATGTGTATGGCGTGAAAAAGAAGAAGGATAGTGAAGAAATCAAATCGCTGGAAGAGGAAACAGGTGACTTACTGTTTGTCCTTATCTGTTTTGCGAATTCACAAGGAATCAAACTGGATGAGGCGTTGAACGGCGTTCTGAACAAATTCAAAGAGCGAGACGCAGACCGCTGGACGAAAAAGGAGGAAATTTGATGATGAAAATAAAAGTTGCCATCGCAGGCGCCCGTGGAAGAATGGGATCTACTGCGATAGAAGCGATAGAAGCAGCAAAAGATGCGGAAGTGGTAGCTGCATTGGATTATAAATACGGTGGTTTGCATTTACATAATGGTGCTATAAATGAGGAGAAACAGGGAATACCGATTTATACATCGCTTTCCGAGCTTTGTGCAGAGCATCAGCCTGCCGTACTATTGGATGTGACGGATCCGGATGCCGTATTTACAAATGTAAAAGATGCTTTGACGCTTGGCGTGCATCCGGTTGTGGGCACGTCCGGTCTGACGAAGCAGGAGCTGGAATCCATTTTTAAAATGGTGGAATCGACACAGGTCGGAGGGATCATCGCACCGAACTTTTCAATCGGCGCGGTGCTCATGATGAAATTCGCTGCTCAAGCTGCCCGCTATCTGGGAGATGTGGAAATCCTAGAAATGCATCATGATCGGAAATTGGATGCTCCTTCCGGTACGGCTGTTAAAACAGCAGAGATGATCAAAGAAAACAGACCTTCACATATCCAAGGGCACCCGGAAGAGCAAGTCCATTTGGATGGGGCACGAGGAGCCGATGTGGAAGGGATGAAAATTCACAGCATCCGGTTGCCTGGTCTTCTCGCGCACCAGCAAGTGCTTCTCGGTGGAGAAGGGGAATTGTTGACACTTCGACATGATTCATTTGATAGGAAGAGTTTCATGCCGGGCATCATGATGGCGATCCGGGAAGTGATCGACAGGAAAGATCTAGTGTACGGCTTGGAGAATATTATCGATTAACGTTGTGTAGAAGAGGTGCAGTATATGAAAAAACTGAAAGTCGGTATCATATGTTATCCCACATTAGGGGGATCCGGGGTTGTTGCGACAGAACTCGGGTTGAAGATGGCGGAAAGGGGACATGAAATGCATTTCATTACGTCAAGTCGTCCTTTCCGTATTCCTGATGGTCACCCTAATGTTCATTTCCATCAAGTGAAGATTGATGGCTATGCCGTTTTCAAATATCCGCCGTACGATATCGCATTGGCGAATCGGATTGCTCGAGTGATCAAGGAAGAAGGGTTAGATTTATTGCATGTCCATTACGCAGTCCCACATGCCATTTCAGCGGCTTTGGGCAAAGATATGGCGAACTCTTCTATTGGGGTGATCACGACATTGCATGGAACCGATGTGACCATCCTAGGTCATGATCCCGGCTTGAAAAATACAGTCCGTTATGGAATCGATAAATCGGATTTAACGACAGCCGTTTCGGAATCCCTTCGGCAGGATACGCTTTCATTAATCGAACCGGAAAAAGAAATATTGACCATTTATAATTTCATCGATGAAGGGAAATATCGGCCAGTCGATCCTGGTTCATTGAAAAGTGAAATGGGAATCCGGGAAGATGAAAAAGTCATTATCCATATTTCAAACTTCCGAAGCGTAAAAAGGATTGGGGATATTATTGACAGTTTCAAACTGATTCGTAAGGAAGTCGATTCGAAATTAATATTGGTCGGTACTGGGCCGGAAAAGCTCGAAATGATGGAGAAGGCAAGAAAAGAAGGTTTGGAAGGGGATATCGTATTCACCGGAAAACGGGATGACCTACCGGAACTTTTAGCTATCAGCGATGTCATGTTCCTATTATCTGAGAAAGAAGCGTTCGGTCTTGTACTCCTGGAAGGCTTTGCTTGCGGCGTGCCAGCTATTGCGACAAATATTGGCGGTATTCCTGAAGTGATTGAGGACGGCGAGAATGGCTTCCTTGTCGAACTGGGCGATGTGGAGGCAGCAGCCGAAAAAGCGATGTTGCTTCTTGAAGACCCGATCATGCACCAAAGCTTCAGGGAACGTGCAATGCAGGCAGTCGACAATAAATTTAATTCAGCTTCCATAGTTCTTAAATATGAAGAGCTGTACTATAAAGTGGCGGGTTTGAAATGACTGCTCATTTTGGAACAATGCCGAGTCGGAAAGTCGTCCGTCTATTGGAAGATGCGGGGTATGAAGCAGTATTTGTAGGTGGGGCGGTCCGAGACCATTTGCTAGGCAAGGAAGCATCGGATTTCGATATCGCCACGTCTGCCACACCGGAAGAAGTGAAGAGTGTTTTTACCCATACGATCGATGTTGGAATTGCCCATGGAACTGTGATGGTTATGATGGATGACGAACCGATTGAAGTGACGACGTATCGCACGGAAAGTACATATACAGATCATAGGAGACCTGATGAAGTGAATTTCGTCAGATCCTTGCAAGAGGATCTGCAACGCAGGGATTTCACGATGAATGCTATCGCCCTGACACTAACTGGTGAAATGATCGACCCATTCGGAGGTATCAAGGATCTTCAAGACCGCAAAATCCGGGCAGTCGGCAACGCAGCAGATCGATTTCATGAAGATGCGCTGCGTATGATTCGTGCAATCCGTTTTTCGTCCGTATTAGGTTTCGACATCGAAGAATGTACCTTACAGGCGATTGGAGAAAACGCTGAAAGTATCACGCATATCTCCGTTGAAAGGATCAAAGTTGAGATGGATAAGTTATGGAAAGGGGTAGAACCTGACAATGCGCTTATGATGATGGTGGATACCCGCCTATCCGAGCATATGCCCCTTTTTCCGAACGATGTCCATCTACTATCCGCCTGCACTCCTTTTTCTACAGGGGAACAAGGCTGGTCCGCATTGATGATAGCAGGGCAATATACAGCAAGTGAGCTAGCGAGAGCATATAAGCTTTCCAACCGCGAGAAAGCTTTTCTATCAGAGGTCCAATCCGCGTTCGATAAGAGACAGTCGAGTCGATTTACGATTGATGATTATTACCGGTTCACATTGGACGTGTTGATGGCAACAGAAAAAGTTTGGCAAGCAGTACATCTGACAGAACCGGGAATTCCCATTGAGGAAATGAAACAAATACAAGAAGGTTTGCCGATCCGTTCCAAAGATGATCTGAAAGTCGATGGGAAGGATTTGATGGCGTGGACAAGCCAAAGAGGCGGCAGATGGGTCGGCGAATGGATGGGGAAAATCGAACAAACGGTACTGCATGGAAATTGTCCAAACGATGCGGAAAAGATAAAGGAATGGTTTCTCAATGAATACGAATATCAAGAATGAATTATTGAAAAGACTTTTTGAAGCTATGGGAAATCCGGTTTCAGGACAGGAATTTGCAGATGAATTCGGTCTGTCCAGAACAGCAATTTGGAAATATATTAAAGAGTTTGAAGAGGAAGGCTATGAAATCGCTTCAATCAGGAAAAAGGGGTATGTGCTCATCGCTTCGCCGGATCGAGTGAACGCCCCCAACATCCAGAAGTTTCTGCAGACGGCAACGTATGGCAGGACAATCGACTATTACGAGAGTTGCGGTTCAACTCAAAATCTTGCACATGACGCTGCGCAGGCCGATGCGCCCGATGGAACTCTCATCGTTTCGGAGGAGCAGACGGCCGGAAAAGGAAGGTTGTCCCGGCCATGGAATTCAGCAGCTCAAAAAGGGATTTGGATGAGTTTGATCATCCGTCCGTCCCTGATGCCGCAACAAGCCCCGCAGATGACGCTCGTTGCGGCGGTTGCTATCGTCCGGGCGATTGAAAATATCGCAGGTGTGGAAGCCACGATCAAATGGCCGAATGATATTATGATCGACGGCAGGAAGATGACTGGCATACTTACTGAACTTCAATCTGAACCTGATCGAGTGAAGGCAATCATTCTCGGAATCGGCATGAACGTCAATCAAGATGAAGATGATTTCCCATTGGAACTGCAAGAGATAGCCACCTCTTTGAAGATCGCTTGCGGCAAGCATATTGATCGCGCGAAACTGATCGCTGAAATCCTCTCTTTTATCGAATTATATACGAAGATGTATGAAAAACATGGATTCGGACCGATCAAACTGCTATGGGAAGGATATTCGAACATTGCAGGCAAACGAATCCGAGCTGTCATGTTACATGAAACGGTGGAAGGGACCGCTTTAGGCATTTCAGAAGAAGGGCTATTGGAGCTTCAGCTTGACGACGGTACAATCAAAGGCATTTATTCAGCTGATATTGTACTAACGTAAAATTTCGATCAGTGGCCAGTCAAATGTGGTAAAAGATTGAACTATACAAATCTTCCTTGATTTGCTATAGTTATGGCGAAGGGCAGTATCAATCGGAATTGCACCTTCAAGGATTTAAGAACGATAGTAAACCTAATAAGATCTGCCTTGATCTTGTAAAAGACAGGGACGGAGGAAACCCAAAATCGTAATTACACAATCCTTCTGCCCATTTTTGGCCAGAAGGATTTTCAATTTTCGGTTTTCTCCATTTTGACAATCAAAAGGGAGAGGATACGGATGAAAAGCAGTACGGAATTCACGAAGATGAAACGTCAAGGGGAAAAAATCGTCATGTTGACCGCATACGACCACCCATCTGCACAATTAGCGGAGGAGGCGGGCATCGATGTTATTCTTGTGGGGGACTCGCTCGGTATGGTCGTGTTAGGTTATGAATCGACCTCCGCCGTGACAGTAGATGACATGATTCATCAC
>NZ_LQYA01000123.1:19708-58031 GCF_001531445.1 Sporosarcina koreensis
TCTTATCATGGTTCTGAAGATAGGACGCTTGAATCCGCGGTTCGTATCTTTCAGGATACGGGTGCAAACGCTTTGAAATTGGAAGGTGGAGGAAGGGTGATTGATACGATCCGCCTATTGACGGAAACAGGGATACCGGTTGTAGCGCATCTTGGACTCCTTCCTCAGTCGGCTGCAGTTGCAGGGGGCTACAAAGTGCAAGGAAAGACTGCTGCAGCTGCGGAACAACTTATTCAGGATGCAATCGCTTGTGAAGCGGCGGGTGCCTGCATGATTGTATTGGAATGCATTCCTTATCAACTAGCGGAACAGGTCTCTAAAGCTGTCTCCATCCCTACGATCGGTATAGGGGCGGGTGCGGATACGGACGGTCAAGTGCTTGTTTTCCATGATACAGTCAAATACGGAAACCACCATATCCCTAAATTCGTTGAAGCCTACGCCAATATTGGGGAGGATATCCGGAATGGTTTGCAAAAGTATGCGTCAGCAGTCAAGTCAGGTGAATTTCCAACTGCAGCACACCGCTTTGCAATGAAGGAAGATGAATTGGTCGCACTATACGGAGGAATGAACGATGTACGTTGAAAGTACTGACATCCAAGTGATCGAAACAATTGAGGAACTCCAAAAGAAATTGAACCGAAATGAAAGAAAGCATGCTACCGTCGGCTTCGTTCCTACTATGGGTTATTTGCATGAAGGACATCTATCACTCGTCAAGCATGCAAAGGAGCAAAATGATATCGTCGTAATGAGCATTTTTGTCAATCCGGCACAGTTCGGACCGGGTGAGGATTTTGAATCTTATCCGCGTGATTTGGCAAGGGATATTCAACTTGCAAGTGAGGCTGGCGTCGATATTGTGTTCACGCCGACAGTCGAAGAGATGTATCCGACTGACGGAGGCATTCGCATACTGCCGGGCAGGCAGGCAGAGGAGCTTTGCGGAGCGGCAAGGCCCGGGCATTTCGATGGAGTGCTCAAGGTTGTATTGAAGCTATTCAATATTGTCGATCCAGACCGTTCGTATTTCGGCATGAAGGATGCTCAGCAACTCGCCATTATTGAATCGTTTGTCAGGGACTTCAATTTGCGGACAGCAATCGTGCGGGTTCCGATTGTACGGGAAGTGGATGGCTTGGCAAAAAGCTCTCGCAATGTGAATTTGACGACTTCGGAGCGTTCAGAAGCGACTGCAATCTACCGGGCATTGCAAATCGGTGCAGAGTTGTTTGCAGAGGGAGCCGATCCGAACACGATTGAGCAGCAAGTGTCAGCGTACATTGTTTCCAATAGTTCGGGGAAGATCGATTATGTGAAAATGCTTGCATACCCTGAATTGGTTCCTGTAAAGGATTACGCTCAGGAAGTGATTTTGGCTTGTGCGGTGAAGTTCTCAACAACTAGATTGATAGATAATATTATTATGTAAACAAAGGATGGTACTCATGTTCCGAATGATGATGAACAGTAAATTGCATCGCGCTACGGTGACAGAAGCGGATTTAAATTATGTAGGAAGCATTACAATCGATAGCGACTTGCTGGATGCCGCAGGTATGCTGCCTAATGAAAAGGTCCATATTGTCAACAATAATAATGGAGCGCGATTTGAAACGTATATTATTGCAGGCGAGCGTGGAAGCGGGGTCATTTGCGTCAATGGCGCCGCGGCAAGATTGGTCCAAAAAGGTGACATTGTCATCGTCATTTCATATGTCTATGTATCGGAAGAAGAGGCCCGTACCCATCAACCGACAGTGCTCCTTATGGATGAACAGAATGGTGTCAAAGAAGTGATCAAAGAAGTTCATGGCATAATTGCCTAATTGGATAATGCGCTGATGAAGGAGTGGAATATTCCTTCATCAGCATTTTTTAATTGGAAGGACACCTAAATGCGCAATCGAACGGCGGAATATGATACAATCTGCTGTAGTATTCATTACAGGAAGTTGATGATTGAATGGATAACAGTACATATGCAGTCGTTGACTTGGAAACGACTGGACATTCTCCTTTAAGAGGGGATCGGATTATACAAATCGCTATCGTTTTCATTGAAAACGGAACGATAACGCACCAGTATGCCCGATTTGTCAATCCAGAACGTGAAATACCGATGTTCATCCAACAATTGACCGCAATTACGGATGATGAAGTGCTGTCCGCTCCAACATTTGAAGAGATTGCGCAAGATGTCTCTGATATGCTGCAGGGGACGGTATTTGTCGCGCATAATACCGATTTCGACCTATCGTTTTTACAAAGCGAATTCAAGCGATGCAACGTGGCTGGATGGACCGGAAAGAAAATAGATACTGTGGAGTTATCCAAAATTCTTTTCCCCTCCTCCGCTAGCTATCGTTTGCAGGATTTGGCAGAGGATTTGGATATAGAACTGCCAGCTGCACATAGGGCGGATGATGACGCGGAAGCGACTGCGAATTTGCTGCTGACTGCATTATCCAAGCTTCGGACCTTGCCGGAGGAGACTTTGAACTTATTGCATAGGCGTTCATTCTCGCTGCGTTCGGACATATCGGCCCTCATCTATGAGGCATTAAAGCTTGTCCGTATAACCGCAAGCGGCGGGAGACTGCCTCTATTCAGGGGGATTCCATATCGTAACGTGGAGACGCCTGCTGGAGTTGTTGCGGCACGCTGTACGTATCCGCAGAAAGAAGAGGAAAAAATCGATCTGTTGAAGAAAGGCTATCCTGCCTTCGAATACCGGAAATCCCAATTGTCCTTTATGGATAGCGTATGGGATACGCTTTCTTCACAAGCGGAGATAGTAGCCGAAGTCCCAACCGGGGTCGGCAAGACAGTTGGCTATTTGTTGCCTGCAGCCGTCCATTCCTTTCAGAAGGGGAAACCCGTTGTAATCAGCACGTATACAAACCATCTTGTCGATAAGATTTTGGAAGATGAGGTGGCGCGCATCCGGAAAATTCTTGGCATCGAATGTACGGCGACAGTCCTAAAGGGCAAGGAGCAGTATATTTCACTCGGAAAGTTCGAAGAGTTATTGAGGATTACGGATGAATCGTATGATGAAACATTTACAATCATGCAGATCCTCGTCTGGCTGACAGACACGAAAACAGGGGATGTCAATGAATTGAATGTGTCCGGTGGAGGACAATTGTTCATTGATCGGATCCGTAAACGGAACAACCGATTGAAGGAAGATGAAAGGGTGGCTGATTATCATCAAAGGATGATGGAAGCCTGTAACCGTTCCAATCTCATCATTACCAACCATTCAATGCTGTTATCGGATGCCAATCGGGAACAAAAGATATTCCGTAATTTTTCAGGCCTGATCATCGATGAAGCTCATCAATTCATCCATACGGCAGCCAATTCCAATGAGACAGTGCTCTCTTATATGAACTGGAAGTATGTCATGGGGCAGCTTGGCTCGGACGCTGATGGCCAACTTCTCCATCAGATGAAGAAACTTCATAGAAAATATGGAAATTATGGAAATCAGGCGTTTGGAAAGCTTTCTGCCTCCTTTGAACAATTCACCAATGTATTTGATGGAGCTGCTGCATTGTTGTCGAATCATCGGCCACAAGCAAAAGGGGGACAGCAAGGGAACAGAGTGATTTTTGGCCTCGAGGAATTGGTTGGGAATGAATCTCTCTTTTCGCAAATGGCCGAAAAAATGAATGGCTATATAGCGAATGTGCAACTAATTAGTTCCCGTTTGGAAATGCACCGAGAAAGAATGTCACAGAAAGAACAGGCATTTTTATCGGAATGGGAGTATTGGTTAAGGGAATTAAAAATCAAGGCCGGGGAATGGGTTGAAATATTTCTGGATGAAGAAACGGAAAATTTCACCGTTTGGATTGAAAAGGATAAAAGGAGCTTGCCTGGTAGTCTCACTGTCGTCAAAAGCCCCGTCGAAGGGTCGGCGATAACGAAAGAATTCATCCAAGACCTTAAAGAGGAAAGGATTGGCATTGTCTGGACATCTGCGACAATGACAATCAACCAAGATGAACGTTTTGTTTCCAGGCAGTTAGGTATTGTGGATCGTGTGCCCGTTGTGACGTTTAATGCCCCAGCACATTTTTATGATAATGCAGGGATATTCATCGTGGAGGATATGCCTTCCATCCAACATGTTTCCCAAAGTGACTATATTGAAGCCGTCGCAGATGCTGTCGTCCAAACGGTGATTGCGACAGGCGGCAGGCTGTTCGTCCTGTTTACTTCCCAAGATATGCTGCGCAAAACATATGAATTGATTTTGGAAAGTGAATTATTGAATGATTACGCCCTCATTGCCCAAGGGGTCAGTTCAGGAAGCCGGATGAAACTATTGAAATCATTCCGCCAGTTCGGTAAATCGATCCTGTTCGGCACGAATAGCTTCTGGGAAGGCGTTGATGTTCCGGGTGAGGCATTGTCTGCAGTCATTATCGTCAGGCTGCCGTTTTCATCGCCGGATGAAGTCGTATTCAAGGCGAGGGCTGCCAGACTTGCTGCCAGCGGATCCAATCCATTTACCGATTTATCATTGCCGGAAGCGATTTTGAGGTTCCGGCAAGGGTTCGGACGATTAATCCGTTCGTCGGGAGATAAGGGCTTTTTCATCATTTTAGATCGACGTATCGATACAAAATCATATGGGAAACGGTTCTTGAATGCACTACCATCCGTTCCCGTTCATAAAGTGTCGTTAGAACATATGGTGCAGAGACTCGAAGATTGTTATAATAAATAGGAATCCAATAGAAAGCGGGATGCAAAAAGCTTTCCAATTTGCAGGATTGTGTATAGGAAGTGAGACGAATGATGAATTGGATCAAATTCATCGGAGCTTTCCTTTTAGCGTTATCACTTATCATCATTGTCATCGTTTTTTACAATGCCAATAGCCCTTTTTCACACGCACAACAAAAAGCGGAAACAGCTGCATTGAAGTCCGATGCTTTGAAATCCGTTGAACGCACAGAAATTTACAATGGCTCCGTTTCTATGGTGACCGTTTTTGGCAAAGATGACGAGGGCAATGAGAAAGCGGTTTTCATTGAAGGGAAAACAGGAGAAATCCTTGATGAAGTGGCAATGAAAGATGGCATTGACGCTCAAGCCGCTATAAAAGCGGTCAGGGCGGAGTTGTCAGCAGAAAAGATCCTTCATGTAGTTCTGGGCTTGGAAGATGGCCAGCCCGTATGGGAAGTTGCATTTAAAGGTGAGAATGGCAAATTGAATTATGTATATGTCTTTTTTGAGAACGGCGAATGGTGGAAACGGATTTTAAATCTTTGAGTTAGATGCGTTTTCATCCGATAGATGAAGGGGCAAAAGGGAGCGATTCAATTGACAAAGAAGTTGGCAGCGAGAGTAAGTACATTATCACCATCCACAACCCTTGCCATTACGGCAAAAGCAAAAGAGATGAAGGCGTCGGGAATCGACGTAATTGGATTAGGGGCAGGAGAGCCTGATTATAATACTCCGGAAAACATTTTGGAAGCGGCATATCAATCCATGAAAGAAGGCAAGACGAAATATACGCCTTCCGGGGGGCTTCCCGCTTTGAAGGATGCCGTCATCGCCAAGTTGCAGACGGATCAGCAGCTGGACTACACCAGGCAGGAAATTATGATTGGCATCGGTGCGAAGCATGTTCTATACACGCTATTCCAAGTAATCTTGGACCCGGGCGATGAAGTGATCATTCCTACACCCTATTGGGTAAGCTATCCTGAGCAGGTGAAGCTTGCTGAAGGTGTTCCTGTTTTCGTCGAAGCAACATCGGACTCACAGTTCAAGGTGACGGCGGAACAAATTCGCGGTGCAATCACGGCTAGGACGAAAGCAATCATTCTCAACTCCCCGGGAAATCCGACGGGAATGATTTACACTCAAGATGAACTCCGCCAAATTGCAGAAGTTTGTCAAGACATGGATATTTGGATCATTTCGGATGAAATCTATGAAAAGTTGATTTATGGAAACGAGAAGCATATTTCAATTGCACAGCTATCTGATGACGCAAAAAAACGGACATTCATTATTAACGGTGTATCCAAGTCCCATTCAATGACAGGATGGAGGATTGGTTATGTCGCGGGAGATGCGGAAGTTGTCAGTGCGATGACGAACTTGGCAAGCCATTCAACATCCAATCCGACAACGACTTCCCAATATGCCGCGATTGAAGCGTATGATGGGCCGCAAGAGGCAGTGGAAACGATGCGGAAGGATTTCGAGTCAAGGCTTGAACGGATTTATCCGCAACTTGCGGCGATTCCGGGTTTTACAGTCGTCAAACCACAAGGTGCTTTCTACTTGCTGCCTGAAGTTACGGAAGCAATGGAAAAAACCGGCTTTGCAAATGTAGATGATTTCGCATCAGCGCTTTTAACGGAAGCGAAAGTTGCCGTCATACCGGGATCTGGTTTCGGTTCGCCTGAAACGATCCGCCTTTCATATGCGACATCGATCGATCTGCTTGAGGAAGCGGTTAAACGCATCCGATCATATGTAGAAGCAAACTGGAAAGAATAATAGTTCATACTCACGGAGGTACTTATGAAAACAATCATGATTCACGAAATGCCTGATCACGTTGGTGAAACTGTTCGGATCGGCGCATGGCTAGCAAATAAAAGATCAAGCGGTAAAATCGCTTTCCTTCAACTTCGCGACGGTTCTGGATTTGTGCAAGGTGTCGTCGTCAAGGAAGTTGTAGGAGAGGATATTTTCGCAAAAGCGAAATCACTTCATCAGGAATCATCTCTTTATGTAACAGCAGAAGTGACGGAAGATGAACGGTCTTCATTCGGTGTCGAACTGCAAGTGAAAGATATCGAAATCATTCACGAAGCTGTCGATTATCCGATCACACCGAAGGAACACGGAACTGAATTTTTGATGGATAACCGTCATTTATGGCTGCGTTCCCGTAAACAGCATGCCATCATGAAAATCCGTAATGAAATTATTCGCTCCACATATGAATTTTTCCATCTGAACGGTTTTGTGAAAGTGGATCCGCCTATTTTAACAGGCTCTTCAGCTGAAGGGACGACGGAACTTTTCCATACGAAATACTTCGATGAAGACGCTTATTTGTCCCAATCCGGACAGCTCTATCTAGAAGCGGCAGCGATGGCTCTCGGGAAAGTATTTTCATTCGGGCCGACATTCCGTGCAGAGAAATCGAAAACACGCCGTCATTTGATTGAATTCTGGATGATTGAACCTGAAATGGCATTCGTACAACACGAAGAAAGCTTGGAAATCCAAGAACAATATGTTTCGCATATTGTCCAGTCCGTATTGCAAAACTGCCCATTGGAACTTGAGCGGCTTGGCAGGGATGTTTCGAAGCTTGAAAAAATCCAAGCTCCATTCCCAAGGATCTCTTATGATGACGCAATTACGTTCCTTCATGAAAAAGGTTTTGACGATATTGAATGGGGCGATGACTTCGGTGCACCGCATGAAACTGCGATTGCCGAAAGCTTTGATATGCCTGTTTTCATTACAAATTATCCGAAAGATATTAAGTCATTCTACATGCAGCCGCATCCGGATCGCGACGATGTCGTCCTTTGCGCTGATTTAATCGCTCCGGAAGGCTACGGAGAAATCATTGGCGGTTCAGAACGTATTTATGACTACGAATTAATGAAGCAACGCATTGAAGAGCATAATTTGGATGAGTCCGCATACAAGTGGTATTTGGAATTAAGTAAATACGGCGCTGTACCTCATTCCGGCTTCGGCCTTGGTTTGGAACGGACGGTAGCCTGGATTTCAGGCGTAGAACACGTGCGGGAAACAATTCCGTTCCCACGTCTGTTGAACCGTCTCTACCCTTAATGGAAGTAAGAAATAAATAGTGAGGTGTTCGGCATGAAAGATGAAGAACGGCTCCGTATTTGGATTGAGCAGGGGAATGTAACCATTCCCCAGCTCTTTTTTCAGCACTATAAAGCGTTGGATATAAAAGATGTCGATGCGGTTCTTCTTTTGCATATGTGTGCATTTCAGGCGGATGGTTCGCAATTTCCTACGCCATCCGATCTTGCAGCGCGTATGCATCTTACTGAGAATCAAGTATCTGAAATCCTCCAACGTTTCATGCAGCGAGGTTTCTTGGAAATCAGGCAGGGCCAGGATGAAAACGGCGTGCTGTACGAACAGTTTTCAATGCAGCCCTTATGGAGCAGGCTAGTGAACATTGTGCTTGCTGAAAAGACTGTAGTAGAAGAGCAGAAGGACAAAGATGAAGAAGGCGAGATCTTCACGTTGTTCGAGCAGGAGTTCGGCCGTCTTTTATCCCCGATGGAATGTGAGACGATTACAATGTGGCTGGATGATGACGGCCATGCCGTCCAGATTATAAAGGCTGCGCTGAAAGAGGCAGTTCTAGCCCAAAAACTAAGTCTGCGCTATATCGACCGTATTCTGTTCGAATGGAAGAAAAAAAGAGTAAGAACGCTGAATGACGTGGAAAAACAAACGAGGTCGTTCAGGACATCAATGATGCGTCCAGTGCAAAATCAGGAAACTGTCGTAAAAAAGGTTCCTTTTTATAATTGGCTGGAGGAACGGGAATAGGTGATTGTCTATGTTGACGAAGAAACAATGGGAAGTCTGTCTCGAAGAATTCGAAAGGATGTTTCCCGATGCTCATTGCGAGCTGGTGCACGAAAATGCTTTTGAGCTGCTCGTCGCCACATTGCTCTCCGCTCAATGTACGGATGTACTTGTGAACCGTGTAACTGCGGATTTGTTCAAAAAATATAAGAAACCTGAAGATTATTTGGAAGTTGATATTGAGGAGCTGCAAAACGATATCCGCTCCATCGGCCTTTATCGCAATAAAGCGAAAAACATTCAAGCATTAAGCGCCTTGCTTCTTGAAGAGTTCAATGGCGAGGTGCCGGCCGATAGGGATATGCTCACAACGTTCCCTGGTGTCGGCAGGAAGACGGCGAATGTCGTCGTTTCCAATGCGTTCGGCATCCCTGCGATGGCAGTCGACACACATGTTGAGCGCGTCGCTAAACGACTTGGCATGAATCGGTGGAAAGACAGCCCACTCATGGTGGAAGAAAAGATCATGCGATGGACGCCTATGGAAAAATGGACGGATACACACCATCAGATCATCTTCTTTGGACGATATCACTGTAAAGCCCAAAATCCGGCTTGTAGTGAATGTCCACTCCTTCCGTTGTGCAGGGAAGGGAAGAAACGGATGAAGGGCATTGCATAATTCCGATATGGATAGGAAGGAACTTTTTTATTCCTTCTGGAACTGTTGGTTGGACATGAAAGAAGAAATCGGGAATGCATATAAGCGAAGAGATCCCGAAGCTGCCAAAATGATGGACAAGGCGATTGAAAATTATTTGGCAATGCTTGGATCATTTTTGCCCATAGATACCGGAAGTTCTGCGTCGCCAATTGAACCGTTGAACGGGAAAGAGCGGCTGCAATTCATACACAGCAAGAGAGCAGGGCATTTTGCATATGTTCAATTGGATGCATTGTATACAGAGGCAATGAAAAAAACGGTAAGCCGATTCGCGATGAAAAAATAAAACGGCCGGAAGGGGTTGTATAACTCCTTCCGGCCGTTTTCATTTATCTGTTGCTGCCGTCGTCGGTTCCGTCGCCGGAGCCGTCATCTCCGCCTGTTCCGGGGTTGGTTGTTTCATCACCAGGATTGCCGGAACCGTCGCCACCCGAATTGTCGGCGTCTCCATCGTTTCCATTATTACTGCCGTTGTTTCCGTTGTTATTACTGTTATTTCCATTATTTCCGTTATCTCCGTTATCTCCATTATTGCCGTTGTTCCAGTTTCCATTGTTATTTCCACTATCGCCGTTATTGTTTTCTCCGTTATTGTCATTTTCATCGTTTTCATCCATCCAAGGATCATCTTCCGTCTGCCCCTCAATCAGCAGGGAAGTGGAGGCTGGACTGCTTTCGATTTCTCCAGATATAGCTGTCACGGAGAAGACGTACGTGCGACCCAATTCAACACCGGAGAACGTCACAGCATGCTCGGATGTCGTCGTCATGTTCTGCGGTTCGCCGCCATCCACTGCAACAGAGACACTGAATTGCACTGGTTCCGGCAGCATTAATGCATCAGGGTCATCATAAGACCAATTCAGTGCGACTGAGTTCGACTCTGCATCATATTCCGCAGTCAAGCCACTTGGCGCATCCAGTTCAGTAATCACTTCTTCATCCATTTCGGTCGGCACAGTTCCTCGAACGAACAATTCTGTGCTCTTGAGCGCATCAGGCGTCGAATTGCTCGCCAAAATTGTTGGATTGGATCCCTTCACAATGACTGCTTCTTCAACTGAGCTTGGCTTTTTGAAGTGCGGCGTATTCTTGCCAGCGACAAGGTCGGTCATGACTGTCCTAAATAGGATCTGCGGCACATAGCGGCCTTTATCATATGTTGTGATCGGGGTTTTAAAGTCTTTATAACCACCCCAAACAGAAATTGTATATTCCGTCGTATAGCCGGTGAACCAACTATCCGGTACATCGGTATTTTTCATACCTTTTTCTTTCATTGTTTTCGCATCATAGTTTGTCGTACCTGTCTTACCAGCCATATCCAATCCTTGGACGTTAGCTGTCTTACCGGTTCCGTAAGAGATGACATCCCGTAAAATATCAGTCACCATATAAGCTGTTGAATCTTTCATGACTGTCTTGGGGTCTGGTGCCAAATTACGCTCAGTACCATCGCGGAAAGTGATTTTTTTGACGGCGTGAGGTTTTGTGTAAATGCCTCCGTTGCCGAAAGGTGCATAAGCGCCTGCCATTTGGATTGTGGAAAATTCAGCATCTCCGCCACCGATAGCAAGTGTGGAAGTCATATCACCATATTCAAGCCCAAGCTTGCCTGCAAATTCACGGGCTCGTTTCGTTCCAACTTCTTCAAACACTTTGATGGCCGGAATATTTCTTGAGCGGTACAAGGCTTCTCTTATTGAAATGGGACCCAAGTATTTTCCATCGACGTTTCGTATTGATATATCTGTACCTTTGTATTTATACGGTTCGTCGACCACGGTATGTGCGGTCGACCAGCTTTCATTTTCAATGATAGGACCGTAGGACAGGATCGGCTTGATGACAGAGCCGGGCTGTCTGAGGTTGTCACCGGAAGCGAAGTTCCAATTCCGCCCAGTGAAATTCCTTCCGCCTCCGATGGCGACGATTTCCCCAGTTTTCGTATCAAGAACGGTCATACCTGCTTGCATATCCTCAGATTCATAAATGGCTGCATTATTAATTGCCTTTTCAACAGATTTCTGTGCTTCGGGATCTAATGCCGTATGAATCGTGATTCCTTCCGATATAAGGTCAGCCATGCCTGCGGCTTCCAATTCATCGAGTACGATGTCAGCATAAGCAAGATATTGAGAATTTGTGTTGTCATCTCGTTGGTCTTCCGGAAGCAATGTCGCGGTAACTGGAACTGCTTTTGCTTCTTCCATTTGTTCTTTTGTAATTTTTTCATGCTTATACATAAGGCTTAGTACGATATTCCGGCGTTTCTCTGCACGCTCAGGATTCTTGAACGGGTTATATCCATTCGGAGACTGAGGCAGTCCTGCCAACATTGCCATTTCGTGCAATTCAAGCTCATTCAAATCTTTCCCATAAAAATAGTTAGCAGCCGTTCCAAAGCCGTGAATCCTTCCCGACATAAGTACTTTATTGAAGTACATTTCAAAAATCTGTTCTTTATCATATTCATTCTCTAATTTAAAGGCGAGCCATGCTTCTTGGGCTTTACGTTTCAATGTCTTTTCCTCAGATAAGAAGGAGTTTTTTATGACTTGTTGCGTCAATGTTGAAGCCCCTTGAGAGCCGAAGCCGCTGCGGAAGTTAGCTAGAACCGCCCCGCCAAGCCTCCAAAAATCCATGCCGTGATGTTTGTAGAAACGTACATCTTCAGTTGCAAGAATTGCACTTTCCATTTCTTTTGGAATTTGGTCATAAGGGACAAATTCCCTTTTTTCGGCACCTAATTTCATGAATACATTGCCGTTACGGTCCGCAACATCTGCTGTAATGGGATCCTTCAATAGGCTCTCATCAAGGTCCGGTGCACTGCTAGCATAGAAAGCAAACAGCCCCGCTCCACCGATTAAAATCGCAAATCCGAGGGCGACGATGCCAAGTATTATTTTCTTTATAATGCCGGCACCATTCTTCTTCTGTTTATTCTTCCCGCGACGTTTTTCCGCTTCCATCTGCTGACGTCTGGCTGCGCGGGATTTAGTCTGATCACTCATATGTTTTCCTGCCTTTCAATCGTTTCTGATCCTGATTTTCCCAAAAGTGAATCCAAAGCTTTTAAATAGTCGAGCCGTGGATTGAAACCGGGATTAATTTCTATGGATATCTCTTCCATTTCAGAAAGTGTGATAGATTTTCTTCCTCCTGCTATCATTCTTTCCCATTTTTTTTCGAAGTACTCGTAAGGTACGATGAAATAGCGATCAAGAACGGCAAATTTTACTAACAGAAACGCGATGCCTGCTTGCTCGGTCACTTTTTTCATATGTTCGACCTGATGCTCGTGAATATTTTGCAATGGAAAGGAAGTTGTATTCTTCGTCTCCTTTGCTTCAAAGTCAATATATCTCCCATTCCAAACACCATTATAGTCCGTTGTGGAAGGAGAGCGGAAATAAGCTTCGGTTATGACGGCTGCGCTTCTAGCAGGATATTTAACGTGTACGATTTGGATCGGAACCGGCTTTTTATGGATGACCGCTTCATTATTGGCCAAATAATACTCATTCGTTTCATTCAATTCATCCTCTAATGTTTTCCCCCGGTTGCTGTACGACAGATTTTTTTGATTCGCTCGGGCCAAGCGTTGCGCCGGGACATATTTTTTTCCGTTCGGATATCGAATTGTCATTCCTACCACCTCGCGTAACTATCATACCATAATGATTAGACGGATTATCGCTTTAAAAGTTGCGCGACATTACTGTTCAGCCCATCGTAAAGAATACACGTTCGTTTACGTTTGGTGTCTAGGTGCAGTTTTTGATAGACTAGAGAAAAGACTTCGGAAAGGAAGAAATCAATTGTTAACCTTATTAGAGAAAACGGAACGGCTCCTTTCTGTATGTGAAGAGTGCTTGAATCGACTTCCCACTATGCGAGAAGAGGATCGGGAGCCCGATTTTTTTACAGAAGTGAAACCTTATGCAGATGTTAATCATAGATTGCTTGACGAATGGACCGAAGAAATTAGGATGTTGATTCGCAATGAAAGGCCGAAATACATCCATCTTCACCAGATCGAATCATTGAACGAATCGATGAAACAATTCATTGTACAATCTTTTTACCCGAAAACAGGAAAGAAACGCTTTATCCTTTCCATCAATTCTGCGACATACACATTGAGAACGGTTTTGGATGAATTGCGATCTAAAGGCGGGGAGCAAGGATGAAGAAGACAAGCGTCCGAGAAACGGTTGATCTCTTCTTATCCGATCCTGAACTGTCATCCAATATTCGCCATTATGAAAAGATTGAAGGAAAATCTGCCGAATACGCATCATTTCCGGAACAGCTTCATCCCTCCATCGTGAAGGCGCTGGCAGACAAAGGGATTGAACGCTTATACAGTCATCAACGCGAAGCATTCGATCTTGCGACGTCAGGCAATTCAATAACGGCAGTGACGCCGACTGCTTCAGGGAAATCGTTATGCTATCATCTGCCCGTCCTCCAAAGTATTTTGGAGGATGATTCTTCCCGCGCACTCTATCTGTTTCCGACAAAAGCGCTAGCGCAAGACCAGCTGGCCGATTTGCATGAGTTGATCGAAGCGAGCGGGGAGACGATCCTCAGCTATACATATGATGGGGATACGGCACCTGGATTGCGAACTAAGGTTCGTAAATCTGGGCATATCGTTTTGACGAACCCCGATATGCTCCACTCGGGCATCTTGCCTCACCATACAAAATGGGTATCCCTCTTCGAAAATTTGAAGTACATCATTATAGATGAACTGCATACGTATAAAGGGGTGTTCGGGAGCCACGTCGCACATGTATTGAGAAGATTGAAGCGCATTTGCAATTATTATGGATGCAATCCGACGTTCATCTGCACTTCGGCTACGATTGCCAATCCGAAAGAGCTTGCCGAGACGCTGACGAACTCACCGATGCAACTCATCTCTAAGAACGGCGCTCCTTCAGGCGTTAAGCATTTCATATTTTACAATCCGCCGATCGTCCATAAAACATTTGGCATCCGGCGAAGCGCAATCCTCGAAGTGAGGGATATCGCGTCGTTTTTGTATAGGGAAGGGGTCCAAACAATCATCTTCGCGAAAAGCAGGGTACGCGTTGAAATGCTTGTTACGTATATGAAGGAATTGACGAAGAAGAAGCTATTCGATGAGACGATTATGGGCTACCGAGGGGGCTACTTGCCTTCGGAGCGGAGGAAGATCGAAAAAAGGCTTCGCGACGGGGAGATTAAGACAGTCGTTAGCACAAACGCACTTGAGCTCGGCATCGATATCGGCCAATTGCAAGCTTGCATCATGACTGGCTATCCAGGAAATATCGCGAGTGCCTATCAACAGGCAGGAAGAGCGGGAAGAAGGCAAGATGACGCTTTAATCATCTACGTTGCCCAATCGATGGCGCTCGACCAATACATTATTCAGCATCCTGAATACTTGTTAGGCCAAACGCCAGAAGAAGCAAGAATCCATCCTGATAATATGCTTATCCTCATGGATCATCTGAAATGCGCATCATTTGAATTGCCGTTCACGATGACAGAAACTTACGGCGAATTCGAAGTCCAAGAGTTGCTCGCCTTTTTGGAAGCGGAAGGGGTGCTCGTCAAAACATCTGATAAATGGCATTGGATGACAGACCGATTCCCTGCAAGCGAAATCAGTCTACGTTCGGCCTCCCAAGAAAATGTCGTCATCATCGACAAAACGATCCCTAAAGGAACTGTCGTGATCGGTGAGATGGATCGCTACAGCGCAATGACTTTATTGCACGAAGAGGCGATCTATATGCATCAAGGGAAGCAATATCAAGTCGAAATGCTAGATTGGGAGGAAAAGAAGGCATACGTGACAGAAGTCGATGTCGATTATTATACGGATGCCAACTTGGCTGTGGAATTGAAAGTGATCAGTGAGGATGAAAGCGAGCAAATGGGGGAAGCGGAAATTGCGTACGGAGATATTGCAGTTTTAGCGATTCCTACTATATTTAAAAAGATACGCTTCGACACACACGACAATATCGGCTCCGGCCCAATCTCGCTCCCAGCAGAGGAATTGCATACATCATCGACCTGGTATTCATTCGATACACCTGACGAATGGAAGGAATCCGATCTGACGGACGCGCTGACGGGTGCCGCGTATGCAATTCAATCATTCATTCCCTTATTCGTTCGCTGTGACCGGTCGGACATCCATGTTGTCCCGCAAGTGAAGGCAATCCATACAGGGAAGCCGACAATTTTCATTTACGACAGCTATCCGGGAGGCATCGGATTAAGCGAGAAGCTTTACGGTAGGTGGAAAGAGCTGCTAAACCGAACTGCTCAACATGTCGCAGGCTGCGTCTGTGAATATGGCTGCCCGGTGTGTATAGGCGCCCAGGAAGAAGGCGTGAAGACAGGTAAGAAGCATGTAAGCGAGTTGCTGCATGAACTGGCGAAATGAAAAAGCGTTCAATTAACATATAATAAAAGGTTGCATTTATTTACGATCAAAATGGGCGCTAATTCATATATCGAACTAGCGCCTATTTATAGCTTTACTGTTCAAGCTGTTCCAGTAATAAATGTAAATCCTCAGGATAGGCGTGCTTTATCGTTTTTAATTCAGGCAAAGACTTCCAATCGGCTTCGGCAATAATTTCATCGGGATCATTTATCCCGCTACTTTCCCCAATCTTGTCTACCCTAAAATAATAAGTTGTTACTTGAATACCTTTAATGGTTGTTTCTTTAATCTGTAATTGTTCGATGACTTTCACGTCGTATCCCGTTTCTTCTTTACATTCCCTGACACAGCATTCCTCTGGACTTTCGCCGTCTTCAACACCACCCGAAGGTACTGCCCATTCCTCTGACTCAAAACTTTTGACCATCAATACTTCCTTTTGGTCATTGATACAAATACCTGCTGAACCTGACCATCTATTCATTCCCATAATCCCACCTTATAAAATTTCCATTAAATTAAATGGCATCTTGATGTCTAGACCATATCCGGCAACTGTACTCGTACGCGGAAGGGGACTAAATCGTTTTTGGGGGTTGTTATATACGATAAGAAAATCTATTGATAGTTAGCTATGTAGTTTCCATCTTCAAAGATTTCCTTCGGACTTTTGGAAGTCCATTCTTCTACTGTCATATTGGGATGCAAATTCAAGTAAGATCTAATCATTTTGTATCCTTCGCTATAGCCATAGTTTAGAGGGAAACCATTAGAGCCATCTATCACCATTTCTTGAAACTCCCGGGTAGCACTCCTCTCAAGATAGGGTTCAATCTTGCTCCAATATTCTTTGTTAAAACTTTCATCTACCACACGATAAGAGCTGTTTAAATTGGGATACACCAAGGTTTCAAACATCACGGCCTGCCCTTCCAACAATACATAATCTAATCCTGTTTCATAATTATTTTTCGGAAGATGCTTTCCTATCCAAACACTATGATGATATTCATGGGCTATTCCTGACTTATAATACTTATCAAGCCCGCTGTAAAAGACCATAATTTCACCTGATCCGCTTGTAAACATTTCATAAGTAGCTCTTTCGCTTTTAGGAAATACACATATTGCTGTTTTTTTATCTGATGGAAGTATGTCTGAGGATTTAACAAGTGATTCTTCAAATATCTCATTTAAGTGATTTGTATTCATTGATTCAATTTGATTTTTAATACTTTCAAATTCACTTTTTCTTGGAATCCATTCAAAGATATCTGTAGAATTCGCATTTACAAGTTCCGCATCTTTAAAACATGCTTCATATACAGGTTCTACAATTTCCTGTTGATATAAGTTATATAATGATTCATCTGGATGATCGTTTACAGCTTCAAAAAAACGTTCATATAACAAGTAAGCATGAATTATTGTAAATTCTTGGCCCGTATTGGGATTTTTAAAAGAGTAGGTAATGTTTTGTTGTTCATTTTCCAAATGTATATCTTCATGAGGTTGCTCAATTTGCTTACAGGCTGATAAAGTAAAAACGAGAAGCATACAAATTGATATGAAAACTTTAGTTATAGTATTTATCAGTTTCCACTCCCTTTACTAAACTTATTTCCATTGCATTCCTGTCATCAAATAAAATAATCATAGTAATAAAAAACAGTCAAAAAGAAACTTAGGACCATAAACAAGACCAACCCTAGAATGATTGGATTAAAACGAAATCGAAATAGTTTTACCCCTCCTGCATCCTGCCCCGTTACGCCTTTTACGCTTACGTTATACACGTTTTGGTTTTGAGCATTGAAATATAAAAACAGCCATGGTATTGCAAAAATTAGTACGCTTCCCAAGAAAAGAAACTCCATGAAATCCCATTAGATAACTATAGATATTGCCCACAACAAACCCGTTTCTATTAACATGGTTAAGATCACTAGCAATGTTTTTTCAACTAAAGCACCCCAGATACATAAATAATTCCTCCTGTTCTTTTAAACTTCTAAGAAAAATGGCTTACGGATGATTGTTTCTTATGTATAGCCATACAAAAATATATAATAAGTATATCATTTTTGATTCCGAAAGTTCTGCTTTTTTACGAGTTTTGCTATCTCTATTCAATCTTGTTAAAATTTATTTGTTTTATAGTCACCTGATGATGAAGCCGTTACTTTTCACTAGTGTGGAAGCAGTTGTCATTACGTAGAAAGTTTCAAATCAATACTACATCCCAGTAAATTATTTCTATGATACGATAGCCATAAAAGAAAGAATGGAAGGGGGGGAAACAGATGTCATATGAAGCTAAAATGATGGCAATGAAGAAGCTGCTGAAAAAGAAAGCGCCTCAAGCCGAGGAAACACCCCCAGCTCCGAAACGCGAAACACCCCCGGCCCCTCCTTATGAGAAAAGATGGCTCGCCGCCGGGTTGACGAAAGAGGAAAATGAATACGGCGTTGTGTACAAGCGGACGGTTGTCTACAAACCTCATCATCAGCACGGGAAATTCAAGCTTGCCGGATTATTGGACACCGTGGAAAGATGGCGTGAGTCGGACGAAGTTCATCCTCTGGCACCTGACTTTACACGGCCGCTCGTATTTTTCGATACGGAGACGACCGGCTTGAAAGGCGCCGGCACGCTCATCTTTCTTATGGGTTTCATCGAATATACGGAAGAAGCATTCACATTGACGCAATATGTGCTGCCTGGACCGGATCATGAACCGGCATTTCTATATGCGACAGATCTATGGAAAACACCAATGTCGATCGTCATGTATAACGGGAAAAGCTTTGATATGCCACAAGTACAGACGAGATGGACGATGAATAGAAATGAGTTGCCGCCGTTGCTGAAGCATACTGAAATCGATTTGCTGCACGGGTCGAAAAGGATCTGGAAAAATGAAATGGATACTTTCAAATTGACTGCAGTCGAGGAGGAGCAGCTCGGTTTTTTCCGTGAGGGTGATATTCCCGGACATATGGCGCCGATCATCTATCAAGATGCAGTGAAAAATGGCCGTGCAGAATTGCTGATGAAAGTCCTTCTTCATAATGAATGGGATATCCTTTCCCTCGTTACATTATATATCCGTTCAACAGACCTTCTTTTGCAAGGGGAGGCAATGTCATCCGCGAATACGCAAACGAATATCGGGAAATGGTATACAGACTTGAAATCGTTTAGCCGCAGCAAAGATGTCCTGATGGATGTCATCGCAGAATATGGCACGGAAGAACCTAGGGCGCATTTTCATATCGGATTCCTCCTTAAAAAGGAAGGACGGCATACTGAAGCAATCGAATCCTTCGAAATTGCCGCGGCCGCATTAGCAGGAAGAGAAAAAGTCATCGCCTTTGAGGAATTGGCGAAGCTGTTTGAACATAAAGTGAAGGAGCCGGAAAAGGCGCTTCATTACACAAGGGAAGCGATACGCCATTTGAAACGGGAGGTCGATATGACAGATAAATTCAAAAACCGTATGGGAAATGAATTAATGCATAGGGAAATAAGATTGAAAAGAAAGCTATTTCCCGGGGAAGCGCACTAACCGACAAAATCCTGCGTTACAGCGGAAATAGAAAGACAAAGTTGTACAAAATATGCTATACTTGCGATATGTAAACATTGATGGAAGGGCGTCATTGCATGGAAATAAAACTTGATTCTAAATCAATACTTGAAAAAGAGTTTAAAACAGGTTTACGCGGATATAATCAAGAAGATGTGGATCTTTTCCTGGATACAGTCATACAGGATTATGAAGCTTTTAAAAAAACGATTTCGGAATTGCGAATGGAAAATGAGAAATTGAGGGACGAACTTGCTTCAGCAGCAAAACGTCCAGCTGCAACGAATGCCAATACGACGAACTTCGATCTGTTAAAACGGATTTCCAATTTGGAGAAGCACGTATTCGGCAGCAAATTGTACGACCACGAATAAGCAAATCGATAACGGAAAAGAAATCCGTTGATATTTGTCGAAAATTGCAGTATACTATTGAAACCATAGTGTGAATTCAGGTAATCGCTGCAACATCAGTTGTAGAGGAAAGTCCATGCTCGCACGGTTCTGAGATGACCGTAGTGTTCGTGCTCGGCGAAAAAATAAGCCGTGGCTTTGCGCATCGCGCATTGACGGCGGGGATAAGTCCTACGTGTGCTTTGCACATATGGATGAGGTTCCCTGAAAAGTGCCACAGTGACGTAGCTGATCCGGAAACGGGTCAGATGGAACGCGGTAAACCCCACGAGCGAGAAACCCAAATTATGGTAGGGGCACTCTTCTGAAGGAATTTAACGGATGAAGGGACAGACTTCATTTTAGATGGGTCTGTAGATAGATGATTACCACCCTAAGTACGAGGCGTGAGCCGTTTGAGTACACGGGAACAAAACATGGCTTATCGAATTTGCGATGGTTCAAATAACAATCAATGCTCTCCTTATTCGTTTGGAGAGCATTTCTACGTTATTTGGGGAATTAATTGTTGTACTTACACAGACTACATAATTAAGTAGGAAATATTTATCCTTTCTGCTTGCTGTATAAAAAGACTTTATATAGGATTGAAGCGAAAGGCGGCGACTCCTGCGGAAAGCGTCCGCCTGTAGCGGAAATCCGGTTTAGAATTGGAGTTGAAAATGCATGACAAATTATAAATTGGTCGCCACATCCGCCATGGGGCTTGAATCAATCGTTGCGGATGAAGTGAAGGAACTGGGCTTCCAGACGCAAACTGAAAACGGAAAAATCTACTTTGAAGGTGACGAAACTGCAATCGCCAAAACAAATATGTGGCTCCGTGTCGCGGATCGTGTCCGCATCATCGTCGGCGAATTCACCGCAACGACATTCGATGAACTTTTTGAACAGACAAAATCCCTTCCATGGGAACAATACTTGCCAGTCGATGCGAAATTTCCTGTCGCAGGGAAATCAGTGAAATCGACGCTGTATAGCACTCCCGATTGCCAGGCAATCGTAAAAAAGGCAATTGTTGAACGCCTTAAAACTGCCTATAACCGGGTCGGTTTTTTAGACGAGACGGGTCCTTTATTCAAACTCGAAGTATCCATCTTAAAAGATAAAGTCACATTGACAATCGATTCGAGCGGAGCCGGCTTGCATAAGCGCGGCTATCGTGTCGGACAAGGTGATGCTCCGCTTAAGGAAACAATGGCGGCAGCACTCGTCAAATTGACGCGCTGGAATCCGGATCGACCTTTTGTAGATCCATTTTGCGGGTCCGGAACAATTGCGATCGAAGCGGCAATGATCGGCCAACAGATCGCGCCAGGCTATAACCGTGATTTCAGCAGTGAGGAATGGCCGTGGATCGATCAGGCAATCTGGGACCGTGTCAGGGAAGAAGCGGAAGACATCGCGAAATATGATCAGCCACTTGACATTACAGGATTCGACGTCGATCCGAAGATGATCAAGATTGCCCAGCAAAACGCAGTCGAAGCGGGCTTTATGGATTTGATCAAGTTCGAACAGCGTGATGTCAAAAATTTGACTGTCGAAGGTTTGAATGGCGTGCTCGTCGGCAATCCTCCTTATGGAGAACGATTGGGTGAAATTGAAGAAGCCGAGGAACTTGCACAAGTCATCGGTCATATAATGGATAAGTATCCATCATGGTCCGTTTACATGCTTTCCTCACTGGAAAACTTCGAAACAATGTACGGAAAAAAAGCGACGAAGAAACGAAAGCTGTTCAATGGATTCATCAGAACGGACTTTTATCAATATTGGGGTCAACGAAAATAAGTGATCAGATTAGACGGAAGAGGTCCTGCCTCTTCCGTTTCCATGTGTGAAAAGGAAAGGGGAGCGCAAATGAAAAGGAAAATGCCATTTTCATTAACAAAAGAAAAATCATTCTATGAATCCTTGAATGACTGGATTGGCGATACATTATATGATGATTTGACCGAAAAGGGATTCGAATGCAGAGACGAACAAATCTATATGGCATTTCAAATTGAACAAGCGCTGAAAGAGAAGAAGGTCCTTATGGCGGAAGCCGGTGTCGGAACAGGGAAGACAATCGCCTATCTATTACCAGCCATTGCCTATGCAAGGTATACGGGAAAACCCGCCCTCATTTCCTGTGCGGATGAAACGTTGATCGATCAGCTCGTGAAAGAAGAAGGGGATATCCGTAAAATCAGTGACGCATTGCAAATCGATATTGACGTCCGTCTTGCCAAAGCAAGGGATCAATATTTGTGTCTGAAGAGATTGGATGAAGCAGTGGACGCCTCCATGGAAGATTTTGCGGAAAATGTCCATAGCGGCTTACCCGATTTCGTCAACGGCAATGCTTCCCTCCAATCGGTCTTCCCGTACGGGGAGCGCTCCGATTATCCTCATTTGAACGACGAACAATGGAAAACAATGAATTTCCATCCGATCCAACAATGTGCGGCATGTGATATCCGGAATCGATGCGGACAGACAATCCACCGGAACCACTATCGCGAAGCGGCGGATTTGATCATTTGCTCACATGATTTCTATATGGAACATATTTGGACGAAGGAATCGAGAAAGCGACAAGGTCAAATGCCATTGCTTCCTGACGTATCGATGATCGTTTTCGATGAAGGACATCTACTGGAATATTCGGCACAACGAGCGCTTACGTATGAAGTTCAAAATCATACGCTGCTCAATTTGATGGAGCGGGTCATGGTGGACGGGGTACGGGAAGAGACGCTGCAATTGATGGAACGCTTGATTGACGTCCATGAAGATTTCTTCCGGCTTTTACGATCTGCATCGAAAGAGAGCGCGGATGAACGGAAAGCAATCCGGAAAAGTGGAGAAATCCTTTCGGTTGGAAGGGAAGCGATCTCCATCTCTACCGCTTTGCTGGAAGAGTTCGTGTTCGAAGGCGAACTCTATATCATTCCAGAATATGATCTGAAAATGGTCGAGGAATACTTGGAGCAATACATGTATTCGATGGAATTATTTGTGACTGAAAACGACGCGGTCGACTGGCTGGAAGAAAGCGAAGATGGAATGACGCTTATTATCATGCCGAGGCTCGTCACGGATATTTTGAAAGAAAAGCTGTTTTCATCCAATGTACCGATCGTCTTTTCATCGGCTACGCTTTCGGTCGGACAGGATTTTTCGTATATATTGGATAGTCTTGGCATCGATGATTTCCTATCATTTTCGGTGGAATCGCCTTTCGATTATAAAGAAAAGATGGAAGTCATCGCAGCTGATATCGACGAAGGGGAAAAGCCCAACTATGTGCTGGACTTGTTGAAGGATGGACAACAAACATTGCTGCTTTTCAAATCGGAACAATCGATGAAAAAATTCCAGGCGGAGTTGAATGAAGAGCAAAGAAAGGGAATGGCTTTCGAGGGGGAACGGGAATTATCGTCCATCATCCGTGACTTCCAGCAGAAAGAACTTTCCGTGCTCTGCTCGTATCATTTATGGGAAGGTCTCGATATACCGCAAGATGCGCTCACTCGGGTCATCATCTATGATTTACCGTTCCCTCCCCATGATCCATTATTCGATGCGCGTAGGAAACATGCGGAAAATCCGTTTGAGGAAGTGGATTTGCCATTCATGCTACTTCGTTTAAGGCAAGGCGCTGGAAGGCTTATTCGGACATCGGAGGATTCCGGTACCGTGCATATCCTATTGGAAAATGCCGAACAGGAAATGAAAGAAGTGATTGCTGGGATTTTTCCGGTGGAGCTTCAGACTTTCGTCAAGAAATAATGAAAATAGCTGTCTTCCTGATCGATGTATCTCGATTGAAGACAGCTTTCCTTGTTCATGGAAAAAGAGGACGGTATACATAAACTTCGAATTTTCAATCAGGATCGATCGGTTCAGAATAATGGTATAGTAGATAGAGAATGTTAGGAAGGGTCGAATATTATGTTTGATAATGAACTCTTAGTACGAACAGCTATTTACGGTCATTTATTTAACAACAATTACGACGAAGAACGTGTAAGGAAAGCGGCTTCCTTGTCTCGAAAGTTAATAGACGAGGAGTTTGTCATCGGATTCGCAGGTCATTTCTCGGCAGGCAAATCCTCTATGATCAATGCATTGACCGGCGAAGATTTTTTGCCGACCAGTCCAATCCCGACGAGCGCCAATATTGTCAAAGTGAAGAAGACCGATGAAGAGTTTGCGATCATCCATCGGACGGTTGGTTCGCTCGTCAAATACAAAGGTCATCACTTTTTTGATGCGATCAAGTCCTTCAGTAAGGACGGCGCGGAATTTTCTCTTATCGAAATCGGGCATCCCGCATCCAAATTACCGGAAGCGATAACGGTCATGGATACGCCAGGAGTCGATTCGACGGATGATGCCCATCGTTTGTCGACGGAATCGGCGCTGCATCTGGCTGATCTCGTGTTCTATACGATGGATTATAATCATGTCCAGTCGGAACTGAATTTCAAGTTCACGAAAGAGCTTTTGCGTTATAATGCCAATGTTTATCTGATTATTAATCAAATTGACAAGCACCGGGAAAGTGAATTGCCTTTTGAAGACTTCAAGAAGTCTGTTGAAGATTCTTTCAAATTATGGGGCGTTGAGCCGAAAGGAATCTTTTATACATCTTTAAAATCTGTTGACCTTCCATTCAATGACTTCGAAAAGGTGAAAGCAATCGTTGAAGGCTCGATTGTCAATTGGAAAGATCATTTCTTAGAAAACGCTGAACAATCGCTGTTGAAATTGAAGGAAGAGCATTTGGAATTTCTAGAAGATGAAAAGACCGATTGTAAATCTGCTTATTCAGAAATCGTTTTGGATGATGAATGGAGTCAGTACGAAGAACTCTCCATGGAAGTGGGGGAATTGAAGAAGCGTGCCTCCCTTTTGTCAGGGGACGAGTTTTACGCAACATTTGAAAGGGAACGAAATGATTTGCTGCGCAACGCTTCCATCAGCCCTTTTGAAACGCGAGAGCTGTTGAAGGACTATTTGGAGTCGAAATCGCCTCGGTTCAAAGTCGGCCTCTTATTCGGTGCAAAGAAGACGGCAGAGGAAAAAACGAAGAGAAGGGAATCCTTAGCTTCCAACTTGTCAAAACTGATACATACACAAATTGAAGTGCATTTGAAGGCACTCATGAAAAAGACGCTCAAAGATGCCGGATTGTTGACGGATGAGCGGTCCATTGAAATTGACGGAATGGATATGTCGGTGCCGTTTGAAGAGATTGACACCTACTTGAATGTTTCGGATGTTGTTACGGGAGATACTGTATTGAACATGGCGGAACAAATGAAATCGGCCATCCAGCAATTTTTCCGCAAACGGACAGAAGACTGGAAACAAGAAATGTCGTCGATCGCCGCTTCTGCGGGCAATGAACATTCGGAACAGCTTCTTCAATCGATCCAATCGCTTGAACAAAAGCTTGCAGCCATTGCACAAGTGAATGAAATCGATCATAAAATAGCTGAATTCACCGAGAGTATTTCCGCTCCGTCAGCAAAGTTACAAGCTTCAAGCGAATCTTTGCTTGAACAATGGGAAAAGAGACCGGCTATTGAAACGATCGAACTTAATGGGCTGGAAACGGCGGCGAGCGAGACGGATTCTGAAACGGTAGAGCAGGAACAGGAACTTGCCATCGAAGTTCATCCGACCGGTTTGGATGCGGATAGCGTCATCGATCAGGCGCTTCGTATTGCGCAATCTGTCATGGAGATCCCCGGATTTTCGGAGACGGCCGATTATTTGCGAAACAAAGCAGATCGTCTAGCCCATCAGGAATTCACAGTCGCCTTATTCGGAGCGTTCAGCGCCGGGAAATCATCCTTTTCCAATGCATTGATTGGCGACCGTGTACTGCCGGTGTCGCCAAATCCGACGACAGCTGCCATCAACCGGATCCGACCGGTTTCAACCGGGAAAGCTGATAGAACAGCCGATGTTCATTTGAAAACGGTCAGCCAGATGACCGAAGATGTTGCATTTTCATTCGAAGCGCTCGGAATGCCGATTGCTACATTAGAAGAAGCGTTCCAAAAAGCCGGAGATGTTTTGGTGAAAGAGCTGGAAAACGAAAGCCTGCACATCCATAAAACATTCATCCGCGCGTTTCAGACGGGCTATCCGATTTATAAGGATCGACTCGGGTCTGTCATGAATGTCGATCAAACCGAATTTACCCGATTTGTGGCGGAGGAGGAGCGCAGCTGTTTCGTTGACTCGATTGACTTGTACATCGATTGTCCATTGACGAGGCAAGGGATAACGCTTGTTGATACACCGGGAGCGGATTCCATTAATGCGCGGCATACCGATGTCGCTTTTGAATATATAAGGAATGCGGACGCAATCCTTTTCATCACTTATTATAATCATGCGTTTGCGCGAGCCGACAGGGAGTTCCTCATCCAACTCGGGCGCGTGAAGGATGCTTTTGAATTGGATAAAATGTTCTTCATCGTCAATGCGATCGATTTGGCAAACAATGCGGAAGAAGCGGAAACGGTCCTTTCATTCGTTGAAGGGGAACTGGCTGCATTCGGAATCCGTCATCCTCGTGTCCACGGCATCTCAAGCCTGCAAGCATTGGAAGCAAAGCTCGATAATCGTCAGGACAGCTCGATGGAAACGTTTGAAAAGCATTTCGCTCATTTCCTGAAGGATGATTTGAAAGGGCTTGCCATTCAGGCTTTGGAAGAAGAGTCAACGAAAGCGGTCAACAGGCTTGCCACATTGATTGATCGGGCGGAAGCGAACAGATCACGCAAGGCCGAGCGTATGTTGGAGCTTGATCGCTTCGAACAGGAAGTCCGTGCCCGTTATGCGAATGGTTTTGCAGAGGTAATCCGAAAAGCTTCCAGTAATGAGTTGAATGAATTGGTTTATTATATTTTACAGCGGGTATTCCTTCGTTTTGGGGACTTCTTCAAGGAAGGCTATAGTCCGTCAACATTTGCCAATCATCCAGCTGAAAGGGCGCTGAAGATGGCGCTTGCCGAAACGGTGCAGATGGTAGGCTTCGATTTGACGCAAGAGTTGAAAGTGACCAATTTACGCATGCTGAATTTCATGAATAAATTATTGAAAGAGCGGGAGCGTTCCGAAATGCGCTTCCTTAGCGAAAAGGACAGTTCGATTTCTCCTTCTCCATATGAAGCGGAAGATGCTGTGATGCTATCATTCGCAACTCCTTTTGAAAACGCGGCGGTCTATAAGGATGTCAACAGGACATTCAAAAATCAGAAGTCGTTTTTCGAAAAAGGCGATCGTCTCGTATTGAAAGGCCGACTGGAAGAACGGCTGAAACAGGATGCCTCCATCTATTTAGGCAAGGAAAAAGAACAGATTGAGGTTTGGGCAGAGCAGTGGATCGAGGCGGAAGCGGAAGGGCTGCGGCTTCATTTATTGAATCAGAGCATCAAGCAGGTAGAAGCTGAACGATCCCTCTTGCAAGATACGGAGCAATTGGAGGAATGGCGAACTATTCACGAGTATATCCAACTAAAGGGGATGGGTTGAAATGAGTGAAGTTTTCAAGTCGATCAAAAATATGGATATCAGCAATGCAAAATGGATAGATACCCGTTTTTCATTGCAAGACAGCGAATCGGGGAGAAAAAAGTTTGAAGAGGGGCATAGTAATGGAGCGATCTACTGGCATCTCGAGAATGATCTTTCCGATATGACAAAGAAAACAGGAAGGCATCCTTTGCCCGATAAGGAGACGTTGACGTCGTTATTCCGTAAAAGCGGTCTTGACCTCGATGACCGGATTCTTATTTATGACGATGGCGGCAGCCCTTTCGCGGCAAGAGCATGGTGGATTCTCCAATACGGTGGGTTTCAAAATTCCTTCATCGTAACGGAAGGATTCGAGGAGCTTGCAGCACACGGAGTCCCTGTATCTCGAAACGCAGTGATGCCAGAACAATCCAATGTCGTCCCTGTTTGGGATGATGCGATTTTTGCCTCCCGTGAATTTGTCGAAATGACGGTTGAAGGGAAAACCGGAAATGTACTGCTCGATGCCCGTTCCGCGGAACGCTATCGCGGTGAAGTCGAACCGATCGACCCGATTGCAGGGCGTATTCCGGGTGCGCTGAATTTTGATTGGGAACAGCTGAAAAAAGATGGTTCTTTCAACTTGCATGTGGAAGTGGGCGAGCAGCTGTCCCGAGTCGTGAAGAAAGATGAAGAAGTCGTCGTGTACTGTGGAAGCGGCGTAACAGCTGCCCCGTTATTTGCGATGCTGAAGCAGAATGGCTATGAGCATGTCAAGTTGTATGTTGGGAGTTTCAGCGACTGGATTTCTAGGGAAATCGTTGAAGTGGAAAAGGGGTAAATTAAGGCGGTGACATCATGAATATGCAATATGCAATTATAGGGGATGTCCATTCCTCAAAAGAGGATTTGGCGGACGTCCTGTCCCATATTAAAGAACGGGCGCCCGAGGCCGTTTTGATCGGTATCGGGGACCTGTTCGAATGCACAATCAGCAAGCGCAATATGCATGAGCGCAAGTTTAACAGCCTTGAAGAAGTGATGCTCATACCTGAAGGTTTTGTTGAGCTGCTTACGTTTCCTTCGGTGAAAGGGAATCAGGAAGAACGGATCTTGTTCATTACCGAAACGGATGATCCTTTGCTTGGAATGCTCTCTGCGATGCCCGAAAGAATTCAACTCGGCGAGGCGGAAGTGATTCACGGCCATCAATGGAAGTGGGGCGGGGAACCGTGGTCGTTATTGGAAGCGGGAGTGTCGAAACGTCTGACGTTCTACGGCCATAGCCACCGTTCCGCGTTACTGCGCAATGGAGTAGCGGAAGAGGTCATTCTGTTCGATCATCCATATGATGTGAAAGACGGCCAAACTCTCGTCAATGTCGGGGCTGTCGTTTCCGATAAGGAATGGGTGCTTTATGACAACATTCAAGACACAGTTACATTCATGAAAGTGAAGTAGGATAAGGAGCATTTGCCAGTCGGTGAATGCTCTTATCTATTTCCTTCGTCCTTTTTCTCTTGTTTGTGGATCGCTTCCCGGGCAAGTGCATCTGCCGCGCGATTTTCACTGTCCGGTATCCATTTAATGAAGAAAAACTCGAACGTTTTTGAAATGGCTAAGATTTTATTCAAATAGTCCTTATGTATTTCGTTTTTCACAAATTCATTTTCTACAGCTGAAACGACAGCTTTTGAATCAGAACGGGCGGAGACGATGCCTGTCGTCAGTTTTGCGGCTTCTTCCATTCCGCGGAGAAGTGCAATAAATTCAGCCGTGTGATTGTTCGTCGGCTCGATTGGTTCGGAGAGTTTTACTATTTTACCTTCTCCTTTAATGTATATTCCAATACCGCTTTTGCCAGGATTTCCGGCACTTGCGCCATCCACGTACAATTCGATCATCTTCCATCTCTCCTTATCTTTGTTGCAACCTGTTGAAAAGCATACTAAAATGAATGAACGAACTTACCAGGAGGCTGCTATGGATAAATTAACAGTCATGAATGAAATCAATGAAGTGCTTGATACGTATTGTGAAGGATGTTTTGTCAAAAGGCAACAGGCGAAGGACATCGGGAAAGCACGAGCGCATCAATTTTGCATCCGGACATGCACAATCGGGGAACAACTTCGATTTTTAGGGAATGAAATGAATAAATTGACAAAATAATATCCCGCCAGGATTCTCTAGGCGGGATACTGCACGCTTACTCATTCATCATTCATGTTATCGTCAAGACATTTGCCGCTTGGGGTCCGCGGTTACCTTCTATGATTTCGAAGGATACGGTCTGGCCTTCATCCAATGTCTTGAATCCTTCTGACATAATGCCAGTGTAGTGGACAAACACGTCTTCGCCGTTATCCGTTTCAATGAAGCCGTAACCTTTTTCATTGCTGAACCATTTTACTTTACCTTGGTACATGCTTATTCCTCCCTCGGCATTTCAATGTCTTCCCCATTATTAACATGGTTGCATTTACTATACATGAATCGACAATATACGTCAATTACATGCCTAAATTTTCAGTCGAATTGTAAAAGAGGACTTTAATATACCGGATTTCCGCTCCAGGCGGATGCTTTCCGTGGGCATGGCTTTAGTCTCCTCACTTCGCTTCGCTTCGTTGCGGGGTCTTCAGCTCATACTATTCCCACAGGAGTCGCCGCCTTACGCTTCAATCCTTATATAGGAAAATAAAAAATGAGAAGGTGTTCAAATGGGAAAAATTATTGAAAGATGTACAGAGCAAGTGATCGCAATCTATGAACAGTTCGATGCCAGCCATGATTATGATCACATTTTACGGGTCATGAAAAATGCTGAAGACATTGCACGGACAATGCCTGAAGCGGATTTGCCGGTCATAAGGCTTGCCGTCCTGCTGCATGATATCGATGATCCGAAATATAAAGAATTTGGCAGTGTGTCTGCATCAGAGCTCCTTCGTTCGGCTAAAGCAGATGACGAGTTGGCGATGAAGGTTGTGGAAACAATCAAAAGCGTTTCGTTCAACGGTGGCAACGAAGAGGAGATTGTCTCGATTGAAGGTGCCATCGTGAGGGATGCGGACCGGCTCGACGCAATCGGTGCAATCGGCATCGCCCGGACTTTCGCATTTGGAGGGGCAAGGGGACGGAAATTATATGATGCGGAGGAAATCGCAAGAACGGAAATGTCCGAGGATGAATACCGGTCCAAAGAAACGGCCTCCGTCACGCATTTTTACGAAAAACTGCTTTTATTGAAAGATTTGATGGTGACCGAGGAAGGAAAACGTCTTGCGGGGGAACGCCATGCCTTCATGGTCGCTTTTTTGGAACAGTTGAAGTTTGAAACAGGGATTGACGGAAACGGTAAATAAGCCGCAATTAAAGCTTTGTGGTTTGGTTAACAATTACTATTCAAATGATCCCATTGAAAAGTAAAAACCCTTTGGAACTCCAAAGGGTTTTTATAAACTTGTTCTTCCGCCATAACTGTGTCTATGGGGATTAGCACCATTTACGGTAGTAAAACCACTAAACTCATGATAATGACCGCCGTTAGGAAGTTGAATAGCTGGCCCAGTAACTCCACGAATCTCATGTCGATGTCGATCATCTACAGTTGTAAAAGTGAAGTATCTATGAGTGTGTGGTACACCACTTGGGGCTGGTTCAGTAGTTCCAGCATATGTGTGATTATGCCCTACATCAAAAGAAGTGACACCTCTAAGTTCATGGACATGTGCGGGTACGGGTATTCCATCCCATTGAGTAATAAGTAGCTGATGGGAGTGCATATAATCCGAACCGTCTGAATGATACATGAATCCTGAAACTGGTATTTCCAAAAGTGTAGCTCCTTTTTGCTTTTTCAATACTATATGTATGCGAAGTAAAAAAGGTTTCAAACTAATGTTGATGAGGCGATACCTAATTTTATTTTGGAGTCATACGTCTAATTGAAATACCAGTTGAAGTTTACCAATGTTACATGTAGGCGAATGCACAGATTGCAATCCTTGCCTAGCATAACCTAAACCGGGATCAAAAGGAGGAGTAAATAATGAGACAATTTGATTACGATCGATTTGACAGGTTCGATGATGATGACTTTGACTACGATTTTGACAGTTATGGCAGGCGTCGCAGAAGACGACGTCCACGTTTTCAATACCCCTTTTTCCCGTTTTATCCATTCTACCCACCATATCCACCATACTATCGCTATCCATACTACAGCCAACTATACTACCGTCCTTATGGCTATTAATACATAAGATGCCTATCTCAAAAACGAGGACCGCCAAAGTTTTAAAGATACTGTCGGTCCCGTTTCGTTTACGTCGAATTATCAATCACGATACAATTTCAAATATAGTACCTTTGTTATAATCAGTCACATTCATAGAACCGTAAACCCCTAAATATAGTCTCGTTTGATTCAGATTCGTTCCTAAACTAACATAATAAGCTGATTGAGACCCAAAATTAGTATCGGTTTGAATAACACTAAAATCATTTAATTTACCATCTGTTCTTACCCTTGTATAAGCTAAAACCCCTCTACCCGGAACCTTCCGCGCTATATCGGTAAACACGACGCTTCCCGTTAAATCGTGGATTTCATTTCCCATATAGGCTTGCACGCCTGTAAGTGCAGTTCCTCCAAACTTATTGAGTCGGGGATCTTGATGAAAATAACTAGTTAACGGCTGAAGACGCTTGAACGAAGTTATTACCGCTTCATTGTAATAAGCAATTGTTTTCTCATCCAAAGTCGGATTTGCGGAGCAGCCACTTATAATCGAAGTGGGAAAGGAACCTTCCCATCCCCGCCAGCCAAAGTTGATGATTCCTTCTTCGTCAGGTTCAGCATTTCTTAAAGCAGATTGAATAAGCTGAGGTACCGGTATTGGTTTATATTGAACGAATGAAAAAATCGACTCTACCAAATCCTGGCCGACATTTCCCGCATACTTGATATACTGATTATAAAACCGTTGATATGAAATGCCTGGGATATTTCGAACGCCTTTGGCAATGACTGTAAGTGTTTCCTGAATAGTTGCGGGAAGTTCATTAAAACGTGTGACTACGGGTGGATCATTGATAAATGTATTCATATCTACATCAATTTCAATTATTTTTCCTGCTATCTCCATAGCATTCTGACTTAAATTAAATGGATCATAGCCTGATCCACCATCTCCGGTTGTTAAAACAAGTCTTCCTGTTTCAGGCGAAAAGTTTAAGCTGTTGACGCCATTATGATTTGAAAATGGTCTTCTTAAGTTAAGTAATGTCCGTCGTTTTTGAGGTTGACTTTTTCGTTGTAAAATCCATTCTTCGACTGTGTCAATATGATCATATTGCGTTTCTCTATTTATCCACCTTAGGTTTAAAGTTCCAGGATCGCATGGGTTAGGCTTGAAAGGTTCTGGAAGAGCACCTGGACCTTGTGTTCCGGCTACTGAATAATGAAGATAAAACAGACCGTTAAAATAAAAGTTAGGATGAAACGCCAAACCTAGCAATCCCCGTTCATCATACCCGCCACTAGCCCCCCCTAATTTTATGATTCGCGAGCGAATATCCAAAAAAGTTCTTATCTCACCGTTTCCTATGTAATAGATCTCACCTATCTGGGTCGCAATAAATAACCTTTCAATGGATTCACCCGGAAGTATAGCTGTTTTCATGACAGTGGGTAGATTTATCTTATTTACAAGGGGTCGTAAACGAACCTTAACTTTTCTCAACTAACGTTACACTCCTTCTTATTGTTTTCTTTTTTTAGAATATGATTAGAACTGTTCTATTAGTCCAAATCAAGGTAGGGCCATCTGGCGATGTGTTGCACTATTTACCGCGCCAAAAACAAAAAAACACCATCTGATGAAAGATGATGTAGGTACGATAAACCTTGCTGTATAAAGGTTCTGAGTTACATGAAATTTTCTTCCGAATTAATTTCCTTCATTCAACGAGGATACCCGCTTTTTTTAATGTGATTTCGGCATTGTCGATTTGATGTTGTTCGTCGGCGACGACCGTATGGAGATGGATGCCCCCCTCAGATAAATTGGAAAGGTACGCTGCATTCGCTTCATTGACCTTTGCTATGAATTCTTTCACTTCCAGACGATTCGCGACCATTATGGAAGCGCTCAAGTCGCCGTAAACGGGATGTTCAATTTTCACATCTTTCACAGTCAAACCGTGATCCACGAGGATATTCAACTCTTCCTCCGTTTGGTCAGGTGCATGCTGACAGACAAGCACTTTCTCGATTTTCTCCGGTCCTACAGATGCATGCATATAGATGTACCCTTGGCTTGTCGCAAGGATCGGTTCCTTCTTCGCTTTCAATAATGTGATATCCCCGACGATGACTTGGCGGCTGACATTCGTCAGTTCACCAAGCTCTTTGCCGGTCATTGGGCTGTCGGCTTTTTGTAATGTTTTTAAAATCAATTGCCGGCGTTCATCCCCAGGCATTTTCTCAGTTATCGTCAACGTCATCCCTCCATTTCATTCATTTTATCATATCTGTTACCGCTGTTTCGTGTATAATGAAAAAATACATAGCAAAAGGGGGATTTACGATGACGAATTTACTAATCGATATTGAAAAGACCTTAAACCCGAAAACGAAGCCTGCGTTCGATCAGCTTTCATTCGGCACTGTTTTTACTGACCATATGTTTACAATGGATTATTCCGAAGAACAAGGTTGGCATGATCCGAAGATTGTCCCGTATGAGCCAATCCTGCTCGATCCTGCGGCAATGATATTCCACTATGGACAAACGGTGTTCGAAGGATTGAAAGCATATGTGACAGATGACGAGGAAGTGCTACTGTTCAGACCCGAAGAAAATATGAAGAGATTGAACCGTTCGAATGAAAGGCTGTGCATCCCGGCGTTCGACGAGGAACTCGCTCTTTCCGGCCTACGGAAACTGATTCAAGTCGATAAGGATTGGATTCCGAATATCGAGGGGACGTCCCTTTACATCCGGCCTTTCATTTTCGCGACACAGCCTTATTTAGGGGTTGCTCCGTCGAAAACGTATCGCTTCATGATCATTCTTTCACCGGTTGGCGCCTATTACAAGGAAGGCATCAACCCCGTTAAGATTGCGGTAGAATCTGAATTCGTCCGTGCGGTAACGGGCGGGACAGGCAGTGCGAAAACGGCAGGCAACTACGCAGGCGCCATGAAAGCGCAAGAAGTGGCGGAAGCGAAGGGGTATTCGCAAGTGCTCTGGCTCGATGGGAAAGAACACCGTTACATCGAGGAAGTCGGCGCGATGAATGTATTTTTCAAATTGAACGGGGAAGTTGTCACACCTGAGCTCAATGGAAGCATTTTAGAGGGGATCACACGTAAATCCGTCATTGAATTGCTACAACATTGGGACATTCCTATTACCGAACGGAAGATTTCCATGGAGGAGCTTTACGAAGCTTATCAGTCCGGGCTATTAGAGGAAGCGTTCGGCACGGGAACTGCAGCGGTCATCTCTCCGATCGGGGAGCTTTATTGGAATGAAAAGAAAATCACTATTAACGACGGAGAAATTGGCGAATTGGCACAAAGGGTCTATGATACGATGACAGGCATCCAGACGGGAAGAGCAGAAGACCCGTTCGGCTGGCGGATGACAGTGGACGTTGAAACCGTAAAGTAATTACAGGCATCCTGTCGCAACGGCAGGATGTTTTTACACATTTTCAGGGAAGGGGTATCGATTTTGCGAATTACAAAAGTGACGATCCGTAAAATGAAAATGAGAATGAAGGAAACTTTTTCAACAAGCTTCGGGACTATGCAAGATAAGCATTTTTTATTGCTAGAAGTTTATGATGAGCTGGGGAATTCGGGCTGGGGTGAATCCGTTGCATTCGACGCCCCGTGGTATACGGAGGAGACGGTGGAAACGAGCTTGCATATGCTTAGTGATTTCCTCATCCCACTTCTGCTTGGGAAGGAAATCAGCCATCCTGATCAGGTAGGCAATTTGTTTTCTCCGATCCGCGGCAACAATATGGCAAAGGCGTCCATTGAAGGCGCCATTTGGGATCTGTACGCCAAACGGAAAGGGATTTCATTGGCTGAAGCGTTAGGCGGTCAACGTGAGCGAATCGAAGTCGGTATTAGCATTGGGATTCAAAAGGATCTAGCCGGCTTGATTGATAAAGTGCAGAGATATTTGGAGGAAGGCTATAAACGGATTAAAGTGAAAATCAAGCCGGGAGCTGACGTTGACGTCCTCCGAGGACTGAGATCCGCTTTTCCAGACGTGCCGCTTATGGCGGATGCCAATTCGGCCTATTCACTAGGCGACATCGATTTATTGAAGCAGTTGGACGACTTCGGCTTGCTGATGATTGAGCAACCACTCGCACACGATGACATCGTCGATCACGCCGTCTTGCAAAAACAATTGAAGACGCCGATCTGCCTTGATGAAAGCATCCATTCCGTAGAAGATGTGCGAAAAGCAGTCGAGCTCGGAAGCACAAAAGTCATCAATGTGAAGATCGGGAGAGTCGGCGGCTTGTCCGAAGCGAAACGGATTCATGATTATTGCATGGAGAAAGGTGTTCCCGTCTGGTGTGGCGGCATGCTTGAAGCGGGAATCGGCCGCGCCCACAATATTGCCTTGACGTCGCTTCCGAATTTTACACTTCCAGGTGATACGGCAGGCTCATCCCATTACTGGAAAAAAGATATTATCGAGCCCGAAGTGATTGTGACTGATGGCTATATCACTGTACCGACTGCATCGGGAATCGGTTTTACGCCCAATCTCCGCACCATTGAGGAATTCATGACAGACATATGGCATTTTAGAGAAGATTGAATGGAATGACGTTATAAACGAGAACTTTGTCTGCAAGAATGAAAACTCTTGGCGAAATGAACGAGAACTCTTTCAGTTTCGTGCTGCATGCAACTTCTCTTGCAGAATATCCGTCTAATGGATTGATGAAGTGCGCACAATCCAGTAAAATGTACATAGGTTTTGAAGAGAGGAAGTTTACATGTGAAAAAAATAATCAGTGCCCTTGCTGTCGGTTCGCTCGTTCTTCTTTTGGCTGCTTGCAGCAGTTCTGGAGAGGCACAAAAGAAAATGACGGCTGGAGATTTATTGGATAAATCCCAAGAAGCGATGGAAAAATCGTTGAAAGCTGTACGAGCCCATATTGTCTACGATGATTACGCAGTGACTGTGTATGACGGAGATATCGAAAATCCTGAAAAAGCTGGTGCAAAATTCGATATGAAGATTGACGCTTTCCTTGATCCGATGAAAGTACGCCAGAAATCAATCATTTCCCCACGAGGCGTGAGAAGCTGGAAGCAAGATTTATACCAAGTGGGTGACCGGACGTTTGCAAAGCCTGAAAAGGAAAGCGACTGGGAAGAGCTGCCATCCGGATCGATTGAAGAATTGTTCGGAACGCTGGCTGCCGAATCGCATCCAATGCTTGACCTATCCAAATTCAAAGAGTTTGAGGATGAGTTTGTACTAGAACCGATTGAGTACGGATACGCATTGAGTTTGTCACTGGACCGCAACGATTACAAGCGGATTAAAGAACTTTTCCCAGATATCGGACCATCTCAGGATGGCTTCAACATCGTTGACAAAATTGAATTGGTCATCACTTTCAATAAAAGCACTTCGTACGTGACGAGCTTCAAATGGTCTTCCGATATGAGGAATTATAGCGATGGGAATTCATATCGTTCGCGTCAGAAATTGAATGCGACGTATAGCTATTTTAATGATATCGAAGATTTCAGTTTGCCACAGGAAGTAAGTAAGATAGCAGCGGAATAAAACGAGGACGGATCCAATTAAAGTACACCCCAGAAGTTAGAGTCAAACTAACTTTTGGGGTGTTTTATTATGTAGATTGATATCTGTATGACCTATTTCTCGAATTATATATTCTATTGAAAAAATTGGTATATCAAATCCGCTGCATACGTTTCCAAAAAGGCGGCTATAGTAATAATTGGTAAAACAAAAATTCCGTAAAACTTTACTGCTTTCACTAGTTTTTCGTTAAAAGATATCTCTACTTTGTCCGTCTTGAATAGATTTTTTATTTTTATTCTGACAGCCCGATTCAATTCAAAAAGGGTTGCCGCGAGCAAGCAAAAAGCAAAGATTTCAAAAACAAAGTGAGGGATGGAGGAAAAAATCATCCCAAAACCTTTGTCCGCATCGATTCGCAAAGCGATGCCGAAAAGAATACCAGGTAAGGATACAGTTGTCATGATATTTAAGACATACAAAAACTGTATGGGAATCAAGGCTAATAGGAACATTTGTAAAGGTACTGAAAAACCGTTATTCACAATGAACGCCCAGACTTTATGGATACCGCGAGAATCACTCAATGTGTCTGACGATTGATTTCCGATTCCATCAAGCACATCATTCACATCAGGATTGATGAGGTATGTGATGAGGGTTGCTAGGATTGTTAAAGATATTGCGAATATAAAAAAGAAAATGGCTCTTTTACATATTGTTTTATTTATGAAGGACGACTTAATTTCAGATCACTCTCCGTTTCTTCAGTAGAAGGGATATCCATTTTCCGCTGCTTCTTCGAGGAAGTAGAATATGATAAATATGTCCCGATTCGGACGATTTTTTCCAAAGGTCCGTAGCGAAAATATTTGGTGTAAAGGAAACTGAAAGCAATTTGCATCGTAAAGATGAGGATGCCAAGCAACATCGCTTTGAAAACACCAATTTTACCGAATACACCAAACCCATAGCCATAAAAGATTGTTGTGCAAATGATTGTTTGGAGAATATAATTCGTTAACGATAATTTGCCGACTTGCTCGAAGTACGATAACAACCGGGATGTAGATGTTATGCTGTACAAAAGGCCAATTAAACTAATATAGCCGAAAGCGATTATAATCCCGCCTGTCATTTCAAAACTTGGAGCCGATAGGAAGTACCCGTATGTTTTCATGCCTAGTCCTAAAATGAGTCCTATG
>NZ_LQYA01000123.1:58049-95021 GCF_001531445.1 Sporosarcina koreensis
CCAATTAAGTAACGTTTTTTCCCTCGTTGTGGGTCGAAAAAGAACTTCTTTTTGGCGGCATACATTCCGAGTAAAAACATCGGGACAATCGTAATGGGCATAAGTAAAATAATCATCATCATTTCGCCTTCGCCCATACTTCCGCTAAGCGGATCTTCACTCGTATTGCGGTGCTCCATAATTTCCGTGTAAGAACCTGTTTGATAAATATTTGTTGTTTGCTGTATGTATGAGGCAAGTGCAGCCGGTTCAACGAGTGGTTCTTCCTCGGCAGGAAATAAATTCAAGCTAATAAGTGCGGAAAGTAAAACCAATCCCCAAATGAGCAATGTTTTTGCTTTACGGTTGACGAAGACGAGCAATATGATTCCCATCATGCCGTACATGAATAAAATATCGCCTTCCCACAGGAATGTCCCATGTAAAATGCCGATGATGATTAACAGACATGATCGCCTAAAGAGATGCCACTTCACTCTTAACTCTCTCCGTACGAACTGTTCCCGCATCATCATCATGGAATACCCGAATAAAAACGTGAAAATCGGCATAAAGCTTCCTTCAACTGCAATTTTTGTAAAAGCGTAAAATCCTTCATCGATCGCCGAAAGCGGGAATAAATGAATATCATCTTTGCCCCATATCCCGTATTGGAAAATGAGTAAATTGGCTAGTAGTATACCAAATAAGCTAACTCCCCGTAAGCCATCAATGACGTGAATCCGTTTCGTCATCTTTTTCTCCTCCTTTGGAATCATTTCCATCATAACTTTCGATGTTTTCGTCAGATGAACGGTTACCTTACGAATACCTTAATTTTCGTGTGATAAGGTAAGGTTCTGTTAAGCTTGCTATGATAGGATGAATTTAGGTGATGAGAATGGAAAATAGAAAAATATTATTAGTAGATGATGAGCAAGCGATTTTACAAATGTTGAAGATGGTGCTAACGAAGGAGAAATTTATGAATGTGTATACGGCTGAAACAGGGGAAGAAGCCTTACATGCCGTTCAAAAGTACAAACCGGATTTCATCGTGTTGGATGTCATGTTACCGGATCTGAATGGGTTTGAATTATGTACAAAAATCCGGATGTATACGGATGCCCATATTTTATTTCTTACCGCAAGGGTTTCGGATTTGGATATATTGACAGGGTTTGAAAAGGGCGGGGACGATTATGTGACGAAACCATTTAATCCGCTGGAAATCGTCGCGAGAATGAAAGCCCATTTAAAGCGTAAAGGAACGAGTGATGCGGCATCTCCTATTCCGAATGACAAAGTGCATCATTTTGGAGGTTTTATCGTCAACGAGGAAGCCGGGGAGCTAATTGTGGATGGGGTTGTGACGCCTTGTCCGGCGCAAGTTTTTTTGTTGCTCGTCCATTTTTCTCAAAACGTGAACCGGGTACTTTCGAAAGAACAATTATTTACAGCGGTGTGGGGATATGATTATATGGCAGATGATAATACAGTAATGGTTCATATAAGAAGAATCAGGGAACGCATCGAACCGAATCCGAGCAAACCTGTCCATTTGGTCACAGTGCGTGGGTTAGGCTATAAGTTAGTGAAGGAACCCGCAAGATGAATGTAAACCATAGATTGACGTTTCATTTCTTGGCCCAATTGATCATCGCTTTTATCGCGATGTTTTTGATTGTCATTTTGGCTATTATTTTATCGATGCATCTCATTACGAAAAGTGAATTGAAAACAAATCCACAAAAAGCAATCGTAGAAAATCTTCCTTATAGTTCTCACATTGGGGTAGATGGACAGATTGAGTTAAAGAAAGATTGGCAAAATGCTTTACTGGATCAGGAGATGTGGGTCCAAATTGTCGATCAGACAGGTGAGGTCGTGTATGCATTCAATACACCGGAACCTTTCCAACATTTTTATACGATGAATGATTTACTTTTAATAGAAAAAAAGAAGCGGTTGGACGATTACACAATAGATACATATTTTGAAACATGGGAACCGAAGCCGTATTACTACTTATTTGGCCATATCGAAACAAAGCAACAGTTATTGGATAGTTGGTTTGAAGTATATAGTGAAGGCGGTTTGGTAAGAGAGGATAAAAAAGATTCTCTAGAAAAAGTAGTGAGTGAGCATAAAGGGATGCTTGAAATTTATGAAGATGGAAAGGTAGTCGAGAGAATAGGGAAGCATCTTCCAGTGCCTGCCAACACATTGGATGTGGTCGGTAGTATTCATGCGCCGGGGAATTATGAAACGAAGGCATATGTAGTGAATGATACGGAGGGAAACAGTGCGTGGGTTTATCATGAAGTAAATGATGCATTTATGGATCAGCGGATTCGATTTTTTTCGAATCGAGAATTACAAACCTTTGTGATTGTCTTACTCATTACGCTCCTCGTTCCAGTGATTTTGTCCCTTTGGAATGGGTATCGTTACGGAAAGCCTTTACTGCTTTTTATGAATTGGTTAAAAATTGTGGAACGAAAGCAATATGAAGACGTGTTATCAGGAAATGAGTATAAAAAGATTTATAAGAAAAATGGGAAAGTGAAATTCCGGTATCGTTTATATAAGGATGTTTTTGAGTCATTTTCCAATATGTCAGAGAAACTTGCATTTGCTGAGCAGGAAAGAAAGCAGTTGGAAAAAACGCGTGAAGAATGGATGGCGGGCATTTCCCACGACTTGCGGACGCCTTTATCGAGTATCCAAGGATATGGCCATCTGCTGGCAAGCGGCCAATATGAGTATACAAAGGAAGAGCTGCAACAGATGGGGCAAGTCATCCGGGACAAATCGGACTATATGGTTGATTTGGTGAATGATTTTTCGCTCGTTTTTCAATTGAAAAATAGCGCCATCTCGATTCAGAAAGAACGGTTGGATCTTAATGAATTCACTCGCAGTATGGTCAATAAATATAAAGACGATTTCACGTTGACCCGTTATGATTTCTCTTTCGAACCAACCGATCAACCTTGTGACGTGAAGATTGATCCGAAATGGTTTGCACGTGTGCTCGATAATTTATTATCAAACGCGGTGAAGCATAATCCGCCGCATACGAAAGTACATGTGAGAATTATTTGTGAACATGGCGCAAAGATCATTAGGATTGAGGATAATGGAAAAGGGATGGACGTCTCATTCATTGATCATTTATTTACGCGGTATTATAGAGGGACGAGTACAAACGCACGGGCTGAAGGGGAAGGGCTCGGTATGAGCATTGCTTATGCAATAGTTGAATTGCACGGCGGCACGATTGAGGTGCAGTCGGAAGTGGGGGAAGGGACGACGGTTTGTATTAGACTGCATGGGTGCTCATAAAAGAATCTCCAAAAACGATTGACCGCTTCGATGTTTACGCGAAGCGGTCTTTTATATTCGCTAAGCTAGGAAAGAATGTATACATCCATGGGTGGGGATATCTCTTCTGAAATGAAAAATGCGTTCTGGGCAATCTTTTAGGTAAAGGTGATAAGGAATTTGCAATTGGGACTCCCACGGCTAAAGCCGCAAGCCCTAAATGTCATGTTGGCTGGCGCCTGAATCAGATGACGAAACGATTGAAGTACCTATCGATACAGGGTTGATAAATCACGAAAAAGAAGATGGGAGTCTAGCCAAGCGACAATCGATTAAACAAGCAACTAGACCAAGTGGGTTATTGTGTTTGGCTTACAACCGTTCACTTCTTAACGCGACAAGGGGACTAACAAACAGAGCAGAAGGTTTAATATTAAGAAGAGCCTTCTTTTTCTTGAAAAAAGGCTAAATGTGTTTATAATTAGTACCAAGTACTAACACTAACTTATAAATAGAGGTGAAGTGAATGGTAGGCGCAAGAATAACAGCTATAGGGACATATGTACCCGAAAGAAGGTTAACAAATTTTGAGCTTGAGCAAATGGTCGAAACAAATAATGAGTGGATTATTCAAAGAACAGGAATTCATGAACGAAGAATTAGCCGTCACGACGAATTTACAAGCGATTTATGTGTCTCTGCTGTAAAGGATTTAATGCATAGATATAATAAAAAGGTCGAAGATGTGGATATGATCATTGTGGCAACAAGCACACCAGATTTTCCATTCCCATCGGTCTCAAGTATCATACAGGACCAATTAAATATTTCTCAAACAGGAGCCATAGATTTAAGTGCGGCATGTGCAGGATTTGTGTATGCCTTGCATACAGCGCACGGTTTAATTTCTTCGGGACTTCACAAAAAGATACTAGTTCTCGGAGCAGATACGATCTCTAAAGTTACGGATTATACCGATAGAAGTACATGTGTTTTATTTGGCGATGGGGCTGGTGCAGTATTAGTCGAAAGGGACGAACAGTCAAATAGCTTCATTGGATTTCATTTAGGAAGTGATGGAAGAGGAGCGCAACATGTATATCGTTCTGGACTATCAAAAAAGGTCAATGGGATTGAGCTAATCGATACCCAATATCTTGTACAAAATGGTAGAGAAGTTTTTCGATGGGTTGCAAGGAATGTCCCCGATAGCATAAGACAGATTTTAGAAAAGACACAAATGGGTTTAGATCAAGTTGATTGGTTTATACCTCATAGTGCTAACTTAAGGTTGATAGAGCCAATTTGCGAAAAGCTAGAGTTCCCAATGGATAAAACTCTTTATAGCTTGGTCAAATTTGGCAATACCTCCGCTGCTACAATTCCTTTAGCTCTTGATCTTGGAATCCGGGAGAGAAGAGTCAAAAATGGCGATCGAATTCTTATGTACGGCTTTGGTTCCGGTTTAGTTCACGCTGGACAACTTTTAGAAATAAATTTAGACCAACAAATTAATGCACCAACGCCGTTGTGAAGTCTTTTGGCTATTTGCTAGAAAAATTATGACACAATGGAGGTTTTGATATTGTTAGATACCCAAAAAATTAAAGATGTTATCAGACATCGCTATCCGTTTCTTTTAGTGGATAGAATTTTGGAATTAGAAAAAGGAAAAAGAGCAGTAGGTATAAAAAATGTTACAGCAAATGAGAATTTTTTTAGTGGACATTTTCCGGGTTATCCAGTTATGCCAGGTGTATTAATTGTAGAAGCATTAGCTCAAGTAAGTGCAGTAGTAATGCTTACTAAAGATGGAAACCAAGGACGATTAGGTCTGTTAGCAGGCATAGATAAATGTCGTTTTAAAAAACAAGTAAGACCCGGTGATCAACTTCGTCTTGAGGTTGAAATTACTCGTTTAAAAGGCCCTATTGGGAAAGGGAAAGGAATCGCTACTGTGGATGGAGAATTAGTTTGCGAGTTAGAACTGATTTTTGCATTTGGCGATTAAAATACATTTGAATTACTACCATTTGTTTAAGGAAATTTATCTTTTCATCATGGCACAATGTCGTATATGTAAAGATAGTGGAGAAAGCTAGAGTGTATCGAGGAGGGGGATGTTTTTTGAAATTATTCTGTGTATGCTTGGGAAAGTTCGTGTTTGCGACAAACAGTGGATCGAGCCAATCCCGGCTCAAGTGTTTTAAAAAATCCTTCTCGACTGCTGGCTCAAGGTGAAATTGTAGGGATATTTCCAGGAACAAGAATTGAGGAGCAAACTGACAGTTGAATAATTTTTTTCTTTATTTACCCTGATAAATATGGAGAATTATCAATTTCAGTCCTCGTTTATTAATTTGGTTTAATGAGTAGCGACATTAAGGTTATTCATATCTTTTTTGGTTAATGTACCACATAGCTCCGAATATAGAAGCGAGAATTAGAATATCTCCAATTGACTGAAAAAGCGAATCAAATGATAAAACTAATCCAATAACACCAAACAATATAATTAAATACTTAATCATTCATTTTACACTCCTTAATTCTTTTACAAGAGCATACCGAAAAACAATCGAATTGTAAAATTTATCAAGTTTCCAACGATATGTAGTAAGGCATCTTATTTAGTACACTAAGATGCCTTACGACTGTATGCAATTATTAATTCCTATTTCAATAAGGGTTTAATTGATTTAGAGAGAAAAAGATTCGAGCATTTAGATAGCATTATTGATTACCTGGCTACTATCGGCTGTTCAGTTGAAGAAGTGAAAGTACCAGTTCAGCTAAATGCTAACTCGATGTTGAAAATAAAAAAGGATAGCTCAACTACGACAAATAAAGATATTGATACTTTTGAAGCGTGTGGATCAATGGGAACGCAGTGGATTTGATCCAGTTTCTTAAGATATAGTCAATACTTCCGTTAATATGCGCAGTTGTCATATGACGATTTGCCGTAAAAGTACTTGTGGGAGGAGAGTAAAGATGGATATTTTAAAGCTTTTTGTTGCCTTAGTTTTTGGTTACCTTTTAGGTAGTCTTAATACAGCAGTGATTGTAGGGAAAATATATGGTATGGACATAAGAAACCACGGAAGCAAAAGTGCCGGGCTTACCAATACTCTAAGGACACTTGGGAAAGCTGCTGCGGTATTTGTTCTTTTGGGAGATATATTAAAAGGGATAATTGCCTGTTTAATAGGATTGCTACTTGGCGTTTACTTTTATTCGGGAGGGGCGATGGATTCCGTAAGCCTTTTAGTGGCGGGTGCAGGAGCAGTTATAGGGCATAACTGGCCGATATATTTTAGGTTTAAAGGGGGAAAGGGAGCACTAACAGCAGTGGCTGTACTGTTTATGATTGACTGGGTTATGGGCCTTTTATGCCTTGGTTTTTTTGTAATAATAATTGCTTTAACAAGGTATGTTTCTTTAGGCACCATATTAGCTACAATGCTTATTGCGGCTATTTCATTTATTCCTGTTTTTGGGCATACCTTATATGTTACTATTTTTGTATGCCTACTGGCTCTTATGGTTATTGTTAGACACAGGGAAAATATACAAAGGCTGCTTTCAGGAACAGAAAATAAACTTGCTTTTTGATTTTTCGCAGCGTTGAGCATCTCACTTGTTCCTCAAACGGGCGTGCGATTGTTGAAGATCATACTAGCCCTAATTCCTTGGTTAAGATACGGAGGGGTTAGGCTTTTTGGGTATTCATGCGATGTGACTGCCTTTTTGGCAACCATATCTAACAAACTCATATTTCGTCAAGGACATATTATGAAACAGTGCTTTACTAAAGGAGTTGTATAAAATGAATGAAAATAAAAGTACAGAAATAAAACGCTTTTCAAAAGCAGAAAACATTCTACCACAGATCAATAATAAAACTAAGCTAGGCGACTTACGAAAAATCGCGAAGGACATTAAAAAAGATCACGAACTAGCTATGGAACTTTGGTCAACCGAGGAATTTTTGCCCAGACTATTAGCAATCTTAATTATGGACAAAAAACTTCTTTCACAAGATGTGCTAAATAAGCTTGATAAGGATATGCAGACTCACTCTTTTGATGAGCGAAATAACTTAATGGACTGGTTAATGGCTAATCAGCTTACGAAAGACAAAAAGAAAATTGCATTGATGGAGTCATGGGAAAATAGCCCTTCAGCTCTTCAAAGGCGAGCCTTCTGGTATTATCAAGCGCGATTGAGATGGACTGGACAAACACCGCCTGATAACACCGCAGACTTGCTATCTGCAGTAGAAGCTACTATTACGCAGGAAGAACCGGAAGTTCAATGGGCTATGAATTTCACCGCAGGCTGGATAGGCGTTTATGATGAAAAGAATCGTGCACGTTGTATTAAACTTGGTGAGAAAACGGGTCTTTACAAAGATGAGAAAGTAGCAAAAGGATGTACTCCCAGCTATTTGCCGGAGTTCATTACGATTGAAGTTAACAAACGACATAATAATTAGTTACCTCTGAAAAATTTATTAGGGTTTAATGCAAAAAATAAAGGAATTCAAAGCCTCAATATGAAAATTGTAATGGGCTTGGACCGAAAGATATAGAAAACAACGCTTTATGGCAGCTAGTTAGCTACATATGCAAGGAAGATGTATAGAATTAACCCACTATCTCTTTTTGATTTATAGGGCGCTTATCTTTAAGAAGAACAACTTTCCAGCTGCGCGGTACAACGATAACTATTCAATAGAAAAAAATCTTCCACAATCGGGCGCGATTGCGGAATAAGCGTCCCTTTTCCTATCAACGAACGGGTGCTTTACTTGAAGAACATTGGGCCACTAAGACGGATCAATGTTCTTATTGAACTAACGAAGCAGCATTCTTAAAAAACGGTACATCACATGTGCCGATTTAACTTGATTTGGTAAAGGTAAGTAGCAATAGAATTTTCCTGTAATCAAAATTTTCTATTGATTTCTCACGAATGGTTATGTCAAACTATAGAAGTGAAATTCTATCTCAATTTTTTCCTGCGAAAGGGGATGTTTTTATATGACTGCTTATATGGTATTGGTGGTTTCAACTTAACCGAATTTCAGGCATAGTATATTCCAATCTTTGATTATAGCTTGGAATGAGAGCAACCGGGTAGATCACCCGTGTTTTTTGCTGTGCCGTAAACAGTAACCTTTCATGAATACTGCTGTTAGCGGGATTCGATGAAGGTCGTATTCTTTTTTGATTACAAGCCGAATTTTGGCTTTTCTCCGCGAAACAGCAGCTTCTTTGGAGGCTGCTTGTTCGCGGTATTTTTATGCCCAAAAACAACTTTGATTTTTAGGAAAGGATTGGTTTAATCATTGATTTGAAACAATATGGCTATATCGAAGCCGAACAAGGGAGAAAAGGGGAATGCAAGAAATGAACAACCATGATGAAAGGTTTGTAAAGCCCGAAATACTGACGCTTGTTTTGAGTAAAATGCTCGACAATACGATAATCCGTGCAAATTATCAACTTAAAGAGTTGCAAGGCGGGACAGTAGGTGTTGTTCGGCTTGTAACAGGCATGGCTGAAACTTCTGATGGTAAACATCTGCCGTATAAGTTGGTTTGGAAAACACAGAAAAAATTTGAGCGTTATGGTGATCCAGATTCATGGCGTAGAGAATACGACCTCTATTCATCGGATTTTAAAACGGTTTTCTTCGATTCGTTCCGTTGGCCTGAGTGTTATCACGCTGAAATAAATGGCGATGAAATTCAACTGTGGATGGAATATATTGATGGTGTGTCAGGCGTACATTTGACCCCGGAAATGTATGAACGTATAGCTGAGGAATTGGGGCGATTTCAAGGCAAGTTGTACACTGAACGACCAAACTTATTGCAAACCTTGCCCAATTTAAGCAAGGTTGAGTTTATGAAAAACTACTATCAGCGATATCGGTCATGGGATGTTTTGTATGATTACATTCGCTCCGATGACTGCGAAATTCCGAAGCACTTGTGTAAAATGCTCATAGACTTAGATAACAATGCGAAAGAAGTATTCAGTCGGATTGAAAAGCTGCTAATAGTGCTTTGCCACAGAGATTTTTGGGTGGCAAATATATTCTATTCGGACAGTAGAATAGTACTTATCGATTGGGATACCGCCGGATGGGGGTACATGGGAGAGGATATTGCGAGTTTAATAACGGATGAAGCGGACGTTTGTCATATGGTTGAATACTACCAAAAATGCATTCCGGCGTATTACAGAGGTTTTACGGAATATGCGGATGTGTCCCATATCTCCGATCATTGTATGTACGAACTAATCCTTGTCATGTTTGGATACAGGCTTGTGGAGTGGTATAAATTCGCTAGGTCGCCCGAAGATAAAGCAATGCACCTTAATACCTTGCAAAAAATCCATGAGATGAGAGATATGTAGATAAGTATATTGCTTTAATTGAATAAGACGATACCACGAAATGGGACTTCTAAGTGATCTGAAGTCCCATTTTTTAATCGACATAAAACTTTAACAGAGTCTAATAAAAACGTTTCGAAAAAGTTGGGAATACACGTGTGATGGGATGGATGCCTTTTCATTTGTTGTAGTACAGGTCTAATAGACTGTATGTTAGCAGATTGCTTTCCACTCATCGTCTCATATTTGAAGAGAGACTGGGTACATCCCAAAAAAGTCATAAGTGAAAATTAGTTGTCGATTTAACAAGGAACACTCACTTTGTAACGAAACTATCATAAACTTAACACTTCTGCAACATATGTAATAATTAGACTCAGAAATTGAAAGTATACTTCTTTTCTAACAGCATTAACGATTGTTACCTAGCAATTTGAGAATGAGTAATACTATTACTCATAAGATTACTCTGAAACGAAATTAAGCACCTTTAGACATGTTAAATGGGTAAAAACTCCAATATACTCAGCATTTAAACAACTCTTCTTTTAATGTGTTATTAATCTAAATGAAACCAACTCCTTGAATATTCTAGATACAATTATCTATGTATTAAAGATTTTAATTGCGGAAGAGGGGACAGTTTTGAAGGAAACAATTAATAGCTATGAAGATTTATTAGTGATGTTAGACGCTTTATTACGTGAACCAACTAACTTTTGGGATGATTTCTATTCCAATCGTGAAAAAGGCATACCTTTTTTCGCCAATAAACCCGACGAAAATTTAGTTGGTTATTTCGAGAACGTGCTTACAGGAACTTCAGGAAAAGCACTTGAACTCGGTTGTGGACCAGGTAGGAATGCAATTTACTTTGCCGAAAAAGGATATGCTGTTGATGCAGTCGATTTATCAGGACAATCACTCCAATGGGCAATTGAACGAGCGGAAGAAAGGAATTTAAAGGTAAACTTCATCCGGAAAAATATTTTTGATCTCCAAATTGAAGAGGGATCATATGATGTTGTCTATGACTCAGGCTGTTTTCATCATATCGCTCCTCACCGAAGAATGAGTTACATAAATTTGGTGCGAAAAGCATTGAAACCGGGTGGTTACTTTGCAATCACTTGTTTTGTCCAAGGTGGTGAATTAGGGGGAGCAGACATTACTGATTGGGAAGTTTACAGATTACGAAGTCTTCAGGGGGGCTTAGGTTTTACTGGAGATCGATTAAGGACTATTTTTAAAGACTTTGAAGAAATAGAAATACGCAAAATGAAAGAAGTAGACCAAACAAATGAATTGTTTGGTGTTTCCGCCTTATGGACTGCTTTATTTAGAAAGTAATGGCTTTTAAGAGGTTGTCTGATGTTTGATTAGAACTTTTTCCGCTTAGCTTCTTTTCCACAATCGGGCGCGATTGTTAAACAAAGTTTCAAAATTGATTCAGATCTGAGGAATTACAGAGTGGGAAGTCAGTAATATGGCAGTGGAGTGAATATAAAAGGCATCTATTCTTAAATGGATAGATGCTTTTTATTATCACAACACGAGACTAAGAGACTATATTGCAACAGTCCACTTTCCATTTTTCCCAATTGGCAATAAGAACCATTGAATAAGAACATTAGTTCCAACTATACTATATAATACAGAACGGATGTTCCTGGAGGGATACGCTATGTATGAGAATTTGCCGGACAGGAAAATCGTATGCCTCGATATGCGGAGTTTTTACGCAAGTTGTGCAGCTGTAATGGAAGGGCTTGATGTCATGGATACGCCTATCGCCATCATTGGCAATAAAGAACGGAAGGGAGGCATCGTTCTAGCTGCTTCTCCCGCTTTGAAGAAGGAATTTGGCGTGCAGACCGGAATGCGGCTTTATGAAATCCCGGATGACCCATCCATACGGCTAATCGAGCCGAAAATGCAGTTTTACATCGATGTTTCAATGGAAATCGCCAAAAATTTAAACCGCTACGTGCCGAAAGAGGCGATCCATGTGTACTCCGTAGACGAAAGCTTCATTGACTTAGGTGGAACCGAGCGGCTATGGGGCGACCCTGAAGAGACGGTCAAAAGGATTCAAGATGAACTTGTCAGCCAATACGAGCTTCGATCCGCCTGCGGGATGGGGCCGAATATGCTGATGGCAAAGCTGGCACTTGACTTGGACGCGAAAAAGACCGGCTTCGCCCGCTGGACATACGAAGATGTACCGTCCAGGCTATGGCCGGTCGCCCCGCTCAGCCGCATGTGGGGCATCGGCAGCCGGCTCGAAAGGACGCTGAACAATATGGGGATCTTCTCAGTAGGTGATTTAGCCCATACGCCTCTCGAACGGCTTGAAACGAAATTCGGCGTCATGGGCAATCAATTGTATCATCATGCGCATGGCATCGACTTGTCCGACCTCGGTGCTCCGCTCATCGAAGGGCAGATCAGCTATGGAAAGGGACAGATTCTATACCGCGATTATACGAAGCGGGAAGACATCCTCGCTGTCATTCTCGAAATGTGTGAAGACGTCGCATTGCGGGCGAGGGAAGCGGGTAAAGCGGGACGCACAGTTCATTTGTCGATCGGCTATTCGAAGAATTCACTAGGAGGGGGGTTCGGCCGCTCCCGTTCAATGCATGAAGCTACGAACGATACGATGGCCATTTACCGACTTTGCAAGAAGCTGCTCGACGAATTCCACGACGGTCGACCCGTACGGCGCATCGCCATTAGTCTGGCAAATCTCGAAAACGAATATGCCATGCAGCTCAGCTTTTTCGATGAGCATAAATGGCGCAATCGCCAGCTCGGAAAAGCAATGGATTCATTGCGCAAAAAATACGGCTCCACAGCTGTGTTGCGAGCAGTTTCCTACACAGACGCAGGAACCGCCGTCCACCGCTCCCAACTCATCGGCGGGCATTACAAATAACCTACGTGAAAAATACCCGACTTGCGCTGAAGCCGGGCGGTCCATCTCTTTTATTTTTTCACAGGTAAATGGCGGCGTTGCCGATAGATATGGGTGGAAGCTATAAGCAATAATACACCCGCTAAGAAATACGTAATCCGCACATCCCATAGTTCAGCCAACAGACCGAAAACTAAAGAACCAATCGCAAATAGAAGGGAAACAATCGTGCTTTGCGCCGCAAAAATTTTAGGAAGCTCTTCTGAAGTAGCGTTTTGCTGCAACAAAGTCTCTGTCGCAATCCCTTTCAGCTGTTGGAAGATGCCACTGAAACAGACGATCACAAGCGATAACCAACCAATCTGCGTAAAACCGAAAAGAAAGGTGATGATGCAAATGCCGAAAGAAGAAATTAGCAAAATCGGCCTCAATCTTTTCTCGGCTGAAGCAGCGAAACGGGAAAAAAGAATCCCGCCAAGCAGCATGCCTACAAAAAATGCCGTATTGATATAGCCCCACCAAGCCTCTGACTGTCCAAGAACTTCGGTTACAAAGACATAGAGGATGGAAGCGATCCATACGACGTTGGCAATCGCTTCAAATGCTATAAGAATATGGAGGCTTCTATAAAGGCGATGTCTCCATATGATCTTCCAGCCTTCTGTCAACTCATCGCAACGACGGACGGAAGAGTCCTTTCTCTTGAAGTCGGTAGCATCGACTATATTCATCAAAAGGATGGTAGCTGCTACATAACATCCAAACGTAAGCACAATAACAAGCTGCCCGCCTAAAAAAGCAACAAGCAAACCGCCAAGTGCCCAGCCACCTAAATTGACCGTCTCATACACGATGGAAAAAAAGCTATTCGCTTTCACAAGTTCATGCGAAGGAACAAGACGTGGCAGCATAGCCTGGCTCGCCGGCGCAGCCCAGCCATCCAAAAATGCAATCACTAGCACGAAGGCCAATACGACCGGTACGACAGGCGCAAGTACAAAAGTGATCACTGACAGCACACCCAACGCAACAGTCTTGAAGGCTTGCGAATAAACGAGCAATTGTTTCAACGGATAACGATTGATCAGCAAAGGTGAAAACAATCCACTGACAAAACGGCCGACCATATTGATAAAAGGCACTAAAGCCAATACAAGTGGTGATTCTGTAAGGCTATATAAAATTGAAATCAGCCCGACAATATAAAAGATATCTCCTGCATTCGCCAATACCTGGCTAATCCATAAAAACCGGAAAGACCTGTTTTTCATTCTCACTACCCCTTTTATAATCAAATTGATTCTGATTACTACAGGGCAGGTTTTACACTCGTCTAACTCCTCCTTATCGTAAAGCAACCATCCTTTGGAAGCATAAAGCAAGTTGAAAAATTGAAATTGAAAAAGCTTAAGGCAGGGAGTGAGAATGAAAGCGAAGGCATTATAGATGTTCGTTTTTGTTGATTGTTTTCATCTATTATAGTGGCCTGTTGAATAATTTCCAAGGGTTAACATAATTGATCTTTTAAATATATTGTACTCCTGAAGGATTGGAGCGGAGAGCGGCGACTCCTGTGAAAGCCGTCACGCAGAACGGCTTTTGCGACCAAAAGCGAAGCGTTGGGAGCAGGCTATGGCGTCCGCCTGAAATGGAAATCCGGTTATTAAATATTTAAAGGAGATGATCTGATGATCCGTGACCGAGGACGCATCAAATGGACGGCGATGATGCTGCCTGAACATGTCGAACAGCTGAGGGAATGGCAAAAGGAAGACGAACTGCAAATCAGGCAACAGCCCGACGAACAGCAACTCGAACAATGGAACTATCAAATCCACGAAGCTGCAGAAAGGAACTTACAAATTTCCATCCATTATTGGGACAATGAAAAAGTAACGGAAGGTAAAGGCTACATCCAAAAAATCAACATGTTGAACGGAACGCTGCACCTCATTTCCGACAACGGCGAAACACATCGAATTCCATTTGTCCATCTAAAAAGTATTTCAGAAACCGAATAATTTAGGTTTCGTAGCTTTTCTATTGTCCGGACTTTTGATAGACTATTCAAAGATAGAGAAAAAGGGGGATTACTTTGAAAGTTTTACTGCAGCTTGGCTGGTTTTTCAAACAACGGAAGAAACAATATGGACTCGGCGTCGCAGCACTTGTGTTCGTCTCCTTATTGAATTTACTTCCTCCGAAAATCATCGGTTTGATCGTCGATGATATTACGGACGCCACATTGACAGCTTCCGAGCTGACGAAGTGGCTCATCATCTTGGCGATTGCGGGGGTACTCATGTATCTGTCACGCTATTACTGGCGTGTCATGATCTTCGGCTCCGCAGTTTTGCTGTCACGCACGATGCGTGAGAAATTATTCAATCATTTCACAAGGATGTCACCTTCTTTTTATCAAAAGAGACGGGTCGGCGATTTGATGGCCCATGCGACAAACGACATCAACGCCGTTCAACAGACGGCGGGAATGGGAATTTTGACGCTTGTCGACTCCATTTCCACAGGCGGTTTCGTCATCTTGACGATGGCGCTGACGATCAACTGGAAATTGACAGTCATTGCACTTATTCCGTTCCCATTCATGATTTTCCTGACAAGCTATTATGGAAGATTGCTGCGCAAGCGGTTCCGCTTTGCACAAGAGGCATTCTCCAACCTGAATGATAAGACGCAGGAAAGCATTTCTGGCATTAAAGTAATCAAAACATTTGGACAGCAAAAGGAAGATATTGAAGATTTCACGGATCTATCGACGGATGTCGTCGCTAAAAATATGAGAGTGGCGAAAGTGGATGCGCTTTTCGATCCGACGATCACAGGCATCTTTGCGGTGTCTTATATTCTAGCTTTCTACTTCGGAACAAAATTCATCATCGCAGGGGATATGTCTATCGGTGATATGGTGGCGTTCAGTACATACCTGGGACTGCTTGTATGGCCAATGCTCGCTTTCGGATTCCTATTCAATATCGTAGAACGCGGAAATGCTTCCTATAGCCGTATTACAGAACTACTATCCATTGCTCCGGATATTAAAGACGTCACAGGGGCTATCGATCGCCGTCCGGAAGGGGATCTTCACTTCGACATCGATGAATTCAAATTCCCGGATGATCAAAGCCCGGCGCTCCGCAATGTCCATTTCACGTTGAAACGCGGAGAGACGCTCGGCATTGTCGGAAAGACCGGCTCAGGGAAAACAGCAATTTTGAAGTTATTGTTGAGAGAATTCGAAGGATATAAAGGAAGCATCGTCTATGGCGGGCATCCGATCAACCAATACAAGCAGCAGCGTTTGCGCGAGTCGATCGGTTACGTGCCGCAAGATCATTTCCTATTTTCGACAACGATTGCAGAAAACATTGCGTTCACTAATCCGAAATTGGATCGGGAAGAAATTTATGAAGCAGCAAGGCTTGCCCATATCCATGACGACATTATGGGGTTTGCTGAAGGCTATGAGACTGTCGTTGGAGAACGTGGTGTTTCGTTATCCGGCGGCCAGAAGCAACGGGTATCCATTGCCCGTGCGCTGATCATGCAACCTGAATTGCTCATTTTGGACGATTCGCTGTCCGCGGTCGATGCAAAAACCGAAGAAGCAATCCTCGAGTCGCTGAAACGGACACGGACAGGCGAGACGACAGTCATCACGTCGCACCGATTAAGCGCCATCCAACATGCGCATAAAATAATCGTCATGCATGAAGGGACGATTGTCGAGGCGGGCACTCATGAAGAATTGCTTGCACTAGACGGTAAATATAAAGAAATGTATGACTTGCAGCAATTGGAAGTGCTTGTCGAGCAAGGAGGGGAAGAGTAATGCAGATGGAAAAACAGCCCAAATTGACGGCGAAGGACCAATGGATCGTATTCAAGCGGTTGATGCGCTACGCAATTCCGCATAAGGTGAGCATCTCAATTGCTTTGTTCTTCCTTGTTTTGACGATAACGGGAAGCATTGTCGGCCCGCTTATCATCCAATCATTCATCGATGATTATCTGACACCGCATAACTTCCCGAAAAATGAAGTAATGACGCTTGCGCTCGTCTATATCGGGTTGCAGATCTTCATTGTCGTTGTGTCATATTTTCAACTGCTTCGTTTTCAGGACATCGCTCTAAAGATCATTCAACAAATGAGGATCGATGTGTTCTCGAAAGTCCAAGGGCTCGGAATGCGTTATTTTGACAGGACGCCGGCCGGGAGCATCGTGTCGCGTGTGACAAATGATACGGAATCGATCAAGGAAATGTTCGTCAGCGTCGTTGTCACGTTCCTGCAAGCGATTTTTGTCATTATCGGCGTCTATATCGCGCTGTTTTCACTTGATGTTAAACTATCGTTTGCTTCCATGGTGCTCTTGCCGTTGTTCTTGGCGATCATCATCGTTTACCGCCGGTACAGTGCCGATTTCTATCAGGATATCCGTGAGAGATTAAGCCAATTGAATGCCAAAATCGCCGAATCGTTATCAGGCATGGGCATGATTCAAGCATTCAGGCAAGAAGAACGGTTGGCAAGTGAGTTTGATGATATCAACGAAGGTCATTATCGTGCCGGTATGCGGAATATCAAATTCGATAGTGTGCTGTTAGGGCCATTCATCGACTTGCTCTACGCACTCGCCATCGTTTGCGTCCTCGGGTATTTCGGATTCATGTCATTGGACAGTGCTGTCGAGGTAGGGGTCATCTATGCATTCACGACGTTGATCGGCCGTTTATTCCAACCGGTCCAGCAAGTGATGCAACGGATGTCCATCTTCCAGCAAGCGCTAGTTTCGGCGTCACGCGTATTCAAGTTGATGGATGACCCGGATATGGAGCCTGCGCAACAGGAAACAAAGCATAAGGAAATCCAAAAAGGGACAATCGAATTCCGGAATGTAACGTTTTCCTATGACGGCAAGAACGATGTGCTGAAAAACATTTCCTTCACCGCAAATGCCGGTGAAACAGTCGCATTGGTCGGTCATACGGGAAGCGGAAAGAGCTCCATCATCAATCTCCTTATGAGGTTCTATGAATATGGTCAAGGAGAAATCCTTATTGACGGAGTCTCATTGAAAGACTTGCCAAAGGCGGAACTGCGGAAAAAGATTGGGCTAGTCCTTCAGGATCCATTCCTGTTCTATGGAGATATCGAAAGTAATATCCGTCTTCATAACGAAGGGATGTCCTCAGAAGAAGTACGTGCTGCCGCCGAATTTGTCCAAGCGAATGAATTCATTGAGAAACTTCCGGATAAATATTCACAGAAAGTGACAGAGCGTGGGTCGACTTTCTCAAGCGGGCAGCGCCAACTTGTCGCATTCGCACGGACAATCGCGACAAACCCGAAAATTCTCGTGCTGGATGAAGCGACTGCAAATATCGATACGGAAACGGAAGTTGCCATCCAAGCAAGCTTGGAGAAAATGCGGAAGGGACGTACGACAATTGCCATCGCCCATCGGTTGAGCACAATTCAGGACGCGGAACTGATTCTCGTCCTCCATCAAGGCGAAATCGTCGAACGCGGAACCCACCAGCAATTGCTTGCGCAAAAAGGATTGTATTATATGATGTACCAGCTTCAAAATGGAATTATGGATGACGCGATATAAGTGATAGACGGACCGGCTTGCATGCATTGATCACACAATGCGAAGCAAGCTGGTTTTTATTGGCCACAAATGATAAATTAAAAACTTATCGGTCATTTCCCAGCAGATATCGATCAAACCAGAGAAGATATCGGTCATTTCGGGACCTTCGACTCATCTGATTTTGCTTGTCATAAACATTTCACAGTTCAAATCAGCGAATTTTCCCTTCAGATTTGATACGATGGGGTGAGAAAAATGAAGGGGAGAGAATGATGGCTACTGATTTAAATATATTTTTAGCATTTGGCGCAGGGTTTCTCAGTTTCATATCGCCTTGCGTCCTGCCATTGTATCCGGCATTCATATCTTATATCACCGGTATGTCGATCGAAGAATTGAAAACGGATTCGAAACGGATGAACCGGAATGGTATGCTCCATACGCTTTTCTTTTTACTCGGTTTTTCGGTTGTATTCGTCTTTTTAGGATTTAGTACATCATTTGTCGGCAATTTCTTCATACAATACAAAGATCTGCTCAGACAAATTGGTGCGATTTTCATCGTATTGTTCGGGCTTATGGTCATCGGGTTGTTTACACCGAAGTTTTTAATGCAAGAGCATCGGCTGCAATTCAAAAATCGTCCTGCCGGTTATTTAGGGACAGCTTTGATCGGGCTTGCATTTTCTGCAGGATGGCAACCGTGCATGGGACCGATCATCGGGGCAATCATCGGACTGGCGGCAGCGAATCCTAGTTCCAGTATGTTATACATGATGATGTATGTACTCGGTTTCGCGATTCCGTTTTTCGTTTTATCGTTTTTCATTACACGGCTTGGCTGGATTCGCAGAAACAGCAATCTAATCATGAAAATCGGCGGTTATATCATGATCGCCTTTGGACTGTTGCTGTTCTTTGACGGTATTGTTTTCCTAACAAGCTTACTAAGCCCGATATTCGGAGATTTCCAAGGGTTTTAATGTTTTAATGAACAACCGAGCCTCCGAGCATTTCGCTTGGAGGCGTCATTGATTTTGGAAGTGGAGGTGCTGCCGATGAAAGAGATTGGATCTTTTGAACAATGGCTGGATATCACGGCGAGTGAGCCGCAGCTATTATTGTTTGTGAAAACGGATCATTGCTCCGTCTGCGAAGGGCTTTATCCGCAAGTGGCTGGACTTGAAGAAGAATATCCATTTCCGTTTTATAAAGTGAATGCGGCACAAGTCCCTCAGATGGCGGGACAGCTCGCCTTATTCACAGCCCCGGTCGTTCTTCTGTTTCAAGAAGGGAAGGAAACTGCCAGGTTTGCCAGGTTCGTTCCGATGGAGCAGCTGAAACATCGGATGGATGAGTTGGTGGAGTGGGGGAAGGGTCATGCTTAAACTTCAGGAGATTATTGATTTCATTTTCGATGAAATTCCGTCTGTCTACTTGATTGTAGGCTCAACACTATTGTTCCTATTCATGGGAACGCTAGCGTTCATCGTGCGGACAAAAGCGGCGAAAAAACCGATTTCACCGAAAAGAATCATTTTGCCGCCACTGTTCATGTCGACAGGGGCGCTTATGTTTTTATTTGAAGAATTCAGGGTGCCATGGACACAAGTTTTTGAATCGCTCTTTGTCGGAATGCTATTTTCAATTGTGTTAATCAAAACGACAAATTTTGAAGAAAAGGATGACAAGTTATATGTCAAAAAATCCAGAGCTTTCTTATTCATCCTATTCGGCCTGCTCATTGTACGTTTTGTCGCGAAATTGATATTAAGCAGCTCCATCGATGTCGGTGAGCTCGGCGGCATGTTCTGGATATTGGCATTCGGCATGATTGTCCCATGGCGCATCGGAATGCTTGTAAAATATTATAAACTGGAAAATACCATTGAAAAAACCTCCTAATTTAATAGGAGGTTTTTTCAGTCACGTCTAGACTCCGGTCACCTCCACTTTTGTTAATCAAACAAATGCTCGTAAGGTGTGATATCGATTTCCATGGAGTCTAATTTTCTGCGTAGAAATTTATGGTCGCGTTTTGGAGTGGCGACGATGTAACCGCGGATAATATGATCAAAGCCTATTGTTTTTGCACGGTCTTCCAACGCGATTTGGCCGATTTTAGCGCCGATTTTCTGTTTCGCTACATCGCGGAATAATTCCGGAACGGGGCTGACGAGTTCATTCAATAAAACTTTTGCTTCCTCATTCCAGAGATGAATGGATTCATTCACATAATGTTCTTCCCAGTCAAGCGTCGATTTACCGTCTGCCTTCGGAAACACTTTAAGGAATTTGCGGAACATGAAAAAGCCGCCGATTCCGAAAAGACCGATCAGGACGACACACCAAAAAATGATGAACCACATAAAAAAATCTTGCAACTGTCTTCACCTCTTCCATTCTATTTCCCATTATAAGAGCATTTGCAAAAAAATACACGGACAAAGTATCCTTTCTTCCTTTCCGGGTCTATATAACGTATGAAAGGAGGGAGAAAGCAAATGGCGACAATCGAATTCAGGCATGCAGTCGGAAAAGTGTATTTCGACGGCGGGATGACAGAAGATGGGAAAATGATCCGCAAATCAAAAACCTATCGCAATGTGACAGAAGGAGCAACTGCAGAAAATCTGTATGAAGCTCTTTCACAATTGGCACAGCTGTCCGAGTATCCGTTCATCGGAGCGGAGAAAGTGGAAACAGCAGACATTATGAACTAATGGAAAAGGGGGAATGAGAAATGGCGAAAACATTACAATTGAACTTCACGACAGCAGAAGGTAAGCAGACATCGCTTAGCGTGGATGAACCGAAAGAAGGGCTGACACCTTCGGAGGTGGAGGCTGCAATGCAACAAATCATCGCTTCAGGTATATTTGAGGTGGATGGTTCTCCTCTCGAAACGGCGAAAGGCGCACGTATTGTGGAACGGACGGTAACCGAACTTGTAAAAGCATAACCTGTAGTTGGCTCCCAGCTCCGCACTGGGGGCCTTTTCAAATTCGGTAATCCAGCTACGGGCGCCCTACTAATGCCTTAATTTCTGCAAAAACCGCAGAAATACGGCCAATCGAACCCTTCGCCGTTCGATTGGCTCGGGGTCATAAGTCGTTGCCGCAGGATGCGGCGGACTTAGACTGCGAACCTCTGCTAGGCAGACGCCCTTCACTTTATAAGAGAGGAGAGGTTTCATTATGGAACAATGGCTAGAGCTCATACAGCAGATCGGATTTCCAATCTTTGTTTCTTTTTACCTGCTGCACCGTCTTGAAACGAAACTGGAAGCGATCCACAATGCGCTTGTTTCATTAAATGTGAAATGAACTTCACTGAAACGTCAATGATTGGACAAGAACGATGGAGCTGTGCGGTTGTTTGATATGGATGCATCCACTATGATAAAGTAAGTATGGAAAGTGGAGGAGTCTGCATATGCGTAAAAAAATTTTTCTATCATCGATCATGTTACTCATGTTATTATTGAGTGCGTGTTCAATGGGCGGATTCAAAGCGGATCATAAGTATAAGATCGACCCGTTCGAATTCACGAATCAGCATAACGAGAAAGTCTCTCTCGACGAATTGAAGGGGACTGTCTGGATTGCCCAGTTCGTCTTTACGAACTGTGAAACTGTCTGTCTGCCGATGATGGCAAATATGACAGACTTGCAGAAAATGCTGCAGGACGAAGGTGTCGAAGATTATAAAATCGTATCCTTCAGCGTAGATCCTAAAAATGACACGCCTGAGGCTTTGCAAGAGTACTTGGATGCATTCGACCCTGTCGATCAAAGCAAATGGGAAATGTTGACCGGATATAGCCAAGAAACGATTGAAAACTTGGCGATCGGATCTTTCAAGACATTCGTCAGCAAAACGCAAGGCGTAGACCAAGTCACCCACGGTACTGCATTCAGCTTGATCAATAAAGACGGAGTGTCAGTAAAGACGTATAGTGGTGCGGAAGAAGTTCCTTATGAGGAAATTGTGAAAGATATGAAAGCGCTCATCAAAGAAGAGCCTAAATCGTAACGACTTTAAACGGAAAAGGGTGGTGCAGTGAAAAAAAAGAAAAAGGGGTTATCCATCAAAACGAAAATTCTCATGATCGTTTTGCTCATCCCTGTTGCTGTAACCACCTTCACCTTATCAGCCATCATTTGGGCAGGCATCCAAAATCCCGAGCTTATTAAAAAATCTGCAAGCACTTTACTGGAGTTCCAAGATCGGCATACAGCTTTGGCTATTCCAGAGGAGTATATTCCGATCTATAAGGCGGCTGCAGAGGAGTATGGGATTCCTTGGACGCTTCTTGCCGCCCATCATCGGATTGAAACCCGGTTTTCAACCATGGATCCTTTATTATCTCCAGCAGGTGCTGAAGGGCATATGCAGTTCATGCCCTGTACATTTGTAGGCTGGGGATATCCAGGCTGTGAAGGGCTTGGAAAAGGGAATATACCAGAAAAGGACAAGACCGATCCTGCTGTTATTCAAAAGTATGGCGGGTACGGGGTAGATGCAAACGGGGACGGAATTGCCGATCCATTTGATATTGAAGATGCGATATTCAGCGCAGCACATTATTTGTCCAAAAGCGGAGCAGCCGACGGAGAGATTGAAAAGGCGGTCTTCCATTACAATCATAGTGATAAATACGTTGAAGACGTATTATGGTTCTTCAATGAATTTGAAACCCAAAGGCTTGAAAGCGAATAAAAAGAACGTCAAGAGATTTTCTCTTGACGCTCTTTTTTTACAATCATGTCCAGACTCCGGGCGCTAGTGGCTCGGGGTCATAAGTCAAAGCCGCTTTGTGGCAAAAAGCGCCACGCCGCATCTTTATCTTATGCCTGTCGCCCCTTAGCGAGCGCCCTACGCTTTTCTTATGTTGCTTTACGCATCGATTTCATAATCAAGCTCACAATAAACACGAGGATAATCGCACCGAGCAACGCAGGAAGGATGTAGAAGTCCGAAACTTTAGGACCCCATGATCCAAGCAGCATGCCGCCAATCCAAGCACCGATAATACCTGCTATGATATTGCCGATGATTCCGCCTGGAATGTCCTTTCCTAAAATTAGGCCTGCAAGCCAACCGATAACTCCACCGATAATTAGAAACCAAATAAAGCTCATTTGCTCCATCTCCTTTTTAGTGATTCATAATTGCTTATGTAGTATTTGAATATCCGTTAATTCCATACATTAAACATCTATCGCAATGGAATCACTAAAAAAGATAATGCATTAGTGGATGACTTTTGCTCCTAACGTCTTTTCAAAATGTCGAAGCGCCCATTCATGGCCCGCAGGATCAAAGCTGGCTACACCTTTTTCATGGACAACGATGTCAAAGCCTCGATTATAGGCATCGACCGATGTATGAAGAATACATATATCGGTACAAACCCCGACAAGGTGCAATTCAGTTATCCCGCGTGCCCGCAGTTGCAATTCAAGATCGGTTCCTGCAAATGCGCTAAAACGCGTTTTATCCATCCAAATGATTTGATCTTTATTCTCCGCGTACAAAGTGTGCAACGAACCATACGGATCCCGCCCTGCAGTGCCTTTAATATTATGGGGGGGGAAAAGTTTCGTTTCAGGATGAAATGGATCATTTTTTTCGTGAAGATCGACGGGCATGATGACGAGATTCCCTTCAGCTAAAAATTCCTTTGTCAAGTCGACAATATACGTTTCCAGGTCGATACCGTGTTGACCGCACGTCAATGCGCCATCCTCCGCAACAAAATCATATGTGTAATCAATTACTAATAATGCCTTTTTCAATAACCTCACTCCCTTTAGCTAATCTTCCCTTCCATCATGCCACAAATATAGAAAAAATTCAGTAGAACTCTATCATATGAATCCAAAACTTTGCATGAACATGTTTTTCAGAATATACTTGACAGTGAGCGGATTCTTTATGCCTTCATACATACGGTCATCATGTTTTCTTATGAAAGACTATAATTTTTATGTATTTTACTTATGAACTTAGCTGTACTATGATGGAGGAGAAACGCTTACACACAACCTTTTCAATAAAGGAGGAATTACAATGGCAAAAAGCAATTTACACAATAGCCGCCAATCATTCGAGTTGAATGGCAAGACATATAACTACTATCGTCTAAAAGCCCTCGAAGAAGCCGGCATTGCGAATATTTCCAAACTGCCTTATTCAGTAAAAGTGCTACTTGAATCCGTCTTGCGCCAACATGACGGTTATGTGATCAAAGACGAACACGTTGAAAACTTGGCAAAATGGGGCAAGGATGCAGATAAGGACGCTGAAGTTCCTTTCAAACCTTCCCGTGTTATCCTGCAAGACTTCACTGGAGTTCCAGTTGTCGTTGACCTTGCATCCCTTCGTTCAGCTATGGCTGAAATGGGCGGAGATCCAAACAAAATCAACCCTGAAATTCCGGTTGACCTCGTCATCGACCACTCGGTACAAGTTGACCGCTACGGTTCTGAGGATGCACTTCGCCTGAACATGGAACTGGAATTCGAACGTAACGCTGAGCGCTACCAATTCCTGAGCTGGGCTCAAAAAGCGTATGATAACTATCGTGCTGTGCCTCCTGCAACAGGTATCGTTCACCAAGTGAACCTTGAGTACCTTGCGAGCGTTGTCCATGAAGTGGAGAACGAAGACGGTACATTCGAAACATATCCAGATACGCTTGTCGGTACTGACTCCCATACAACAATGATCAACGGGATCGGTGTTCTTGGATGGGGTGTAGGTGGAATTGAAGCTGAAGCAGGAATGCTTGGACAGCCTTCTTACTTCCCGATCCCTGAAGTTATCGGTGTAAAACTAGTTGGCGAACTTCCAAACGGAACGACAGCAACTGACCTTGCGCTTAAAGTGACACAAACACTCCGTGCACACGGCGTTGTCGGTAAATTCGTCGAGTTCTTCGGACCTGGCGTATCGAAATTACCACTTGCAGACCGCGCGACAATTGCTAACATGGCACCTGAATACGGCGCGACTTGCGGATTCTTCCCAGTCGACGAAGAATCACTTGATTATATGCGTTTGACAGGCCGTGAAGAAGATCATATCCAAGTCGTAAAGAAATATCTTGAAAAGAACGATATGTTCTTCACACCAGATAATGAAGATCCTACTTACACAGAAGTGATCGAAATCGATCTAACTAAAATTGAAGCGAATCTAGCTGGCCCTAAGCGTCCGCAAGATATGATCCCGCTTACAGAACTACAACGTTCTTTCAAGGATTCCGTTGTAGCTCCTGAAGGAAACCAAGGCTTCGGTCTAACTCCGAAGGAATTCGAAAAGCAAGGTACTGTCGAGTTCGCGGACGGTCGTACTGTCGGTATGAAAACAGGAGACCTAGCAATCGCAGCAATCACTTCTTGTACAAACACTTCCAACCCTTACGTTATGTTAGGCGCTGGACTTGTTGCGAAGAAGGCTGTTGAAAAAGGACTTACACCTCCTGCATACGTGAAAACATCACTTGCACCAGGCTCGAAAGTCGTTACAGGCTATTTGGAAGACTCCGGTCTCTCAAAATACTTGGATCAAATCGGATTCAACACAGTCGGTTACGGTTGTACGACATGTATCGGAAACTCTGGTCCGCTTCTTCCTGAAATCGAAAAAACGATTACAGAAAACGACCTATTAGTTTCTTCCGTACTTTCCGGTAACCGTAACTTCGAAGGACGTATCCACCCACTTGTAAAAGCGAACTACTTGGCTTCACCGCCACTAGTTGTCGCTTATGCACTAGCTGGAACTGTCGATATCGACTTCGAAAAAGATCCAATCGGCAAAGCGAAAGACGGTACGGATGTATACTTCAAAGACATCTGGCCATCTTCGGAAGAAGTGAAGGAAGTTGTAAAAGCGACAGTAACGCCTGATCTATTCCGTAAAGAATATGCTCGCGTATTCACTGAAAACGAAGCGTGGAATGCAATCGAAACGACAGACGATTCATTGTATGATTTCGATGAAAACTCGACATACATCCAAAACCCGCCGTTCTTCGAAGGGCTTTCAAAAGAGCCTGCTGATATCGAAGCGCTTGGCGGACTTCGCGTCATCGGTAAATTCGGTGATTCCATTACGACGGACCATATTTCTCCTGCAGGTGCAATCGGTAAAGATACACCGGCTGGTAAATACTTGCGCGAACATGGCGTAGAGCCACGTTACTTCAACTCATACGGTTCCCGTCGCGGTAACCATGAAGTTATGATGCGCGGTACATTCGCGAATATCCGTATCCGTAACCAAATTGCAAAAGGCACAGAAGGCGGGTTCACAACGTACTGGCCGACGAAAGAAATCTGCCCGATCTATGACGCAGCAATGCGTTATCAGGAGGATGGAACTGGCCTTGCAATCCTTGCTGGTAAAGATTACGGTATGGGATCTTCACGTGACTGGGCTGCAAAAGGTACTTCATTATTAGGTATCAAAACAGTCATCGCGGAAAGCTACGAGCGTATCCACCGTTCCAACCTTGTCATGATGGGTGTTCTTCCTCTTCAATTCATGAATGGGGACAGTGCTGAATCTCTTGGCCTTACTGGCGAAGAAGAAATCAGCGTAAACATCGCGGAAGGCGTAAAACCACGCGACATCCTGAAAGTGACAGCAACTGCAAAAGACGGCTCTGTTAAAGAGTTCGACGTATTAGCACGTTTCGACTCCGAAGTTGAAATCGACTACTACCGTCACGGCGGAATCCTTCAAATGGTTCTTCGTGATAAAATGAAAAATAACTAATAAGCATATCAAAGGCGTCCGATTAAATCGGGCGCCTTTTTCATTTTGGCGATATTGTCCATCACGTTCTTTTCTCGACTGGACAATCATACAATCTAAAGATGGCTATCAAACACAAAAGATGTGTAATCTAGGAGGGTTATTTTGGCGGGCTTGGAAAAAATAGGTATGATTGTCACTTCTTCTGTTTTATCCTTCGGTATGTTTTCATCGATTGCCCATGCTTCAACTGCAGAGCATGGACAACCAGAAAAAGTGCGGATCCAAGTTGCTTCCACTGATACGATCATCTCGAAAGATGAATTGATCAAGAAGTTTAAAAAGATGTTCCCCGATCGGTTTGATTACCTAACGAACAATGACTTTCATATGAGCAGTGCGCATATGTATCCTGAGGACGAAACGGTGCGGCATGATCTAAATTTCACCAAAACTGTTAATGGAAAGCGGGTGTATGGGAGTATTGGTTTTGTCGGGGAGGATCTAGATATAGAATACTTTTCTTATCAGCCTCCTAACGTCAAGGATGCTTTATTCCCTGCAAAAGTATCAAAAGAGGAAGCAAGAAAAATAGCAGAAGATTTTATGAAAAAATCACTTGGTGGAAAAGACTATCAAGTAGAAACGGATACGTTCAATTATTATCCGCAGCAAATCTTAACAGAGCCGGTACGCTACTCATTCTCATTTGCACGTACACATAATCAGGTGACCATTGCTGATCAAAGAATGGAAGTATCAGTGTTAGGAAACGGAGAAGTCGTTAGTTTTCACAAAATGTCTCCACAATCTGCAACTTCTACTTTTTCTGATCCTACACGAATAAAAGATAAAAATGAAATGTTAAAGCAAGTGAAAGCAAATCTTTCTGTCGACTTGTCTTATCAAGTTAACTATGATTACCAAACGGGAGACCGGAGTGCAGAACTCGTCTATCGACCAACGGCAAAACTGCAAGGCGTTGAGGCTGCATCAGGAAAATGGATGACGGTAGATGGCTTTGCAACAGATTTTCCATTGAAAACAAAAATTGAAGCGATTTCATCGAAGCCTCTTCCAGCGAAACAAGACGGGATTACTGTAGAGGACGCAAAGAAGATTGCTGAACAATTTCTTGCCATTGATTCTGAGAAAGTAAAATTGAAAATCGAGTCGATCCAAGAAATGGAGAACTACAATGGAGTGCCTGTTATATACGTTCAATATATGTATCAACATGCAGGCGGCGGAACAGGATCGAGTTTGGAAATTAATAAAAACACGGGTGAAATTGTCAACTTTTATAGTATGAAAGATCATCTGCTAATGGAAATGGGGGAGGAAACAACAAAAAAGGACGCCCTTTCCCAACAGGAAGCACTCAATGAAGCAGTGAAGTTTCTAAAAGAATGGGCTCCTTCCAATTTGCATTCGTATGCAATGCCGATAGGAGAACCTTATCGTAATGAAAGAACGGGTTCTTATTCCTTCACATTCCCCAGGATTATGAATGATATTGTCGTGATGGGAGATCAAATCAGTGTAGAGATAGCGGCTAATGGTTCATTAAACAGCCTAAATGTTAATTATCAAGAGATGGAAAATTGGCCATCAAGCGACAATGTCATTTCCGAGAAAGAGGCAAAAAAGGTTTTGGAAGAGGCGCTTACTCTAAAACTTACGTATATGAAACACGCTAAAAATGAAAAGGAAAATCATTATGATCTCGTGTATGTACCTGTATTCAATGAGGACCCCTATAGTTATGTCAATGCCCATACAGGGGAATGGAATAACTTATATAACGGGAAAGATTCAATTGCCGTAACACATCCTTGGGCGGAAGAAGAACTTAATTATCTTATCAATGCCAACGTGTTGGATGTAAAAGATGCTACGAGCTTTAACTCTGATGCTGCGATTTCAAAAGGGGAAGCATTGAAAATGCTCATGAATTCACTAACCTATTTCTATCATGGCAGCTATTACTACGGTCAAGAAAACACGTACCAGACGTTTGAAAATATCGACCCTAAACATCCGTTATATCAGGTGATCGAACGAGCGGTTGAAGCAGGCATCATCAAAGCGGATACTAAGAACTTTGATGCCGATGCACCAATTACAAGGGAAGAGCTTTCGGTTTGGATGATCCGCGTCATGGGGCTTGAGAAAGCTGCAAAAGATAGCAGCATCTTTACGTTAGGCTTTGAAGATGCTGATAAGATAAAAACTGCAAACGTAGGCTACGTAGCGATGGCGAACTCGATGGGCTTAGTGCAAGCAGAGCAAAACCGGTTCAACCCTGATCGCGAAGTGACGTATGCGGAGTTGGCGGTATCGACGATCCGACTAGCGCATGCAATCGCCGAAAGCGGGAGAGGTCTACAATATTATTAACCGATAAACGATAGAGGATGATTAACCACCTGTTAGCATCACGCCCGCATTCATCCCTTGATTGGAGGAATGCGGCTTTTTCATGTCATAATAAAAATACAAAATTTTACTGTACATAATAGTATTAAACAGATATAATATGCATAATTATTAAATAATTTATATATTTTGTAATTTAAAAGAGAGAGAGATAAATTAAATAGGAAATGAACTTAGGAGGGGTATTTTGGCAAAGTTAAAAAAAGTAGGTATGATTTTATCTTCATCTGTTTTGTCTTTCGGCATGTTTTCTTCGGTTGCAAATGCTTCAACTACAGAAATTGGACAACCAGAAAAAGTACGGATTCAAGTCGCTTCCACAGATGTTGAAATCTCGAAAGATGAGCTGATCAAAAAGTTTAGGGAAATATTCCCTCACCAATTTGACTTTTTGACGAATAATGATTTTCATGTGAGCAGTGGACATATGTTCCCGGAAGATGAAACAGTCCGGCATGATCTAGTTTTTACAAAGACCATTAATGGAAAGCAGATTTACGGCAATATAGGATTTGTTGGAGAAGAACTGGATATCGAGAATTTTTCCTATCAACCGCCTAATGTGACAGATGCTTTGTTCCCTCCTAAAGTTTCAAAAGAAGAAGCAAAGAAAATAGCGGGAAATTTTATGAAGGAATTTCTAGATGGAAAAGACTATCAACTAGAAACGAACACGTTCAACTATTATCCTCAACAGATTTTAACTGAGCCGATTCGTTACTCATTTACTTTTGCGCGTACAGAAAACCAAGTCTCCATTGCGGATCAAATAATGCAAGTATCTGTTTTGGGGAATGGTGAAATCGTTAGTTTTTACAAGATGTCCCCACAATCTACAAAATCCACTTATGAGGACGTCACACAAATCAAAGATAAGTATGAAATGGTAAAGAAAGTGAAAGAAAATCTATCTGTTGAATTAAATTATCAAGTTAACTATGATTACCAAACGGGCGATCGCAGTGTAGAGCTCGTCTACCGGCCAACGGCAAAATTTCACGGCATTGAAGCGTCTACAGGGAAGTGGTTGACTGCAAATGGTTTTACATCGGACATTCCAGGTGAAACAAAAATTGAAAAGGTTACAGTAAATCCACTTCCAGCAAAACAGGATGGGATTACTGTAGAAGAAGCGAAAAAGATTGCCGAACAATTTCTAGCGATTGATTCTGATAAAATAAAATTAAATATCGAGTCAATTCAGGAAATAGAAAACTATAATGGAATGCCCGTTATTTCTGTCCAATATATGTATCGGTATAGAACTGGCGGAAGTGGTTCAAGTTTAGAAATTAATAAAAGTACAGGCGAAATTATCAACTATCACAATATGAAGGATCACTTGCTGATGAAGTATGGAGAGGATTCTAAAAAAGAAAATAGCCTTTCTCAACAGGAAGCACTCAGCCAAGCTGTGAAATTGCTAAAGGAATGGGTCCCTTCCTATTTGCATAACTATGCAATGCCAGTAGGAGAACCTTATGTTGACGAACGAGTAGGTTCGTATCAGTTCTCATTCCCAAGAGTCGTAAATGGAATTATCGTCAATGGCGATCAGATCAGTATAGGAATAGCGTCTGACGGTTCTTTAAATAGCTTAAATGTCGATTACCAAGAGATGGAAAATTGGCCACCAAGCGATGACGTGATTTCCACGGAAGAGGTTAAGGCGATTTTTGAAGAAGCACTTGACCTTAATCTTACGTATATGAAGCATTCTAAAAATGAAAAGGAAAATCATTATGATCTCGTTTATGTACCTGTTTTTAACGAGGAACCACATGGGTATGTGAATGCGCATACAGGGGAATGGAATAACCTCTTTAACGGCAAAGATTCAATTACCATTTCACATCCTTGGGCAGAAGAGGAGCTCAATTATCTTATTAACGCCAGAGTATTAGATATAAAAGAAGGTAAAAGCTTTAATCCTGATGCTGCTATTTCAAAAGGGGAAGCATTGAAAGTCATTATGAGCTCACTCACCTATTTCTATCGTGGCGGTTATTACCCGGGACAGCCAAACATGAACCAGACGTTTGATAATATAGATACTAAACATACACTATATCAGGAAATTGAACGTGCGGTTGAATTGGGTATTCTAAAAGCGGATAGTCAGAACTTTGATGTCGATGAACCGGTGACAAGAGAAGAACTTTCGGTATGGATGATCCGCGTATTAGGTTTAGAGCAGGCAGCAAAGGATAGCAGTATCTATAAGGCTGATTTTGAAGATGCCGATAAGATCCAATCTCCGAATATTGGTTATGTAGCAATGGCAAACTCGATTGGCTTAGTAAAAGCGGAGCAAAACCGGTTTAATCCTGATCGCGAAGTGACTTACGCGGAATTGGCGGTGTCAACGATCCGACTAGCGCATGCAATCGCTGAAAGCGGGAGAGGTCTAAGATATTAGTCATTTTCTATTGACATAGCAAAAGCTGTCACATATAATACAATACAATTAATTATCTATAAACAAGCGTTGAGAAGGACATGAATCATTTTGAAAGCTTTGCCAGAGAACAGGACCATGGCTGGAAGTCCTGTAGCGGAAAAGATGTTTTACCACCTTTGAGCATTGTAGAGGACTGCGCCAAGCAGGAAACTATGATCGGGAGACCGTTATCGATTGAGCGCCGTGTTTTTACGTATGGCGAAATCAGGGTGGTACCACGACCGCATTCGTCCCTTTATTGGGGAAGAATGCGGTCTTTTTTAATTTTATACGAAGCGTTGAGAAGGACATGAATCATTTCGGAAGCTTTACCAGAGAACAGGACCATGGCTGGAAGTTCTGTAGCGGAAAATTGATTTACCACCTTTAAGCTATCATAGGGGACTGCACTTTGCAGGAAACTATGATCGGGAGACCGTTATCAATTGAGCGCCACGTTTTTTACACATGGCGGAATCAGGGTGGTACCACGACCGCATTCGTCCCTTTACTAGGGAGGAATGCGGTTTTTTATTTTATATACAACATAGGAGGAATTACAATGTCAGTACAACTGGATATCGAAAAAAGGAATCATCGTAAATTGGGTCAGGAGCTTGAATTGTTCATGTCGTCAGAGGAAGCGCCAGGCATGCCGTTTTATTTGCCGAAAGGGATGATTGTCAGGAACGAGTTGGAGCAGTTTTGGAAACGGAAGCATCAGGAAGCGGGCTATGATGAGATTAAGACGCCGATTATGATGAAGCAGGAGCTATGGGAGCAATCTGGACATTGGGATCACTATCATGAAAATATGTACTTTTCCGATGTGGATGAACAGCAATATGCATTGAAACCGATGAATTGTCCGGGGGCGATGCTGATCTTTAATCATAAACGGAGAAGTTACCGGGAGTTGCCGATCCGTTATGCGGAATTAGGTTTAGTGCATCGTCATGAATTATCCGGCTCATTGAATGGACTATTGCGTGTTCGTGCATTTACACAAGATGATGCGCATCTATTCGTTCGGAAAGATCAAATTAAGCGGGAAGTCGATCATGTATTGGATTTGATTGACGATATTTATTCGGAATTCGGTTTCAGCTATGAAGTCGAATTATCGACAAGGCCCGAAAATTATATGGGGTCCGTCGATTTATGGAATGAAGCGGAGCAATCATTGGAAGAAGTGTTGAAACAAAGAGGAATGGCCTATCGCATTAACGAAGGGGACGGCGCGTTTTATGGCCCGAAAATTGATTTTCACATTTTGGATTCGTTAGGGCGGAGCTGGCAATGCGGCACAGTTCAATTGGACTTCCAAATGCCCGAGAAATTCAATTGCCGGTACATTAATGAAGAGAATGAGCTTAAATTTCCAATCATTATCCATCGAGCGATTTTCGGTTCAGTCGAGAGATTCCTTGCCATTCTCGTTGAGCATTATGCGGGAGAATTTCCGTTGTGGCTCGCACCGGAACAAGTAAGAATCATACCGATTGCCGATAAGCATATATCTTACGCTGAAGAAGTGGGGAAAGAGCTTGTTGCAAAAGGATATCGTGTGAAAGTGGATGATCGAGCTGAAAAAATGGGGTTGAAAATTAGGGAGTCGGAAAAGCAGAAAGTCCCTTATATGATGATTGTTGGCGATCAGGAAGTTGAAAAGCAATTGGTTTCTGTCCGAAAGCGGAAAGAAGGGGACATCGGACAATTGAAGATGGAGGAAATGTTCGATGTGCTGAACTGACTCACCAACTGTATCCAACAAGAGCTAAGCAACCAAACTGCTTAGCCCTTTCTATGTTTCTTTTCAAAATTAATAGCGTTATAATTAACGATAGTTAGAAAATATCGAAATATGGGGGTCTTTGATATGTGGGTACAACGTTTGATTAACACAGCGCGAGGGACTTTTGAGGTTTTTGAAAAAGGGGAAGGCGAGCCGTTAGCCGTCACTCATCTATACAGCGAATACGATGACCGGGGGAATGCGTTCGCAAATCCGTTCACTGAGCATTATCATGTCTACCTCATCAACTTGCGAGGAGCAGGGAAATCGGAAGGCGCGCAATCAGAAGAGCAATATAGTATGAAAGAATCCGTGCTGGATTTGGAGGCGATACGAGAAGCGCTCCAAATACCGAAGTGGGGCTTTGCAGGCCATTCGACAGGAGGCATGTTAGCTCTTGTGTATGCTGTGATGAGAGAAGAATCTTTAACGAAAATCATCGCTGGCGGCGCTGCAGCAAGCGTCGAGTATAGTGCGGATCCTGGCAGTATGTATTGCAAGGAAAACCCGAACTTCGAACGCATTATTGAAATCATGAATCGACTGGATACAGCAGGTGTGGCATTGGAGGAAAGACGGGCTTTAGGCCGTGAATGGAATTTGATGTCTTTCCATTCGGAAGAAAAAATGGAGTCGGCTTTTCAGAAGCCGAATAGCGGCAAGACGGTCGGGGATCGATTGACATATTTCAGAAAAGTGGACTGCAAGACGTATGATGTTAGAGATGATCTGAAGCAAATCAACTTGCCTGCTTACATATATGCAGGAATATACGATGCGCAATGCCCGCATAAATTCGGTGTTGAAATCGCGGATTGCCTTCCGAACGCCAGCTTCACATCGTTCCTACATAGTAACCATTATCCGTTTTTTGAGGAAGAGGAAGAATTTGATGCGTTTGTAAGAAGTACTTTGAATCGTGTAGAGGGAGTTGCGGTATCGGTACAGACAGGGACAAAAGATGAAAAATAACGATCTCTTTGCATACCATCTCGTCACAAATAAGAAAATGGAACTCGGACAGATCATCCACTTTGACGACGGTCAACACAACACTTTGTATCGCTTCTTTTTTGAAAAGGAACAAATAAATTCTAAAGGAGAGGATTCTTTACAGATCTTACAAGGCCAATATACAAGTGACGGCTTGAATTTGAAAAAAGAAGATGCCGAAGTAGTAAGCAGGTATATGGGACAAACGATCAGAGCGATTCGAGAAGCACTAACCGAAATGGTGAGATTACAAGAGTATCCTGATTATCCTTCAAGACTGTCGTGCTTATACGCGGCGAAAACATATGAAGACGCATTGAAGTGGAAACAATTTTTTGAGTCCTATAATCGAAAGGTTTTACAGATTGTCAAATTACGAGTGAAAGGATCTTATTTTGAGGGAGATGCTAACCTTCTGCCAAAAGAAGATGGTGTGCCTTTCGTTCAAAAAATTTCCCAAGCGAAAGAGTATTGGAAGGGCAATGTGAACAATGAACTTCCTGAGCTATTGATTAATGGAGAAATTGAAGTTGTAGAAATCATTGATGATTTTTCATGTAAATGTAGCACACTCTTGGTATGACTAGATTGGATGTGGAAGCTTGATGAAGAAAATGGTTTGCTCAATTTTGTTATTGACATTTCTTTTCATCCTAACCTCCTGCAATGCGAGTGTTGAAGAAAAAAATCCAATTGATAAAGAAGTTTTCCACAAAAACAAGTAATGATAATGACAATCCGTCTGTGAAGGATGTAAAAAATGTTGACGTCGTAAATACCCATGGAAGTATTGAAGGATTGGAAAGAATGCAGAACTTCTATCATAATTTGCAGAATGGTATTTCATCTGAATTACGAATTGTCCACTATACAATTGAAGGGGATCCAATCGTTACAGACCTGAATTATAAAGAAGATACTGTAAAAGTGACCTATGATTCATCACGTGATAACTTCGGAAGTGGTGAAATAACGAGCGTTATATGCAGCGATTTGCTGGAGGAAGTTAATCCCACGAATACTTCCTATATCGCCACAGGTTGCTCAGATGACTTTTTCGGAATGGCAGAGATTTTAACAATAGAATATAATTTGGGGCGACAAGATCTTTTCGGGTTGGAATTGAAATTCGGAGAAAAACTGGAAAACGAACTAAATACGAAAACAAAAGAAGCTACGCACATCAATGCAAGCAAAACGAGGACAACAAGTGATTTCAAACTATCTACACCTGTGAAACAAGAAGTCTTTAAAAAGTTGATCATGGCAAATTATTTAGGTGAGCTTGATTTAAAAACTACATGTCAGTCAGAAGACTCCAAGGAATATTATCTAAAAGTATATATTAACGGTGGGGATCGTGATTATCATTGGTCTAGCTGTGATCAAGGTTCGGACGCTTTAAAATTCACAGAGATTGCTGAATATATGATTTTGCAATCTGAAATGGAGCAAACTGAAAGTCCCGAAACCGTGATTCAAGGGTATATTCTGCAAGTAGAAGATGACACGCTGTTAATCGGAGTAGATTTGAATATTTTGGATTATGAATTGCTCAAAGATGAAATACAGCATATTGATCTTAGCGCATACGTATTGATTTTATTAGTTTGGAAGGCGTTAAAACTGATGAGTTCAAGATTGGCGATAAAATAGAAACAATTATAAAGGGAAGCATAACAGGTTCAAACCCAGGAATAGCCCAAGTGAAGGATATTATGAGGCTAGACATTTCAGTCACACGCTAAATAAATAATTGAAATGATTTTTTAATCTTTTTTCCTAGTTGATTGAAGTGCAGAGCGGCGACTCCAGCGGGAACAGCGCGAGCTGAAGACCCTGGACTGAGCACAGCGAAGGAAGCGGCTGAAGCCGTGCCCGCGGAAAGCGTCCGCTCGGAACGGAAATCAACGTTTTTCAACTCCATCAATAAGCTACACAAACAGCAATATCTCGATCTCTTTTGTATAATGGACAACAGAGGTGATGATAGTGTTTGTCAGTGAAAAAGAAGTAGAAATCCGGTATGCGGAGACGGACCAGATGGGCGTCGTCTATCATGCCAATTACTTAGTATGGATGGAAATTGGCCGAACAAGCCTTATTCAAGACTTAGGGTTTACATATGCCGGTCTAGAGGCCGAAGGATATCTTTCCCCTGTTATTGACTTATCTATTCAATATAAGGCGGCCATGAGATACGGACAGAAAGCAACCGTTCGGACATGGGTTGAGTCCCATGGAAAACTGCGGACTGTATATGGCCTGTCTCTTATACACATCT
>NZ_LQYA01000123.1:95096-108994 GCF_001531445.1 Sporosarcina koreensis
GAAAGAAGCGGTCCGTGCCGGGGAAATCGCCTTTCTCACCCACTACTGGCTCGATGATCGTTTCCCAGGCTGTAAAACGGTAACGAAGGTGGGTTGTACGGATCTCGCTAAATTATTCGAATGGGGAAAAAGATACGGGTTGAAGCCTGAATGGATCGACCATCGTGAAGATTATCCTCACTTCGATCTTTTCGGTAAAACTGAGTTGCACGCGTTGCTGGACGCCGGTCTAGTAGAACAAGTGAATCGATTCAACCTTTTGAGTAAGCATGAAGGATAGCCTTCATGCTTATTTATTTTGCCTACATCACTATGGTACATTCGCATACTATTGAAAGAAGAGGATTGTCTTCATGGAAGGATGAATGGATGGGGGCAATTGTGTTTATCGGATCATCAACGACAGGCTCAAGCATGGATGCATTGGCGGCTGCTGGCCGCTTAGGCTACACTGCGATTTTGATAACAGACCGAAAAGCATTTCTGCGAAGGCGGCTTGAAAATGTTCACCTTATTTATATGGAGTCATTGGAAGAAGGAATGATACGGAAACAGCTTTTTCAACTCATTCAATCAGGCCATGATATGAAAGCGATCATCAGTTTTGTCGATCCCTATGTCTCCATGGCAGCAAGACTTTGCAATGAGTTTTGCGGAGCTGGTATTTCTTTCGAAGCCTTACAGCTCATGGAAGATAAAATGACGACTCGTCTTGCATTGCAGCATAACCCGGCGACATGTGACTTTGCGATGATCCCTATTGGAAACCCCGAGTCATCTGTTCAAAACTATCCATTTATCCTAAAAAAAACAGTTTCCAACGGATCGAAGGACGTCTTTCATATTGAAAATGAAAAGGAATTGAACATCACAGTAAAGAAATTGACGAAACATTTGCAGGGGATGCCACTTCTGAAGGAGGAATTCATAGAGGGACCCCAATATGTCATTGAAGTCGTTGTTATTGATGCTTTGCCGATTATCGTAGCGGTTATCCAGCAGGAAATCGTGCAAGATTATACGTTCATCGTCACTGCATACGATGTTGTCATTGGGATGGATGAAGCGGTCTACCGCAGGTTATGGAAAACGATCAATTCAATCATTGCCGAAATTGGCCTCCAACACGGAACTTGCCATTTCGAAATGCGGCTATCGCCAAATGGATGGAAGCTAATTGAGTTGAATCCACGCATTTCCGGAGGCGCCATGAACCGTATGATTGAAGAGGCATTTGGCATCAATTTGGTAATGGAAACAATCAAACTTTACCTTGGTGAAGAACCAAATTTGGTCCGCAAGAAGCGGCAAGCAGTCCATAGTACTTATATTACGATCAATAACATCGGCTATCTCGTGGAGTTGGAAGGTGTCGAACAGGCGGCTTCAAGTCCAGGCGTTGTTGACGTACAAGTGAAACCGTCGATCGGCGCAACAATTATGCCGCCCCTATCGATGGGACACCGGTATGGCTATGTGATGGCAGTCGGTGAATCATCTGAAGAAGCAAGGGAACGAGCTGAAAATGCAGTCCGGTTGATCAAATTCTATATCGAGCCATTTTGAATAGAAGCGTTGTATTGCATAAGGGAGGGGAAAGTGTTGAACACATGCTGTTTATGTGAAGAGATGAAGGAATTATGGAAAGAGCAGCAAATGCTTTCGGAATTCGGAAAAGGATTCCGCTTCGTTCATATGCCAAATCCTAAAGACACAATTCCCTTCATGCTGCAAACAACAGATCAATCGATCCCTTTTACCGCGATGATTGGTGGACATTCCACGCCATACTTCAGATTGGAAAAAATCGACGAGGAAAGTTGCTGTGCACAGTTGTCTATGCTCCTGCCTGTTGATTTAAAGGGCCAACCGGCTATGACTGATCAAGACCTCTACGCATTGCGGAAGACTTCCCATTGCATTCTCGTAAAAATTTGCGGGTTTTGTTCCATCACCCCGCTACCTTCCGAACTTGTCGGACGTACGTTGCCGGTCGTCGAGTCAAAAGTCTAGAAAGGGAGAACTAAATCTACCGCTTGTAAACTCTTGTCCTTATCATTTCGAATGCGCATGAATGTACTAGAGAGAACCGTCAAAAAGAGTAAAGGAGAATGTCCATGACGATCATAGGCATGTTGCATCATCGGAAAGATCCGGACACGGTCATGAAGGCTTATGCATTTGCAGCGGTAGCGCAAGCGGAAGGGGCGACGTTTTTCTATTTTTCGCCCGGAGAAGTGAATTTTTCGAATCGTACAATCAAGGGACAAGTGTATGAAAAAGGGGGATGGAAGTCGAAGGTCATGCCTTTTCCGAATGTCATCTATAACGCGGGCAGCCCTGAGAAGCTTTCGAAATCGAAGGAGACCATCGACAAGCTGAAAGAAGAGATTCCTTTTACGACATATTCGATCGGCAATAAATGGAGTGTAAACCGTCGATTGAAGGAAGCAAAGGATTTTGCGAGTTATTTAATACCTACGGAAGTCGTGAAGAATGTGGATCATTTCTACAAATTCCTTTCCGCCTTTGAAAAAGTGGTCTTCAAACCGATTGATGGACGTAAAGGAAAAGGGATTTTTTTTATTGTGCAAGAAGGTGAACGTTTTTCTGTGCAAGGGGAAGGGACGAACCGGTTCTACGGAAAATCCCAATTAAACGGCTTCATTAAACAGAAATTATCGAAAGAGACATTCATCGTCCAACCGTATATCCAATCGGTAACGAAAACAGGGCAAGTATTCGACTTCAGGCTGCATGTGCAGAAAAATGGGGAAGGCGAATGGGTCATCACGACAATTTATCCGCGAATTGCGCCGCAAGGGTCCATCATTGCGAATATTAATAGTGGCGGCTATACGAACTATTTAGATCCATTCTTGGAACATGAATTCAAGGATGAAGCGTTCAATATCCGAAAAAAATTGGAGTTTTTTTCATTATCTTTAGCGAAGCATTTGGATGAATTGCAAATGGAGAAATACGGTGAGATGATCGATGAAATAGGAGTCGACGTCGGAATGGATGAGCAGCAGAAGCTATGGATCTATGAAGTGAACTGGCGTCCTGGCTGTCCACCGGCATTTTATTTGGAATTGGATGTTGTCAAAAACACGATCAAGTATGCGATGTATATTGCAAAAAATCAAAAGGCAATTCAATTGAAAATCAAGGAAATGAAGCGTAAACGATCAACAAAAGAGAAAGAGACACCGATCATCGCCATTACGGGCAGTGCGGGTAAAACAACAACCAAAGCGTTCCTATCATCGATCCTATCTAAGAAATGGAATGTCTTCGAATCGAAGGACTACTGGAATACGACGGAACATACGAAAAAACACGCTGCGGAAATCAATTCATCCCACCAAGCGGTTGTCCTTGAATACGGGATGGCCTATCCAGGTGTCATCACCGAGCATTGCCGGATCATCCAACCGAATATGTCGATTGTAACGAACGTCGGACTGGCGCACGTCGGGAACTTCAATGGTGATCCGAGAGGAGTTGCGAAAGCTAAGTCCGAATTGATTCATGGGATGGATCAATATGGCGTGCTATGCGTGAACAAGGATAATGATAACTCGCGGTTTTTGGAGAAACGTGAGTTTAAAGGGAAAATTATTACGGTCGGCATTCAAAGACCCGCCGATTATCGTGCGTACGACGTGCAATATACGGATCAGGGCATGAGCTTTAAAATGAAGCTCCATAAAGAGGAAATCGAACTGTTCATCCCGATTTTCGGAGAGCATCACGTGTACAACGCATTATCCGCCATTGCAATCGCAGACCAGCTTGGGTTCTCGCCGATGGAAATCAAGACGGGCCTCCTCTTCAAAAAACCGCCGCGTCGATTGACAATCTATAATTGCAAAGATAATATCACGCTGATTGACGACACTGTCCACTCCCATCCTGAAGGGGTCCGTGCAGCGATCGATGTCCTTATGAACCTTGCAAAGCACCGGAAAATCGCTATCATCGGACAAATGAGGGAACTTGGCGATATCCGCGAGAAGGAATACAAGAAGCTAGGAGACTATATCCAACAGCAAGGGATTGATCTATTGATTACCTATGGGTTCCGGACGGAAGAAATCGGTGCCCAAGCGAAGAAAAAAGGCATGCCAGCAGACCAAATCCATCATTTCACAGACCGGGAAAAACTGCATGCATTGCTGTCAAAACTAATCCGTAAAGACGACACGATCCTTATTAAAGGAGCCAGCAAAACGAATATGTTCGAAACTGTCAAATTTATCGATCAAAACTATAGCTAATCAAAAAAAGGACTCCTGTTCGTGGGAGTCCTCTTTTCTATTCTTTCAAGTGGAATTTAATCTCTTCTGCTGCTTTTTTTGCCAATCCTTTAGCAAGCTCCATTGTCCTTCCTTGCGCAATGATATATGCATATCGATGGCCCATGGACAGCGGCGGTGTCAGTTGTGTCCCTTTTTTCGGTTTTACGTATACCTCAACGACACCAGGGGAATTTCTAGCCCTTTTCTTGCCTGTCACTTTTTCCAAAATGCCTTTCTTCTCCACGATGACATATTGTGTGAATACGAAATTCCGTTGTTTCTGAACTAAGGAAGGACGCTGACCTAAATATAATTTTAAGGTTTCTTCGACCAAGTCAAAACCGAATGCCGCTTTCAGCATATTATTCATCGCACCTCCGGAAATCCGCGGATTGATTTCAATTAAACGCCAGCCATCGTCCGTTTGACGCATTTCAACATGCATCACTCCATTTTGGATGTCGAATTTCTCAATGATGGATTCCAGCACCTGTTTGATGCTGTTATTCAGTTGTTTTGGCACGTAAGCAAGCACGCCATATCCAGTAATAATGAACCGTTTTCCAAATGTGATTTCCTGTTGGATGATGCCGGCGATGTGAAGTTTTCGATCATGGACAATCGCCTCAACTAAGTACTGTTCCCCTTCTATGAACTCTTCGATAATAATGGATTCTTCAGGATTCTTTTCAGTCAATTTACGAATATGCCGTTGTAACTGCTCCAAATCAGTTGCTTGTAGAACATCCTTCGATCCTGTGGAAGAGGCAGACTTTACAATGAGAGGAAATCCAGGCAAGGACTCGAGCGTTTTTGCATTAAGCCTTGCTTTTGGGGATACGGTTATATATTTCGGAGAATACGGAAGTCCTTGTAAAAAAGTCCTCGTCTGTGCTTTGTTTTCCATAATGGCCACCGACTTGTACGATGTACCGTTCGGGCAGAATTCCGCGCATAACTGGCTTGCTTTGGAGACATGTGAGTCTACAAAGCTTGCGATTGTCATAATCACGCTTCCTTTCGATATCAACATACGGATTTCTTTTCGCATCGCAGCAAGCTGCGTCGTGTCGACGAATATCATTTCGTGGACATCTATATATTCTTTCCTTTGCCTGATCTGCTTTTCATTATTCGTGAATAGCACCGTGAAGTAACCAAGCCGTTCAGCAGCCCTGATTGCTTCCCTACTTGAACCGGATTTATTTGTTCCGATAAAAATAATTGTTTTCAACAAGTCCACTCCTTCATAAAAGACAACTCTATATAGGTTATGAAGGAAATAATGCTAGACATGGTTATACATCAGATAGGCGGTAACTATTGCTGTTTTTCCATACACAGGTTTTCCGTACAGGCTATTTACAAGGACAGGGCATACGATAAGAAAGGGGGAAAGGAGTGAATTGAATGAAACCTCTAACGACAGGATATATCCAGAAAATCATATCCGGCAAATTGGTTCGTGGAAAAGATGATCTGCTTATACAGCATGGCGCATACCGTCTGAAACAGGTGAGACATCCCAATACAATCTTATTTTTGCAAAGGAAAATTATTAGATGGGAACGGTTGAAGCCTTACTTTCCGATTACAATCGTGACAGATGTTGAATTGGTTGTAAATGAACAAATGGATGATTTGACAATTATCAAAGTTGACAATCTGCAGGAATCTTATTGGAAATTCATCAACTACTATCGTGCTTCTATCAATATTCCGATAATCGCCGTGACAGGCACATCGGGTAAAACGACGACGAAAGAGATGATTCGCCATTTGTTGTCCATTCAGCGGAAAATCGTCTATACGAACAGTACAAATAATTCAAGGACAGCCCATTTGACTCATCTGCTGATGATGGACGACACGACAGAAGCAGCCGTGTTCGAGACAGCAGTAGGAGCACCGGGCGATATTACGAATGCTGCAGCCTACTTAAAACCGACAATCGGGATCATTACGAATATCGGTGAGCATCACCTCAATTACTGTAAAACATTGGAAGGCTATATCGCTGCGAAAGGGGAAATGTGCACGGCACTACAATCGGATGGAGTCCTCATCATTAATGCAGATGATCCGAACACGAAAAAATTGGATTTGAAGAACTTCAGTGGAAAAGTGATACGAGTAGGCATCCATTCAACTAGTGATTTTAGAGCAAGCGATATTTCTTTTTCTCCTACTGGAATGTATTTGACCCTCGAATACTCGAAAAAGAAATACAGAATGCTTGTTCCAGGGCTTGGTGAACACCAAATATACAATGCATTGGCGGCGATTGCAGCTGTTCACGAGGTCGGAATGGACATTGACGACATTGCTGTCCATTTCAGGACTTTTCAAACGCTGAATAAGCAATTGCAATTTGTTACGGGGTTGAAAGGCGCAACGATCATCGATGATACGTGGAGCATTACAACAACTTCATTGCATGCGGCATTGCAAGTGTTACAGGCAGTCGGGACAGAACAAAAAAAAATCGCCGTCATTGGAACAATTACCGACCTCGGTTCATGGGGCTATACAATTCATGAACGGGCGGGGGACATCATTGCAAATAGCAAGATCGATGTGCTTCTCACGATTGGTAAGCATGCAAAAATAATGGCGGATACGGTTTCTGCAAAAGGCACCCATATAGAAGTTCATTCATTTAATAATCATATTTTAGCATATGAGTTGCTTAAGAAAATTGTAACAAAGGACACCATTGTGCTGATCAAGGGGGATATGTTAAGCGAAACGATCAAAAAGCTGGCAACCCTCTTGAGGAAAAGGGAGCAGATTGACAGTTAATGACTTACAGTTCGTAAATCATAGGGAAAAGCCCGCTTGGATTTATTTTAACTGCGTCATTTGGGACAAACACCAAGCTGCTCCCTTCCTTTAATCAATATAGTAGAGTAATTCAATTCATAAAGGAGGGATATTATTATGGGCATAGAATGTCCGTGCGGTGTCATTGTCAATGCGGTGTCACGAAACCACAATGTTTGTTTTCATGGACATATTGAATCTGTCAAAGGCGACTTGACTTACATGGCAAACGTATGTGTCACCATGTTGGATACATCATCGTTGACTTTGGAGTTTATGGATACGGAGTCGAAGGGGACATCAAAAAGCTTCCTTTTCGAAGCAAAAACGTTCACTTCCGTCACCTGTTGCAGAGATGGGGAAAATTGTGAAGTGACCATCACAGGGACTGGGCTTGTCGATGGTGTACTTTATCCTTTTGAAGCTGTCTTTAGGGAACAGAATACTTTTCCGTATGTAGATAGTGTACGAAGTTTTATCATCAGCCGCTTCTTCAATCAAAATGGTGCGGCACCCGTCACACAAGGCTCAATCATTGCACTCGGTTGTCGGACAGATATCTAACAGATTTGAACTTTTACCTGTTATCTATGAAAGGAGGGTAGAATATGAGAGAAATTAGGGGAAGGTACGGCCAACATAAAATATTGAAAGCAGAACCCGGGATATCAATGCATTTGTTGCCTGCAGATGTACTTACACCTTTGACATTTTCCGATTTTCTAATGAAATATAAATTTATCATCATCAAACCGCTGTTCGGACCGCAGGAAGTCCGCATTATTGCCAGTGATGATGGTATTGAACTGATAGACGACGAACAGATTTTTCATTTTCAAAACAAAGATCAAGCATATGAATATATAACAGAGCATATTTGCAAAGGAAAAAACTATGTCATTCAAGCATTGCTAACTGGGCCTACCACTCTCTCCTATTTCTATTTCACCCTTCATAGAGAATCCGCCGAAGCAAATTGGAAAGTTGTCAAAAGTACGACGGCGGCGGAGACAAGTGTACCCGATAGAGTGAAAGGCCTCGTTAAACTATGGAAGCTTAAAATCCTTTTATTATTTGCCGCGAAAAAACTCGGAGCCGCTTTCCCCAAGTGCCATACGGTCGTTATGAAGGTCGCCAAAAGCCCCGAGGGGAAATACTGGCTGACCGACACGATTTTACATGATCGCAACAGCAAATGGAGCCAGTATCATTCACTTCACAGAAAAAGGGCATTGCGCCCTTTCTTGCCGGCTACTGATTTATGCACGAAAAAGACATTATTTGCATTCTTGAACACCTATTCGAAGGTGGTCATCAAGCCGTGTGTAGGGCAGCAGGGACAGGGGATTGTGAAAATATCGGCAACCGGGGACGCAACTTTCGAGGTTCATGAGATGCAAGGCAAACTGATCAAAACTGATTATGATGAGTTGTTCGAATATATTTTCGAACAATACCTATCGCAAAAAGACTATATTGTTCAGCAACTGATTTCCCTTGCTAAAATCAATGGATGCCCATTCGATATTCGTGTCATCACTCAAAATGTTGAAGACGACGGATGGATTGTAACAGGTGTAATCGTAAAAGTCGCTGCAAAAGGATATTTCATATCGAATCGGGCAGGCAATCTGCTCACTTTGGAGAAGGCGTTATCCTCAGCGGAAATCGGTATTTCAGTTGAGAACGCTGGAAAATGGATTGAAATCATTACGCAAAAGGCATCCAGTAGGCTTAATCAAAACATAGGTGAACTTTCCATTATCGGATTTGACATTGGAATTGATGACAAAGGGGAGATCTGGGTGATTGAAGGAAATTACGTACCTTCTTTGTCAATGTTTTATATGTTCGATAATAACGAAATTCATGAAAGGATTTCGTACTATATAAAGAAGTATAAAAAGAGTGACTGATCGAAATCTGACAGAAGGGAGGAAATGCAATGAAGCCGATAGCTGTTAATGATATCAGGAAAGTACTTGGAGGAAAGATCATCGCTGGACCGGTAAATTGGAAAGTGGAAGATGCCATCTATTACAAGCGACACGATCATACAAGACGGAATTCCCTTCTTTTTGCAAACAGGGGAGATGCCATCAATTGGGGAGCCATTGATAAGAGAGGTCCTTCCCTCATCATCACTGATAAGACCTCTATTGACTTGAATGATATTTTGCCGAATACGACAGTGATGCAAGTGACGAGCCTTGTGCAGGCCTATTGGAAGTTCATCGATTTTTACCGTAATCAATTTCAAATACCGGTCGTGACAATCACAGGAACTTGTGGTAAGACGACAACAAAAGATATGATCAAACATATGCTCTCCGGCTTTTGGAACGTGCATGCGTCGGTCAGCAGTAAAAATGAGCCAAGGCGATCATTTCCTTATTTGATGGGGATTAATGAACAGACGAAAGCAGCTGTATTTGAACACGGTCTCGGCAATTCAGGAAATATTAAGCATCAATGCATGATTTATCAGCCGACGATTGGGATTATCACGAATATTGGCGTTCATCATTTGGATGGATGTGGAAATCTGGAAGGCTATATTAAAGCGAAAGAGGAAATCGTCGGCGGTATAAAAGACGGCGGCACCTTGATTCTGAATGCCGATGATGAAAATAGCAAAAAGCTGAGAATCCAACGATTCAAGGGGAAAATCATTTATTTTGGAACGGATGGAAAATCGGATTTCAGAGCTTCCCGGATCACTTTTGGTGAAGGTGGGATGAATTTCATACTTCATGTGAACCGCTTGAATTATCGCGCCTTTGTTCCGGGATATGGGGAGCACCAAGTGAGCAACGCATTGGCTGCACTTGCAGCGGTCCACGAAATGGGAATCGAACTGAAAGCTGCAATTGACCGTCTGAAAACATATGAGAACATGGATCGACATCTGGAATTTTCAAAAGGGAGAAACGGCAGCACAATCATTGATGATACGTGGACGAATAACCCGACGTCAGTGGAAGCTGCATTAAAAGTGCTCGATTCAATCGGAAAAGGGAAAAAGATTATTCTCATCTTAGGGGATATCAATAGGCTTGGAAATTTCGAAAAGAAATATCACCGGGAAATCGGGAGCATGGTTGCCAATCGGAACATCCATACACTCATCACAATCGGAAAAAAGGCGGAAGAAATTGCGAGGCAAGCGAAGCGTGATGGAAGCTCCGCGAACATAAAGATATTCGAGAATGTAAAAGATATTGGAAATCGGTTGGACCATTTATTCGACGACCAGTCCCTTGTCCTGATCAAAGGCCCCATGTCCAGCCGTGGCATGATCGAATTTGCTAAGTCCTTGAAGCGATAAAGTGAAACTACAATCAGTGGGGGTTCTTTCACCCTCACTGATTAGCTGAACAAAGGCTAAGTTCGCAACGTCCTGTTGCAAAGCCTTTGTGACCTGCTTCCTGCTGGCCCGAACCAATCGGGCATTTACTGGCTGTTGATCCCCCATGAATAATTTTGATTCCTCGCTAATTCTTGGAGTGGGGGTCTTACAGCCAGTTAATGCGGGATGAATGAAAAAGAAGCATCTAACGCCTAAGCGTCATGATGCTTCTTTTCTTTTATTAGTTAAGGACACGGCGTGCTTTTACGAAGTTTTGCGCCGCCCATGTGGAAGATAGGCTTTGTTGTATGACTTTGCCGGAAGTGGAGAGGCTAATGAATTGGTTGCCGCCAATATAAATGCCCGTCTGATTTATGTTCGTTCTTTTATTATCCAAAGAGAAGAAGACAAGATCCCCTTTTTGAAGATTGGATTTCAGGACAGCTTTACCAGCTTTCGCTTGCTCGCTTGCCAGTTTGCTTTTTAAATCGATGCCTTGTTGTTTATATACATAATAAGTGAACCCTGCACCTGTGAATGTCAGTGTGCTTTCATTGTATCCGTATCCGAACTTCACTTTGTTCTTTAAACTGTTTGCGAAATTGACAACCTTATCTCCGGATGCAGTTCCAGTTGAAGGCGTAGACACGGGTGGCTTAGTCGTTGGGTTTGAAGGCTTGGGTACGGAAGGCGTAGCAGCCGTATTATCAGAAAAGACCCTTTTTGCCGTGATAAAATGATCATTATAGTAATCTACAAGTAGAACCCTTGTAATGACGCCGCCTGAATTCGGGAGGATGAGACGATGATCCCCTGCGTATATGGCAACAAGGCTAGGGTTCGTGGATCCTTTCACACTATTGAAGAAGACAAGGTCACCTTTCTTCAAGTTGGAGCGTGAGACAGTCGTACCCTTGCTTTGAAGGTCCTTCAAACTGGAAGCATTCAATGTAACACCGTTATTTTTGTAGATATAGTTGACGAAACCGGTGCTCGTGAACTTTTTAGAGCTTTCATTGTTGACGGAGCCGATTGTCGCTTGATCTTTCAAATCATAAGCGTTACTGACGATTTTGTCTCCTTTTGTTGCCGGGTTGGATGACATCAAGCTAGGGAGGACGCGTCGCGCGCCGATATAGTTCTCTGTATAATACGGTTTGCTATTCAAGTCGGAAATGACGATGTTCTGTTTGGGATCTGCCATATGAATGACCTTGTTATCACCGATATACATAGCGACATGATCTGGATCCTTCGCTGTCGTTTTGCTTCTGAAGAAGAGAAGGTCTCCTTTTTGCCATTGCCCTTTCGTAACTGGCGTTCCTTGCTGCATCATGAAATTTTCATTGTACGTAGCAAGATCGACGCCGTTTTTTTCAAATACATACATAAGGAATGTAGCGCAAGAAAACTTATACGGGTATGTAGGTTTGTATACAGCCGTACTATATGTCGATTTTCCGATCAGGCTTTTAGCTGTTTGAATCAATTGCTCCGCTTTTGCTGCAACCGCCTGTTGAGATGTTTGAGAAGTTATCGTCGCAGCAGAAACCGTTTGTTGGGATTGATCGAATGATGGCACTGCCAAGGAGCTGACACTGACACAAGTGATGAGTGCTGCTGATAGTAGTTTGCGTTTCATAATGAACCTCCTGAGATTAGTAATGTCTTACCTGAGATTGATAGTAGCATGGATTAAGAAGGAGGTCGGGAGGGAATATTTGCCGGTAAACATAGAGACTCGCGGGACGTCAAGCCAGCAAAAGACTTATCGGACTTCTTTACAAATACATTACAGCGTAATATTGGGAAATTGCGGAATAACAAAAGCGGAGGGCTCGGAGTCTAGACGTAAAAAAAGCGTATGGCTTAGCCATCACGCTTTTTTGTAAGTATATACAAGTTCATTCAACTTCTGATTGATATCTACATGAAGATCATGTTCATCGAAAAACCAGTAATCCCTATCTTCAATATAAAAATGAACACCTGAGATTTCTGTCTCGACCGCCGCCTCGTCGGGCGACTCTTTCATAATCCCGAGCGAGAATCCATCATGCAACGGGCTGGACCCGCCATATCTCGCGAAAAACTTAATGTAATCGCCGGATTCGGCTTCCATTTCATCTCTAAACCATTGCAATGCATCATCCGATAAAACGATTTTCATTTCAATATCCCGCCTTTCGGTTGCTGCTATCATTGTATTACAACCACTTCACTTTTGGCTCAGTTCCCGCTTTGATCCTAGCAATATTCGCCCTATGCCTATAGAAAATGAAAACACCCATCAGACCGACGATGATCATTAAATAGAAATCGCCTGACCATAAGTAGAAAGCGATACAATAAATGAATCCGACAACCGCCACAATCATCGACGAAAGGGAGACCATTTTCGTGATTTTCAACGCAATGAGGAAAGTAAGGAGTACAATGATGAAGATTGGCCAGTTATATCCAAGCAGAACACCGCCTGAAGTGGCGACAGCCTTGCCGCCTTTGAATTTCGCAAAGACAGGGAACATATGGCCTATGACAGCGCAAACACCGAGAAGTAGCGGATGGATGCCTGTCGCATCGAAAAATGGCAATAAAACGAGAAGTACCGCAGCCGTCCCTTTTAAAATATCGAGCATCGTGACGATAAGCCCAGCCGTTTTTCCAAGAACTCTGAACGTGTTCGTGGCACCCAAATTTCCGCTGCCATGCTGCCTGACATCCGTATTGTAGAACAATTTGCCGACCCATAATGCCGATGGGATGGAGCCGAGTAAATAAGCGATTAGAATGAGAATGATAATTTCCATGACGCTCCCCTTTATAAGTAGTGAATAGTTATGTGTTTCAAGTTTAGCAGAACAGATGAATGTCGACAATGGAATGTGTGAAGTTCTGAAGATAAGCCGATTGTCTAGATTTTCCTCATCTCATTGCATTCAGGCGGTTTCTTCTATACAATTAATTGAGCGAGCTTCCTGAAACGTTGATTTGACAAGCTTTACAGGAAGCGATACGATAGTATACAAAGAAAAAGAGAACATTCGTTTGATGGGGGTTGCGATTTGACGAAGAAAGAAGAAATTTACACATATGATGATGATTCGATACAAGTGCTGGAAGGCCTTGATGCTGTACGGAAACGCCCAGGGATGTATATCGGTTCTACAGATTCACGGGGACTTCATCATCTTGTCTATGAAATCGTCGATAACGCAGTTGACGAAGCGCTTGCTGGATTCGGTTCTGAAATTGACGTTACGATACACAAAGACGGCAGCATCGGCGTACGAGATTACGGACGCGGAATGCCGACGGGAATGCATAAAATGGGTAAACCTACGGTAGAAGTCATTTTGACCGTCCTTCACGCAGGCGGGAAATTCGGGCAAGGCGGATACAAGACGAGTGGCGGCCTACAT
>NZ_LQYA01000123.1:109037-117443 GCF_001531445.1 Sporosarcina koreensis
CAAGACGAGTGGCGGCCTACATGGCGTCGGCGCATCAGTCGTCAATGCCCTTTCCGAATGGCTGGAAGTGACGATTTTTCGTGATGGAAAGAAATTTAGGCAACGTTTCGAAAATGGCGGCAAACCGGTTACTACATTAGAAGAAATCGGAACGTCACGCGAAAAAGGGACGCTGATCCATTTCAAGCCCGATCCAAAGATTTTCTCTACGATCAAATATCAATATGAATTATTGTCGGAACGTTTACGGGAGTCCGCATTCCTATTGAAAGGTTTGAAAATCGAACTGAAGGAAGAGGGAACGGAAAAGCATGATATTTTCCATTATGAAACGGGCATCGAAGCATTCATCTCCTATTTGAACGAAGAGAAAGATGTCCTCCATGATGTCGCGTATTTAGAAGGGGTGGCGGAAGGGATTGAGGTGGAATTCGCATTTCAATTCAGCGATGGCTATTCCGAAACAATTTTATCTTTCGTCAATAATGTACGGACAAAGGATGGCGGTACGCATGAAACCGGTGCTAAAACTGCAATGACACGCGTCTTCAATGAATATGCGAGGAAAACGGGCATATTGAAGGAGAAAGATAAAAACCTCGATGGCTCCGACATTCGTGAGGGAATTTCCGCAATCATATCGGTCCGCATCCCTGAAGAAATCCTCCAATTCGAAGGACAGACGAAAGGGAAATTGGGGACGAGTGAAGCAAGAACAGCGACCGATGCGATCATCTCCCAGCACCTCCTCTACTTTTTGGAGGAGAATGCGGAGCTGAGCGGAAACCTGATACGCAAGGCGATCCGTGCCCAACAGGCGAGAGAGGCTGCACGCAAGGCGCGTGAAGACGCACGTTCAGGAAAAAAACGCCGTCGTTCGGATACGCTGCTTACGGGAAAACTGACGCCCGCGCAATCGAGAAATGCTGCGAAAAACGAACTTTACCTAGTCGAAGGGGATTCCGCCGGCGGTTCAGCCAAGCAAGGCAGGGACAGGACATTCCAGGCGATTCTTCCACTGCGCGGTAAAGTGATCAATACCGAAAAAGCCAAGTTAGAAGATATTATGAAAAATGAAGAGATCAATACGATCATCCATGCAATCGGCGGAGGAGTCGGCTCTGACTTCCAAATCGATGACATCGCTTATGACAAAGTAGTCATCATGACTGACGCTGATACTGACGGGGCCCATATCCAAGTACTTCTGCTGACGTTTTTCTATCGATATATGAAGCCGTTGATCGAAGCGGGGAAGGTGTTCATCGCACTTCCACCACTTTATAAAGTCTCCAAAGGGACAGGCAAAAAAGAACAGGTCGAGTATGCGTGGACGGAAGCCGATCTTGACGAGGCGATCAAAAAAATCGGTCGAGGCTATATGCTCCAGCGCTATAAAGGACTTGGTGAAATGAATGCCGATCAATTATGGGACACTACGATGAATCCAGAAACCCGTACATTGATCCGTGTGACAATCGAGGATGGTGCACAGTCCGAGCGACGTGTTACTACGCTTATGGGAGACAAAGTTGAGCCTCGTAGGAAATGGATCGAGTCGAACGTCGACTTCGGGACTGAGGAGCATAATATTTTGGAAAATGAATTTTTGCATGTTGAGGGGGATTTTGAATGACTTCAACTGAGCGATTCCAGGACTTGCCTTTAGAAGAAGTAATTGGTGACCGCTTTGGACGTTATAGTAAATATATCATTCAGGACAGAGCGCTGCCGGACGCAAGGGACGGATTGAAGCCTGTTCAAAGAAGGATTCTATACGCGATGTTCCATGAAGGGAACACACATGATAAAGCATTCAGAAAAGCTGCGAAAACAGTGGGGAACGTCATCGGTAACTACCACCCACACGGAGATTCTTCCGTATATGATGCAATGGTGCGGATGAGCCAGGAATGGAAGCTCCGCCATCTTATGATAGAAATGCATGGAAACAACGGATCTGTTGACGGAGATCCGGCAGCTGCCATGCGGTATACAGAAGCGCGGCTTTCAGCAATCGCTTCAGAAATGCTTCGTGACATCGGCAAAGACACCGTAGAATTCATTCCAAACTTCGATGATACGGAGCCGGAACCGACCGTATTGCCTTCTCGTTTCCCGAACTTGCTCGTCAACGGGTCAACGGGGATATCCGCGGGATATGCAACGGATATTCCACCGCACGCTTTACACGAAGTGATCGATGCAGTATTGATGAGAATGGATGAGCCTGACGTGTCAGTGGACCAATTGATGACAGTTTTGAAAGGCCCTGATTTTCCGACCGGCGCAATCATTCAAGGGACAGATGGGATCAAGACGGCCTACGAAACGGGAAGAGGCCGCTTTATCATTCGCGCAAAATCGGAAATCGAACCGTTGAAAGCAGGCAAATCGCAAATTGTCATCACCGAAATTCCTTATGACGTCAATAAGGCGAATTTGGTGAAGAAGATGGATGAACTCCGTTTGGACCGAAAGCTTGATGGCATTGCGGATGTACGTGATGAATCCGACCGTACTGGGCTTCGAATTGTAGTAGAACTGAAGAAGGATATGGATGGCAATGCCATTTTGCAATACTTGTTGAAAAATACCGACCTCCAAGTGACGTATAACTTCAATATGGTTGCAATCTCCAATCGAAGACCGACGCTCATGTCGCTTCCGATGTTATTGGATGCCTACATCAACCACCAAAAAGACGTCGTTACGAGAAGATCCAAATACGATATCCAGAAAGCGAAAGATCGCCTGCATATCGTTGAAGGTCTGATGAAAGCTTTATCGATTCTCGACGAAGTAATAAAAGCAATAAGGGCATCGAAAGACAAGCGCGATGCGAAAAATAACATCATCTCGAAATTCGGTTTTACGGAAGTCCAAGCGGAAGCGATTGTATCCCTCCAGCTATATAGATTGACGAATACCGACATTACCGAGCTGAAAAAAGAGGATGCAGAGCTCAGGAAGCTGATCGATCAGCTAGACGCTATTTTGAAGAGCGATAAAAAGCTTTCAGCAGTCATCAAGAAGGAATTATTGGAGATCCGTAAACAGTTCTCTGAGCAAAGAAGATCTGTCATCGAGGAGAAAATTGAAAACATCAAAGTCGATCTTGATATTCTTGTACCAAGCGAAGAAGTTGTCGTATCAGTTACGAAGGATGGCTATGTGAAAAGGACGAGCATCCGTTCGTATAGCGCATCAAACGGCACTGGCCAGGAGATGAAGGAATCCGATTACAGTCTGCTGGAGACGGTGATGAATACACAGCATCATTTGCTTTTATTCACATCGCTCGGCAATTATCTGTATCAGCCCGTGCATGAATTGCCGGATATCCGTTGGCGTGATCTCGGTCAGCATATATCAAGCATCGTGTCATTGGAACCGAACGAGGAAATCATCTCAGCGATCGGTATCGAAAACTTCGACGAAGGAACATCTGTTCTCACCTCTGCGGATAACGGCAATGTCAAGTTGTCGAGGCTATCCGATTTCCAAGTCCAGCGCTATTCCCGGACATTCAAGGCCATGAACTTGAAGAAAGGGGACAGGATGGTCGATGTGCAGCTTGTAACGGGCGAAGAAGATGTAATCCTCTTCACCGAACAAGCGCTTGGATTGCGATTCTCGCTCACTGAATTATCCGTTACCGGTGTTCGTACTGCGGGAGTTCGAGGGATTCATTTAAAAACAGCTGACAAGCTAGCTTCCGTGCTCGTTGTCCGTGACGAAACAGAATCGATATTGATTGCCACGCAACGTGGATCGGTCAAGAGGATGACATTGAAAGAGATGGAGGTCGCCTCAAGGGCTCAGCGAGGAGTAGTTGTGTTAAAAGAGCTAAAAACGAATCCACATCGGATTGTCGACACTCAATTCGTCAAACCAGGAGACACCGTCATCTTATCGACTAGCAAAGATAATAAAGTGACAGTCGAGGCAGGAGCATTACGGCTCGTCGATCGATATTCCAACGGAAGTTCGTTGGTGGACGAAAGTAAACATGGCAAAGTGATTGCGATGTATAAAGAAATGAAAGCTGAAACGAAAGCATAAATTGAAAAAGCATGTTGGCAGTGTGTAAACCTGTTGACATGCTTTTTTGAAGTGGGTCTCGTGTTGCGGGATTGGAAAGTTTATCGTGACATCAAATCGATTCTGACGTATAATAATTCGAAAGTCGAAATAATTAACATAACATGAATAATGGGGAATGGCTATGTGGAAAAACCGTAACGTTTGGATTATTCTTTCTGGCGAAATGATTGCCGGACTTGGATTATGGACTGGAATTATCGGGAATCTGGAATTTTTACAAGAAAAGATTCCATCGGATTTCGTGAAGGCGCTGATTTTGTCCATCGGTTTGCTGGCAGGTATTATTGCAGGACCGACAGCAGGACGGATCATAGATCAGTCGAGGAAAAAGACGGTCTTGATTGTAGCAGGCTTCGGAAGACTGGTCAGTGTCGTATTTATGTTGCTCGCAATTGCAACGGGCTCTGTCTGGTGGATGGTTGCATTCATCATTTCCATCCAATTGTCGGCAACTTTCTATTTTCCGGCATTGCAGTCAGCAATCCCTCTCGTCGTAAAGGATAAAGATCTGTTGACGATGAACGGATTGCATATGAACGTTGCTACGATAGCTCGCGTTGTCGGAACAGCACTCGCAGGAGTGATGCTCGTATACTGGTCGTTGGCGTCGTTGTACTGGGTTTCGATGATTGCCTATGTCGGTCTGTTGGGCTTCACATTGATGCTCAAGATTGATGAAGGGGAGGGGAATGCACGCTCCAATCGTAAGGATGGCGAAAAAGGAGGCTTTATGGAAGTTTTTCCAGTGTTAAAAGCATATCCTGCTGTCGGTATGACGTTGATCATGACGTTGATTCCTTTATTGTTTCTTGGTTCATTCAATTTGATTGTCATCAATATTAGTGAGATCCAGGACTCTTCATCGATTAAAGGGCTGATTTATACATTCGAAGGCATTGCTTTCATGATTGGTTCATTTGCGGTTAAGTTCATTACACGGAAATGGAAGACGACGGTCATTTTGTTCTTTTTTGCATCGATGGTGGCAGTTGCTGAATTCATGCTTTATTTTGCAAGTAATATTGTTTTGACACTCGGTGCATTTGCTGTATTAGGCTTTGCATTAGGTTGTTTTTTCCCGACAGCAATGGTCATATTCCAAAAACAGATGCCGAAAGCGTACCATGGACGATTTTTCTCATTTCGCAATATGTTGGAGCGGATCATGTTCCAAGTAGTGTTGTTGAGCGCTGGGGCATTTTTGGATATTGTCGGATTACAGATGATGGTTATTATTTTCGGAGTGATCAGCTTGACATTGACATTGTTGTTTTTTATTCAAATGAAACGAAGGAATATTGTTTTAGAAGAGACCCAAACAAAACCTGCAGCGGAAATCATTTTATGATTTGCTGCAGGTTTATTATTTACAATTAAAAAATCGGTTTCATCTCACTGTTATGAGTATACTTTAACGTGATATATATCTTCCTATAATATATATTATGACGGGGGCGTTTTATGAAAAGTATTTTGTTTACTTCTCTATTCTATATCGATAGCTCCTGCTCTTACTTTCCTCAACGTTTATGAACTGCACGCTATATTCAATAAGATCATTGATGAAAATATTGTGCTCCTTCGCCTTCTTCTTTATTTCTTCTAATAATTCTTTGTCGTATGTCGTTTTATATTGAACACGATCTTTCGGTCTTAAGTCTTTATTGAAAGAAATTATTTCTTGGTTCAATACCTGCAGCAAGCCACTTTCTAATAAATAATTTATATGGGTATTATGTTCATCGGCTAGCTTTTGCAAATCATTTAAAATCACTTTGCTAATATTTGTTCTAAACTTTACTCGATCTGTATCCGACGTTTGTTGCAACTTACCACTGATTACTTTCCACATTTCATTCACTCCAATTTTAAAATCATTTGCTGCAGTTTAAGCATGCTGCACCATCCGCATTTTTTTATTCTCGTTAAACAGTTCACCAGATCCATCGTAAATGATATCGGCGAGTTTAGGAAGATTTTGTTTTCCTTTTACCCAAACTCGATAAATGGTTTTCTCCGACTGTGTAAGTTCTGTAGTTATTTCTGATCGCAAATTCCATTTTTGAAATATAGCCAAAAGCCCATTTGCAAACGAATTGCTTGCTGTAGTTACATTCATAACATATCCGCGATCTTGGACCCAACCATCCCCATCAATAACGCCTCTTATAAAAGCAGGCATGTACTGATCTGGCACGTCAGGAAAAGATACAGTATATGACTTATTCGGAGTGACGCCAAGCTGCTCAAGATCCTGCTTTATGGTTTTTGAGTTAATAATCAACATTGGCGTTGTTCTCGTGCCGGTTCCTTGTGCAATTGTCGGATTCGCATCCATAAGCGTAGCTACTTTCCTCAATATCTCTTCATCATTTTGTGATAAGTATACAGAGTGGACTTTGCTATTCACATGACCATCCGTAATGAATAATCCCAAAACCCAAGCCATCTCATGAGACCATGTTTTGAAGAAGTCTTCATTCACTTTATGAATGCGCCGGCGTCCTATGGGATGCAATTCGACTCCATGTTTATTCAACACATTTCGAATTCCACGATCCGACAACCCGATAATCGTGCAAAGTTTTTCATAAGGCAAACCACTTTTATACAGTTCAATGATCTTATCGTCCGTCATTCCCGGGTTTCGAGGCATATGTCACAATCCCCCCTTCTACTTCCATTATACAAACTTACGTTCTTGTTTTCAATTAATTGACTGAATGTTACTTCAAACAAAGAAAGACCACTCGCCTTTGCAAGTGGCCAACTCAATCATTCATCTTTTTACATATTGTATCCTGTCGGTCGCTTGAAGTTCAGCCAACGTAGATGCTCCGACACCGAACATAGCCATTCGCAGCTCTAATTCTTTCGTTTCCATGACTCTTATGACATCTTCAGGAGATTGTGTCGCTTCTTTCAGGATAGACCTTCCGAAACCGACAATATTGGCACCCAGAGCTATCGTTTTGGCAGCATCCAGCCCAGTCGACATACCGCCACTTGCAACTATTGATTGCTCGCTGATCTTTTCACGTACAGACGCGACGCAATCGACCGTCGGAATGCCCCATACGCTGAACGTTTCCGCTGCAGCCTGTTTAATTGGGTCGGTTGAGCGGTATTTCTCCACTTGGCTCCAAGAGGTTCCGCCAGCTCCGGCTACATCGATAAAAGACACACCAACGTCGCACAGCTTTTTAGCTGTCTGTCCGTCGATTCCCCAACCGACTTCCTTAACGCCTACTGGAACTTCCAATACTGTAGTCAGTTCTTCGATTTTCGCTAATAAATCCTTGAAATTCAAATCTCCATTCGGTTGAATGACTTCCTGCAGACTGTTTAAGTGAAGCACCAACGCATTTGCATGTGTCATTTCAATGATCTGCCGGCATTGATCAATACCAAATCCGTAATTCAGTTGAACTGCGCCTAGATTCGCAATGATCGGAACGGACGGTGCGTATTCTCTCACTTGAAACGAGGCTCTATGTTCCTCACTTTCAATTAAAGCCCGCATGGATCCTAATGCTAAAATCCACCCTTTTTCTTCTGCGGCAAGTGCCAAATTTCGATTGATCGTTTCTGCGAATGCGGCTCCGCCAGTCATGGAACTGATCATGAACGGGGTTGGTCTTGCTTGTCCAAGAAATGTGCTTTCAATGGAGATTTCAGTAAAGTCAATTTCAGGTAAAGCGTTATGAATGAAGTGAACCCTTTCCAGTCCAGTCGTAATATGGTTTCCCGTCACTTTTTCGTTGAGTGTGATTTCAATATGCTCTGCTTTCCGTTGATGGATAGAACCCGTCATTTGCAACATCCCTCTTCCCTAGCACGAAGATACCCATTCAGCTCTCATCCTCGTTTAACGCTTTTTCTTTATATATCATTATAGGTTACCTAACTTGTAATTTCAGCTATTAGGATTAATTTCATACTTGTAACATGCTTGTATTTTTCATTGCAAAATTCAAAAATTCCACCTGCATCTTTTTGTTCATTTTTCTTTGGAGGATTTCGACCTAATTCCTATAGGAACTCACTAAATAATTTAAGCTGTTACTCATATTTTTCTCTTTAACCAAGAACCGAATCAGTCAAATAATGAATTGTAGCGGAACTGTGTCAAAGTCAGCAATTTGGCAACCGTTTCCGAAGTATGTTAAATTTGAATCGGTCAAATCAAATCGACGCTTCGGGGCAAGGTGAAATTCCTTACCGGCGGTGATCAAGCGCAATGCTTGTCAGTCCGTGACCCGTTCTTCCCTATGGAAGACGGTGGAGCTGGTGTAATTC
>NZ_LQYA01000124.1 GCF_001531445.1 Sporosarcina koreensis
GGTGTAGCGCGCGCCGCCGGTGACGATCATGCCGCGCAACGGCTCGACGCTCGCCTCGGCATAAGCGGTGAACTCGCTGATCCGGTTGGTGACGCCAGTAACGGGGAGCGGTTGCCCGACCGGTCCGAGCGCACGATCGAGATCGGTGCGGTTGTGCGTGTAGCTGGCGCCGACCACCCAGCCGAAACCGTTGCGGGTCGGCCGCCACAAGCGGTTCTCGGAGGAGAACATGCGCGTACGGTTGGTCTGGCGGAACTGCCGGTCCTGCCCGATCACGCTGGCATCATAATTTTCGCGGAGGTTCTGGCGGACATAGCCGGTCGACGACAGGAAGGAGAGCCCGTCCCATTGTTTGGAGACGACGACCTCGCCCAGCCCATAGTCGGCGTCGAACCCGCCGGCGACGCGGCTGGCGCGGTTGAGGCCGCCCAGCGCGCGGTCGGCATATTGGCCGTCGCGCCCTGCATTGTCCTGATAGACGCCGCCCAGATCGACGGTCCAGCCATCGCCCACGTCGAACCGGAGCGTGGCCCGTCCGCCCGCGACCCGGGTGCGGTTGATGTCGCGCTTCCGTCGCCACACATCGTCGATATAGCCGCCTTCGGTCAGGCCATAGCCGACCGCGCGCAAGGCAATCCTGTCGCCTCCTACGGGAATATTGACCATCCCGCCGATGTCGCCCGAAGGATCGCCATGCTGGGTCGCAGCGAGCCCGGCAGACAGCGCGGCACCCGTTTCCCCCATGCGCGGCGCATTGCGGATCACCCGGATGACGCCGCCGAGCGATCCCGCGCCATAGAGGGTGCCCTGCGGCCCCTCCAATATCTCGACCGACTGGATGTCGTAGAGGCGCAGGTCGGGATCGGGCGCATTGTAGGTCAACCGCATGTCGCCCAGATATTGGCCGACGGTCGCCTGGGTCGGGCCGGTGAAGCTCGAGTCCGCGATACCCCGGATGAAGAGCTTGTTGCGCCCGGCGCCGAGATGGGTCGACGACAGGCTGGCGACGCGGGCGAGCACTGATTCCATGCCCTGTTCGCCGCCAAAGGCCAGATCGGCGCCGTCGAG
>NZ_LQYA01000002.1 GCF_001531445.1 Sporosarcina koreensis
GCTCATAACTCGTGCTCTAGCGCTCATAAAACCGGTTCTGCGCTCATATAATCCTGCTACGCGCTCATAAAACTGGTTCTGCGCTCATATAATCCTGCTACGCGCTCATAAAACCGGTTCTGCGCTCATAACTCCTGCTACGCGCTCATAAAACCGGTTCTGCGCTCATAACTCCTGCTCCCACTCTCATAAAACTCGTTCCGCGCTCATAACTCGTGCTCTAGCGCTCATAATCCTTCCAATTTCATCTTCACATACTCCATCAACTTCTCCGCAACTGAAAAATCATGCGTCACATACAGTGTTCTGGCGCCGACCGGATCTTCGATTTCATTCAACATCCAACCTCCATCAGGCAATAAAAGAAAATCAATGCCGATATAATCGCTTTTTAATGCCCTCGCTATCTTTCGGACTTCATTTTCTTGCCAAGATGAAAGTATATACTTTTCCACTGTACCACCAAGTGTGAAATTTGATTTGAAAGAGTCACTTCCGGACCGTTTGACAGCTCCTAAAACTTCCTCGCCGAGCATGAAAACGCGGACATCCGTTGCGTTGGACTCAATATATGGCTGGGCGATCAATTGTCGGCCTGCAAATCGAGTAAAGAATTGGTCGGCATCCCTTTCTTGGTGATAAAGAAACACTTCATTTCCACCATGCCCATCAGTTGTTTTCAAAACAGCGGGAAGGGGAGGAAGATCTTTTATGGACCCGATCTTTGTCGTGGGTATGGCAGAAGCACCTAACAAAGTCGCAAGTTCGAATGTCTTCAATTTATCGTTCGCAATCCTGTTCACTTGCGAACGGTTGATTATCCGAAATCCGGCTGCCTCCCATCTCTCCGAAAGCAATGGTTTTCGAGCGCGGAATAAAATGAAATCTGCGTCGGCATCCGGTTCTTCTTCATCCACCAGCAGCGTCAATGAAGTATCCAATCGCGATGCATGTTTCATCAGATCATCGATAAATCCCCGGTTACGTTCTGCTTCTGTTAAAGAATAATAAATATATCCTTTCATCCTAATTTACCTAGAATATAACTGATCATCTGATCTGCGACGTTGATGCCAGTCACATTATAAATATTCCGGATATGGGCAGCGGCATTCACTTCACAGACAAGTGGCACTTCATTTTCTCCAAATAATAAATCCACACCGGCAAACTCTGCGCCAACTGCTTCGGCTGCCCGGATTGCCAATTCCTTCTGCTCAAGGGACAGTTCGATGACGCTTGCCACGCCACCGTTCGTAATGTTCGCCCGGAAATCCGTTTCAGAAGAGCGGTGCATCGCAGCAATGACTTCACCGCCAACGATATTTACACGGATATCTCGTCCTCTGCTCGTCGCAATGAACTGCTGGAACACATAGTCAACGCCCCGAAGCTCATCCACTTTCGCGAAAAAATCCTCTTTCGTTTCAATCAAATACACTTTCATGCCGAACGAACCGTGGCCTTCCTTAATAATCATAGGCAAGCCAAGTTTTTCAAGGACCTTTTCATAATAACCAGATCCTTCAATCGTAAAATTCGGATACACTTTCGGAGCGATAATCGTTTCGGGCATTGGAATATTATTCTTTGCCAATTGTATGTATTGCTTCGCCTTATTATCACATGTCTCAATCACATCAGGGTCATTAAAGACAGGGATTCCAACATTTTTTAAAAATGTGGCCAGTAGGATATCTTTGTCGAGAAAGACTACAAAATCAGGTCGGATTTCCAGCTTTTCATTAAGGGCCATAAGCACCTCATAGTTCTTTTTCAAGGTCGCATTTATGCCTGCCCGTTCAGCGGCTTCTTGCAACAGCTCCGCCTGATCGCGGAATTTATCGCTCGTCAAACTTCCATTATAGATGACCCAACATTTTTTCATTTCGTTCCCTCCGGCCGTGATATACTGTTTCTAAGCTGATTTTACCATAAGGGGCGAGTGAATTGATTCCAAAATTTGATGAATATAAAGAGCGATTCGAAATAGAAAGTGACGATGTAATAAAACCTGGTCTTGATAATATTCGTGCTGCACTTTTAAAAGCAGGGAATCCGGAAAAGGGCCTGCATGTCATCCATGTGGCAGGTACGAACGGAAAAGGTTCCACAATCGCCTTCATGGAATCCATCTTGAAAGAGCATGGATTTACGACAGGGGTCTTTTCGTCTCCGGCGTTGGTCGATGTCCATGACCAAATCCGAATGAACGGCTTTCCAATCAGTAAGGAAGAGATGGACAACACGTTCATGGCGATGAAAGAAGCAGGGCTAAGCGGCACATTGACAGATTTTGAATTGTTGACAGTTGCGGCTTTCCTCACCTTCGAACGGCTTGCGCCTGATTATGTACTGTTGGAATGCGGCATGGGGGGCAGCTTGGATAGTACGAATGTCGTAGACCCGCTCGTATCTGTCATAACAACTATTGCATTAGACCATGTCGGTTTTCTTGGCGGGAAGATTGAGGAAATTGCCGGGCATAAGTCAGGGATCATTAAAGAAGATACTCCTGTAGTCGTTGGTCCGCTATCGAATGAGGCTATGCATGTCGTTCGAATTAAAGCACTTCAGATGAACAGCGAAGTAGCCGTTTATGGCGATGATTTCAAGGTAGCTAACGGAGAGTTCATCGGAAAGGCAGTTCATGTATCAATCGGACAACGCAGGATGAAAGGACCGCATCAAGCTGTTAATTCGGCCGTTGCGATCGAGGCGTTGCTGCAGGCAGGAGTATCTATGAATGAGGAACATATTGCAAAAGGAGTCGCCAAAGCAGCATTGCCTTATCGGTTCCAGGAAATCACTGAGGGGGTCTTTATTGATGGGGCGCACAACCCAGCTGCTGCCAAAATGCTCACCGAGACGATCAAATCAGAATTCCCAGGTGAAAAAGTCGATTTTGTCATTGGCATGCTGAACACGAAAGACATTGGGAAAACGCTTGATGAGTTGATTCCTGTTGCTGCTTCCTTCACTTTCGTCACATTTCCACACCCGCAGGCCGCTACTGCGGAGGAATTAATGAGCAGTTGTCAGTATAATAGAAAAAGGGTGACAAAACACTTAGATGATACTATAATACTAAGAAGAGGAAAAGATAGGAAGAAAATAGTCGCAGGTTCTCTTTACCTGATTGTTAGTCTTTTGGACTAGTTTCAGCTACGAAACATGCTCGCTTTCCATAAGACAATCCCCTATCAATTCGCTAACTTAAATATTTTAAAGGGGTGCATGAGGGTGTCTGAAAAAAAGTGGTCAACAATCAGCCTTTTTATTATTTGGTTGCTCATCGTTCCTCCAGGAATCACATATTTCTTTATCACTCAGATGCCTGAAACCATCAATTTCACTTATGTATTGCTCTTTATCATTTTTGGCATGCTTACCGCGTTTTTTCCAATCATGAGGAATGGACAACCGATTACGTTAGTCATGTGGGCAACGCTTCCCGCTTTTCTCATGTATGGAATTGCGGTTGAAATGATTGTAATGCAACTTTCGATCTTTGCAATCCTTTTTGTGACAAGAAGGCACCAAAAGCAATTACACCGATTTTTTCTAAACTCCATCATGATGTTCATTTTATCGCTTGTCGCTGCAGGTGCATTCTACGTAGTCGGCGCGCAGGTCGGCTCAATGGATTTTTGGTCGCTGCTACTCGGCGTCGCTGTATATCGGCTAGTACATACAACAACGAATTTCGGTTTATTAAATATGTATTTTGAGGCGAAAGGGTTGAAAAATCCGTACACGGCAAAAGATATAGTATTTGAGTACGCGACTCTCATCCTTATTCTTCCTCTGGCTCTGACTTTCTATTTAATGCTTAATATAGTCGGGATTGCTTCTTTTTTACTATTAGGCTTTCCTTTTTTTATGACAATTACTATTATCCGCCTGTATAGCCGTACTGAAAAGATCAATGAGTACATAAAAAAGGCAGGCCAAATTGGAAGTGAACTTTCGGTCATGACGGATGAAGAATTGGTTTCAACCCAATTCATCAAAAAAACGAGCGAGTTATTCAAAGCCGATTACGTCTTTCTCTTCTCAAATCACGATCAATGGCTGGAGCTTGAGAGATGGTATGAAAGAAAAGGTTTTGTTGAACGCCAATTTCAAATGATCCAAATCGGTGAGGGAGTTGCAGGGATGGTATTGGAAACGAATGAGCCGGTCATCTATTCGAAGCGAAAAGACTGGGGCCAATATGCCACAATCTCAGCGCCTGAAGATTTGGAGAGCGTCCTTTGCATCCCGTTGACGCATAACAACGAAACGAACGGCATCCTACTGTTGGGATCCAATCGGAAAGCTGCCTTCGGGGATCATCAGTTGAAGATTTTGGACTTGCTTGGATCGTATTACATCGTCGCTCTCGAAAAGGCCCGCTACGTACAGGAGGCATTGCAACGGAGCGAAAGATGCGCATTGACGAAGCTCTATAATTACCGCTATTTGGAAGAAAAGCTTCACTTTGAAATGAACCGGATGCGCATGGGGGATATCGAAGACTTATCCGTCATCATGCTTGATATCGATCATTTTAAAAAGGTGAATGATACATTCGGCCATCAGAGCGGAAATGATATATTATACGGCCTTGCTAGAATTTTAGAGAAGGCAACACCTGACTATGGAACAATCGGACGTTATGGAGGCGAAGAATTCGTCTATATATTGCCGGATTTTTCAAAAGCGGAAGCAGTCGATTTTGCTGAGCGGCTTCGATTGCTTATCAGACAGCATGCCTTTACGATCATACCCGATTTGGGCGATGACAAGTATCCGGTGAAAGTGTCCATCACATCCAGTGTCGGCGTTGCGAATGCACCTATGGATACGGATGAAGCGATGAATCTATTGCGGAACGCGGATCGTGCATTATACATCGGTGCAAAACAAGCAGGAAGAGACCGGGTGGCCGAATACGTAAGATGATATAGGGGGGGATCAGAATTGATAGTGACAGCCCAACAAAAAAGAGCGATCTATATCCTGTGGATTCTTGTTGTTCCTATGATGTTTTACATAGCCCTCCACTACTTTCCAGCAGCATCATATGATTATGTTAACTTGGCCATCTATATGGCAATCCTTCTTGCTACATTGATGACTTCCATATCATTGGATCGGGTGAGTATCACTTTGGAGAGATGGGTCATTTTCTCACTGTTCTTCCAATATGGGATTGTCGCCGAAATGATTTTCATGCAAATTGCGGTATTCGTACTACTTTTCACAATGAAGTCTTCGACACCGAAAGGATTCCGTTTTGCATTTAACTCCATCAATTTTGCAGTTGTTTCCATTATAAGTGGTGTCATTTTTCATGTGTTTGGCGGTTCGCTGCAGGAAATGTCATTAAGTGAATTTCTGCTTGCAGGCTTTATATATGCATCCGCTTATTCAATCATCAATAGTGCTATCATCTATTTATTTTTCAAATGGCTAAAGACGGACACATCCAGAATGAAAAAGATTATCTTGTGGGACTATGTCACAACGATCCTGCTTTTGCCGTTTGCCATCACTTTTTGTCTTCTCATGCAGCAATTTGGAAGCACTGCTTTTTTATTGATAGGTGTTCCATTTATTATTGTCTTGCTTGTTTCAAGCAACTATATGAAGTCTAATAAATTGAACGAAGTCTTGTCATCATCGACCATCATCGGTCATCAGCTTGCGGATAGCTTGCGAGTAAAAGATGTCCTCCTTACTTTCATCGACAAAATCAAAGGGGTCATCCCCTATGACAATGCCTATATCGTCGATTTTAGAATGGGTGAAAACCTAGTCATGCTCGCTTGTAAAGAAGGCGAATTCCATAATGACACTCCGACGAAGTTTTCATTTCCACAGAAAAGGGGCGAAGGGGATGGCCTGGATGTGGAAGCGACCAAGTTATTCATGAATAAAAAGAGTGTAGAAGCGCTGATAGGATATTCATTCGATACTTCCGTGGAAAGTATCATGACAGCACCTATTAAGAGGAACCAACGGACAGAAGGATTCCTGATCCTGACTTCCAACCAACGATATGCTTTTGAAGAAATGCATGTGAAGATGGTGGATCTGTTGACCGGCTATTTTGCAACTGCAGTGGAAAAGGCAAGGTATTATGAACGGACAGTGGAAAAAAGCGTAAGATGCGGGTTGACTGGCCTCTATAATTTCCGCTACTTAGAGTCGAAATTGGATGAAGAAGTAATCCGGTACCATACCGGCGAAGTCTCCACCTTGTCCACGATCATTCTCGACATCGATCACTTCAAGTCCATCAACGATACTTACGGTCATCAAAGCGGCAATGACTTGCTTTGCACGTTCGCCGCACTCTTAAGAAGCTACCAAACGCCTGAAATGACATTGGCCAGGTATGGCGGCGAAGAGTTTGTCATGATCCTGCCGAATTATGAAAAAGCCGAAGCCGTGGAGTTTGCTGAAACGATTCGAAAAGCAATGGAAGAGTCCAGCTTCAAAATCACCCCCGACCTATCGGAAGAAAGGGAACCTACAATTGTCCAAATGACAATAAGCATCGGCGTCGCAACCATGCCGATTGACGCAAAAGACGGAAAAGAATTGCTGCGCAATGCTGACCGTGCGCTTTACATTGGCGGCAAACAGGCAGGAAGGAACCGGGTGGGGGTTTATGAAAAGGAAAAAGAGAATATTCCAAGTTGAAGACCGGCATAAGTCGGTCTTTTTCTATGACATTTTCACTATCTTCGTTGACTAGTTGATTAGTTTCTACAGATTTTGTATGCTGTAAGTAATAGAACCATAAAAAGGGAGGCGATGTAATAGATGAGAAGTCATAAGGGGAACGAAAAAGGGATGACCCTTGTCGAAATCTTGGCTGCTCTTGTCATATTGGGCATCGTCTTTATTGGATTTATGACGATCTTTCCGCAAATGACTAATTTTAATGAGAAGACGGAGAGTAAGCTAACTGCAATGAACGAGGCAAGGGTGCATCTGGATAACTTTAAAAACTCGTCATATTCTATTGATTATTTCACTTCGGAAAACGGGTATGTGGAAAAAAACGGCTCTTGGATTCGGACTGAAGAAAGTGGAATTGGTGAAGTTGAGTATAAAATTGAAAAACAACCCGCATTGCCAGCTGGAGATGCTGAAGGTGAGTTGAGTCTGCATGGAATCATTATATCTATTCAAAAGGATAGCAAAGTTATCAGCGAGACTTTTGGCTATATTGAAGTCGGCAAATGAAAAACTAGACAAGAGACCGTCGCGGGAATCAGGGATGACACTAATAGAGGTATTGGCCGTACTTCTATTGACCGCACTTGTCATGATGTTAATTTGGACTACGGTACTTACAAGCATGAAATACAATATAACGGAAACTAAAAAGTTAAAAATGCAGCAGGAGGCAAATTATATAATTACGGATCTTCAGCATATTCACCGAAAATGCGATACATATAGGTTAGAGGAGAGAGACGGGGAAATTTGGATGACAGATTGTACAGGTGTTGACGCTCAATCAGATAAGAAAATTGGTTCGGAAAATAATTTTAAAATTATTGGGTTACCAACGAAACAGGAGATTAGAGCGAAAACAACAGAAGCTTCTATGAATGTTAACCTAGTAGTTGCTGATCCGGTTAAAAACAAACTGAAAGTAAGTGTTTCAACAGTTATCTCTAGATATAAAGTGGAGAAGGAGGAGTGAGAAATGCGAAAAAGTCATAACGAACAGGGCTACGCATTATTAATAGTCCTCTTTTTAGTCCTCTTCATAATGGTAGTTTCAGCTGTATTTATAAGAGGTACACTTGGAAATGCAAAGCAAGAAATCAAAGTGGATGAAAGTCATCTTACGGTGATGGCTGCGGAAGCGGGTGTAGACTTTTTTAAGACTTACATTTCGAATTTTTATTTATCTATTGTACCTGATTTGGAAATATTTATTCAGAAAAATATTGAAAACCAACTTAAAGATCCAAAAAATCAAGCTAAGGTTATTGATTATAATATAATTCAGAAAGATACAACAACTGAATTGGAAAGAATGTTTAATGAGGAGATTCTTGGATTTACAGTAGAGAAGAATATTGAGTTATATAATTTTGTAGTAGAAACGACTTCTGTGAAAGGATATCCTGATCGACATAAAGTGATCATTAAAGGGATATCCTTAGGAATGAAAAATGGTAATGAGGAAAAGATTTCGTTTGAACAAACAGTGATTATACCTGACTTCAGCGGATCACCGAACTCAAATGGGGGTGGGGGCGCATCCTCTCCTAATATGCATAAACTTTATCCCGATAATGTAAAGGCTTCCTATTGTGGAAACAATAAGAAGTTATCAAAGGTAACATGTAAAGGAGATAAGAATGGCGGTTATAGTAGTGTGGCAAACTCAACCATTTATTTTCCGGATGGATTTAAGGGTCCTAATGGAAACTTTAACGTGAGTAATTCTACGCTGTATAGTAAAGGTAATTTAAATGTTGATAATTTCAATAACTTAAGTGGGGCGAATTTAAATATTGATGGTAGTTTTAATGCGGAAAATATGAACAATATTACCAATTCTTTATTGGCTATAAATGGATCCGTGGGTATAAAAAGCAATGTGCAAAACATGGTTAATTCTAGGATGGTAATTAGAGGGTCTGCCCATGTTAATGGGCATTTGACAATAGAGGATAATTCGATGGTTTGTGTTGCAGGTTCTCTACAAATTGATAAGAAATTAACTATTGGGAAGGGTAGTAAATTAGTTCACTGGGGTAGTCTTGTGGCATTTGGAGGTGAAAATATAGCAGGTGAGATAATACAAGTGAACAGTGAAAATGAAGTTTGGGAACAATGTAAGTTGGTAAATAGTAACTCGATTGAATGGACAAATCCTATCATGGAAAATGTAATCTATGAATAACTTTATGTTTGATTCAATGAATTTAGATGGAAGAGATAAGTTTGTGGAAGAAGGTGATTAATGTGAGCCAAAAGGTAGTTACAATAAGTTTATCCTCTATTTTACTTTTGTTCATAATGTCTGGTGCAGCTTTAGCATCAGACTTTCGCTTTGGCAAGCAATACGCAGATCACACATACGTCGGACCGTTTAATATTTCCAATAATAAAGCTAAACAAGCAAAATCCAAATTAGCATCCGATTTTTCAGAGCTTCAGTCCAAATTGGAAGTGAACCTAATCTACCAAGACATTCAATTCGCACTTCCACCTGAAGCAATCAAGTTCGACATCGACATGACCCTAGCGAATGCAACTTCCGGTGTGGACAATCCGATAATCGCCATTGTTTCTCGTGAAGCGTTGCAAACTGTGCTTAGCCAGGAGCTTTCCAAGATTCATTTCTCGGAAAATGCAATTGATTCGATTGCAACAGGAATTGAAGAAGAACTACAAACAGGTATTATGCCGAGAAATGTCCATATAACTGATTATTTTGGAGTCGATGAAATACAAACTGAAGTAATCGCGTCATCTGAATATAGCATCGACGGAATTTCACCTTCTTTATCCAAAGCGATACATGCACTGGACCAATCGGTTATAGGCCCATTCGAATCATTTTCCATGTTGGAAGTATTGACAAGCTCCGAAGTCGGGCCGCTTACTGATGAGGAATTGACATTGCTCACTTCTATGTTATATACCGCAACTCTACAAACAAATTTCCAAATCGATGAGCGGAATATAAGCACAGCCATAACTACCGATATTCAAGCTGGTTTCGAAGCGGCAATGAATCAAACTTTAGGGCTTGACTACAAGTTTACGAACCCGAATAAAACAGAATTTACCATCCAAGCGGATTGGTCAGCTGGTGCGATAAATGTTTCGTTGGAAGGTCGGCCGCTTTATTACACATATGAACCTTCCGTCACAAATATAGAAACCTATAAACCGAGGACGGTACGACAATATAGTGCATTCGTCAATGATGGACAAGTTGTCGTTTCACAAGAAGGCAAAGATGGTGTGGAAGCGATCGTAAAACGGACATTGTCAGTCGATGGAAAAGTCATCGACACAGAAGATATTTCTGAAGACTTTTATGCACCTATTCATCGGATTGAAATCCACCCGCTATCCAATGAGAATTCCTCGGCGATAGAAAACACTAATAGCGAGGGAGCAGACCTTCCACAAGATGAAGAGACTACATCAGATAACAGGACGGAAACATCTAATCCGGGAGAAGCAGGTAATGTAGATGAACCAGGTATTGAAGACTCGGCTCAAGGTGAAGTCATTTACGATAAGAGCGGTCTTCCGATATCCGGGAAATGATTGACGTCTAGAAGTGAAAGAGGGATAAATATGGCGACAACACGAAAACGACTGGGCGATTTGCTCGTTGAATCTGGACTCATAACAGACGCACAGCTTCAAACCGCTTTGGAAGAAAAGCCACGGGATCAGAAACTCGGTGACGCACTTCTTCAAAGAGGGTACATCACTGAGCAGCAATTAATTGAAGTGCTTGAATTCCAGCTCGGGATCCCCCACGTCAATTTATTCAGATATCCGTTTGACCCGAAGTTGTTCAATGTCGTGCCGAAAGAATTTGCGAAGCGGAATCTCCTCGTTCCATTGAAAGCAGAGGGAGACAGGCTGTTTGTCGCAATGTCCGATCCAATGGATTATTTGGCTGCCGATGACTTGCGTTTGTCGACAGGTTTTCATATTGAAACCGCAATCGCTTCAAAGGACGATATTTTACGGACGATATCGAAGTACTACGAAGATGAATTGTTGGAAGACTTTTTCATTGAGCAGCCGGAGGAAACGAGAGAACAGCAAGATGAATTGACCGATCTTGATTCCCCGATTGTCCGTCTCGTCAATCAGTTGTTGTCGTCTGCAATAACGCAGAAGGCGAGCGACATTCATATAGATCCGCAAGAGCATCAAGTTGTCATCCGTTTCCGAGTCGATGGAATGCTGAAGACAGAGCGGTATTTGCCAAAGCATATGCAAGCGATGCTCACTGCGCGGATCAAGATCATGTCTAGCCTCGATATTACGGAACATCGTGTACCGCAGGATGGCAGGATCAAAGCAACAATCGATTTCCGCCCGATCGATCTGCGGGTCTCCACGTTGCCGACCGTTTTCGGCGAGAAAGTGGTCATGCGTATTTTGGACTTGAGCAGCTCATTGAATGACTTGACAAAATTGGGTTTCAGTCATGTTAATATGGTGCGGTTTCTGAAGGAAATCGAGAGGCCGAACGGAATCGTCTTGATATCAGGACCGACTGGGTCGGGTAAATCATCCACATTATATGCAGCCTTGAATAAATTGAATAAAGAAGAAGTGAATATCATCACCGTTGAAGACCCGGTTGAATACCAACTGGAAGGTATAAATCAGATTCAAGTCAACCCGGCTGTCGGTCTTACTTTCGCGAACGGTTTAAGGTCGATTTTGCGGCAAGATCCGGATATTGTCATGGTCGGTGAAATTCGTGACCGCGAAACTGTGGAAATGGCGATTCGTGCATCATTGACAGGGCATCTTGTCCTAAGCACAATCCATACGAATGACTCTATCGCTTCGATTACGAGACTGATCGATATGGGTGTTGAACCGTTTCTTGTGACAGCTTCCGTGAACGCCATTATTGCTCAACGGCTGATTCGTCGTGTTTGCCGAGATTGTGGTCGGGAAATGCCTGCATCGAACCGTGAAAAGGAAATTTTCGCAAAACGGGGCATGGAGATTGAAACAATCGTCCGCGGTCCCGGTTGTGCGGCATGCAACATGACGGGGTACCGAGGCAGGGTCGCCATACACGAAGTGCTAATCCTTAACGATGAGATGCGTGAAGTGATCAATAACCATGGCACACCGGCAATGCTAAGGGAAATTGCTTTACGGAACGAAACTGTGTTTTTGATAGATGATGGATTGGATAAAGTGAAGCAGGGCATCACCACTACGGAAGAAGTACTGCGTGTTTCACTTATAGAATAGGGGTATTGCTATGATTGAAACAATAGATCGAATATTAGAGAAAGCATTTGAATTGAAAGCATCCGACATCCATTTGACGGTCGGTGTGCCCCCTGTTTTTCGGATCCATGGGGAGCTGAAGCGTTATGGAGAAGCATCCATAGATGAAACTTTCACGGACGTTGCAGCCAAATCGACAATCCCGGAAAAGTTATACGGAGCATTTCTTGAAAAAGGGCAGATTGACTACTCCTATGAATTGAAAGGAATTGCCCGTTTCCGCGTCAATGCATTCCAACAGCGTGGCTCCATTTCGCTTGCTTTCCGGACGATTCCGACGATTATTCCATCAATCGATGAATTGCAAGTCCCCGGGATTTTGAAGTCATTAGCGGAAACACCTCAAGGACTCATATTAGTTACCGGTCCGACTGGTTCGGGGAAATCGACGACACTTGCGGCGATGATCCATTATATGAATGAGACGATGCGCAAACATATCATCACGCTCGAAGATCCGATCGAGTATGTACACACTCATCAATCTTCCATTATCGACCAGCGTGAAGTTGGCTTTGATACGAGCTCATTTGCGGACGGATTACGTGCATCATTACGGCAGGACCCCGATGTAATCCTCGTAGGAGAGATGCGGGATCTAGAGACGATTTCAACAGCGATCACCGCAGCAGAAACCGGGCATCTAGTCCTCGCAACGCTTCATACGTGGAGTGCTGCTTCTACAATCGATCGTATTATCGACGTCTTTCCTCACGGACAGCAATCCCAAATCCGCGTTCAGTTAGCTGGCGTTTTAACGGCAGTATTGTCACAGCGGCTATTTCAAACAGTTGACCGGAAGGGGAGACGAGTCGCCACCGAATTGATGATCAACAATTCCGCGATCTCGAATTTGATTCGCTCGGAAAAAGTCCATCAAATCCCGAATGTTATCCAGACGAATCGATCGGTGGGAATGCATATGATGGATACTTCGGTCAAGCAGCTTCTTGAACGTGGACTAATAACATACGAAGCTGCAATGCCGTACATTGAAGGTGATGAGTAACGATGGCCCGTTTCAAATATGATGGTCGTGATGCAAAAACAAAAAGATCGGGCATTATCGTTGCCGCGAATAAACGGGAAGCTGCCTTGAAATTGAAGAGTCAAGGAATCCGAGTAACGAATTTGACCGAACAGGCCGAAACAGTTCTTACGAAAGAGATCCATCTCGGAAAACCGATCAAACGGACCCAATTCATCATGTTCCTCCGTCAATTTTCGACATTGCTCCGTGCGGGCGTAACCATTGTGGAATCAATCCGTATTCTTTCATTGCAGGTAGAATCGAAGCCTTTCCAAAAGATTTTAATTTCTATCGGAGATGATCTTCGAGGCGGCGGATCGTTATCGGATACATTAATGAAACATCCGAAAGCATTTGAGCCATTGGTCATTAACATGATCAAAGCGGGAGAGATGTCAGGTACTGTCGACGATTCGTTGGACAGGCTTGCTGAGCATTACGAAAAAGCGCATATGACGAAGCAGAAAGTCATTTCCGCGATGTCTTATCCGATTGTTGTAGGAATCGTTGCGATTGGTGTCGTAATTTTCCTATTGACCTTCGTCGTTCCAATGTTCGTCGACCTATTCGCAAGCGTCGGCGGAGAACTTCCAATGCTAACACAGTTTGTTTTGAAGGCAAGTGATTTCATGGTCGACTATTGGTATGTTTTCATCCTTTTGGCGGCTGGAATTACAGTTGGAATATTGATGATGCGCAATAATAAAGAAGGGAAATTTTTACTTGATTCCTTCCTATTACGAATTCCTATTTTCGGTGATCTTATGAAAAAGTCTGCATTATCTACGTTGACGAGAACGCTAAGTTCTTTGTTCGCCAGTTCCGTACCGATTCTGCAGGCATTGTCGATGACGGAGAAGATTGTGGAAAACGAGGTTATTTCACGGGTTGTCGGCGAATCAAGGGAGTCATTGGAACGAGGCGGCTCATTGACGGAGCCTATGGCAGGCCATTGGGCGTTTCCGCCATTAATTCCTCATATGATTGCGATCGGAGAGCAGACAGGGTCACTTGACGCGATGCTAGGTAAAGTAGCCGATTTCTATGAAAAGGAAGTTGATGCGTCAACAGATCGGCTGAAAGCGTTAATTGAGCCATTGATGATAGTTCTTTTGGCAGGGTTGGTTGGAACGATAGTGCTTTCGATACTATTGCCGATGTTTAGTCTCTTCACAGAAATAGATAATATGTAGCGGATTTCGTCGAAAAATAAATAGTTATATATAAATATAGGATGATAGTTTCATTTTAACTAGGAGTTTGGTATTCTTAATTTATATTTGATAATAAGATAGAATGGGGAGGAATAATGATGAAGAAATTATTACAGAAACATTTGAAAAATGAAAAAGGATTAACACTTGTCGAGCTTTTGGCGGTAATTGTCATCTTGGGGATTATTGCAGCGATTGCTGTGCCTTCGATTGGGAATATTATTGATAATTCTAGAGTAAAGGCAATTAAAGCTGATGCTCAAAATGTTTTAGCTGCTGCAAATTTATACTTTATTGATAATGCTGAAGAAACTGAAGTTGACTTAGCAAAGTTGAAGGGCGCTGGTTTCCTAGAAGATGAAGGCTCTCTCACGAGCGGAACGGTTACAAAAGGAAATCCAAATACAATAAAAGGTGAGGGAACTACAGGTAAAGTGACGGTAAGTTTTGATGGTGCCTCGAGCAAATCAATTTCCGATAGTGGGAATGAAACGACCGTAGGTGGTACAGGTACAGGGAACGATCAAAATTAAGTATTTTTATTAAGGAGCTTCGCCATGCCGCTATTCAACCGCCGCAAACAGCCGGCAACACTCACAATTGAAGACGATGCCGTCCGTTTTGTCCGGTTGAAGTCAACACAGCCGCTTGTCGTCGATGTTGCGGAGGAAGTGAAGCTTCCTCCGAACACGGTCGTTGAGGGGAAGATTGTTGATGCAGAGGCGCTGGTGGTCATTTTGGAAGGAACTTTGAAGGAGTGGGGCATCGCGAAGCGCGATGTCCAATTCCTTGCTCCTGATACATATGTAATGATTCGTAAGGTGCCGTATCCGGATGATATCGAGCCGGATGAGTTGAAGGGACACTTCTTCATTGAAATCGGTTCCACGATCTATTTGCCATTCGATGATCCGGTTTTCGATGTGGTACCTTGCACATTGAATGAAGAAAGCAAAGAAGCGATTTTGATTGCATCAAAGGAAAGTATTTTGGACAAGTACGAAGAAGTACTTAAAGCGGCGAAGCTGAATCCTGTTGTTGCGGATATCGGTCCGCTCGCCCTTTATCGGCTTGCGTACAAGGTATATCAATTTGGTGGGCATGAGCATGTTTTGATCGCTGATATGTATGACGGTATGTTGACCGTGTCGATTTTCCATAAGCATTACCCGCTTTTCATGCGTCCTGTCGATCTGTCGCAATCCGCTGATCTTTTGATTGTTGCGGACGCTCATTCAGATCCGCATTCCATCACGCCAACGACGATTGTGATGGAACTTGAAAAGCTGATGAACTTTTATCGATATAATTTACATAACGGAAATGCTTCCATTTCCCATTTGCTCGTGAATGGCGAATACGGTGATATGGAAAAACTATTGTCTAACATACGCGAACGTTTTTCTATCGAAGCGGAACGTTTGTTGAAAAGACCTTTGGAGCTCCAGGATGGACAACAATTGCCAGCAACCTTCAACCGGACGATCGGTTTGGCATTGAAAGAGGTGTAGTTAGTCATGCTCGTTGATATTAATCTATTGCCTGAAAAGGAGAGGGAACGGTCGACGCTCCTTATCGCTGCACTTGTTATTTTAGGTGCGGCTATTCTTTTTTGGGCAACACTATTTCTTCTATCCCTTTCCATGTCGAAGGAGACTCTTCGGGCAGAAACGCAGATATCCTCTTTACATGCGAGCCAGGAAACAATCCGGGAAAATCTTAAGCCGTCCACGCATGCAGATGTTCGGGAAAAACTTGCGGCGACTGTTGAGTGGGCTGAAGCGTACCGATTTGATACATTGCCTTTGTTGCGTGAAATGATCGCTTTATTGCCGGAGCGAGGTTTTTTTGTGTCATTTGAATTCACAGCGCCTCATGCATCAACGGTTGTTGCCCAATTCGATGATAAGTCTGCCGCCGCCTATTATTTGACGAGAGTCAAGTCGTCGGCAGTTGTCTCCGCGGCAACAATGGAATCATTGGTAGCCGAAAGTTTGGACGAGCAAAGTGGCTCGGAGTCGCTTCCGCGTTTCGAAGCGACGTATCATATTGAATACTTGGATGGACGAGACGTTGTCATCGAAGTCGGAGAAACGATAGAAACGGATGGGCAGGAGGAGAGCTCCGATGAGTAAAATGACAAAACGTCAGAAGGAGATGGGGCTCGTTATTTTGGCGATTGTATTCCTGATCTCCCTTGCTGCATATTCCTATTTCCAAATTTACGCTCCTGCGAAAGAATCAAGTGAACGAGCCAAACAGACATTGGCGAATGAACGGGATATCCTTTTTGCGTTACAAAGGCAAGAGGCGCAGCAAAGTCCCACAGCGTCGTCCAGTTCGCGCCTGTTGCAGGAAAAACTGCCTGTAAAGCCGCTTGAGGATCTGATTCTCCTTCAAGTGCAGAAAGCAGAAGTGAAATCGGATGCCTATGTACATGAAGTGAATTTTTCGCTTGAAGAACCGTCAATTGAGAATCCTCCCGAGCAAGTTGAAAACGTCCAAGCTGTCGTTGCGGAAGTGCATTTGGAGGCGGATGCATACAGACAAATCGACCGGTTCATTGAAGAAATCGAATCGATGGAACGTATTTTTATCGTGGATCGGGTAGAGTTCACTGCTTCTGAAGAGATGAGGATGGTCGAACAGGAGAATGAACCGATGGAGCTAATCGTCACATTTCATGCGTTTTACCGCCCGGATTTAGGGAATCTTGAGGAGGAAACGCCGAAAGTGGATGCCCCTGTACCGGCTGGCAAACAGGATCCGACGCCGATCAACAAAATCCCTGGACTAGGTGATAGTGAATGAATATTGTTTGGGTTATCCTATTTTTCGTATATGGAATCATTTTCGGCTCTTTTTTCAATGTGGTAGGCCTTCGTGTGCCGAAAAAGGAGTCAATCGTTTCGCCGCCGTCCCATTGTAAAACATGTAATCGGAGGTTGCATTTGCTTGATTTGATTCCGATCTTCTCTTACGTTGCCTTAAAAGGAAAATGCAGAGGATGCGGACAGAAAATAAGCAGCGTGTATCCATTCATCGAATTTGTAACGGGTGCTCTATTCGCGTTTTCATATATCCGACTCGGATTCAGCCTAGAATTGATCATCGCTTTGCTGTTCGTTTCATTGCTCGTCATCATCACAGTTTCCGATCTAGCCTATATGATCATCCCTGACAAAGTGCTTCTGCCGTTCGCCATTGCGTTGTTGATCCTTCGATGGATCATTCCGACGTCGCCGTGGTGGGATAGCCTGTTAGGGGCTGCAGTCGGTTTCTGCGTGCTGTATGTCATTGCAGTCGTGTCGAAAGGTGGAATGGGCGGAGGGGATATCAAACTGTTCTTCGTCATCGGGCTTGTGCTCGGAACGGTGAATACGTTATTGACGTTGTTCCTCGCCTCTTTGATCGGCTCTGTCGTCGGCATTTACGTGCTGAAGAAAACCGGAAAAGGGAAGAAGACACCTGTTGCTTTCGGACCGTCCATTGCAGCGGCAGCCATCATTTCGTATTTTTTCGGAGCGGACTTTGTCGAATGGTATCAGCAATTATTCATTTAAGTCGATAAATTTTTTAGGACAAGGCGACATACGTCTTGTTCTTTTTCATGTCCGATTTGATACGGTTACTAAAAACGGGGTGGTCTGGCATGAACTTCAAGAAGAAATATTCAAAAGTGACAGTTGCGGCGGCGATGCTCCATGGTGTCATTATTGGCATTGCAGCTGTAGCAATCGTAGGTTTCATCATCGTCGGGACGAATGGACAAGGGAAGGGAAAGGCAGGTGAACAGGAGCTCGTGGCAACAGATCCGCCTGCTTCCAGCGAAACGACACCTGCATCAGGTCCTGCAATTTCGTCGGATGAAGCTCCACTCAAACTGTTTGCTAAGCAGCATGGTGTGTTTTCCTCCGTTCAATCCGCGCAGGAATTTATAGCGCAAGATGCAAGTCTGGCAAAAGCGGATATTTTGGAAATCGAAGGGCAGTTCTATGTATGGAGCGCTGTTGGCATCCGAGAAGACGAAATCGAAGTGAGTGAATATGAAATGACGTTCAGGAAACCGTTTTATGCGGATACGTCGTCGTGTTCCACTGTGGGAGCCGGGAAATTAAGGAGTGCTTTATCGGAAACGGAATTATCGAAAATTAAATCTTTGACAACTGTTGCGGAAGGGGAAGCTGATGATGAAAAGATCACTGACTTCCGCAAAAATGTCGTTGCCATCATTACGTTTTCTTCGGATTTGCAAATTGTACGCCTTAAATTGCTAGCGAATTATACGCATAAAGATGGTTGTGTGAAAATCAATTTTTAAACGGAGAAAGCTGGTCGAAATAGCGTTATTGCGGATTTGTGAAAATTTCCATTGCTCTCCTTCTACAGTATGATAAAGAAAAAGGAGGTTGCAATAATGGAATTTATGACAAATATGCCGATACTCCTGGCATCCGGCTCCCCAAGAAGGCAGGAGCTGCTTAGAAATCTTGGCATTCAGTTTGACATCATGCCAAGCAATGTCGAAGAAGTTGTGGAGTTAGTGGATGAAGACTTCGCGGACTACGTTCAAAAACTCGCAGTTAAAAAGGCTGCTGCGGTGTCGGAAATGCACAAGGAGGCTCTGATTATTGCAGCGGACACGATTGTCGTGTTTGATGGGGAGGTTTATCCAAAACCAACATCGAAAAAACAGGCGGAAAGCTTTCTGAGAAAATTTTCTGGCAACACCCACTCGGTTTTCACGGGTGTCAGCATTCTTGGAAAAGGGATTTCAAAAGTCTTTTCAGTCGAGACGAAAGTGACATTCAAGGAACTTGACGATCAGCTGATCCGTGCATATGTCGATTCCGGGGATCCGATGGACAAGGCAGGCGGATATGGCATCCAAACCGCTGGTGCGCTCCTTGTTGAGAAAATTGATGGGGATTATTTGAATGTTGTTGGCTTACCTATATCGAAGCTGGTGGAGACTTTACGCGAAGAAGGTATCATTCTGGTGAAGGAGGCTGAATAATTCGTTGACAGCCGATGTGAAGAACCAGATGATGATCCGGGATGTACATATCGCGGATAGACCTCGTGAAAGGCTCATCCGTCAAGGGGCGGGAAGCTTGTCGAATCAGGAACTCATTGCCATCCTGCTACGGACAGGGACGAAGGAAGAATCCGTTTTGATGCTTGCCAACAGGATCTTGAAGTCATTCGATAAGATTCAGGATTTGAAGGATGCGAACGTGGAAGAGATGATGGCGGTGAAAGGCGTGGGACAAGCGAAGGCCGTCCAAATACTTGCTGCTGTTGAAATCGGAAAGCGGATTTCCCGAAAGCATTCGGATGGACGTTATGTCATCAAATCTCCCGAGGACGCTGCAGCTTATTTGATGACGGATATGTCATCCCTTGTCCAAGAACATTTCGTCGTTCTTTTTCTGAATGTAAAAAACGAAGTGCTGCACAAGCAGACAATTTTCATCGGCAGCTTGAATTCATCTATCGTGCATCCCAGGGAGATTTTTCGCGAAGCGGTGAAACGGTCTGCCGCTTCCATCATTTGTGCGCATAACCACCCTTCAGGCAATCCGTCACCTTCACCGGAGGACATCGAGGTGACAAAAAGGCTTGTCGAAGCGGGTTCGATTATTGGAATAGAACTGCTCGATCATCTCATAATCGGGGATCATCGTTTTATAAGTCTTAAGGAAAAAGGTTATATGAGCTAGCAATTAACTCCTATTCTGGTAACAGCTTTGGTGGAAATGAAGAATGGAAAGAGTGACCTGGCCCTACAGCATGAAGGGGATTTAAGGGTTTTCAGCAGTCGCTTTAAGCAGGAAGGCGATAGCATCAAAATCAAGCTTGTTGCTATTGACACTGTGAATTTGTTCTCCAATCCGTTATAATGTGGTGTATGATTTCAAGAAGACCATATTAAGCGGTCGAATAGAAAGGAAGAACAGATTTGTTTGGATTAGGATCAAGAGATGTCGGGATTGACCTCGGCACAGCAAATACATTGGTTTTCATTAAAGGAAAAGGGATTGTTCTCAGGGAACCGTCCGTCGTAGCGAAAAACACAGTTACGAATGAAATCGTGGCAGTCGGTTCAGCGGCTAAAAATATGATTGGACGTACACCGGGTTCCATCGTGGCGACTCGCCCGATGAAGGATGGTGTCATCGCGGATTTCGAAATTACGACAGCAATGATTGAGCATTATATGAAAGAAGCGACAAAAGCTGCAGGAAGCGCATGGAAAAAGCCGAACGTAATGGTCTGCGTTCCATTCGGCATCACTTCTGTCGAACAGCGCGCTGTCATTGACGCTGCTAGACAAGCTGGCGCGAAGGATGCGTTCACAATTGAAGAGCCGTTCGCTGCTGCAATAGGTGCTAATTTGCCGGTTTGGGAACCTACGGGCAGCATGGTCGTCGATATAGGTGGCGGTACTACAGAAGTTGCGGTCATTTCACTTGGCGGCATTGTTACGAGCGAGTCAATCCGTGTCGGTGGTGACTCGATGGATGGATCAATCATTAGCTATATCCGCAAAGTATATAATCTAACAATCGGTGAACGCACAGCGGAAGCTATTAAAATTGAAATCGGTTCAGCGAAAGTTTCTGCTAAACCTGAGAAAATGGAAATCAGAGGCCGGGATTTGTTGACAGGACTTCCGAAAACATTGGAAATTTCTTCAGAGGAAATCGTTGAAGCTCTCCGTGAATCCATTATGCAAATTATTGAAGGCGTCAAAAAAACATTGGAAGCAACTCCACCAGAACTGTCTGCAGATGTTATGGAACGTGGAATCGTCTTGACAGGCGGGGGAGCATTGCTTGAAAACTTGGACAAGGTCATTTCGGATGAAAC